>DASQLU010000019.1:0-52864 GCA_035645855.1 Pyrinomonadaceae bacterium
GGCGTGAGCGTCACGCGGCAGGGCATGAAGAACGCGCGGCCGATCATCACGGAGAAGATCGACCCGCGCGGCAAGGCTTATTACTGGATCGGCGAAGAGGTGTTTCCCGAAGACACGGTCGAGGGCACGGATTACTACGCCGTCAAGCAGGGGCGGGTCTCCGTCACGCCGATGCGCAGCGACATGACGGATCATCGCTCGCTCGCCGAACTACAGGCCTGGAATTCGCCCTCCGCGGATGAAGCCGTTCCCGCCGGAGACCGCACCGCCGGGCACGCCTGAAACTGTAAATCATCTTTTGACGCACACGGAGCCGTAACCTGTTGAGTTCCGCATCACACATCCCGCCCGCGCAAGCATCCGCATACAGACGCCAGCGCGACCAGATGGTCGAGCGCTTGCGCCATCACTACGGCATCGGCGACGGGCGCGTGCTCGAAGCGATGCGCGAAGTGCCGCGCCATTATTTCGTGCCCGAAGCTCTGCAAGGCAACGCCTACGGCGACCACGCGCTGCCCATCGCCGCCAACCAGACGATCTCGCAGCCCTACATCGTCGCGCGCATGTCCGAGTTGCTGGAACTCGACGGCGATAGCTCCGTGCTGGAGATCGGGGCGGGGTCTGGTTATCAAACGGCGGTGCTGGCGCGTCTCGCCGGTCGTGTCCTCTCCATCGAGCGCATCAGCGAACTCGCGCGCGTGGCGCAGGCGCGCATCCGCGGCCTCAACATTTACAACGCCACCGTGAAGTGCTTCGACGGCACGCTCGGCTGGAGCGCGCATGCGCCCTACGACGGCATCCTCGCGGCGGCAGGCGGCCCCGAAGTGCCCGAACCGCTGATGGCGCAGTTGAAGGTCGGCGGACGGCTCGTGATGCCCGTCGGCGAACGGCGCGACGCGCAGCGGCTCGTGCGCGTCCTGCGTAATCCGGACGGCTACGCGCGCGAAGACCACGGCGCGTGCGCCTTCGTCCCGCTCATCGGCCGCTACGGCTGGGCGGCCGAGTCTTGAATCTCTACCGTGGAGTTTCGATTCGCGCCAGCCGACGCCCTGCTCGAATTCCTGAGCCTTGTCAAACGTTTTCTTAACATCACCTTGATCATTGTGAGAGGATCGTTCCCGGTTTGAAGAAATTATTTGCTTACCTGCGCCGCGCCAAAGCATGGGTGGAAAGTTACGCCGAGAAGCCCTACGCGGCGTGGGCGCTGTTCATCATCGCCTTCGCCGAGTCGTCGTTTTTCCCGATCCCGCCGGACGTGCTGCTGATCGCGATGGCCGTCGTCGTCCCCAAAAAAGCCTTCCGCTACGCTCTCATCTGTTCGGTCGGTTCCGTCCTGGGCGGGATGTTCGGCTACCTCATCGGGCTTGAATTTTTCGATCTCATCGGGCGCAAGATCATCAACCTCTACGGCGTCGGCGAGCAGTACGAGCACGTGCGGCAACTCTACGAGCAGAACGCTTTCGCCGCCATCGCCATCGCGGGTTTTACGCCCATTCCGTACAAGGTCTTTACGATTGCGGCCGGGGCGTTCCAGATACCGTTTATGACGCTGGTGGCGGCCTCTGTGCTCAGCCGTTCGGCGCGCTTCTTCCTCGTCGCCTCGCTCTTCTACTTTTTTGGCGCGCCGATCAAAGCCTTCATTGATCGTTATTTTGAACTTCTCACGTTGATCTTCACCGTGCTGCTGGTCGTAGGGTTCTTCATCGTGCGCTGGGTGATCTGAGGCGTGTTGTCGGAACGTGCAGGCGTTGCATGTTTGACATGCGTGCGCGCCGCACCTAGAATACCTGCACAGTTTGTTTGTCGGGGCGTGGCTCAGCCTGGTAGAGCGCTCGGTTCGGGACCGAGAGGTCGGAGGTTCGAATCCTCTCGCCCCGACCATTTACATCCGAAGTTAACGGCAGCCCAGGTCGGCTGCCGTTTTCGTTTGGCGTGGAGACGTTGCCCCTCTCAAGTCCATCTCGCTCGCCCTGAGGTCGCCTGAAATTGTTTATCCGAAGTTAGAACCTTCGGCCTGTAATTTCGTATTTCGGGGAGATGGTATTAACAGGAGGCCACTATGTTCTGCCCACAATGCGGTGCGAATCAAAGCGAAGAGTTGAAGTTCTGTAATCTGTGCGGCGCGAACTTGCAGGCCGTGCGCGAGGCAGTAGTAGCGACGCGTGCGCCGGGCGAGAAATTCGATTGGAGCAAGACATGGGTCGCGGATATGTTCCTGTCGGAAGAGGAACGTAAAAGACGCGCGCATCAACTTGAGCATGAGCAGGGCGTAACGCCGGAGGTGAAACGCTATAACGAAATCAAGGCGGGCGTCATCACTTCGTGCGTCGGACTCGGCGCGGCGATCTTTCTCTTCTTTTTCATGCAGGGCATCATCCTGAGCGGCCAGAATCCGCCGGGCGATAACGAGATTCTCAGCCGCATCTGGATCGCCGGTGTGATCCCGTTTCTCATCGGTCTCGGCATCATGTTCAACGGGATATTCCTCAGCAGAAAGATCGTGGAGGTGGTGAGAAGAGAAGCACTGTCCGGAGCGGAGCCGGGGACGCTCGGCGGGCAGACTGTAGACCCCAGACCACGCTCCCTGCATTCGGCCGACACCACGGAATTCATCTCGCCCGATTTCAGCGTCACCGAAGACCCGACGAAGCACCTCGCCGGTGCGCGCCGTAAAGAGTAAGCCCGCCATGCGTAGTTAGAGGCCGCGCACCAGCCACGCACCAGCCGCGCACCAGCCGCCACATTATTTGTCTCCGGAAGGCGATGGGCGTAAGTGCGTAGAGACCTCGGCCGTCTCAACTGTCAGGCCGGGTCTGCACGCCGCCGGTTCCACTCGATCCATTTGCCGACGTGCCGCGCAACCTGAAAGAGGTCGTTCGGCTTGATGAGATAGTCCTGCGCGCCGGCTTGCAGGGCGGCCTCTTTCTCCTGCGGCATGGCGCGCGAGGAATAGAAGATGATCGGCGTCGTCGGATCGAATTGGCGCAGCAACAGGCAGATCGAAACGCCGGACGCATCGGGGAAAGTATGATTGAGCAGATAGAGGTCGAATCGCCGGCTGCTCTGCTGCGCCAGTTCCAGACAGCCCGCGCCGGTTTCAGTCGAGGTCACTCTAAACCCCGCCTGCTCCAGCATCATCGACACCAACACGCGCGTGTCGTCGTGATCTTCTACGTATAAAACATGTCCCGCCGTGCCCGGCCTTTCCATTATCAAATCATCCCTTCAAGTGACTCAATCATAACAACGTTGAAGCGGAACGTCCGCTCGCGCCGGTACGGTTCGCAAATCGATACGCCGCCGGAATCCGCCGGAGACCGGCGCGAGGGTCTGCGGTTAAGGTTGAAGAATCAAGGCGCGGTTAACGAAGCGTCGCGCACTGGGGCGATGAAGGCCGCTCGCACATAAACTGATGACGATGCGGCACCGGCATGCGAAAGGAAGATTACGACCCGTATGCTCTACAGGTAGATGATGTCGGACTGCAAGGGAGCGTCCGGAAGCGTAGAGGCGGTCAGGCCGGGCAGGAAAGTTCCGATCAAATTCTCCAGGCGATCATAGTCGATGGGTTTCATCACGTAGTCGTTACAGCCGGCGGCGATGGCGACGGCACGGTGCTGCGCCGGGTCGTAGGCCGAAAGTGCGAGGATGGGAATCCGGCGCAGATGCTCGTTGTTGTGCTGGCGCAGTTGGCGCGTCGCGGCCAGACCGTTCAGCATGGGCATCCGCAAGTCCATGAGGATGAGATCGGGACGCTCACGCTCGGCGACGGCAATAGCTTCGTACCCGTTCGCCGCCGTCAACACGCGGTAGCCGCGAATCTCCAACAGCAGTTTGATCGCAAAGCGATTGTCTTCGTCGTCTTCGGCGACGAGGATAGTCACACCCGCGTCGATTCGTCGATCCATTTATGAAGTCTCCCAAATGCTGGAGTTTGCCTTCGGGATGCAGAAATCAGGTCAGTTCTGCAAACGGGGCAGAGGGCAAACAGCGGATTGATATGCGCAGTCCAAGCAGCTTTATGAAGAGGGTTGCGGGCTTCTTCCCTGCGCCCGCAACCCAGAAAGAGAAGGCTCTTTCACGCATAGATTGCGCGCTATTGTATGTGTCGAGAATGTCCCCGTCTGTACGATTATGTACGATAATTTGAGATGTTTGTGCGCTCCAGAACACAGATGCGGGGGTTGGCTTCGGTGTTCTCCGACGCGCGCCGCGACGAAGTTTTCAAGGCGCACATCGAACATAGTTTTTCCATAAATTTAGTACGCAGACGTACAGACCCCAAAGTGATTGAAACCTATAATCACAAACAACTTAACGAAGACTAAAAGCAGCATTTACCGCCTCGATTCAGGGTGGCGTTTGAGTCCTGAAATTGCGGTCTCTTCGTCTCGGTTGAATGTCTTTGGAGGGCGGTTTATTGGAGAGTTTTCGCCGGGCGTGAGTGAGGGATTTTTAGATCACGGGCTCTCATAAAGAGTTCTCAACGTGTTGCGGCGAGATTGTTGAATGCGGGTATAGATACCCGCCGGCTTTAACGAACATTGGGGGGAAAGGGAAGGTGGGTACGCCAGAGATGACGGCTCACCTTTCTTTTAGTCTAAAGAATGTGGACGGGGCCATGCTGAAGTTCAGCCTTAACCCTTACTGTCGATCAGATTTAGAGCTTTGAAGAGAGATAGAGTTTTGAAAAAACATGACATGGTGATTGTTTCGACGTTCGTCTTCCGTACAATGGACAATATATGCGCGCTTCGAACAAGTCGGATGATCAGCCTGTCGAATTTCTCGTAAATTCATTTTCCCCCGTAATTAGAGGCTCAGTGCGTTGGCATTGACCCGCCCACAAACCCCCATTGCGCTAAGGGCATGGTGCTTGCTTTAAAAAGTCACTACGCTCGGTAGGAACTGCTAAGGCTAAGTTTCCACTACAAGGTTGTTCGGTTACTCCAACGGAGTCGAGCATGTTTCGGCAAACCGGAAGGCGAAAGTCTTGAGTTTTGTCGTGTGCCATTTTTCTGAAAGAGGTTACGAGAGAATTATGAGTCGCAATCAAAAAAAATATCTTCCCCTGGAACTCGCGGGCGAGACTTCGACGCAAAAGATCACGGGACGCCACGTTAAAGATGAAGTCGGCAATGTTATCTCTTTGCAGACACGCACGACGACGCAGCAGACACGCGCCGCGCAGCCGAACGCGGCCGCGCAACAGATGCAGAATTTCGAGGCCGACCTGGTGTGCCTCTCGCACCTGCGCTGGGACTTCGTGTATCAGAGACCGCAGCACCTGTTGAGTCGTTGCGCGAAGCAGCGCAGGGTCTTCTTCGTCGAAGAACCGATCTTCGTGCAGGGGCCTTCGCGTCTCGACATCTCTCAGCGCGAAGACGGCGTGTACGTGGTTGTGCCGCACCTGCCCGAAGGGTTGTCGAACGAAGTGGCGGTGGAAGCGATTCAGCAGGCGATGATTGATCGACTGTTCGCCGAGCATCAGATACGCGATTACGTGCTCTGGTATTACACGCCGATGGCGATTGGCTGGACGCGCCATTTGAAACCGCTCGCGACCGTCTACGATTGCATGGACGAACTCTCGGCTTTCAAAAACGCGCCGCGCTCTTTGCGCGACCGCGAGGCCGAATTGTTCCGCCGCGCCGACCTCGTCTTCACGGGCGGGCAGAGTCTCTACGAGGCCAAGCGCGATCAGCACGCGAACGTCTACGCCTTTCCGTCGAGCATCGAGCGCGCGCACTTCGCGCAGGCGCGCCAGGTCATGGAAGACCCGGCGGATCAGGCCGGCATCCCGCACCCGCGCATGGGCTTCTTCGGCGTGGTGGACGAGCGTTTCGACATCGAATTGCTGGACGGTATTTCCGAAGCGCGCCCCGATTGGAACTTCGTCATCATCGGGCCGGTCGTGAAGATCAACGAGGAAGACTTGCCGCGCCGCGCCAACATTCATTATCTCGGCAGCAAGTCTTACAAAGAACTGCCCGCCTATCTCGCCGGCTGGGACGTGGCCGCGCTGCTGTTCGCGCGCAATGATTCCACGCGCTTCATCAGCCCGACGAAGACGCCGGAATACCTGGCCGCCGGACGCCCCGTCGTCTCCACTTCGATCCGCGACGTGGTACGGCCTTACGGCAAACTGGGACTCGTGCGCATCGCGGACGACGCGGCGGAGTTTGTGAAAGCCGCCGCCGAGATCGGGATGGACGAGCGCGTGGACGACGCGGCGTGGCTCGCGCGCGTCGATGAGTTTCTGGCGAAGATTTCGTGGGATCGCACGTGGGGCGAGATGGCCGAGTTGATCGGCGAAGTCGCCGCCTCGCGCCGCGCCACCATCGCGGCCTCGGCGCAGCAGGCGAAACCTGCGGCGGCGACGACGAAGCAGCCGAGCGTAACGGCGCGCGCGGCGACGGCCGGCGGCAGCAGCAGCGCCACGGCGGCCGACTGAGCAACACAGGAATGAGAGAAGCAGGAATGTTCGATTATTTGATTGTCGGGGCGGGCTACGCCGGGAGCGTGCTGGCCGAGCGGCTGGCACGCGTTGCCGGCAAGCGTGTACTCGTCTGCGACCGCCGGCCGCACATCGCCGGCAACGCCTACGATCACTACAACGACGCGGGCGTGCTCGTCCACAAGTACGGGCCGCACATCTTTCACACCAACTCGCGCGAGGTCTTCGAATATTTGTCGCAGTTCACGGAGTGGCGACAGTATGAGCATCGCGTGCTGGCGAGCGTGGACGGGCGGCTGCTCCCGATCCCGATCAACCTCGACACAATCAACCAGTATTACGGATTGAACCTGACCTCGTTTCAGGTCGAAGAATTTCTCGACTCGGTGGCGGAGAAGCGCGAGCAGATTCGCACCAGCGAGGACGTGGTGGTCAACCGCGTCGGGCGCGAGTTGTACGAGAAATTTTTCCGCAACTACACGCGCAAGCAATGGGGACTCGATCCTTCGGAGCTGGATGCGTCGGTAACGGCGCGCGTGCCGATCAGAACCAACCGCGACGACCGCTACTTCGCGGACTCCTACCAGGCGATGCCCCTGCACGGCTACACGCGCATGTTCGAGCGCATGCTCGATCACCCGAACATCAAGATCATGCTCAATACGGATTACCGCGACATCGAGCGCATCATTCCCTACAAAGAGATGATCTACACGGGGCCGGTCGACGAGTTTTTCGACTTCCGCCACGGCAAGCTCCCCTATCGCTCGCTGGAATTCAAGCACGAGACGAAGGACACGGAGGTTTACCAGAGCGCGCCGGTGGTGAACTATCCGAACGACAATCTCTACACGCGCATCACCGAGTTCAAATATCTGACGGGGCAGGAACACAGCAAGACGAGCATCGTTTACGAGTACCCGCGCGCCGAGGGCGACCCTTACTATCCGGTGCCGCGCCCCGAAAACGCGGAGCTTTACGCGAAGTATAAAACTCTCGCCGACGAGACGCCGGGCGTCCACTTCGTCGGCCGCCTGGCGACTTACAAGTATTACAACATGGATCAAGTCGTCGCGCAGGCGCTCACGACCTACAAAAAGATCACAGGCGAGCGCGACCAAAACGGTGTCTCGCAGTCGTAAACGCCTGTGTCGAAGTCTCGGACACTTTAGAGACAAGGGGTGACAGGATGAGCCGAGGAGAATTTCCTCCCACCTCGGCGCTTGAGCTGTGGGCGGGCGTGGAGTGTACCGTCAACCGGGTCGGAGACGAATTTTACGACCAGCTTGAGCGCAACGGACACGCGGATCGTATCGAAGACCTCGATCTGTTCGCCACGCTCGGCGTCAGCGCCCTGCGCTATCCGATTCTCTGGGAGCGCACCGCGCCCGACGGCCTCGAACACGCCGATTGGACGTGGCCTGACGCACGCCTCGCGCGCCTCTGCGAACTCGGCATCCGTCCCATCGTCGGCCTCCTGCACCACGGCAGCGGCCCCCGCCACACGAGCCTCGTCGCTCCCGATTTCCCAACTCAACTGGCGGAATACGCGCGCGCGGTCGCCGAGCGTTACCCGTGGGTGGATGCCTACACGCCCGTCAACGAGCCGCTCACCACCGCGCGTTTCAGCGGCCTCTACGGCCACTGGTATCCGCACGGGCGCGACAACGCGACGTTCGCGCGCGCTCTCGTCGGCCAGTGTCGCGCCACGGCCGAAGCGATGCGCGCCATACGCGAGGTCAACCCGCGCGCGCAGCTCGTCCAGACCGAAGACCTCGGCAAGACTTTCAGCACGCGCGCGCTTCGCTACCAGGCGGAGTTTGAGAACGAGCGTCGCTGGGCGAGCCTCGATCTGTTGTGCGGGCGCATCACGCGCGCACACACGCTGTGGGATTACTTCACGCGCGTGTGCGGCATCGGTGAAGCGGAACTCGAATGGTTCAACGCGCACCCCTGCCCGCCCGACCTGATCGGCATCAATCACTACCTGACAAGCGAGCGTTTTCTGGACGAGCGCGTCGAACGCTACCCGGATCGAGGGGTCGGCGGCAACGGGCGGCATCGTTACGTGGATGTGGAAGCGGTGCGCGTGTGCGCCGAGGGCACGGCGGGGCCGCGCGTGTTGCTGCGTGAAGCGTGGGAGCGTTACGAGATTCCGCTCGCGGTGACGGAAGTGCATCTCGGCTGCACGCGCGAGGAGCAACTGCGCTGGTTCAAAGAGGTGTGGGACGCGGCGCGCTCGCTACGGCGCGCGGACGGCGTAGATTTGCGCGCGGTGACGGCCTGGTCGCTGCTCGGCGCGTTCGACTGGTGCAGCTTGCTGACGCGCTTCGAGGGCAAGTACGAGCCGGGCATTTTCGACGTGCGGGGCGGACGCCCGCGACCGACCGCGCTCGCGCGCATGTTGCGCGAACTGGCCGCGCAGGGCGAGCACGAACACCCCACGCTCAATGCGCCCGGCTGGTGGCGTCGGCTGGATCGCCTGCTGTATCCGCCCGTGCGCCGCCAGCCCGCTGCGAAAACGAGAACGAAACGAGGACTCGACATGAGACACGGAGAGACGCGCCCGCTCGTCATCAACGGCGCGACGGGCACGCTCGGTCGCGCCTTCGCGCGCCTGTGCGATGTGCGGGGCATCCCCTATCGCCTGCTGACGCGCGCGGAGATGGACATCGCGGACGCCCGTTCGGTCGAACGCGCGCTCGCCGAGTATGAGCCGTGGGCGGTGGTCAACACGGCCGGTTACGTGCGCGTGGACGACGCCGAGCGCGAGCCTGAACAATGTCTGCGCGAGAACGCCGAGGGCGCGGCCACGCTGGCCGCCGAGTGCGCGCGGCGCGGCACGGCGCTGCTCACGTTTTCATCCGATCTGGTGTTCGACGGGAAGAAGAGAACCGCCTACGTCGAGAGCGACGAGGTATCGCCGCTGAACGTGTACGGGCGAAGCAAGGCCGAGGCCGAGCGGCGCGTGTCGGAGTTGCTGCCGTCGGCACTCATCATCCGCACGAGCGCATTCTTCGGCCCGTGGGACGAGCACAATTTCATCACGCTCGCGCTGCGGATGCTGAGCGAGGGGCGCACGTTCGTCGCGGCGGACGATTTAATCGTCTCGCCGACTTACGTTCCCGATCTCGTCAACGCGAGCCTCGATCTCTTGATCGACGGCGAGCGCGGTCTCTGGCATCTCGCCAACGAGGGCGCGACGAGCTGGGCGGAACTGGCTCGCCTGTCCGCAGAGCGCGCCGGACTCGACGCGAGCCTCGTCGAAGCGCGCCCTGCGGCCTCCATGAAGTTCGCCGCGCCCCGCCCCGCCTACGTCGCGCTGGCGAGCGAGCGCGCGCAGTTGCTTCCCACGCTCGAAGACGCGCTGGCGCGTTACCTGAACGAACGGGAGACGCGGGAGGAGGAGGGCGCGGCCTTGAGCATGGCGGCCGGCTGCGGCCTGCGGGAGCGCGCGGGCTAGGCCGAAGTATGAAAAGTATGATAGGCGGCGCGCGGTAGGCTGGCTTCTGAGCGCGCGGGGAAACGGAGCAGCGGCGCGCGGCGGTCGCGTTCGCCGAAGTTCAAGATTGTGCCGGCCGGCGGTCTCCGGTCGGCACGGTTTTTGAGTTAGTATCTGAGAACACGATTAACATGAGCCGTTTTCGGACAGAGGCGACGCGCGCGGGGCGTGCGCCGTGTCCGAAAACTATGTGGGACGCAAAAGGAGATTAAGAAGATGGCGACAAGTGAGACAGCATTGACTCAGGAGCAGATTGACAGGGGCGACGCGCCGCAAGGATACGCGCGCGATGTGAACGTGGGCGAAATCGAACGCTGGGCGTCGGCCATAGGCGGTGGCGCGCTCGCCATTTACGGCCTGACGCGCGGAACCTACGGCGGCATCGCGCTGGCCTTGCTTGGCGCGAGCCTCGTCCACAGGGGGACGACCGGCCATTGCTACGCCTACGACGCGGCGGGCTTGAACACGGCGAAGAACGAGGGCGACAACCCGTTCGTGAGCGTCGAGGGAGGGCGCGGCGTGAAGGTCGAAAAGAGCGTGACGATCAACAAGTCGCCGGGGGAGTTGTATAACTTCTGGCTCAACTTCGAGAATTTGCCGCGCTTCATGAACCACCTGGAGGAGGTGCGCATCACGGGCGACGGGCGCTCGCACTGGGTGGCGAAAGGGCCTGCGGGCACGAGCGTCGAGTGGGACGCGGAGAGCTACAATTTGAAAGAGGGCGAGATGATCGCCTGGCGTTCGCTCGAAGGGTCGCAGGTCGCCAACGCCGGTTCGGTTCACTTCACGCCCGCGCCGGAAGGGCGTGGCACGGTGGTGCGCGTCGTCTTGAAATACGACCCGCCGGCGGGCGTCCTCGGCGCGTGGGTGGCGAAACTGTTCGGCGAAGCGCCGGAGCAGCAGATCGAAGAAGACCTGCGCCGCTTCAAGCAACTGATGGAGACGGGCGAGACGGCGACCGTCACGGGTCAGACTTCGGGCGCGGCGTGAAAGCGTAAAGACGCAAGGGGAAAGGGGAAGGGGTAAAGGGAAAAGGTTAAAGAAGCGGCTGCTTGTTTTCACCTTTCCCCCTTACCCCTTTTACCTTTTCCCGTTTCCTTCAAAGGAGGATGGCGAGTGAAGGCTCTGTGCTGGTTCGGTAAAAACGACGTGCGGATCGAGGACGTGCCCGAACCGAAAATTCTCAACCCGCGCGACGCCGTCATCCGTGTCACGCGCACGGCGATCTGCGGCTCGGATTTGCACCTGCTCGACGGCTACATCCCGACGATGGAGCGCGGCGACATTCTCGGCCACGAGTTCATGGGCGAGGTGGTCGAGGTGGGCGGCGCGGTTAAAAATCTGGCGGTTGGCGACCGCGTCGCCGTGCCGTTCACGATCTCCTGCGGCAACTGTTTCTACTGTCAACGCGAACTCTGGTCGCTCTGCGACAACACGAACCCGAACGCCGCCATCCCCGAAAAACTTTACGGCTTCACCACCGCCGGCCTCTTCGGTTATTCGCACATGACGGGCGGCTACGCGGGCGGACAGGCCGAGTACGTGCGCGTGCCCTTCGCCGACGTGGGGCCTGTCAAGATTCCCGAACACCTCGAAGACGAGCAGGTGCTCTTTCTCACGGACATCTTCCCGACCGGCTACATGGCGGCCGAGAACTGTCAAATCCGGCCGGGCGACACGGTCGCCGTCTGGGGCTGCGGCCCCGTGGGGCAGTTCGCCATCAAGAGCGCATACCTGTTGGGGGCGGAACGCGTCATCGCCATCGACCGTGTGCCCGAACGCATCGAGATGGCGCGCACCGAAGGCCGCGCCGAAACGCTCGACTTCGACGACGAATACATCTTCGACAAGTTGAAGGAGATGACCGGCGGGCGCGGCCCCGATGCCTGCATCGACGCCGTCGGGATGGAGGCGCACGGCGGCGGCTCCTTCGACGCCTACCTGGACAAGGCGAAGGCGGCCGCGTTCCTCGCGACCGACCGGCCGCACGCGCTGCGCCAGGCGATCCATTCCTGCCGCAAGGGCGGGACGGTCTCCATCCCCGGCGTCTACGGCGGCTTTCTCGACAAGATACCCTTCGGCGCGGCCTTCCAGAAGGGCTTGACCTTCAAGATGGGGCAGACGCACGTACAGAAGTACCTGCGCCCGCTCCTACAGTTGATCGAGGACGGCCAGATCGACCCCTCGTTCGTCATCACGCACCGCATGCGACTCGAAGACGCGCCCGAGGGTTATCACATCTTCAAAAATAAACAGGACAACTGCATCAAGATTGTCCTCAAACCGTAGCAGCAGGAGGGGAGAGCTATGACCGACGAAAACAGAGGCGATAACGAGACGGGCGGGCACAGCAGCGGCGGCGGGGGCGGCGCGCAATCGGGCGCGGCCGAGAAACAGTCGGGCGATCCGGGGCGCACGCCCGGCACGGCTGAGGGCGATGAGGAGACCGTGGACGAATCGCTGCGGCAGAAAGAATCCTAAGACTTTTTCCGAAGACCCATTCGTCTAACGCTCGACGGAGAATCGCCGCCCTCGCACGCGCGCGCTTCTTCCGCCGGGCGTTTTTCAATGTGACTTCTTCCTGTTTAATGCGACAACTTCCATTGCCGGGATGCGGATCGCGGAGCGAAAAGACAATACGGCCTGCTTTCATCCGCAACCCGCCACGCGCAATAAAGTATATTTGCTTCGGCCGGATGTGATATATAGTTAATTGTCCGGTCGGAAAAGTCCGCAATAGTCGCCTCACCGTTTGTCCAGATTCAAATTGGCCGCCTCACCATTGACCCGTTAATGGTTGTCTCTATGACTGAAACTATCCCCTACCGCTTTCGCGTGTCATTCTTACGGCTCGCGCTCGTGTGCGCGCTGGTGTGCGCGACGGGCGCGCTGTGTTCCGCTTCCGCCGCCCCCGTGATTTTGACCGAGGCGACAAGCACGCGCGCCATCGCCGTTGACGCCGTGACGAAAATGCGCGACCCGTTCCCGCTCAACACGCCCGGCTTTACGGTGTCTGCGGACAGGCGCACGCGCGTCATGTTCTTCGTGCTCAACCTCGACCTGCTCGCGGGCGAGGGCGCGAACGCCCTGACCGCCGACGCAGAGGACGGCGCGGGGCGCAGGTACACGCTGACGGTTGAGCACGTCGCGAGCGTCCCCGGTTTCGGGGCGGTGCGACAGGTCGTCGTGCGGCTCGGCGAAGAGTTGGGCGATGTGGGCGACCTGCTCGTGCGGATCAACCTGCACGGCGTGGCGAGCAATCGCGCGCGCATCAGCGTCGGCCACGCGGGCGGAGGCCTGCCGGACGACCCCGGCGCGACGCCTGCGCCCGCGCCCGCCACGCCGCCCGCGCCCACGCCGACGCCGACGCCCAACCAGTACGGCGCGGTGACATCGACGAGCGCCGATACCGTTCGTTTTCTCGAACAATCAACGTGGGGCGCGACGAACGCGGAAGTCGCGCGCGTGCGGGGGATGGGTTTCCGCGCCTACCTGAACGAACAGTTCAATGCACCCATGTCGAGTTATCCGAATTTGCCGCTCTACCCGACCGACACCGCCCTCGGGTGTCCGAGCGGCGCGACGCAGGCCAACTGCCTGCGCGACAACTACTCCATGTACCCGCTGCAAGTTAAGTTCTTCCAGAACGCGCTCGACGGCGGCGCCCAGTCGGATCAATTGCGCCAGCGCGTCGCCTTCGCGCTGCATCAAATTTTCGTCGTCTCCGGCCGCGAAATCAATTTCCCGGCGTGGATGGCCTACTACCTGCAAATCCTCGACCGCAACGCCTTCGGCAACTTCCGCAACATCCTGCAGGAGATCACGCTCAACCCCTCGATGGGCGAATACCTGAACATGCGCGGCAACGTGCGGACGAACCCGAACGAAAACTACGCGCGCGAGATACTCCAACTCTTCTCCATCGGCACGGACGAACTCAATCTCGACGGCACGCCCAAACTCGACGCGCAGGGGCGACGCATCCCCACCTACACGCAGGACACGATCAATAATTTCGCGCGCGTCTTCACCGGCTGGAACCTGGCGGCCAACAAGCAGATCACGATCAACGGCGCGCCCGTCAACGTCTTCAATTATCAAGACCCGATGATCTCGCGCGAGCAGAACCACGACACGGCCGCCAAGCAACTCCTGAATGGCTTGAATCTGCCGCCCAATCAAACCTCGGCGGCCGACCTGAACGCCGCGCTCGACAACATCTTCAACCACCCGAACACCGCGCCCTTCATCTCGAAGCAACTGATCCAGCACCTCGTCACGAGCAACCCCAGCCCGGCCTACGTCGAGCGCGTCGCCCGCGTCTTCAACAACGACTGCGACGCGCTCTACCCGGATAGTTGTCAAAACGCGCGCGGCGAGTTGCGCGCGGTCGTCCGCGCCGTGCTGCTCGACCCGGAAGCGCGCGGCGACGTCAAGACCGATCCGAAGTACGGCAAACTGCGCGAGCCGGTGCAACTCCTGACGAACCTCCTGCGCGCCTTCAACGCGACGAGCGACGGCGTGCTCGCCCTGCGCTCATCCGGCGGCGACCTGCCCGCCAATCTCGACCAGCCGCTCTTCCTGCCCGCGACCGTCTTCAGCTACTACTCGCCCGGTTACGAAGTGCCCGGCACGGGGCTTGTCGGCCCCGCCTTCGAGATTCTGTCAACCTCCACAGCCTTGCGCCGCGCGAACACCGTCAACCAGTTGCTCTACACGGGCATCACCGCCGGGGCGAACAACCCGACGGGCACGCAACTCAACTTCGCCGCGTTCGACGCGCTCGCCGCCAATCCGGCGCAACTCATAGACGCGCTCGACGCGCTTCTCATGCACAACACCCTCTCCGCCACGGCGCGCGCCGCCGTCGCCAACGCCGTCAACAGCATCCCCCAGACGGATGCCAACTTCGCGCGCAAACGTGTGCAGGCGGCCGCTTATTTGATCGCAACTTCGCAACAGTATCACGTGCAGAGATGAAAAAGTGAGCCGTGAGCAGTAAGCGGTAAGCAGTTAAGACTGTTTCCTACTGCTCACCGCTTACTGCTTACTGCTCATTGCTGACCGCTTACTGCTTACTGCTCACAACAGGGAAACGTCATGGCATCAACACGCAGAGATTTCTTACGGCGCACGGGCTGCGCGCTCGTCGGCGGCGCGGCCTTCATGTCGGGCATCGAAGACTTCGGCCTCGTCCACGCCTTCACGCAGGGCGGTTCTTCGGCGGCGACCGACTACAGGGCGCTCGTCTGCATCTTCCTGAGCGGCGGCAACGACGGCAACAACACCATCGTGCCCGTCGATGCCACGCGCTTCGGCGAATACACGGCCGCGCGCGCCTCGGCCGGTCTCGCGCTGCCCGCGCCCGGCGCGGCCGGCGGCCTGCTGCCGGTTAATCCCACGAGCGGCGGCGCATACGGCTTTCACCCGGCCATGCCGGAGTTGAAGGCGCTGTTCGACAACCGGCAACTCGCGGTCGTCTCGAACGTCGGGACGCTCGTCGAACCTCTGACGCGCGACACCTATCGCAGCGGCAGCGGCAAACGCCCCGCGCAGCTCTTTTCCCATTCAGACCAGATCGCGCAGTGGCACACCTCCGTCTCGAACGACGCCAGCGCGACGGGCTGGGGCGGGCGCACGGCCGACCGCGCCGCGCCACTCAACGGCGGCGCGACGTTCCCGCAGATCGTCTCCATCGCGGGCACTGCGCTCTTTGCGACCGGCGCGATGACGCGCCCGCTTGGCATTCCCGACGCGCGCACGTCGCCGTCGCTCGCCACAGTGCTGCCGCTCAACAACGCGCCGGGCGCGAGCGGCTACACCGCCGCGCAGACGAACGCCCGTCGCGCCGCCTTCGATGCCCTGCGCGGCGCAGACCTCGACGCGACGCTCGTCAGGGCTTCGCGCGATGTCACCGAGCAGGCGATTCAAACCAGCCTTGCCCTGAACACGAACCCGACCATCAACACCATCTTCCCGTCGTCAACCAATAACACAACCGGCCTGACGACCATCGGCGCGCAGTTGTTGCAGGTCGCCAAGATCATCTCCCTGCGCAACACGCTCGGCATCAAACGCCAAATCTTCTTCTGCCAGGTCGGCGGCAGCTTCGACACCCACAGCGGGCAGGGCACGTCCACGGGCGTACACGCCAACTTGCTGACGCAGGTCAGCCAGGCGATGAAGGCTTTCTACGACGCGACGGTTGAACTCGGCGTCCAGAACAACGTCACCTCGTTTACGCTCTCCGACTTCGGGCGCACGCTGCAACCGGCGGGCGCGGGCGGCGCGGTCGGCTCGGATCACGGCTGGGGCAACCACCACTTCATCTTGGGCGGCGCGGTGCGCGGCGGCGACTTCTACGGCCGCTTCCCCACGCTCGTCCTCGGCGGCCCCGACGACACGGACACGCGCGGGCGTTGGATACCTACAACCTCCGTCGAGCAATACGCCGCCACGCTCGCCTCCTGGTACGGCCTCTCGGCGAGCGACATCCCCCTCGTCTTCCCGTTCATCGGGCGTTTCCCGTCGGCGAATCTCGGCTTCATGGCATGAGGATGCGGCACACGAATCATGCGAAAGATTTATCAACTCAAACTCGCCGTCGTCATCCTCTTCGTCGCCGCGGGCGCGGCACTGCTCGTCACTAATAACTTCACGAATCGCACCGTCCACGCCTTCTCCGCCGGGCCGCCCGCCGGTTACACGCGCGCTCCGGGCGAGGAACCCGATGCCTGCCGCGAATGCCATCTCCCGGACAGCTCCGGCACGGGCGGCATCAGCATCAACCTGCCGCCGAATTACGTCCCCGGCCGCACTTATCAAATCTCCGTCGTCCACACCAACGCAGACCAGACGCGCCGCCGCTGGGGCTTCCAACTCACCGCGCTCGACGACACGAACCTCAAAGCGGGCACGCTCTCCGCGTCCGGCGACGGCCTGACGCAGGTGCTCAACAATCAAGGCCCCTTTCCCTCGCGCCAGTACATCGAACACACCTCGGCCGGCACTTTCGACAACCGGACGGGCGGCGCGACGTGGTCGTTCAACTGGACGGCGCCGGCCGAAGACGTCGGCCCCGTCACCTTCTACGCCGCCGGCAATCACGCTAACGGCAACGGCAACTCCGACGGCGATCAAATCTACTTCACCTTCGCCACCGTCGCGCCCGCGGCCAGCGCCGGCGACTTCAGCCTCAACGTGACGCCCGCGACGCGGACGATCCCGCCCGGCGCGAGCGGCGCATATACCGTCACCGTCACGCCCGCCAACAACTTCAAGGGCACAATCAATCTCACTCTCGCGGGGCTGCCCGCCGGTGTCGAGGCTTCGTTCAACCCCGTCTCCATCGAGATCACTGACGCGAGCGCACGCTCTTCGACCCTGACCGTCAACACCGGCGTCTCCGCGCCGCTCGGCAACTTCACGCTCAACGTCAACGGCGCGAGCGGGAGCTTACAGCGCACGGCGACGGCCACGCTCGTCACCGGCCCCTCCATGCTCGACGCGGGCTTGAGCGTGCGTAAGTTGGTCGGCGGCCTGAATCAGCCGACGGGTCTCGCCCTGCTCGGCAGCGGCGACTTCTTCGTCCTGGAGCGGGCGACCGGAAAAGTGATTCGCCATCGCTTCGGAGGGGTGCCCGGCACCGTGCTCGACCTCGCCGTCAACAGCGCGTCCGAGCGCGGCCTGCTCGGCATCGCGCTGCATCCGAATTTTCCCGCGAACCCGCGCGTCTATCTCTTCTGGACTGAGAGCAGCACGGGCGCGGACACGTCGAACACTGACGAAGTGCCTCTACTCGGCAACCGCGTCGACAGTTTTCTCTGGAACGGCTCGACGCTCACGCACGAACGAAACCTCGTCCGCCTGCGCGCCCTGCAACAGGACGCGGCGCAGCCCTCGCGCGGCAACCACAACGGCGGCATCATCCGCTTCGGCCCCGACGGCAAACTCTACATCATCATGGGCGACACCGGGCGGCGCGGCCAGTTGCAGAATCTGCTCAACGGGCACAACCCGGAAGGCATGAAAGGCTCGGACGATCAATTCGGAGGCCCCGAACCCGACGACGCGCACCTCTCCGGCGTCATCCTGCGCCTCAACGACGACGGCACGACGCCCGCCGACAACCCCTTCTTCAACGCCCAAACAAACCTCACGGGCGAGGCCGCCGCCAACGTCAAAAAGATTTTCGCCTACGGCATCCGCAACAGCTTCGGCATGGCCTTCGACCCGGCCTCCGGCCAACTCTGGACGCAGGAGAACGGCGACGACAGCTTCGACGAGATCAACCGCGTCGTGCCCGCCTTCAACGGCGGCTGGATTCAACTGATGGGGCCTTCCGCGCGCGTCGCCGAGTTCAAAGCGATTGAAACGAGCCGCGGCGGCGGTCTGCAACAACTTCGCTGGCCGCCCGAACGCATCGCCGACACGCCCGCCGAAGCCCTCGCGCGCCTCTTCCAACTGCCGGGCGCGGTCTACACCGAGCCGGAATTTAGCTGGAAGTATGCGGTCGCGCCGTCGTCGCTCGGCTTCATACGCGGGC
Source organism: Pyrinomonadaceae bacterium (assembly GCA_035645855.1). Taxonomy (GTDB): domain Bacteria; phylum Acidobacteriota; class Blastocatellia; order Pyrinomonadales; family Pyrinomonadaceae; genus JAIVJZ01. The sequence goes on from DASQLU010000019.1 coordinate 18,505, forward strand.
GCACGCTCGGCGCGGCAAACGCGGGCGCGCTCATCGTCGGCGCGTCGCGCCCCACGCTCGCGGGCGGCTATCTCTTCCGCTTCAAGCTCGCCGCCGACCGGCGCAAACTCTCCTTCACGGATGCGCGTTTGTCAGACCTCGTGGCCGACAACGCCGATAAGTTCGACCTTGCCGAAAGCGAAAGCCTCCTCTTCGGCCGCGACTTCGGCGTCACCACCGACATCCAGACCGCGCCCGACGGCAACCTCTACGTCGTCTCGCTCTCGGACGGCGCGGTCTACGAAATCTTCGCTAGGCCGAGCATGGTCGGGTTCAGCGAGACGACGATTCAGGTGACGGAGAGCAACGCGAGCGTCGCCGTCAGCGTGATTCGCGGCGGCGACGCCTCGGGCACGGCCACCGTGGAATATCGCACGGTTGACGACCCGGCGGCCGTGCCCTGCGACCCGACCGTCCGTCGCCCCGACAATACTCCTTACCCGCAGGGCGCGGCCTACGCCCGCTGCGATTACGCTACCGTGGCCGGCACGCTCACGTTCGCGCCGGGCGAGAGTCAGAAGATTTTCACAGTCCCGCTGATCGATGACGGCCACGACGAACCAACCGAGACGCTCCAACTCGAATTGCGCAACCCCGCCGGGACGACGCTCGGCACGCAGAATACGGCGACCCTCGCCATCGTCGATAACGACGACGCCAACGCTCCCAATCCGATTTACGACAGTTTCAACACGGATTTCTTCGTCCGCCAGCAGTATCTCGATTTCCTCTCGCGCGAACCCGACGCCGACGGACGCGAAGCGTGGCTGCGCGTCCTGCGCAACTGTTCCGACGTGAACCAGAACCCCGCGTGCGACCGCGTGACGGTCTCTTCGTCCTTCTTCCGCTCGCAGGAGTTTCAGTTGAAGGGCTATTTCGTCTATCTCTTCTACAAAATCTCTCTCGGACGCATTCCGCGCTACGACGAGATCGTGCCCGACATGGCGAGCGTGACGGGCGCGACCCCCGCCGAAGTCTTCGCCAAACGCGACGCCTTCGCTAACGAATGGCTCGCGCGCACGGAGTTCAAAACGCGCTACCCGGACACGCTGACCCACGCCGAGTACGTCGACCGTCTGCTTTTCAGCGGAGGGGTGACGACGATCAACCGCGCGGCGCTCATCGACGATCTACGCGCGGGGAGAAGAACGCGCGCGGAAATTTTGCGCGCCGTCGTCGAAGACCCCGGCGTGTATGCGAAAGAGTTCAACGAGGCGTTCGTGGCGATGCAATATTTCGGCTACCTCCGCCGCGACCCCGATGCGGAGGGCTACCGGAACTGGCTCAACTATCTGAACGCCAACCCGAACGACTTCCGCACGATGGTCAGGGGCTTCCTCTATTCCACCGAATACCTCCTGCGCTTCGGCAAGGTGTGAGCGCGAAGAATGAGCCTGAGCCACACGAAGCGGCGACAATAGATAGCCGAGAGCGGCGCGAGGCGGCAATGGATAGCCGAGAGCCACGCGAGGCGGCAATGGATAGCTGAGAGCCACGCGAAGCGGCGGCAGTGGATAGCTAAGAGGCGCGCGAAGCGGCGGCAATGGATAGTTGAGAGCCGCGCGAAGAGGGAGCAATGGATAGCCGAGAGTCGCGCGAGAGGCGGCAATGGGTAACGTAAGTTCGATATGGCAAGAGGCTCGTCACGGTCTCAGCCCCGTCAGGGGCGAAAGAATGTAGCCCACGGCGTGAGCCGTGGGTCACATGGTGAATAATCTGTTGCAAGCCCCGTTAGGGGCGACAGAAGTTCAAGGTTGAATCTCTGTCGCCCCTGACGGGGCTTGTCCCTGTCCCGCTTGTCTGTTCCCACATCTCGCGCCGTGGGCTACAACTATGACGCCCCTGACGGGGCTTTCAATAGATGCCGCCGCTGACAAGGCGTGGCGCTCGCTCATCTGCAATTACGTCGAACTTGCCACGCACCTGTGAAGTGCCGCATCTCCGGGGTTAAAAATTTGCTGCTACCGCCCCTGGATGCTGCAATGCTTTGCCGTCCCGAATCTGCATGACCCACGGCCGGAAGGTCAACTCTTTAAGGATCGTATTCTCGGGATCGAAGCGCACGTCTTCGGGTCTGCGGCTCAGATAAATGCGCGCGGTCGTGACGCGCCCGGCCGGCGTAAGCTTGATGCGGCGCGTGCCCGTGCGTGTGACGATCTCGACGGGGAGCGCGTTCGGGTAGATCGCATCATCGGTGTGCGTCTGCCTGAGCGTGAGCGTCAACACGCCGCCACGGTTCCTCCTGTCCGGACTCCAAGCGGTGGCAGCCTCATATCGCGGGTGGCCGCTCGCGTAAACCCAGCGCGCGAAGAATTCGTGGAGGCGACGGCCGGAGGCGCGTTCGAGCGCGACGCGTAAATCTTCGGTCGTCGCATTTTTGTGGAGGTGGGCGCGGTAGTAGGCGCGCACGCCGCGAAAGAAGGCCGCGTCGCCCAGTTCGGCGCGGAGCATGTGCAAAACCCAGGCGCCTTTCTGGTAGTTGTTCGCGTTCAAGAGCGCGTTCAGGTCTTCGGTCTCGCGGTCGTGGATGGGCGCGCGGCGCGTCTGTTCATACTTGAGATATTCCTCGCCCTTGCGCCGCATGTATTCGCGGAAGGCTTCGCGGCCTTCGGCATGTTCGACGAAGAGACCGGCGTAGTAGGTGGCGAAGCCCTCGCTCAGCCAGAGGTCAGCCCAGGTGGCGGGCGTCACGGCGTCGCCGAACCACTGGTGCGCCGTCTCGTGCGCGATGAGTTCGACGAGACCGCGCCTGACGCCGAAGCGCGAACTCTGCGGCACGCCCTCGCGCGGGTCGAAGAGCGTGCGCGAATAGATGATCGCACCGGAATTTTCCATCCCGCCGAAGCGCGTCGCGCCGACGATGTGCGCCAGTTTCGCGTAAGGAAACGGCGCGACCGTGTCGTTGAAGAAGACAAGAGTCGGCAGGGCGACACCGAAGCCCTGCATTCTGAATTTGCTGTCCGATGCCGGGACATAGAACGAAAGCGGCACGGGGCGCGGCGGCACCCTGACGGTCTGCAGCGTGCTCGAAAAAACGCCGACCGAGATGACCATGCAATAAGGCGGAATCGGCGAGCCTTCCGTGTAGCTCCACGTCAGCGTGCCGTCCGGGTTGACGCGGCGCGAATCCAGGCTCCCGTTGGAAATGACGGAGTTGTTCCCCGGGGCGGTGACGTTGAAAGTGACGGTGGCCTTCGCCGACGGGTGATCGAGCGAGGGTATCCAGTGATGCACGCGGTTCGGCCAGTTGTCGCCGGTGGCCGAGGGGCGTCCGTCCTTGTCGTTCGTCAGGATCAAACCGTCGGCCGGCCGCCCGTGATAGACGACGCTCAGCCGCAGGCGTTCGCCGCGACGCGCGGGGCGCGGGAGAAAGACGTTGAGTCGTTCGCCCTGCCGTTCGTAGCGCGCCGGGCGTTCGCCGACGCTCACGGCGTCGATGTCGAGCGCGCCGAAGTCCAGATCGATGACGGTCAGTCCGTCGCGGAGGACGAGCACGTCCAGCTTCGTCTCGGCGCGCGTCAGTTCGCCGAGGTCGCTGTTGAAGGCGAGCGTCACATCGTAATGAAGCGGACGCCAGTTTTCGACAAGCCGCTCGCGGCGTTCGGCGAGCGCGGCGTCGGGACAGAGGGCGGCGAGAAGCAGCAGGACTTGGAAGCAGAGAAGCCGGAACGGGCGATGCCCGAACGGGCGATGCTGGAATAAGCCATGCCGGATAGAATGATGCTGGAATGAGCCGTGCCTGAAAGCATGATGCCGCAACGGGCGCGGCGGCGAAGCGTGTGATTGAAAATTCATCGTCTTAATGTTCTCGCGGCGCATCGTCTAGCGCAAGCCGAGCAGGAGGAGCGCGGAGCGTTCAAAGGGCTGTCCGACGCCGCTTGCGCTCCACGCGCGATAGGCGGCCAACTCGTCTTCCGCGACGGGGCGATTGCCGAGACGCGCGGCCGGAGTCTTGCTGAAGGCGTAATCGGTGAGCGGCAGGTGCGCGGCGCGGACGCCGAGCGGCGCGGCGTCGAGGAGCGCGGCTTCGGCCGTCTCCACGTCCGGGAAAAAATCCTCGTAGGCGAGCAGATGCCAGATGATTTGGCCGTCGCGCTCCTCCACGGCGAGGACGCGCAGCAGACCGAAGCCGCTCTCAAGCTGGAAGATGAGATCGTCGCCCGGCGCGAAAGGCAAAGCCATCACAGTGTACCCGCCATCTTTAAAGTTTCGTTAGCTTAACACACAAAGCCACGGGCAAAGGTAAGGGTGAAAGGGGAAAGGTTAATAATCGGGCGTGAGTTTCCTCTCTACCTTTACCCTTTCCCCTTTCCTCTCCGCTTTGTGTCTGCCGCGCGGCGCGGTTAGTATTAGTTACCCGACACAATTGAGAGACGATGGGGAAGGCATGGACGAGGCTGACGAGAGGCGCGATTACTACGCGGTGCTCGGGGCGTTCCGCGATGATTCGCACGACGAGATCGAGCGGCGTTATAAACGTCTCGCCGTCGAACATCATCCCGACCGGGGCGGCGACGAAGAGGAGATGAAGGCGATCAATGAGGCGTGGGGCGTGCTCAGAGACGACGCCGCGCGCGAGGCTTACGACGCCACGCGACGCCCCGACGGTGCGGCGCGACACACGGACGATGCGACGCGACGCCGCACCTCTGATGCTCACGGTTTCGTCCCTTCGACTTCCGAAGCGTCTCAGGCCGACGCCGTCGGCGGGCGGCTGGCGGGCGCTATGCTGAGCCTGTTCGCGGGCGTGGTGCTGGTCTTTTTAGTACGCTTTCATTACGTCGTCTTCCTGTGGCCGCTCGCGCTGCTGGGGCTGTCGCTGCTGTTCTTCGGCGTGTGGATGGCGCACGCCGCGCTCGCCTATGCGCGCGCGGGCTATGCGCCGGCGCACCCGGCGCGACGACTCGCGTGGGCGCAGGAGACGCTCTTCTGGCTGGCCGTGGCCGGCGGCGGCTACGTGCTCTACGTGTTGCTCGCGGTGATTTGAAGTATGAACAGACTAACCGGACTCGATCTGCTGTTCCTCGAAGTCAACAGCCTGCGGGACTCCGTGGAGTTCTACCGCGAGCGGCTGGGCTTCGAGTTGCAGACGTTGACGGAAGAGTCCGAGCCGCCGATGGCGACTCTGCGCGCGGGGCGGCTGCGCGTCATGCTGGCCGAACAACTGCTGACGATGGCGCGGCGCGGGCGCGGCGTGCACCTGTTTTTCGGCGTCACGGACGTTGACGAGTATTACGAGCAACTGCGCGCACAGGGACTCGCTCTCGCCCCGCCGAGCGACGAGGGCTGGGGCGGTCGCTTCGTCACGCTCGAAGACCCCGATCACTACCGCCTCTTCTTCGTCACCTGGGAAGAGGAGAGAAGCAAGGATTGATTCGACGGGTCATTGATTCATCGATTCATTGATTCATTGAATTGTTGGCAGGATGAGTTCGATAAACCCTCACAACTTTCGCCGCGCTCAACTCCTCAATGGGCGCAGTCGGAACTGATGAGCATAAACCTCACGGATGGACGGATATGGATAATCGAAGGGAAGGGGAGCGCGTCAAAACCGCGCTGCCATGCAACTGGGGATTGAGCGAAGACAACCCCCGCAACGGAAACATCACCAGCCTCAGCCACAACGGATGTTTCATTCAAACCACGGCTCGCGCGGCGGAGAATCAGGTCGTCTACGTCAGGTGCTGGCTGCCGAGCGAACGCTGGTTCGCGCTCAGCGGCAAAGTCTCTTACCATCTCGACAAAGTCGGGTTCGGCCTCACCTTCACCGGACTCTCCGCCGAGCAACGGGAGATGCTCGCGCTCATCATCGAATATCACCGCGCGCAGTAGTAGCACGGATTCAAAGGCTCATTTCTTCAGCGCATCGCTGAAGAAATGAGCCTTTGAATCCGTGAATCAACAATTTGAAAAGTTACGGCCAGCATGTGCGCGCACGCTGGCCGTAACGGTAGCAGGCCATATGGTAAGGGGAAAGGAGAACACCCCTTTACCCCATGCCTGCAAGCTCGCGTGTATCTCTTCGGCCGCTCGCCGAAGCGCCTATTTTGTTTCGGACAGCGCGGCGATGTAGCAGCCGTTGGCCGTCGCCGTGAGCGGGTCTTTCGCCATGCGCACGTCGGAGATTTCGATGGGAAACTCGCCGCCGGCGCGCAGCATGCTCTCGAACTTCTGGAGGAAGCCCGCCGGTTTCGCCGTGCCGCCCGCGAGCACGATGGGCATTGGCCGGTCAATCTTCGGCAGTTGGCTCGACGCGCGAAACTCCGCGCGCAGCCGCTCGATCAAAGACTGCATGAGGTCTTCGTAGTAGATGTGCAGCGCGCGGTCGAGATCGCCCTTGGGCTGGCGCGAGAGGTCGAGGCTTTCCTCTTTTTCGATCCGCACTTTGGTCGTGTTGGCTTCGCCGAGAACTTCCGTCACGTTGCGGTCGATGTAGTCGCCGCCCTTCGGGATGCTGAACGTGATCATCGGCATGGACATGAACGACACGGAGACGTTGCACATCCCGCCGCCGAAGCTGATGCCGATGCCCGTGAAATTTTCCTCCTGCAATTCGGAGAAGACGACGGCCTGGCCTTCGTTGATCGAGCGCGCGTTGTAGCCGAGCGTCTGGAGGAAATTGCGGAGCATCGCCTCGTGATAGACCAGTTTGCCGTTGACGCCCTCGCCCTTGCCGGGCACGCTGAAATAGAGCATCTCCTTGCCCCGGCCGCGCGGCACGAGGCGCTGGATGATGAGCTGCATGATGTGATTGCTCATCTCCTCGTGCGCGTTCAGGAGGCCGTCGCGCATCGGGCGGCGCGCGTCGACGTTGAGGAAGCTGGCGAAGAAATTCGAGTCGTTGCCGTAGACATAGAGGTTCTTGCAGTTGCGCTCGTAGACCATGTTCTTGTGCTTGAGCACGTTCTCGGCCATCTCGGAACTGGGGACGGCGACGAAGGCGTTCAACTGCGAGCGCGTGTCTTTCTGCGCCGTGCCGTCGGCCATCACGATGCGGCTCGTGCCGATGTCGAGGCCGACCGCGCCGGTCTTGATGCTGGTGACTTCCTGCTTCGTGGCTTCAGCCTTGTTCGCGTTGACTTGATTCCGGTCTTCCATTTTCGTTTCTCCTTTTGGTGATCGGGATGGCGCGCTTCGGCGTATCCTTTGTGGTTTCCGCCGCGAAAGTCGCGGACGGTCGGGCGCAGATTTAAAACGACGTGTTGGTGTTTTGAGCGACTTCTTTGGTCGTTCAGGTTTGCCGCGCGTGCGGGCGCGACGCTGATGTGGAGTCGTCCGTTTGACGACTCGTTTCAGCCTCCGGCGGGTGCGATGTGCGGAGGCGCAAAGTCAGGTTCATCTCCTGCTGATAGCGCTCGCGCATCCGGCGGCGCATCTCTTCGGGCGTGACGTTCAATTTTTCGGAGCGACGGCGAAACTCTTCTTCGGCGACCTTCACGCCCGCCCACACGTCGCCGCCGAGCTTCTCCATGATCTCCTCGTCGTAGGTGAAGCCGAACTCGCTGACGCTCGCGGGCGCGACCCTGTACTTGTCCGACAGGCCGAAAGCTTCGAAGGGGAAGTTGCGCGCCCAGTCGTGGTGATAGCAGATGAGCATGTTCGACGGGTTGACGGAGACGAGGCCGTGAGTTACCGAGTTGGCGTCGCTGATGTTGTGGCGGCTGCGCAAGACCTGCGTGAGCAGCCGCCCCGCGACGAGTTGGGCTTCGGTCAACTGTTCGTCGAGCGAATCAGATTTGCTGTTTGTCTCGAAGCAGACCCCGAGGAAGCTTTCGTTGAGGCCGACGTAGACGCCCTCTTCGTCCGCCCACACGGAGTTGCCCGCGTGATGAGCCGCGTCCTCATCGCGCACGACGCGGTAAACCTGCCCGAAACGGTCGATCAGGTAGTTGTAAGATTTGTTTCGCCTCACGTATTCGAGCAGGCCGCGCGTGCGCACTTCGATTGAAGCGTTGTTGTCGGAGGTGAAGGGCAGCATGTCGCTCTCGGAAGTGTGATAGACGATGCCGACCGGATCGCGACGGACGCCCTGTTCGACGCTGCCCGTTTTAACGAACGCCCCCTGCTGCCGTGGCAGGACGACGTAGCCGCGCCTGTGATTCGCGGTCTCGTAGTCCGTCAGGATGCGCGCGCCGTTGCTGTAGCGCTCGTAATTGCCCTGTTGCTCCACGAGCCAGACTTTCTCCGCGCGATAATCGGGCAGGTGTTTGACGCCCGACTCGGCCGCGGCGACGTTCTGGCCGCTTGCGAAATTGACGGGGCGGCGTTCGCTCTGGCGACGCGACGCGAGGTAAGAGTTCGCGCGGCGGGCAGACCAGACGGCCGTGTAGCCAAAGCCCACGAGCGCGACGACGCACGCGACGGCGGCCGCGCCGTACAACAGACGGCGCATCTCGTAGCAGCGGAACAGCAGCCGCGTGGCGAAACTGGCCTTGCTGCGTTGCAACAGGCTGCGTCGCTCTTGCGAGGCGCTGGGCAGCAGGTGTTGCAACTCGCGGCAGATGTGGCGATGCAGCCAGAGGTCTAAGAGGCGGTCGTAAAAACCCGCGCTTTTGATTCGTGCGGAGAGGCCGAGCCGTTTGACGAGCGAGTTGCCTTCGAGCGCGGCGTCCAGTTTCTCCTTGCAGCCGAGCTGGTGCGCGAGCGTGTTGTTGAGAAAGCGCAGGCGTTGCTCCGGGCGGTCGAAGAAACGCGCGTATCGCTCGACCGTCTTCGAGTAGAAGAGCGTCGCTTCGGCGGTCGTCAACCCGCTGACCGAAGGGATTGTGTTCTTGGTTGCGAACATCGTCGTCTGTTGCCCGTTGCAGCCTCGTCGCAAAAAATCGTTACTCTTGCACGTCGGTCGTGATGAAACTGGACACGACGCCGCGGTCGCGTAGCTGTCTGCCGTAGCGTTCAGCCTCGTCGCGGCTGACGAAGCGCCCGCTCTGCACTCGATACCAGGTGCCGCGCTTCGGAATCTCAACTTCCACGCTGCGTGCCTCGAACCCCGCCGACTTCAAAGCGGCGACCCGCCCGGCGGCCTCCGTCGCCACGTTGTAAGCGCCAACCTGAATCGTCACCTTTCCTTCTTTCGCTGCGCCGGCTCGATCCGGCGTAGCGGCCGGCGACGCCGCTTTATCTTCCGGTGCCGGTTTCGCCGCGACCGTTTCCACCTTCGGCGCGGCGGCCGTCGGCGTCATTTCTTTCGCCTCCGTCTCGATGAAGGCGACGCCCGTGTCGCTAGAGGGACGGCTGAACTGGTTGTTGACCGGAGATTGCGCGGTCGAATTGGGGACGGCGACGCGATTGGTCGATTGATTGGTCGCGTGGTTGCCGGCGGTGGAGACGAGGCTCGCAACGTCTCCCCGCCTTTCCGTCGGCTTGATCAGCCAGTTGCAGAAAACGATGAAGGAGATGAAACTGAGTCCCGTCAGCAGCAGCCACAGGGGAGAGACACGCATCAGGCGCACGCCCATACCGTATGCGTCCGCGGGCAGGCGAGCGACTTTCCCCGCGCCGCCGTTTTTGAGCGACTGCGCCAGCGCGAGGGGGGCTTCCCGCACGGCATCCGCCGTTTCATAAATTTGCGGCTCGACACTCTCCGGCGCGAGTTCTTGAGAGATGTTCTGCGGCGCAGCCTGAGCCGGTTCGACGGTCTCGACCTCCTCAGACATCAAATCCGGTGATGAGGCGGAAAAGTCGTCCGGCACGGAGGGCGGCAGCGCAGCAACCTGTAGGGAAGCGTCAAATTGATTCTCTTGCGGCGTCTCCGGCGTGAACGCAAAATCCGTCGCAAGGGCATCTTCCGACACGCGAACTTCCCCCGTCACGCTTTCAAACGTCGTCACGGCATGGGCGGGCTGCGGCAAGAGGGCTTGAATCTCTCTGCCTGCGAAAACGGCATCGAAAGTGGTTGCGCAGCGGACGCAGGCGATGCGCGTCTTCGCACCCGTGGGCATCACGTCAACCTGTCCCTTCAACTCGCACTTGGGGCAAACAATTCTCATAGACTGGCTCCCGGTTCGGCCAACACAACTTTTAACGGCGCAAACTCTCGCCTCCCTGCTTCAAGCCCGGACGTTCGTCGTTCAAAAAAACAATCGGCTCGCGCTATCTGTGGGTTCAAACTTGTCAAGGGATCGAACTTGAGGCTGTCAAGAAGTTTGCAAATAGACCTGCAAGCAAGTTCAGCTTGATGGCAGCGGTCAAGGAGGGAAGGCAGTTGGCAAATACGCGGATTAGCTTGACTCCGCACAAACGAGATATTAAAACATCAACAATGTTAAAGCAAGTAAAAACTGGAAAAGCCTTATTCCAACGTGTTCTGGAATAAGTTGTTGTGTTGTAACAAGTTAACACGCAAAATCAGTGAGCGGCGAGGGCACGGAGAAGACAAAAGATAAAAAAATCTGGTTAAAAAAGTCAAAAATCCGGTCAAGTTGCCGACTCAGCAAGCCTTTTTGACCGGGCAGCATGACCGATTTGAACGTGATTCTGTCGAGCGGGTGGAGAGGAGCCGCAGTTAAGCAGGTATTTTGCGCGGGGGAGCCGCTGGCATAATATTTGTACGCGCAGGTGTTGCCTTCCGGTCAAAGGGAGAGGCCAGATCGTTTCAAATTCACTTCTACAGCCTCCTCATTTTCCAATCAACATGATCGCTGCAAACAATCAGAATTTACCTGTAACTCTCAAATGGCTGGGCATCGCCATGGGTGGCGGTGCGCTGGTCATCTCGGCGTCGCGGCTGTCCATGGGGCAGATTGACGTGCCCTTTTTGCTGCTGGCTCTCGTGGCGATCAACATCGGGACGCGCATCACCATCAAAATCCCGCACGTTCGTGGACAGGTCTCGTTTTCCGACACGTTCGTCTTTTTGGCGATGCTGCTGTTTACCGGCGAAGGAACGGTGATTCTGGCGGCGGTGGCCGCGCTGTGCTCCTCTCTACGCTTCACCCGTGAACGCTCCACTCTCCTCTTCAACTCCACCATCGCCGCCGCCTCCGCTTTCCTCGTCCTCTCGCTCCTGCGTTACAAATTCGGGGCTGTCACCGCGCTGCCCTACGACAGCTATTCTTCCACGCTCATCCTGGCCGTAGGGGTGATCACGCTCGCGCAGTCCTTCATCCACTCCGGGATCGTCGCCTTGAGTGAAGGGGATGCGGCGGACGCTCCGGTCTGGCAGCGTTGGGGCAAAAATTTCCTCTGGACGGGTTTGACTTACTTTACGGTCGCGGCCTCGGCCGGCGTCATCGCCAAACTCGTCGGCGTCGTGGGCTTCCTCCCCTCAATCGCGGCGACGACGCTGCTCGCCATCGCGCACTTTGTCTACGGCATGTATCTGAAGGACATCTATGCCTCGGTGGCGCAGGCGCGACAGATGGAGCGGCAGGTGGCGACGTTGCAGGAGAGTGAAGAACTCTTCCGCAGCGCGTTCGACTTCGCGGCCATCGGCATGGCGCTGGTCTCGACGAAGGGACAATGGCTGCAGGTGAATCGCTCGCTGTGCGATATCCTCGGCTACACGGAAGAAGAACTGCTCGCCACCAACTTCCAGAAAGTCACGCATCCGGACGATCTCGGCACGGCTCTCAGCCAGATCAAGCACTTACTCAAAGGCAAGATTCCGTCATACCAGATGGAGAAACGTTACGTGCACCGGCAGGGGCACGCCGTCTGGGTGCTGTGGAGCGTCTCGCGTGTGCGCGAGACGCACACGGGAATGATTCACCTCATCTTCCAGATTCAAGACATCACGGATCGCAAACGCGCGGAGGAACGCCTGCTCCACGACGCCTTCCACGATGCGCTGACGGGACTGCCGAACCGCACGCTGTTCGTCGATCACCTCGAACTGGCTATCGCGCGGATGCAGCGCAACCCCGAACAAATTTTCGCGGTGCTGTTTTTAGACCTCGACCGCTTCAAGATCATCAACGACTCGCTCGGCCACATGATCGGCGACCAACTGCTCGTCGGCATCGCCAGGCGTCTGGAAACCTGCCTGCGCCCCGGCGACACGGTGGCGCGTGTCGGCGGCGACGAGTTCACCATCCTGCTCGAAGACATGCGGGAAGAGACCGAAGCCATCTCCATCGCCGAGCGCATCCAGAAAGAGATTTCAGTGCCGTTCACGTTGAGCGGACGCGAAGTGTTCACCACCGTCAGCATCGGCATCGCACCCAGTTCGCTCGAATACGTGCAGTCGGACGACATCCTGCGCGATGCGGATACGGCGATGTACCGTGCGAAGACGCTCGGCAAGGCGCGCCACGAGGTGTTCGACAAGGCGATGCACGCTGTCGCTATGAACCTCTTGCAGATGGAGACGGACTTGCGTCGCGCGCTCGAACGCCATGAGTTCTTCATCCAGTATCAGCCCATCGTCGCGCTCGACAACTTCAATCTGCGCGGCTTCGAGGCGCTCGTGCGCTGGCAGCACCCGGAGCGCGGTTTGATCTCGCCGATGGACTTCATCCCGGTGGCGGAGGACACGGGGCAGATTCTTCCCATCGGCCAGTGGGCGTTGCAGGAGGCGTGTCGCCAGATGCGCCGCTGGCAACGGCGTTTCCCGTCAGACCCGCCGCTCTTCATCAGCGTCAACCTTTCCGGCAAGCAATTTACGCAGGCCGACTTGATCGGGCAGGTTAAGGATATACTGGACGAGACGAAGCTCGATCCGCGTAGTCTTAAACTGGAGATCACCGAGTCGGTCGTTATGGAGAACATCGACACGGCGACCGAGATGCTCAAGCAACTGCGCGCCCTCGGCGTCCAACTAAGCATCGACGACTTCGGCACCGGCTACTCCAGCTTGAGCTATCTACACCGTTTCCCGATTGACACGTTGAAGGTCGACCGCTCCTTCGTTATGCGGATGGTGGACAACAACGAGAACATCGAGATCGTCCGCACGATCCTGATGCTGGCGCAAAATCTGGGAATGGACGTGGTGGCCGAAGGCGTCGAGACGAAAGAGCAACTCGCGCTGCTGCGCAAACTCGGTTGCGAAAACGGGCAGGGTTATTTCTTCTCGCGCCCGGTGAGCGTGGCCGGCGCGGAGAAGATCATCTCCGATACTTACTCGCAGGCGGAAAGTTCGCCCGACGTTCTACGCAACGTCCGCCCGATTCGCCCCGCGATGGTGGCTTAAAGAGAGAGCAGTTTTTTTGAGGGGGAAGAATGATGTCGGCAGATCGCAGACAAGCGGAACGTGTTTACGTGCAACTCAACGCGCGCTGGGAAGGCGTGCTGGCGCGGTGTGAGGGGCACGTCGTCGATCTGAGCACAACGGGCTGTTTCGTCCTGACATCGGATCGGGTCAAGCCCAAAGAGTTGATCCGCGTGGAGATTCAACTGCCCACCGAAGGATGGCTCTACCTCTGGGGCGAGGTCGTCTACCGCATCGAGGAGATGGGCTTCGCGCTGCGCTTCACGGGCGTGAGCGACACGGAACAGGCCATGCTCGATCTGCTGCTCGAATTTATGCGCGATGAGAAGGGCAACGCGTCCGTGCTGGCCGGCAAATGACGCCGGAATAACAGCGAACAAATTGTTCATTCGACAGCCCGGCCGGCGGCCGGAGAAGAGTTGCGAAAGCGTAACCTCTCCGACCGCCGGCCGGGCTTTTTACCGCCCGTCTCAGCCGTCGAAAAGCGCTCAGGGCGGGGGGCGTTGACGCGGGGGCGAAAATCGTTATATCTGTAGCGTGAGAGCGAACGTACGGGCGAAGAATTTTTGTGATGCGCTACATCGAGAACCCCCCGAACCCCTGGAGCCTGACGCACGTCGAATGGATCGGCGAGCCGCCGGAAGCCGCGCTGGAGGTGTTCGAGGAAGAGGCCACGCGCTCCGTCATCACGAAGAACGACAGCCCGGATGTCGGCTTCGACTACAGCGTCAATGTCTATCGCGGCTGCACGCACGCCTGCACCTACTGCTTCTCACGCCCCACGCACGAATATCTGGGCTTCGGCGCGGGCACGGATTTCGAGCGCAAGCTCGTCGTTAAAATCCACGCGGCCGAACTGCTGCGCAGAGAGTTGATGCGCCCCTCCTGGAAGGGCGACGAACTGGTCTTCTCATTCACCTCCGACCCATACGTCCCGCTCGAAGCGCACTATAAGCTGACGCGCCGATGCCTGGAAGTCTGCCTTGAGTTTCGCAACCCTGTGAGCATCGTCACGAAGTCCGCGCTTGTCCGGCGCGACCTCGACGTGCTCTCCGCGCTCGCGCGCGAGGCTTCCGCTTCGGTCTACTTCACCATTCCCTTCAACGACCCGGAGACGGCGCGCGCGCTCGAACCGTTTGCGCCCGCGCCCGAAGCGCGCTTCAAGGCCATGGCCGAACTCGCCGCGGCTGGAGTCGCCGTCGGCATCGGCATCGCGCCCGTCATCCCGACGCTCAACGATTCGCACATCCCGCAACTCCTGAAACGCGCACGCGAGGCGGGCGCGCGACAGGCGTTTATGACGCTGCTCCGCCTGCCCGGCAACGTCGCGCCTTACTTCGAGCAACGCCTGCGCGAGAAGTTGCCGACGAAGGCCGATCGTGTCCTGAACCGTCTGCGCGAGATGCGCGGCGGGCGTCTGAATTCGAGCGAGTTCGGCGAGCGGATGCGCGGGCAGGGCGAATACTGGCGGATGATCGAACAGCAGTTTCGCCTGCACTGCGAGCGGAACAAGTTCAATCAACCGGGCGTGGTTTTAGAGGTTGAGCCGCGCCGCACGTTCCGTCGCCCGTCGGCGCAAGCATCGCTCTTTGAATAGAGACGCCTCGCTCTCGGAGTAGAGAAAATTTGTACAAGCGCGAACGCCCGAACTAAAAGCTTGATCTTCTCGCGGCGAAGATTTACAACACCCTGCAAGTTCCTGCCGAATTTACACCCATCTCGACGGAGGTACGGTTTGATGCTGACGATTGGGGATGTGATCAAAGACCGCGAGCCGTATTTCGTGCGTGACTCGGCGACGGCGCTGGAGGCGGCGAAGTTTATGACGAACCTTAACATCGGCGCCGTCTGCGTGCTCGACGAAGAGGGACGCCTGCGCGGCATCTTCTCCGAGCGCGCGCTCTTGCGCCGCGTCGTCCTGCCCGGACTCGACGCCGCTACGACGCGCGTCGGCGACGTGATGAGCGCCATCAAGGCCGTCGTCGAATGCCGGCGGACGCCGCACGAGGCGCTTGAGTTGATGGAGAAACACGGCACGCGCTACCTGCCCGTCGTGCGCGACGACCGCTGGGTCGGGATGCTCGCCATGCGCGACATCATGCGCGTCGAACTCAGCGAGCAGGGCGACGAACTGCGCCTGCTGCACGAGTACATCCAACACTAAGCGCGTTCGGAAACAGCGTCGGCGCATCGAGCGCGTGCGTCCGTTCTTTCGTCAACCTGACGGAGCCAGAGCGACAAACGCGCTCTCGCCGCACCGTGCGGTCAACAGCCGACATCTTCGCGTCAATTAATGCGGTCGCACCTGCGACGCCCCCGACACCGCTCTGCGAGAGGGGATTGCCCACCTTTCATACAGGGCAACCACCTTCTAATCAACTCCCCAAATTCAACTTGACGCGATATGGCGAGAGGCGTATGTTTCGCCCATCCACTTGCAACCGCTGACGCGAAGCCCGATCCTGTCAGCCTCATATCAACCAATAAGCGCAAGGGAGCACGACGGTGCAACCTTCCGGCATTTTTCGTAATAAGCAGTTGATGCTTGAGTGCTTGAAGTGTGCTTAAAGAATGCTGAGCGTCGGCGAGTCTATGGTTTTGGAGGAGAGTTAAGTTATGAACACCAACAAAAAAACTTTGCTTCTGCTCTTATGCGCTCTCGCTGTCGTGACAGTGACGGCGATGGCGACGCTACGTAGCCAGAATCAACAGCCCGCATCGCGTAACGGGCAGCAGAAGGTTGAAACTGATGATAGTCACTGGCCGGTGGCGGACTACGAAGCCATCGAACCTTCCGACGCAAAAACGAAAACAGTGAGGAAAAATAGAGGTAAGCGATATGACAACTGGAACGTAATTGATGGCGCGTCGGAAAGGCCGGGAGTAACTATAACCAGCGAGATCGAGTACCCGGCCTTGCCCGTTGCTGATAGTGATGTCGTTCTTATCGGCGAAGTGTCGGATGCGCGTGCCTACCTCTCGAATGACAAGAGCGGAGTTTACTCGGAGTTCATGACCCGCGTGTGTGCGGTTATGAAACAAGACCTCCAAGCACCCGTTAATCGGGAGGATTTTGTCGCGACGGAGCGGGCGGGCGAGTCAGGTATTCGTCAGGACGAGTGACGAAAGTCAAATTTCAGGGGTGGGGGATGCCTCATCAGGGTCGAAAGTATTTGCTCTTTCTAAAGCGGAACGCGGAACGGCAGAACTACACGATCCTGACGGGTTATGAACTGCGCTCCGGTAAGGTTTATCCGATAGATGGAACAGTTGCCGCAGTGGGCAACAAAAAATGGCCGTTCGATTCCTATCAAGGGGCTGACCAGAGCCGTCTTTTGAGCGACCTCCATAAAGAAATTGCTAATCCTACACAACAAGGGGTTGTCTACTGATGGGCGCCTCTCGTCTCCCGGCACTTGTGCATATCTGTTTGCTCGTCATTGTAACTTTGTTTGTAGCAACCTTCTCTTCCATTTTATTAGGGACGAAAACCTGTGCTCAAAATTGTGTGAGGCCGCCTACCAAAGGTGGGGGCGGAAGACGGCTCACGTCTCGGACGGTGGGCTTACGACGTGTGGTTGCTGACGGCACCATGATTTAATCTCCTACGAGGTAATAGCAATGCTTCTTGCACCCGGTCGCCTACAATCAATTCTGTCGGCGACCCGGTTTTTCATAACTTATTAGAGCGTGCGCGTCACTTTCGAGAGCGAGCGCGGCGCGTCCGGGTCGAGCCCTTTGGCGGCGGCCAAAAGCGCGGCGAAGAGTTGGGCGGGAATGATGTAGGGGATGGGCGCGAGAAATTCGTTGATGTCGCGCGGAAGTTTCAGCGCGCGCGTACACGCCCCGGCCGCCTCTTCGTCGCCGGTGATGACGAGCGTGTCGGCGCGCAGTTCCCTGAGGCGCGCGAGAAGCGTGCGCGTGCTTTCCAGCGTGACGCCGGGCGGGGCGAAGAGGATGACGGGGAAGTGGCGCTCGACCATCGCGAGCGGGCCGTGCAGAAAATCCGCGGAGGAGAAACGCTCGGCGACCACGTAGCACGTCTCCATCAACTTCAGCGCCATCTCGTAGGCGTTCGCGTAGAGCAATCCGCGCCCGACCACCACACAGTTCTCCATGAAGACGTAACGCTCGACGATCTCTGCCACGGCGGGGCGGAGTTCGAGGGCGCGCGCGGCCAACTCCGGGATCGCGTCGAAGTTCGTGTGTTCCGCGCGCCCGTCGGCGAGCGCGGCGGCGAGCATGTGGAAGTGCAGCATCTGCCCCGTGAAAGTTTTCGTGGCGGCGACTGATCGCTCGCGCCCGCCGTGCATCAGCAGCGTCTCGTCGACGAGCGAGACCATCGCGGACTTCGCCTCGTTCGTGATGCCGACGGTGTACGCGCCGCCCGCCCGCGCATTCTCAAGGACGCGGTTGATGTCTTCACCTTCGCCCGATTGCGAGACGCCGACGACGAGCGCGTGACGGAGATTCAGCCGCGCGCCGTAGAGCGTGTGAACGCTCGGCGCGCTCAGCGAGACGGGGATGCCCGTCGCCACTTCGAGCAGGTAGCGGCCGAACAGCGCGGCGTTGTCGGAACTGCCGCGCGCCACGAGCACGATCAGGTTGATACCGCGCGCGCGCAGGAACGCGCCGAGCCGCTCGACCTTCCCGCGCTCCGCCTCTATCGTGCGGCGCAGAGCTTCCGGTTGCTCCGCGATCTCTTCGAGCATCAAAGACACGCGCCGCCACCTCCGGCTCCCGCCCCGCCGGCGTTTGTCGATATTCGCATTGATATTGGCATCGGTTTTCGAGTAAAAGTCTTCTCGTTCGGATCAATTCGAGTTTCGTAAAAATCACTGTGTCAAATAATTTATCACGAAGGCCGCGGCTGCGTCTGTTGTTTGTGTCGTGCGTCGCGCTCATCCTGCTGTTCGTCAACGCGAGCGCCGTCGCACGCGCGCAGCAAGTAGCGGACAGAACGAACGCGGCGGGCGCGACGAACACAACCCGAGCGATTCGTCTCATCCCGCAACCGAAGCAACTGAGGCCGACCGGCGAACAATTTCCGCTGACACCGGACGTGCGCCTCGCGCTCGCCGACGCGCGTTCTGAGGACGACCGTTTCGCTGCCGAGGACTTTATCAACGACGTGCGGGAGACGGGCGCGCTCACGCTCTCCGTCGGGCGTGCGCGCAAGGGGCGCACGATCCTCGTCGGCTCGCTCCATCTCGCGCCCATCGAGGCCGCGCTCAAACGCGCGAACCTGATCGTGCCGCCCGACTTGAACGCGGAGGGTTACGTGCTCTCGGTCGGGGCTGATGAAGTGGTCGTCGCGGGCAAAACGGGGGCGGGCACGTTCTACGGCTTGCAGACTTTGAAGCAACTCGTGCGGGGCGATTCGCCCTTAATGTTCATTCCCGGCGTGCGGATCGTGGATTACCCTTCGATGCGCTGGCGCGGGCTGTCGGACGACATCAGCCGCGGCCCCGTGCCCACCGTCGAATACATCAAGCGCCAACTGCGCACGCTCGCGGCTTTCAAGATGAACATGCACTCCTTCTACATGGAGCACACGTTCGCCAGCCGCTCGCACCCGCTCATCGCGCCCGAGGGCGGCTCGCTCAAGCCCGCCGAGATCAGGGAACTCGTCGCCTACGCGCGCCGCTTTCACGTCGAACTCGTGCCCGAACAGCAGACCTTCGGCCACCTGCACAAGGCGCTCAAATTCGAGAAGTACAATGAACTCGCCGAAGTGCCGTACGGCGACATGCTCTCGCCGCAACAGGAAGGCTCTTTCCGTCTCGTCGCAGACTGGTACAAAGAACTCGCGGAGCTGTTTCCCGGCAAATTTTTTCACATCGGCGCGGACGAGACGTTTGAACTCGGCCAAGGGCAGAGCCGCGAACAGGTGAAAGCGCGCGGCGCGGGCGCGGTCTATTTCGAGCACCTGCGGCGCGTGCGCGAAATTTTGCAGCCCTACAATCGCCGCCTCATGTTCTGGGGCGACATCGCGCTCAATCATCCGGAATTGATCGGCCAGATTCCGAAAGATTTGATCGTGATGAACTGGGCTTACGGCGGGCGTGAGGATTTCACGGCGCGCATCAAGCCGTTCAAGGACGCGGGGCTGGAACAATTCGTCTGCCCCGGCGTCTCCAACTGGAATCAGGTCTTCCCCAATCTCGACAACGCCGCGCGCAACATCACGGCCTTCGTGCGCGACGGCCAGAAGGCGAACGTGCTCGGCATGATGAACACGAATTGGGACGACGACGGCGAGACGCTGTTCGAGATGACCTGGTACGGCGTTGTGCTCGGCGCGGCGGCCTCCTGGCAGGAGGGGCACTTGGACGTGGCACAGTTTGAACGCGACTTCGACTGGGCGTTTTTCCGCCATGAAGGCGACTCGCTCGTGCGCGCCCTGCGGACGCTCGGCAGCGCGAACGCACTGCTCGGCACGAACACCACCAACCCCTTGTTCTGGCAGGAGCCGTTCACGAACGCTTTTCAGGAGCGCGCGCGCGCCTCGCGCGAGAAGACGCGGCAGTTACGCCTCGCCGTCGAAGGCGCGGAAGAGACGCTCGCGCGGGCGGGCGGCGCGGCGCGGCGCAACCGGCAGATGATCGCTTCGGCGCGTTTCGCCGCGCAGCGGCTCGGACACATGGGACGGCGGATGCAGGTCGTCGAACAGTTCAGCCGCGATTACTGGCAGGCTTATCTGAACCTCGGCGACCGCCGGCAGGTCTACCGGCTCAGGAGTTACCACGGCGCGATCTACAACTCTCTGCGCGAGATGGCCGAAGAACTGGCGACCCTCAAAACGAGCTATCGCGAACAGTGGCTCGCGGAGAATCGCCCCTATTGGCTGGAGAGCGTGCTGGCGCGCTACGACGTGGCGATTGCCACGTGGCTCACACGTAGCAAGGAGATGGAGGAAGCGTTGCGCGAGTACGGCGAGAGTTCCACGCTGCCGAACCCGGAAGAGTTCGGCCTCGGCTCGCGTCCCCAACCCTCGCCCACGCCATAGCCCAAACGTCTTAAACTTAACCAGGACTTTTTCTCCTTTGCGCCTTTGCGCCTTTGCGTGAGGTTAATTCTTTGGAAAACATAAGTCTCACGCAAAGGCGCAAAGGCGCAAAGGAAGGCGATGTTGAGTTGAGAAGTCGAACGATGGATACTTCCGAACAGCAGGAGGACGGCGGCGGCGGGCGGGAGACGGAGCGCCTGCTCTCGCTCGACGTGTTTCGCGGCCTCACCATCGCGGGCATGATCCTCGTCAATAATCCGGGGGCGAGCGGCGCGGTCTACTGGCCGCTCGCACACGCCGCGTGGCACGGCTGGACGCCCACCGATCTCATCTTCCCCTTCTTCCTCTTTATCGTCGGCGTCTCGATCACGCTCGCCTTCGCGCGGCGCGTCGAAGCGGGCGGCGCGAAGCGCGACCTCTACCTCAAAATCCTGCGCCGCACCGTGCTCATCTACGCCTTCGGTTTCCTCCTCGCCGGTTTCCCCTATTTCAATTTGTCCACGATCCGCCTGACCGGCGTGCTGCAACGCATCGCGGTCTGCTATCTCTGCGCCGCGCTCATCTTTCTCAAAACCAACTGGCGCACGCAAAGCCTACTGGCCGTCGCCCTGCTCCTTTTGTACTGGGGCTTGCCGGCCTTCATCGCCGCGCCGGGTTACGCCGCCGGTGACTTGAGCAAGGAGGGCAGCCTCGCTTCGTTCGTTGATCGCGTCGTGCTCGGCGCACACATCTGGAAGGGCGGCGGGCGCATCTACGACCCGGAAGGGCTGCTGAGCACCATCCCCGCCATCGCTTCGACGCTCTCCGGCCTGCTCGCGGGACACTGGCTCAAGACGGGGCGCGAGGCGCACGAGAAAGTGGCGGGGCTGTTCGTCGCCGGTCTGGCGTGCGTGGTCGTCGGGTGGGCGTGGAATGCCTGGCTGCCGATCAACAAGGCGCTATGGACGAGTTCCTACGTCGTCTTCACGACGGGCATGGCGTTGCAACTGCTCGCGCTCTGCTACTGGCTGGTCGATATCAAAAACTACAAACGCTGGGCATTGCCGTTTCGCATCTTCGGCGTGAACGCTTTGGCCGTCTTCGTGCTGTCGGGTTTGACGGCGCGCGCGATGAGCCTCTGGAAAGCGCCGCGCGCGGACGGCCGCACGGGCAATCTGCAAACCTACATCTACGATCAACTCTTCGCGCCGTGGGCTGCGCCCGCCACCGGCTCGCTGCTCTACGCGCTGCTCTACGTGCTCGTCTGGCTCGGCCTGATGGCGATTCTCTACCGGCGCAGGATTTATCTGAAAGTCTGAGGATGCGTTAAGTCCGGGAGGCCGCACGGTCAAGTGCGGTTAGCACAAAGGGCGGATTCACATTCCAGACGGCTTTTAAGGGCGGGGGAGAGCGTAGAGTTTTAAGGGCGGGCGAGAATGTAGAGGTAAAAGTGCGTCGTCCCGATCCGTCGCCAGCCGTTCGTGCCGGAAGCCCACTGCGGGATGCCTTCGGCGACGACGACCTGTGCGCCCGTGCCCGCGAAAATTTCCAAGACCCGCGCCTTGAGCGCGGCATCGCCCGCCCAGAATTTCTCCACATCAACGCCCGTGCGCGTCGGAATCTCGGCCACGACGCGCACGCGCGCCAGTCGCGGCCAGGCGTGGAACATGGTGTTCCCGATTGAGGCGACCGGCGCGCCCGCCCCGATGCCCGCCCGGCGCAACTCTTCGGCCACCTGCCACTGCACGTCCACGCGCGACGCGCGTCCCGGCGCGAGGTCGCGTATGGACGAAGAGAGATCGCGCGCGCTGTAGTAGCCGAGCGAGAGCGCGAACGTGGCGAGCGCGACGCAGACGAGCGCGAACGTGAGACGCCGCGCGTCCGGCGTGCGCCGCACACGCACGACGGCGAAGAGGCTCATGCCGATGACGACGACGAAGGGCGCGAAATATCTCTGCTCGAAATGGATCGCCATGTAAGCGATGGATGCGACGAGCGCGGGCAAGAGCAGAAACCAGTAGGCGGCAACGTCGCGGGCGATGCGGCGCGGGCGGCGGCGACTCATGTAAAAAAGGATAAAGAGCGCGGAGGCCAGCGCGGCGGGGAAGAAGCGATAGAAAAGAAATTCATAGGCGCGCAGCAAGTTTCGCGCGAAGGCCTTGAGCTGTTGACGCACGCTCGGGCGCGCGCGTACGCCTTCATACCAGTAAGCGGGGTCGTACCACGGCGGATAGGAGCCGGCCAGGGGCGCGCCGAATTCGTAGAGGGCGGGCGCATCGTGGAGCTTGCGCGTCGGGTGCGCGGGCGTGCCTGACGCGCCGCCGGGTTCGCCCTGCCAGTGTATGAAGGGCTGCGTGCGGTTGACGTGCCAGGCGTAGTTGAGCCGCCCCGTGTCGCCGATGGTCAAACGCCCCTTCGCGCGCGAGAGCGCGACGACGAAGGGCGCGGACACCGCGAGGAAGACGACGAGCGCGAGCGCGACGCGCGGCACAGTGCGGCGCGCGTCGCCGCCGGCGAACAGAGCCGCGGTCAGGAAGACGAAGGCGAGCGGGAACATGAAAGTCTTCGACAGGTATCCGATGCCGAGCACGAGGCCGAAGAGTGCGAACGCGAGCCACCCGGCGCGTCGCATGCGCATCCGCAGCAGCAGGGCGGAGGCGGTGAAGATTAAGGCGGAGACGAACACATCGGGACTCGTGCGCGCAACGCGGTTCATCGAGAGCGAAGTCCAGATGAAGAGCGCGTATGCGAAGACGAGCCACGCGCGGCGGGGCAGCGCGGAGAAGTTCGCGACCGTATTGGCCGGAGCGTGCCAGTCGTCGTCTTCGTTGTCGCTCGACAGCTTCCGGCGGAAGCGTTCGAGTTCGCGCAGGAAAAAGACGAAGGCGGCGAGCGACAGGAGGTAGAGCGCGAAGTTGAGCAGGCGAACGACGGTGAACTCCTGAAAGGGCGACGGCTGGAAGAGGCGCAGCGCGAGACCCGTGAGCCACGAATAGAAGGGACTCCACATGGGGTTCAAGGCCGCCCCCCAGTCGCCGCGCCAGTAGGCGTCGCCGATGTCGAGATAGGCGATGCCGTCCGCGCCCATGTAGGCCACGCCGTCGCCGCTGTCGTGCCGGCGACCCCACGCCTGCAGGAATCCGAGCGCGGCGGCAACGAGCCAGCAGAGCCTTTCGAGGCGGCGGGGCGCGAGCATGTGGGGGAATGGCGAAAGTCTCATATTCAAGCCGCCGACAGTCTAACGCCCGCCTGCCCGGAAAAGAAAGAGGGCAACGTTCGCTGTCTGGAACGTTGCCCTCTCAATCTATTGTCCCGGCCGGACGAACTAGCGCGGGGTGCTATTCGGGTTGTTGTGTCCCGGCGGGCAGGGGCATTCCCTGACTTCCGCTTCAAACTGTTTAACGCACTTGCCGCGCGTCGTGCTCCGCTTGTCGTCGCTGCGTGCCTCGGCGTCGCAGGCCGACAGGCGGCCTTGAGCCGCGGCCTTACAATCTTCGCACGCCTGCGTGGTCTGTCCCTGCCCGGCCTTCGCCGGAGAGACATAGTTGATGGGTGCGAGCATGGCCGCGCCGGCCAGCACTAAAATTGACGCCGCATAAGCGAGGTGTCGTTTCATAAGTCAAAAACTCCTTCCCAAGTGGTCGTTAAAAGAGAGCCTGACGCAAGCACGCCGCACCGGTGCGCCTCAAACGCTCTGACAATATTCAAGGGGTGAATGGGAACAGGCAAAAGCTTAGCCCTCCCATGCCGCAAAGTCAACACCACCCGTAAAACGCAATGAAATTGTAAGAATCAGTTTGAAAAGCATGCCGAGACCGTCCCGGAGCAGGATATAAGATGACCCGGAGGGACATGTGAAATTGACCCGGAGGGACGTGCAGACTCGACCCTTTGTGACATGCGAGATTGTTTTTGAGAGCCGCGAGAATTCGCCTCTTTCGAGACTCATGCACATCGCTTCTTAAGAGCCGTGGCAAGCCGGCAGAGCGGGGCGCGCGCTCATTGCGGGTACGGAGTGGCCTGCGCGTTCTACTGTTTTCGCCCCGCGCGGTAACCCGGCCCGCGTATAACGCGCCCGGCGAGGGCTGCGGTGCGCGCGCCGGCATCGACGGCGAGTTGGCCGTTGATGATGACGTAGTTGATGCCCTCCGCATACTGGTTCGGTTGCTCGAAGGTGGCGCGGTCGCGCACGCGCTGCGGATCGAAGATCGTGACGTCGGCGAACGCGCCGGGGCGCAACACGCCGCGATCCTTGAGGCCGACGCGCGCGGCCGACAACCCGGTCATCTTGTGTACGGCCTGTTCGAGCGTGAGCAGTTTTTCCTCGCGCACGTAGCGGGCGAGGATGCGCGGGTAAGAACCCCAGCCGCGCGGGTGCGACTTCGTGCCGGCGAGCGGCCCGTCGGTGGCGCGCGCGCCGCTGTCTGTGCAGATGGAGACGTAGGGCGAAGCGAGCGCGGCGCGCAGATCGTTTTCGGACATCATGAAATAGATCGCGCCCGTCTGCCCTCTGTCCGCGAGAATGAGATCGAAGAGGGCATCGAGCGGGTCTTTCTTCTGCGCCACCGCGATCTGCGAGAGGCGTTGACCCTGCATGGCTTCGAGCGCGCGATTGCTGACCGAGCCGACGAGGACGCCCTCCGCGCCGCCGCTGCCGAGATAGATGTTTTCCCAGTCGGTCGAGTCGGTCGAGATGTCGCGTTTGAGGCGCGCGCGCGTCGCCGGGTCTGCGAGGCGCGCAAGCATACGTTCCGTGCCGCCTTCGAGCGCCCATGGCGGCAGGCAGGCGTTGAGCGAAGTGCTCGCGGCGGTGTAGGGGTACACGTCGGCGGTAATCTTCAACCCTTCGGCGCGCGCCGCTTCGATGCGCTGGAGGACTTCCGGCATCCGTCCCCAGTTCTTCCGGTAAGCGGTTTTGAGATGCCAGATGCCCGTCGGGATCGAGGCGCGGCGCGCGATCTCGAAGACTTCGGCGAGCGACGTGTCGAGCGCGTTGGCCTCGCTGCGCTGGTGCGTGGCGTAGACGCCGCCGTAACGCGCGGCGACTTTCGCCAGTTCGACGATCTCATCCGTTTTGGCGAAGCGCGCCGGGACGTATTGCAGCGAGGTCGAAAGACCGAGCGCGCCGTCTTCCATCGCCTGCGCGACGAGACGGCGCATCTCTTCGAGTTCCGCTTCGTTCGGCGCGCGGTTGTCGAAGCCCAACGCGTGCGCGCGCACCTGCGTCGCGCCGACGAAGGTCGCGAGATTCAGTCCCAGCCCCTGACGCTCGACGCGGCGGAAATATTCGGCCAGCGTGCGCCAGTCAACCGAGATTTGGAAGCGGCGGTAATAATCCTCGTCCTCTTTGATGAGCCGCTCGTTCATCGGCGCAATCGAACCGCCCTCGCCCGTCACCTCCGTCGTCACGCCCTGCATCACTTTGCTCATCGCGCGCGGGTCAATCAATAGATTCACTTCCGACTGGCCGAGCATGTCTATGAAACCCGGCGCGACGACGAGGCCGCTCGCGTCAATCGTGCGACGCCCGCGAGGGCGGCGACGCGACTGCGCGACGAGTTCGATGCGGTCGCCGCGCACGGCCACGTCGGCGCGGCGGGGGCGCGCGCCCGTGCCGTCCACGACGAGGCCGTGGAGGATGACGAGATCGTATTCGTCGGGCGCGTTGACGCCCGCCGCGCCGCCGCCGTCGTGCGCGAGCGGCGTCGAGGCGACGAGCAGGATGAGCGCGAGCGTGAAACGCGCGACGGCAGTCAGAGATTTCATTAATCCTCCAGGGAGATATGGACGGGCGAGCGACGACGGGCGCATGGTAATGCTTTCGCGCAGGGGATGTAAACTGTCTCGGAACGGCGGGTGAGCGAGAGCAAGGCGGAAGTCTTCTGCGGGGTGTGAATTATAATCCACGGCGCGCGGCGTCGGGATTTCCCGGCGTCACGTGGGAAGGAAAGCTTCATGCGCTTGCACCCGTTCAGAGGGCGACGGGCGAGAGAGAAAGGATCGACTAAAACTACAATGCCGGACGTTACAGGGCGGAAAAGAAAGGCGACGCTGGAAGAGGTGGCGCGTGCCGTGGGGGGCACGCTGTCGGGCGCGGACGAGGTGGCGGCGGGCGCGGCCATCGTCTCGGACGTGACGCACGACTCGCGCGAGGCGCGCGAGGGCAGTCTCTTCGTGGCGATTCGGGGCGCGAAGTTCGACGCGCATAGTTTCGTCGGGCGGGTGATGGCCGGGGGGGCGCTCGGCGTCGTCTCCGAGAGCGCGCGCCCGGCGGATTTCACGGGCGCGTGGATCGAAGTGGCGGACGCGCGCGTCGCGCTGGCGCGTGCGGCGGCCGAGGTGCACGGGCATCCCTCGCGCGAACTCAAACTCGTCGGCATCACGGGCACGAACGGCAAGACCACGACGGCGCACCTGCTGGCGGCGGTGTGCGAGGCGGCGGGCGAGCGCGTCGCCGTGCTCGGCACGGTGGGCTATCGCATCGGCGAAGAGCATTTCAAGGCCGAGCACACGACGCCGGAGGCGAGCGCGGTGCAACGCTTCCTGCGGCGCGCGGTGGAGGCGGGTTGCGGGGTGGCCGTGATGGAGAGTTCGTCGCAGGCGCTCGACCTGCGGCGTTGCGACGCGCTCCACTATGAGGTCACGGTCTTCACCAATCTCACGCAGGATCACCTTGATTATCACGGCACGATGGAAGACTACTTCGAGGCCAAGCGACGTCTCTTCGACGGGCGTCTCGGCGCGCGTCCCCGCGTCTCGTGCGTCAACGTGGACGACCCCTACGGCGCGCGGCTCGCGCGGGAACTCAGGGCTGGCGGCGCGCGCGTCAACACTTTCGCTCTCCGTGAGGAGGCCGACGTGCGCGCGCGCGACGTTGAATACACGCTCGAAGGCATGCGCTTCACGGTCGTCGGGGCGGGGCGCGAGTTACAGGTGCGCTCGCCGCTCGTCGGGCGACCGCACATCTACAACATGCTCGCGGCCGCCGCCTGCGGCCTCGCGCTCGGCTATGATCTGGAAGTGTCGGCGCGCGCGTTTGCGACCTGCGCGGGCGCGCCCGGCCGCTTCGAGCGCGTCGGCGATGAGGGGGCGGACTTCGCCGTCGTCGTCGATTACGCGCACACGGACGACGCGCTCAGAAACGTCCTCTCGACGGCGCGCGACGTGGTGTCGGGCGGCGGGCGCGTCATCACGGTCTTCGGCTGCGGCGGCGACCGCGACCGCACGAAGCGCGCGCCGATGGGCGAGGCCGCGGCCGCCCTGAGCGACATCGTGATTCTCACCTCCGACAACCCGCGCACCGAAGACCCGGAAGCGATTCTGGCGGACACGGAAGTCGGCCTGCGGCGCGTGGCCGGTAAGCCCTATGTGAAGATCGCTTCGCGGCGCGAGGCGATCTTTCACGCGGTCGGGGAAGCGCGCGCGGGCGACGTGGTGGTCATCGCCGGCAAGGGGCACGAGGACTACCAGATCATCGGGACGGAGGCCGTCCGCTTCGACGACAGGGAAGTGGCGCGCGCCGCCCTGGCCGCACGTCGAACTTGAAGGTGACGAGATGAGAAGAGGCTGGCCGTGGTTCGTGTTGGCGACGGCGGCAGTGGTCGCCGCGCTGCAACTGAGGCGGCAGGGGCGTTTGTGGTTGTGCGAGTGCGGCCGCGTGCTCGTGTGGGCGGGCGATGCGTGGGGCGCGGACAATTCTCAACACCTGTTCGACCCGTACAGCTTGACGCACGTCCTGCACGGATTCGCCTTCTGCGGCGTGCTGGCGTGGGCGTGGCGGCGCGCGGCGTGGCAGTGGCGGCTCGCGCTCGCCGTCTGCATCGAGGCGTTGTGGGAGGTCGTCGAAAACTCGGCCTTCGTCATCAACCGCTACCGCGAAGCCACGCTCGCGCTCGGTTATCAGGGCGACACGGTGATCAATTCCTGCGGCGACATCCTCGCCTGCGCGCTCGGATTCGCGTTAGCCCGCCGCCTCGGCCTGCGCCACACGCTCATCGCCTTCGCGCTCACAGAGATGGCGCTTCTCATCTGGATCAGGGACAGCCTCCTGCTGAACGTCCTGATGCTGCTCTATCCCATAGACGCGATCAAGGCGTGGCAGATGAGCCACTAAACAAGTCTGGCCTGCTAACTTTCATCTTCATCCACGGGGGCGGTTCGAGCCGCGACGCGTGTGTTGTGCCGAGACCAGTACCAGTAGACGGGCAGGCCGAGCAGGATTAGGCCGAGTCCGGTGAACGCCTGCACGGGCGTCGTCAGGAGCGTGTTGATGAGCAGCCAGCCGGTGACGAGCAGGAAGAGGAGGGGCACTACGGGATAGCCCCACGCGCGGTAGGGGCGTTCGGCGTCGGGCATGCGGCGGCGGAAGATGAAGACGGAGGCCGTCGTCAGTCCATAGAAAATCCACGAGCCGAAGACAACGTAGTCGGTCAGCGTGTCGAACGAACCGGAGAGTGCGAGCAGCCCCGCCCAGAAGCCTTGCAGGACGAGCGCGCCGATGGGCACGTGAGTCTTCGGCGAAAGGCGCGCGAGATTCTGGAAGAACAGCCCATCGCGCGCCATCGCGTAGGGAACGCGCGCGCCCGTCAAAATCGAAGTGTGCAGCGTGCCGACGGAAGAGAAGAGGAGCGCGGCGGCGATGAGGCTGATGGCGAAAGGGCCGAGGAAAGTGCGCGCCACTTCCGAGGCCACGGAAGAAGCGGCCGGAACGCTCGCCACCTCGGTCGGCGCGAGCGCGTAGAAGTAGGCGATGTTGACGAAGACGTAGAGCGAGATGATCGTGATCATGCCGCCGATGAGGGCGAGCGGGATGTTGCGCTGCGGGTTCTTCACCTCGCCGGCGACGAGCGTCAAATTGTTCCAGCCGTCGTAGCCCCAGAGCGCGCCGAGCATGGCCGCGCCGAATCCCGCTATCCCGGCGCGCGCCCCGGCGCTCACGCCCTCGCACGTGCCGCCCGCGTTCGCCATCCCGAAGTGCGACCAGTCGCCGCCGCCGGCGAACAGGAGCGCGCCGAGGCCGACGAAGAGGACGAGCGCGATCTTGACGCCCGTCAACACCGTCGCGATGTGCCCGCTCACCACGACCGCCGCGCAGTTGATGATCGTGACGATGGCGATGGCCGAGAGCGCGACGACTTGTAAATAGCCGAAGGGCAGACTGAAGCCGCCGAGGTTGAGCGTGAAGAAGGTGGCATTGAGCGCGCCGCCGGTCAGGATGTTGAGGAAGATGGCGAAGGCCACGGCGACGGAGGCCTGCGAGCCGGTCTTGGCGATGAAAATTTGCATCCACCCGTAGAGGAAGCCGAGCCGCTGGCCGTATGCCTCGCGCACGAAGACGTACTCGCCGCCCGCGCGCGGCATCATCGCGGCCAGTTCCGCATAGGTCAGCGCGCCCGCCAGCGACAACAGCCCGGCCGCCACCCACACCAGGACAACCATGCCCGGCGTGCCGACGTTGCAGGTCATCACGCGCGCCTTCAAAAAGACGCCCGTGCCGATGACGTTGCCGATAACGATGGAGACGGCCGCGAGCAGCGTCAGGCCGCGAATGAGTTTAACGTGGTCGGATGCCGGATTAGTTGACATGATTCAGGGGTGTCGCGTCTCGCGCACAAATTCAGCGGCCGTTGGGGGCGGCCGGGGCGGGAGCGGCCGCGTTCAAGACGCCTTCTTTCTCCATGACGACGATGTGTTCGCCCATCGTGATCATCGTCACGGGAACGAAGCCCTGCCCTATCGCCGCGTCGATTTTCTTGTGCAGTTTCGTCTCTTTGGTCTCCGTGATCAACCTGTACTCGTAGCTCTTGCCGGAGTTCGGCTCGCGTTCGGCCAGCATCACCAACTCGTTCGTCAATAGACCCATCTTGGTGATGGCCGTGCGCGGCATCAGCCGGTAGCCCTGCCGCGCGGCTTCGAGCAACTCCTTCTCCATGGTTTTGAAGCGAGAGGTTGCCAGAACTTTGTAGCTGTAGGGCGCGCTGCTCATCGCCCGGACGCGGGTCAGCAGGATCGCCATGTCGTATTGCTGGGTCGGCGCGCCGTACAACACGCGGAAGCCTTTGGCCGCCACCGCGTCCAGTTCCTTCTCCATCGTCTGAATACGTTTCGTCGAGAGCACGACGTAAGTTTGATCGTCGTCGAGTTTCAGATCGGGAGCCTTGCCTTTGTTTTGAGCCGGGACGGACGGGACGAAAGAGATGAGCGACAGCAGCAGCAAAAACAACGGCGGCAGCGCGAGCACGAAAACACTTTTCCTCATAATGAGCTTCTCCAGTTTAAACTTCTGTTGAAAAATTGCCTGCGATAAATTATAGGGAGCCGTCTTTGGATAAAGGTCGCCACCGCACATTGTCGTTGAAACTCACGCCCTGCGTCTAGCTCTCGCCGTTCCGGTCAAAGCTTTTGCAGCTTCCTCGCCCGTGACGACCGCGCCCTCCATGAAGCCCTGCCAGTCGGCGAGGTGTTCGCCGGCGAAGAGGACTTTGCCGTGCGGCCGCCGGAGCGCGGGGCGGACGGTGAACCACTGGCCGGGGCGATAGACGGCGTATGCGCCCTGCGTGTAGCGGTCGCGCTGCCACGGCATGGACTCGATGGCGCGCGCCAGGCGCGGGGCGCGCTCGTCGAAAGGCAGCAGATCGCGCGCGATGATCTCCAGGCGGCGCGCGTCGGATTGCGCGGCGAGCACGTCGGCCTTCTCGCCGATGGCGTAGCTGCACAAAATTCCACGTGTGCCCGGTTGGTCGCGCGTGCTGTGAAAATAGTAGTGCGACGTCGCGTCGCTGACGAGCGAGAAGTTTTCCGCGCCCCAGAAACGTTCGTCGAAGAGAATTTGATTTTTGACGATGCGCGCATATTGGAGTCGCTCGGCGGCGTCGCGCTGCGCGGCGGGCAGCGGCGGGTCGAACTTGATACGGTCGAGCGTGCGCGCGGGGACGGTGCAGATGCAGGCGTCCGCGTGGTGGAGCGCGCCGCCCGCCGTTTTGACCGTGACGCGCCCGCCGCGCTGCTGGCGTATCTCCGAGACGTGCGCGCCGGTGTGAATTTGGTCGCCGCCGATGCGTTTGGCGAACTCCGAGACGAGGCGTGAATTGCCGCCCACGATCTTGAAGTCCATCTCGTTGGCCGGACTCGACTCGAAATACTCGGACGCGGCGGCGTAGGCCGAGACGTGCCGGATGGACTCGCCGAAGTCCGTGCTGTCCTGCAGGTCGCGCAGCAACAGGTCATCGGCGTTGAAGCCGATCTCTTCAAGCCACGTCCACCAGTCGAAGCGGTCGAGCCGTTCGCGCTCGCGCTGGTTGTAGCCCTGATAGGTCGTCTTGAATTTCTCGAAGGCCGCGCTGGCCTCGGCGGAGAAATCCCACGTGCCGGGGCGCGAGACGTGCCCGTCGCGCATGAGCGATGCCTCGAAGCGGTGGTCTTTGAGCGTGAGTCCGAACTCACGGCAGAGCGCATGCAAGCGTTCGTGGCTCGCGCCGACCCACTCGCCGCCCAGTTCGCAGACGAGTTCGGGAGCTTGCGCGAAGCGAAAAGATTGGACGCGCCCGCCGTGGCGCTCTCTGGCTTCGAGCACGGTCACATCCCAGCCGGCGCGCTGCAAGGCATAAGCAGCGGCGAGCCCGGAGAGACCCGCACCGACGACGATGCACGAATGGCGCGCGCGGCCGCGCGTCTGCGCCCACGAATTGTTGAACAGCAGCGGTGCGGCGAGCGCGGCCGCGCCGGCGGATTTGAGAAACTCACGGCGCGTCGGCGGTTCTTTTCTGACAGGGGAGATGCTATTGCGCAGCGTAGATTTAGATGGCAAGAAAAGTCATTCCTTCCGCGAAGAAGTCTCAGCTTGGAGCGGGTAAATAAAACTAATCGTCTTTGTGTCCGCGTGAGACGACGCGTGTGATGTCGGCCTCCTGAACGCGGCGTAGTTCCTCACGAAATTCTTCCCGGTCGCGCGTGGCCTGTGCGATGCGCCGGGTCTTTTCGTTGAGATAACGCTGGCCTTTGATGTCGGAGTTTTGGAGCGCGTCAGCCCACGCGCGCAACTGTCGGGAAATATTTTCGGCCAGTAATTTCAAACTTAAAATTTCAGCTTTGAAATCGGTGAAGGCGGGCAATTGCTCGAACAGGCAGAGCATCGAACGCACTTCCCCGGCCGAACCACGCGCGATGTAAATAAATGTCAGCAACTCCTGAGTCGTGCCGCGCTCATAGCCTTCCGCGATGTTGTTGGAGACGGAGACGGCGGCGCGCTCAAGCTGATCACGCAGGCCGGATTGGCCTTTGAATCTGTCGCCGGACGTGAAGGCATAAACTTGCACGCCCAACTTGATCGCCGCCTGCCAGACCGGAAGTTCCTCAAAGCGCGTGTACTTCATAAAGAGCTTGTCCGCTTCGCCGGCTCAGTTTCCGGCATAGCAAACCTCCGACGTGAGATTTCAAATTAGAAATTACAGATTGCAGATTGCAGATTACAGATTGCAAATTACAGATTGCAAATTGCAAATTACAGACTCAGACGTTTCAGATTTGAGATTTGAGATTTGAGATTTGAGATTTGAGATTTGAAATCTGAAATGTCTAATTTGTCATCACCTTAACATTACTTGTCTTGCCTTTTCTCACCACACGTCGCCCGCCAGTAAATCCTCGTAGGTGTCGCGGCGACGAACGAGGTCGACTTTGCCGCCCGCACGCACCATGACGGCGGCGGGGAGCGGTCGGCCATTGTACGGGAACGCCTGCGCGAGCGAATACGCGCCGCTGTTGAGCAGCGCGAGCGCTTCGCCGGGGCGCACGTCCGCCGGGAGATGTCGATGATCGGGCAGACGCCCCTCGCCCTCGATATCGAAATACACGTCGCCGGAATCGCAGAGCGGGCCGGCGACTTTGTAGCTCGTGTCGTGCGGCGCGTCGGCGCGCGTGGCCGAGACGAGGTGGTAGTACCATTTGTAGGTCGTCTGCGAGAGCAAGAGGTTGAAGCCCGCGTCCGTCAGCAGCCACACGTCGCCCGTTTCGGGACGCCGCTTGATGTTGCGCACAGTGGTCAGCAGCAATCCCGCGTCGGAGATGACGCTGCGGCCGGGTTCGAGCAGGATCGTGACGCGATCCAACAGGTGCTCGGCCTCGGCCGCGCGCGCCGATTCGCGTGCGACACCGAGCGCGGCGGCGAGCACTTCGGCCGGTTCGAGGCTCGCGCCGAGCATGTCGCGCTCGGCCGCCGGCAGCTCGTCGGCCTGCGAGCGGTCGCGCAGGTAATTGACGGGGATGCCGCCGCCGAGGTTGATGTGTTCGAGCGTGTGGGCGGTGTCGCGGTGGAGCGCGACGAGGTGTTCCCACATCATCCTGAAGGCGTCGGCGAAGGGTTCGACATCGGGCGTCTGCGAGCCGACGTGGATGTGGATGCCGCCGACGCGGATGAGTTCGGGGTGGGCGAGAGCGCGGCGGAAGGCGTCGGGCACTTCGGAAGAGGTGATGCCGAACTTGGAGGTCAGCAGCGCGGTCTGCAAGCCGATGTGCGAGCGCGTGCCGATCTCTGGGACGAGCCGCAGCGTGATGTTGGCGCGCCGGCCGACGCGGCGCGCGGCCGCTTCGACGAGTTCGATCTCGTAGACGGAATCGACGTTGATCGAGTAAATCCCGGCGCGCACGGCGTCGTCGAGTTCGTCCCCGGTTTTGCTCGTGCCGTTGAAGATGATCTGTTCGGGACGAAACCCGGCGCGCAGCGCCTTGTACAGTTCGCCGCCGCTGTTGACTTCAAGGTCGATCCCGGCCTCGCGCACGGCGACGAGCACGGCCATGTTCGAGTTGGCTTTCGAGGCATAGCAGAATTTGATCGGGCGATCCACGCTGTCGGCGGCACGGCGCAGGCGCGCGATGTTGGCGCGGATGCGCGGCTCGGAGAAGACGTAGAGCGGCGTCGAGTATTCGCGCGTGAGTTCGAGCGCGTCCGCGCCGCTGACGAAAAGGCGGCCGTCGCGGGCCTCCAGGTAGCCGGGAATGGCCCACGCGGGCGCGCTCGCGGCGGCGTTCGTTGACATCGGGGTGGCGCTCCTCGGATGATGACTTAAGACTGAAGTGGACGGGCGTGCGAAGATAGCCAGACTGTGCGGCGAGCGTCAAGTGAGGAAGGGGCCGGAGCGATGACCGAAGCATCGACGAGAGTGGCCGCGGGGGAAGTGGACTGG
>DASQLU010000020.1:0-87440 GCA_035645855.1 Pyrinomonadaceae bacterium
GGGCGATGGTGAAATCGGCGAAGAAGCGGCGCACGCCGCTGTCCGAACCGCGCCAACTGACGGGCGAAGTGGCGACGCCGCTGAAGACGAAGCGGTGTCGCTGGTCGAAGAGCGAATCGGAACGCTCGGCGCGGAAGTTGCGGTTATCCTGCGGCTTCAAGAGGGTCTGCAAATCCGAAGAGTCGTCGATCGAGTGCGACCACGTGTAGGAGGCGAGGAACTGGAAGTTGTTCGAGAAGCGTCGCTTGGCTTCCAGCGTCATCGCGTTGTAATTGGAGTTGCCGTCCGAGACCTGCGCGCTCACGTCACCGAAGGGCGAGATGAGACCGGGCGTGCGGACTGACCCGGCGAGGGCCGCGTTCAAGACGGCGGGCGTGACCGCGCCGCCCGTGACCGACTGGGCGAAGAAGTAGTTCGGCGCGTTGGGCCGGAAGAAATTGGCCGCGAGCGGGCTGACGATGGTCTGACCCGAAACGTTGTTGACGGCGACGAGGCCGGGGATGCGCACCGTGAAGAGCGCGTTCGAGGCCGTCGGGATGGGAAACAGCACGGCCTCGCCGAAGCTCTGCGGCGCACGGCCGTTAGCAAGGCACGCGGCACGCGCCGCGCCGAGCGATTCGGGGCAGATGACCGGATTGCCGACGGCGAAGCGACGGAAGTTTTCCACGAGCAGTTCGGTCTGCGGGGCGTTCACGTCGCGCGGGTGCGGCAGGTGGTGCGCGCCGACGAAGATGTAGCTCGCGGAGACGGAAGTGTCTTTCGTCAACTGCCGTTCGAGCGTGATGTTGACCTGATTGGCGTAAGCGTATTGGAAGTCCTGCGCGACGGCCAGAGTGAAGGGCAGGATGGGGCCGAAGCCGGGGAACGTCTGGTCGTTGAAGCGCAGTTGACCACGCAGGTAGTTTGCGCTCGCGGCGACGCCGGGCGTGACGCCGGGAACGACCGTGCCCTGAAAGATTTGGAGCAGGTTGAGCGTCGCCGTCGGCGCGGGGCTGCCGGGCAGGACGGTGGTGAACTGCTGCTGCTGCGCGGCGTCTGCGATGTCGGAGTTGAAGGCGATGGCTAAGAGCGGGTGATCGTAGAAGAGGCCGTAGGCGGCGCGGAAAACGGTCTTGCCGTCGTTCGTCAAGTCCCAGGCGAGGCCGACGCGGGGCGCGAAGTTGTTCGTGTCGCGCGGGAAGCCTTGCTGGACGCCGAGCGCGTTCTGCGCCGCGTTCAAATCTCCGGCCGAGAGGTTGATGCCCGAGAGCGGGTCGGTGAAGCCGGTGGTCGGGATGGTCTCGGTGAGTTCCACGTCGTAGCGCACGCCGTAGTTGAGCGTCAGGTTGGGTCTGACCTTCCAGGAATCCTGCGCGAAGAAAGCGAGCGGCTTGTTCTTCAAGGTGCTGTTCGGATTGCCGAAGCCCTGTATGAAGACGCCGGGAATCCCTACGCCGTAAGCCTGCACGGGGGTGAGCGAGGGGGCGCTTGCCGGCAGGTTGGGGATGAAACCGGCGGCGAGCGTGCCGCCCGACACTTCGCCGAAATTGAAGAGGCCGGGGAAGTTCAACTCGAAGATGGCTTCCACGTCAACGAAGTTGAAGTCCGCGCCGAACTTGAAGTTGTGATTGCCGGGCAGCCAGTTGAGGTTGTTGGTGAACTGGAAACGTTTCTCCGTGCGGTCGACGGGCGAGAAGGGATTCGAGCCGATGAAGGCCGCGCCGGAAATCTGGATGGCCGTGCCGGGAACCTGCGAATCGAACTTGGCCTTGCGGCGTCCGAAGTTGAAGCGCGCTTCGTTGACGACGCGGCTGGAGAGCGTCGAAGTCAGAGTGGTGACGAAAGACGTGTCCCTGATCTGCTGTATGCCGGTGCGCGAAAAGTCGTTTTGTCCCAAGACCTGATTTTGCGATTCGTCCTGAATGCCGGTGAGGTCGCTCGGGTTGAAGCCGAAGCGCATCGTCAACTGGTTCGACTGATTAATCTGATGATCGCCGCGCACGGAGAAGAAGCTCGTGGCCTCCGAGATCGGGAAGATGCGCGCGAGGCTGTTGAGCGGGCGGAAGCCGATAGGCTGGCCGGCCTCGTTGACGGTGGTGAAGCCGGGAGTGACGCCGTTGTTGGCGGCCGTCGGCACGGGCGCGCCGGAGATAAAGAAGCGTCCGCCGATGGTTTGACCCGCCGGGATCGCGCCGCCGATGCTGCGCAGGCTGCTCGCGCCGTTCAGGCCGATCTGGCCGCCGGAAGAAGCGAAGGTGGCATAAGTCAGCGCCGCCTGAATGAGTCCGGCGTTGCCGGTGGCCGCGCCCGTGTTGAGTTGGTTGGCGATGAAGGTGGCCTGCTGCGGCGTCAGGTTGGTGAAGGTGTTCGGCAGGGGCACGAACGCGAAGGGCGTGCCGGGGCCGACGGCGAGACTCGATGTCAGGTTGCCCGTCACGTCGGAACTGAAGAAGGCCGACTCCTGCCGCCGACGCTGCTCGAAGGCGGTGAAGAAGAAGGTGCGGTCGCGTTTGATGGGGCCGCCGAGCGTCGCGCCGTACTGCGCGCGCGTAAAGGGCGGGTCTTCGATGGGCGCGAAGGCGTTGCGCGCCTGAAAACTCTTGTGACGGAGGAAGCCGAAGATGTTGCCGCGAAAGTCGTTCGAGCCGCTCTTGGTGACGACGTTGATGATGCCGCCGGTGGCGCGCCCGAACTCCGGCGCGTATGAATTTGTCGCCACCTGAAACTCCTGCACGGCCTCCTGCGAGACGGTGGAACGCGATGCGTTGATGGAGTTGTCGGTGTTGTCCGCGCCGTCGACCTGGACGAGCGTGGAGCGTCCGCGCTGGCCGCCGATGTTGAGGCCGGAGGACGGGGCGGGGCCGATGGGGCGGTCGTTGCCGCGATTGACGGTGGAGATCGTCGTGGCGATGCCGAGATAGTCTCTCTGGTTGACGGGCAAATTCTCGATGCGCGTCGATTCGATGGTGTTGGTGACGGCGGTGCGCGATGTTTCCACGATGTCGGTGGTTGCGCCCGTGATGGTCACGGTCTCGCTGACCTGCCCGGCGGCGAGCGGCAAGTCGAGGTCTGCGCGCTGCCCGACCGTGAGGACGACCGAGGGGATGTTGGCGCGCGAGAAGTTGGCCGCCTCCACCGTTACCTCATAGTCGCCCGGCGGCAAGTTGGTGATCTGGTAAAAGCCCTCGTCGTTGCTCTGCACGGTGCGCGTCAGATTGGTCGCCTTGTTGCGCGCCGTCACATTGGCGTTCACGACGACCGCGCCCGTCGCATCGCGCACGAAGCCTTGCAGGTCGGAGGCATTGGATTGCGCCTGCGCGAAGGCCGCGCCCGCGCTCGTGAGCGCGAACAGGCAGACGAAGACGAGGCGGATGGCCGTTGGGCACAGCCGCACGGGGAATGCACGCATGTTTATATTCTCCTCAAACGTAAATTATGGCTTCAGCTTATTTGCAGCGGGAGACGATCAGATCGTGCGCCGTCGGACGACGGTCGCAACAGTTCGACGACAGGCAAGAGCCGGGTCGGCAGAGAGCTTCGACTTAACGAAGCGCCCGCAAGGCTTGCGCCGTGAGCGAAACAAAATACCGCGCCGACTTTGTACCCCAAAACACGTGCGCGTGGCAAGAGTTAATCGCTTACGCCAGCGCGGGCGGGGCACGCCAGCGCGGGCGTCGTCTCCGAGTCCGCGCTAGCGAATATTCAGGCGGAAATTTCTGAACATCAAGGCGAGCACGCCCACCGTGGCGCCGACCCCGATGCCCGCCCCGATCAAAACCTTCGAGGTGGTGGACATTCCCTTCCCGTGCGCCTTGAGTTCCCTCACGTCCTGATAACTGATCCGGACGGACGTGCCGGGTTGCGCGTCCGTGCGCACCAGCGTGAAATCGGCCGCCGTCGCCTCCGAGATGTAGCCCTTCAGTTTCGTGCCGTCGTTTAATTTCACCCCCACGCGCGCCCTCGTCCCCGTGCCGCGCGCGAAGACCTTCCGCTTGATCTTCTCCACGCGCTCCGGCGTCCCCGCGCCCGCTTTCTCCTTCGCCAATGCGGCCGCGCCGCTCGCCGT
Source organism: Pyrinomonadaceae bacterium (assembly GCA_035645855.1). Classification (GTDB taxonomy): domain Bacteria; phylum Acidobacteriota; class Blastocatellia; order Pyrinomonadales; family Pyrinomonadaceae; genus JAIVJZ01. Next base: position 4,046 of record DASQLU010000020.1, read on the forward strand.
GCAGAAAAAGACCGCGGCGAGCATGAGTGAGAAACATTTTCTGAGCATCTTCGTCTCCTTATTAATCAGGCGATTCGTGTACTGATCTGACACTTCCTCCGTGCCGCCTCCGTGCTCTCTGTGCCTGCGGTGGTGAATGACTTCTATAACCACTCGCCACCGCAGGCGCAGAGAGCACGGAGGCACACGGAGAGTTGAATTCGAGACTCGCGCCTCCGCGCCGGGGCGTCGCGCGCCGTCTTAGAAGGACAATTCCGCGTAGACGGGAAAGTGATCCGAGAGGCGTTGCCGCGTCTTGACGCGCTCCATCCGGTTCACTTTGAAACCGCCCGTGTTGCGCAGGAAGATGTAGTCGTAGCGCGCGTAAGGGTTCGGCACGTTGCGCGGGCTGATGGTGTAGCCGCACACGTCGCCGGGGTCATACGGCTTCATCGTCCACGCGTCCGTGAACTGCGGGCTGTCCCACCACCAGTGCGTCAGCTGCCTGTACTGCGTGTAGCCCGCTTTGGAAGTCGCGCACGGCCCGGTGGCGGGGTAAGTGTTGAAGTCGCCCATGAGGATCGTCCGCGGTTGGCCGTATGACCGTTGATCGTTAATGAGGATGTGCGTGAGGGTTTGCGATGCCTGTAGCGAGGCGTTGGCGGGCGGCCCGTTATTGCCGGTCAGGTGCGCGCTGTAGACGCGCACCCACTGGCCGTTAGGCAACTGCACGCTCGCCTCCGCGACCTTGATGTATTCGGGGTTGCCGTTGGCGGCGCGCGCCGGGTCGGGCGAGACTTCGAAGCCCCCGTCGAAAGTCCCGCCCTCAGCCCTGATGGGGAAGCGGCTGATGATGGCGTTGCCGTAGTCGAAGATGCTGGGTCGGGTTTTGCTCACGCACCTCTGCGCCCAGACGAACTGGAGGTAGAAGGGTTTGGCGGGCTGCATGTAGTGCGCCAGCGCGTAAGCCTGATCGTAGTGGACTTCCTGGAGCGCGATCACGTCGGGGTTCTTCGCGCGCATCTCTTCGGCGAACGGACGCATGTCCGCGACGCGCGCGTGACACGGCCCGCCGCCGATGTTCCAGGTCATAACCTTCAAGCGGTTTTGCGCGGACGCGGACGCGGCCGACAGCGTGAGTGTCAGGAGCACGAGTAAGGACGCACGGAGGAATCTTTTGTCTCTCATCTCAACGTCTCTCCCTTCGAGGTTGTAGTCAAAATCACTTTCGGAACTCTTTCGCGTGCGCGCACCTTACGCGACGGCGGGCGGGCGAGTCCTTTAGCGGCTCTTAAATATTTCTTTTGCGGGTCTTAAATATTTCTTAAAGAGTTATTAAGTCTGAGACGTGGGGCGGCGGGGCGAGCGGCGGAGAGCCGGCGCGGGGGTCTTCACGGCGGTGCGGGGCGAGGGGTCGGTCTTGCCTTGTCTACCCGGCGGCAATACAATGCGTCTGTTTAACGGGCGTCATTCCTACTTTTGCTTCCGCCGATTTCTCGCAGTCGAGGGGAACGCGTCCCACACTTACAGACGCCAGCCCGTTGCCCGCGTGAACTTCCTTGAAAGGTCGTCCGGGATTTCGAGAGCGTGACCTCAGACAAACACTTTTACGAATTCACGCCTTACCTCCTTGACCCGGCGGAGCGATTGCTGCTGCGCCACGGCGATCCCGTCCCGCTCACGCCGAAAGCTTTCGACACTTTGCGCGTGCTCGTCGAGAACAACGGGCGCACGGTGGAGAAGGAAGAACTGCTCAAAGAAGTCTGGGCAGGCGCGTTCGTTGAGGAGGGCAACCTCACGGTCACGATCTTCATGCTGCGTAGGGCGCTCGGCGAGGGGAAGGCCGAGCCGAAGTTCATCCAGACCGTCCCGCGACGCGGCTACCGCTTCATCGCGCCGGTCAAGGAAGGGCAGAGCCGGGAGCGGCCGCGCCAGCCGCGCGCCGGCACAGCAACAGCGGCGGCAGCACAGGCGGGCGGCGACGACGACGAGCGCGTGAGCGTCGCCGTCCTCCCCTTCCTGAACGTGAGCGGAGACGCCTCGGCCGAATACCTCTCCGACGGCATCACGGAGAGCATCATCAACACGCTCTCGCAGTTGCCCGCGCTGCTCGTGCTCGCGCGCAGCACGGTCTTCCGCTACAAAAGTCCCGACGTTGATCCTATCAGCGTCGGGCGCGAGATGAACGTCTCCGCCGTCCTCACCGGCCGCCTCATCCAACTCGGCGACAGTCTCATCATCCGCACCGAACTCGTCAACACTGCGAATGGCTGCCAGCTATGGGGCGCGCAGTACGACCGGCGAACGTCCGCCCTGTTGAGCGTGCAAGAAGAGATTTCGCGGCAGATTTCCGAGAAGCTACGCACGAAGTTGAGCGGCGCGGAGGAGGAGCGGCTCGCCAAGCGGCCGACGACGAGCACAGAGGCTTACCGGACGTACCTCAAGGGGCGTTACCACTGGAACAAGCGCACGCAGGAGGGCATCGAGAAGGGCATCGAATACTTCCAGCAGGCCATCGCGCTCGACCCCTCTTACGCGCTCGCCTACGCCGGACTCGCAGACTCCTACGCGCTGCTCGGCGCGGTCGAATACGCCGCGCTGCCGCCCGTCGAGGCCATGCGTCTGGCGCGCGAGGCCACGCTCAAGGCGCTTGAGATTGACGACACGCTCGCAGAGGCGCACGCCTCGCTCGCCTACGTGCACATCTTCGACTGGAACTGGGCGGAGGCCGAGCGCGAATACCACCGCTCCATCGAACTCAACCCCTCATACGCCACCGCTCATCACTGGTACGCGCACTACCTCACCGCGATGGGGCGGCAGACCGAGGCCGTCATCGAGATGCGGCGCGCGCTCGCGCTCGACCCGCTCTCGCTGCCCGTCAACTCCGGCATGGGCTGGCACTATTACCTTACACGTCAGTACGACGAGGCGATCCACGAATACCGCAAGACCATCGAGTTGAACGAAACCTTTTACATGGCGCACTTCCTGCTCGGCATGGCGCTCGAACAGGTCGGCAGCTTCGAAGAAGCCCTCGCCTCCTACCGGCGCGCCATCTCGCTCTCCGGCGCATCGCCCGCCATGCTCGCCGCGCCCGGCCACGCCTACGCTCTCCTCGGCCGCCGCCAAGAAGCGCGCGCCGTGCTCTCGGAACTCCACGCGCTCGCCGCGCGCCAGTTCGTCTCGCCCTACCACGTCGCCGTCATCCACGCCGCGCTCGGCGAAACCGAACAAGCCTTCGACTGGCTCAGCCGCGCCTGCGACGTGCAATCCGAAGCCCTCATCTGGTTCGCCGTCGATCCCATGCTCGACGCCCTGCGTCCCGACCCCCGCTTCGCCCGCATCATGGCGCGCATCGGCCTCGACTTCTGAGAACGCCCGCCGGGATTAAACACGAAGGCACGAAGACACGAAGAGACCTTTAGGGGTTCAACTTCGTGTCTTCGTGCCTTCGTGTTTAATTTCGTCTGGTCGGGCGTTCCCGGACTCTACGCCGGACGAGTCGCGCGAGCCAACGCGCGCCGCACTCGTTCGCTCGCGCCGAGCGCGGCGATGCACGCCTCCGTCGCCAGATGCGGCGCGAAGGCCGCGCGCCTGAGCCAGGAACACACGCGCAGCCGCGACGCGAATCTCGCGCGGTAACGCGCGCGGTAGTCCTCGGCCAGCGGCGCGAACCCTCCGCCCGCGCGCCGGAGAGCGGGCAGAGCGCGGGCGACCGCCTCGCCCGCCAGTTCGCCGCTCTCCAGAGCCATCAACATCCCGCTCCCCGTGAACGGATCGATGAAAGAGGCCGCGTCGCCCACCGTCAACAAACCTTCGCACGGGACTAACTCGCGCCGTCCGAAACTCTCCAACGCCACCGCCAGCCATTCCGTGCGCACGCGCGCGCCGCGCAAAGTCTCGGCCGCGCGCGCGTTCGACATCACGATCTCGCGCATCACGCGCTCCGCGTCGCTCGCACGCGCCCGCACGTCTCGCGCCGCCACGATGAAACACAAATTACTCAAATTCTTTTCCACCCGGCTCAAACCGCCGTAGCCGCCGCGATAAAAATAGATTTCGCAGACGCCCGCGCCGCCCGACGTATTTTCCAGGTGCGCCTTGAACGCCACCAGCGGCATCCGCTTCGCAGCCCCCCCGGAGCGCGCGCCACTCGCGCCATGCGCCATGTTCGCGCCGCTCACCACATTCGCGCCGCCCGCACCGTCCGCCCCGTTCGTCGCGTTCGCTCCGTTCGCTCCGTTCGCCCCGTCCAACGTGTTCGCGCGGCTCGCCACGCTTCCCTTCAACGACGCCTCGACGCGCCTCGCCAGGGAGCGCGCGCGCCCCGTCGCGTCTATCGTGACGGGGGCGCGCAGTTCCGACTCCGTGCCCCCACGCTCGACGCGCACGCCGCCCACGCGCCGTCCTTCGTCCGCGAACAACAACCCCGCCACCTGCGTCTCTTCCCATACATCGACGCCCACTGCGCGCGCGCGCAGCATCAACCTCTGATCCATCTCCGCACGACTCAAACCGAGCGCGCAGGAGGAGGCGCGCCCGTCGCCGTCCGTCTCCGCGCCGAACCACGCGCTCGGCACGCCCACGCGCCGCCCGCTCCGCGCGAAAAAAATTGTCTCGCCCACACACGCCCCGCCCGCCGCGCGCATCTCCTCCGCCACGCCGAGCCGCGCGAAGTGTGGGAGACATTCCGGCGAGATAAATTCTCCGCACAACTTCGCGCGCGGAAATTTTTCGCGCTCCACCAGCGCGACGCGCGCGCCGCGCATCGCCAGATGCACGGACGCGCTCGTTCCCGCAGGCCCGCCGCCCACGACGATCACGTCATAATTCTCCGTCCCGCCCGCGCTCATCTTCAACCCATCTCCTTCTCGCCCGCGCTCAATACCAACCGGAATGGAAACCGCCGGCGCACCTCGACATCTTTAAGCCCGGCCTTCGCGGCGAGCGTCCGTAGTTCGCCCGCGCGAAAGCCGCGCCGGATGGAGAGCGCGCCGTCTTCGCGTGTGAGGCGATTGCGCAGGAAGAGACGGCCGACGGTCGTGTAGAGGAGATAAGCGACGGCGTGGCGGTGTAAATCTATGACGAACAGCCGACGCCGCGCGATGCGTCTGAACTCGCGCAAAATCTCGACAACGCCTTCGTCTCGGAAATGGTGCGTGAAGAGCGAGCAGACCACGTAATCGAAAGCGCCGTCGGCGAACGGCAGGTGAAAGGCATCGCCGCGCACCGCGCCGATCTCCGCGAAGCCGCGCGACTCTTCCACAATCGCGCGCGCCGAACGCTCATTCAACTCAAGCCCCACGAGGCGCGCGGCGCGCCACCCGCGCTCGCGCGCCGCGCGCGCCGCCACGCGTAACAACTCGCCAGACCCCGCGCCCACGTCGAGCAGGGAGAACTCGCGCAACCCCGCCCGCTCGATCTCCGGCACGAGCGAAGCGCGCAACGCCCACGCATCGCCCATCCACTTGTTGATGCGCCTGAGTTCGACGAGACACCCTTCGTACTCCTCCGGCGTGTAGTCGCCCTTGTCCAGGTGCTCTAACTCATAACTGCGCCGGCTGAATCCGCTCAACATGATGCGCTGTTTCAATATTTGCCCCGTCGGGGGAGAGACTCGGTCTCCTTCAACTCCGGCCTGTTTCTGATGCTCGCCCAGTATTCTTCTCTCACGTCTTCGTCAATCTCGATAGTCGTTGAATAGAGCGCGTCCGAACCGTCTTTCTTACACCCGGAAATCCAATAACAGTCTCTCGTCTCGACGTTGATGTAATTCGACTTGAAACCGCTTCCCTTCAGCGTCTGGAACCGCTGACCTCTGTAATAGAGGGACTTGCCGCTTTTCGAGAAAGTGACCCGGCCGATCCGCGCGGGGCCGACGATCCCGCCGTCGCCTTTGTTCTCTATGTACATGATCCGGCTGCGATGGCTCACGCTCGTCACTCCACTTCCCCGCTCTTATATCTTTTCGACGACGAGCGCGCTGTTCTTCGAGCCGAAGCCGATGCAGTTGCAGAGGGCGACGCGCACCTCTCGCTCGCGGGCGACGTTGGGCACGTAGTCGAGGTCGCAGGCCGGGTCGGGTTCGTCGAGGTTGATGGTGGGCGGGATCGCGCCGCCGTGCATGGCGCAGAGCGCGGCGGCGAGGCCGGCCGCGCCCGACGCGCCCTGCGGGTGGCCGATCTGCGATTTCGTCGCGGACATCGGGATGCGCGGCGCGCTCGTTCCGAAGGCGAGTTTGAGGGCTTGCGTCTCGATGCGGTCGTTGAGCAGCGTCGAAGTGCCGTGGAGGTTGACGTACCCGATTTCCTCGGGCGCGCGCCCGGCATCCGCGAGCGCGAGGCTCATGGCGCGCGCGGGTTCTTCGCCAGAGTCTTCGAGCCGGACGCGATGATAAGCGTCGCACGTCGCGCCGTAGCCCGTCACTTCGGCGTAAATTTCCGCGCCGCGCGCGCGCGCGCGTTCGTAGTCTTCGAGGACGTAAATCCAAGCGCCTTCGCCGAGCACGATGCCGGAACGGTCGAGCGAGAAGGGGCGCGAGGCGCGCGCCGGCTCGTCATTCCAGTCCTTCGTCAAAACGGTCATCAGGTTGAAGCCCGCAAGGATGCCCGGCGCGATGGGCGCATCCACGCCGCCCGTGAGCATCACGTCGTGGCGGCCGAGCGCGATGTGCTGCGCGGCGTAGGCGATGGCATCGGTCGAACTCGTGCAGCCGGTGGAGATGACGTGCGAGAGGCCGCGCAGGCCGAAGGCCATCGAGAGTTCGGAGGAGAGACCGCCGTGCGTCGAGGCCGGGATGGTGTAGACGCTCGCCTTCGTCGCTTCATTCGAGAAGTAATGTTTGTACTGTTGTTCGGTGAAGCCGAGACCGCCGCCGCCCGTGCCGAGCACGACGCCCACGGCGCGTCTCTCTTCCAAACTCAAATCGGAAACGTGAAGCTCCGCGTCCGCCACGGCCTCGCGCGCGGCGGCGAGCGCGAGCGGCACGGTGCGCGGCACGTGCCGTCGATCCTTCGGGCTGACTTCGGCCTCCCAGTCGAAGCCGCGCACCTCGGCCGCGATGCGCACCGGCGACGCGCTCGTGTCGAAACTCTCGATGCACCGCACGCCGCTCTCGCCCGCCAGAAGCGCGCGCCAGAAGGCCTCGCGCCCGATCCCGATTGGCGTTACGCAACCCATCCCCGTGATCACCACACGCCGCACTTCCCGCAAAGTTCTCAACATGCTCGTTTAATTCTTTGAATGAAAACACACCCGATAATTTTATAGAGGGAGACACCCCAGAGCATAACATCGCGCGCAATCTTCCGCCCAACACGCGCCCGCGAAACCCGTGCGCTATAATCCGGGCGGGCGCGCATTTACGACGCGCCCGTGCGATTTTATTTGTAGTTAGCCGCTGGCGGCAGCAGCGCCGGCAAGGAACAGTTTTGTGAGTACCGAAGTCTTAATCTCCCTGCTCAGCTTCGGCGGGACGTTGTTGCTCGTCGTGACGGGTCTGTTGAATTTTTCCGTGTTCCTGCGACAGTTGCGCGCGGCGCGCGATCAGCTTGAGACGGTGAGAAGACAGTTGGAGAGCGCGCGCCAGCAGCCGGAAATTCAACTCGTGCAGCGTGCGATGACGGAAACGTCAGACCACTTGAAAATCCTCATCGAGCGGCCTTACCTGCGCCCCTACTTTTACGAAAACAAGCTCTGGCGGGAGGGCGACGCCGACGCCGCGAGCGCCGACGAGGTGAAGGCAATGGCCGAACTGCTGCTCAGCAATTTCGCCTCCGCCATCATCCATTCGGCGGCCTTCCCGCAATACCCCGTGCGCGGCGTGGAACAGACGATCCGTTTCCACATGCGCAACAGTCCCGCGCTGCGCGCTTTCCTGTTGGAAAACTTCGACCGCTTCCAACTCGCGGGGCTTGCCCTCGTCTGTCTGAAGAACGACACGAAGGCCGAAGTCGAAAGAGATTTGAGTTTGCTGCTCGCCGCGCCGGACATAGACGAGACGGAGCGCGCGCGGCGCGAAAGACTCCTGAGCTATCTCAGGGACACGGAGCAGGTGGACGCTTTCGAGTTGGCGAAGTGCAGCCTCGAACATGCGCGCTCCCTCTCGCACGGCGCGGGGCGGCGGGAGAAGACCGCACGCGAAGCGACAACTTGAGCGTGTCTCTGGGAAGCCGCCTAAACGTCCCGCCGGGAAGACGTATCGCCCATGCCGTCGGCCTTGCCTCATAACCTCCTAAATCTTAAGCACTATTGAGGCAGACGAGTGACTTTTGAGGCAGGCGTGGCGTTGGTAGAACAGATGTAAATAGCAGGGGGCGGCACCGTTTAAAGTGCCGCCCCCTGCTGTCCCAACGCAACTGTCAGTGTGCCGTGATAGCCTGCCCCTCAGGGTGCGCCACCGCACCATACCTTCCGCGAGCTGTTGCCCGTCGCACCGGTGTCCAGGTCGGTCACGGTCAGGTAAACGGTCTGGTAAATATACGCCCGTGCACACCGTATCACCGTGTAGTCGAAGCCGTCGTCGTGAAGCGGGTCCGGGTTCGGGGTCCAGTCGTAGTAGTAATTACCCGATCCGCCCGACGCGTAGCCGAAACATTCCACACGACTATATCCGTCGGCATATCCTAAGGAATTACACGCCATCTGGACGGTCAGTGTAGTCTGGGCCGCGCCACGTTCGATAGGGACGGCTAAAAATCCGATGGCGGCGATGGTGAGGACTAATGCCCGAATCTGTCTATTCAACATTGTGAGACTCCTTGGTGAAGTGAGAGTGAAATGAATGAGGTTGAGGCCTCGCGTCTGAAAGAGGAACGCGGGAACGATAACACGGAACGAATGGATGTCAACGATTAAAAGAGAAAGGAGCGGCGAGGCTCGCCGCTCCTTCGCGTAGTGTCTGGATTATATTCTTACGCCGCTTCTGCCCAAAACTTCGGCTTCAACCCCAACTCAACGCGCGCTCAAGTCTCCGGCCAACGCGCGCCTTTCGCACGTCGAAATAAACGCCCGCGCGGCTGAGGAGAGCTTGAGCTTTTGCAATATAATGCGCACGCCCGGCACCGCTGAAAAGTTCTCGGAGGAAACATGAAACGTCTGCTGTTGATCCTGTTCTGCTGCTGCTCGGCCGCAGCTCCGGCTTACTCACAACAACCACCCGCGCAGTCCGCCCCGGTGGCCGCCGCCGAACAATGGCGGCAGTTGCTCGTGGCGGTAAGCAATGAAGAGTGGGACGCCGCCTTCGGTCTCTCTACCAGGTTGCTCAGGGAGATGAAACAGGATGACGAAGCGAAGAGGCTGCCGCGCTTGCGCTACATACACATGTACGCCGCCGCCGGGCGAGTCACCGAAGGCCGGATGAGTTTTGAACAACTGGAACAGGCGTTGAAGGACTTCAAGGGCAAAGAAGTGGAGATGCCGTACCGGGAGATCACGCGGGATTGCGGAGGCGCGCTTAATTTTATCTGTCCGGCGGACGGCGCGAAGGACAGGCTCTTTGTCAGCGCGTCAAATAAGTCCGGCACGTCCATCCTCGCCTTCGAGTATATCGGGTTGAAAGAGGCTTTCGACGCGGCGAAGCACGAGGGAGAACAGGCATCGGTCGGCGGAATCATTCAGAGGATCGTGCCGAACCCGAACAAGTCGAGAGCCATCGTGATGAGGATTTATGTCGCCGAAGGCTACGTTAAACTGGATCGGCCGGAGCCGCAGAAGGCGAGCAACAGGTAGGCGCGCGAGTTAAAAAGTTCTTCGCGCGCGGCGCGGCGTTTGCGCGCTTTTTGTCTCTCCCGGCGACACGTGTGAACACCTGCGCGTCGTCTCGCCCCCTTACGTCACACATGTTATACAGCCCGGCTCGGACGGCACGGAGGCTTCACCTCCCGGTCGTCCAAATTCGCGCGAATCGTCCTGCGTGCGACGGGTGTTGGAGTTGATTGAGACAACCGTCGTCGGCGGTTGATCTTATCTTGCCGCGCGCCCCGCCGGAGACTTCGGGAGGCTGAGGAGATTGGCGAAGAGGCGATATGCGCCGGGCACTCCGGCGGGGAGTTGGCGAAACCAGGCGTAGGAGGTGTAGACGTAGTGGCCGCGCCCGATGCGCGCGTAGACCTGACCGCCGCGCTGCTCGGCTTCGCCCGCATCGTGTGATTCGAGGAGCGGCGTGTAGCCGGGGTCGAAGGTGGTGAAGTTGTAGAGGTTGCGTTCCTGCACCCAGCCCTGCCAGTCGGCGGCGGTGATGCGATTCGGGAAGTTGAACGCGGGGTGCGCGGGCGCGAGGACGCGCACCGGCGCGCGTTCGTCAACCACGCGCGCAATCGTCGCAGACCCGCCCGCGCTCCTCGCCGGCACTTCCATCGAGGCGGGCAGGGGCGGGAGTTTCTTCGCGGCGTAGTCAGGCCGTTGATACTGCACGATGAGCGCGCCGCCACGACGGACGAACTCCAGGAGGCGCGCGTGATGCGCGACGAAATCGGGGCGCGTCTGCGAGGCGCGCACGCCGACGACGATGGTGTCGAAACGCGAGAGGTCGCCGGTGGAGAGTTGCGCCTCGTCGAGCATGGTCACGTCCAGACCCATGCGCCTGATCGCCTCCGGCACTTCGTCGCCGCTGCCCATCACGTAGCCGACGCGCACCGGCGCGACACGCAAGTCGAAAACGCGCACCGTCGATTCAGCGTCCGTATAGTAGTAATGCGTCTGAATGTGCGGGTAACTGATCACGCGCTGCGTGCGTGCGAACGCATGATCCGGCGGCGACGGCGACTGCGCATCGCGCGCCTGTCGCGTTCCGGCATCGGAGCGTTTGACGGCGGCACGCACAGTGTACGCGCCCGCCGGCGCGCCCGCCGGAATTGTGATCGCGTGCGGCAACGTCACGCGCTCGCCTCTGGACGTGAATTTGAAAGGCGTCAACTCCGTCAGGCTCCAACCCGCAGGCTGGACTATCCTCGTGTCTCCCGACGCAACGGGATCGCCCGCCGGCGCGTTTGAAGGCTCGGCGTTGTTCACCAATTGCAGGGTCAACTGCCGCGTGCGTCTGCGCGCGGCGCGCGGCATGATGATGAGCGCGGGGTCGAGTTGCGCGGTCAACTCCGGCACGACGTTCAACTCGCGCCGCACCTCGCCGCGCACCGCGTCCAGATAACGATACTCGACCGGCGCGCTCAGGACTTGCGGCGACGACGCGCCCGTGTCGAACACGACCTCGCCCGCGACGAGCGGCGGCGCGAACGGCTCAGTCTGCGGGTCGTCCTTGCGCCAGACGTACATGTCGCCCTTCCGGCGCGGCTCCTCGCCCGCGCGGCGCGACAGCCAATAGGGCTGCGTCAATTCGGCATCCGGCGGAACTCGCACGCGAAAGTATGCGACTGACTGCGGCGTCTCGCGCGCGACGAACGCCGTCTCCAATTTCGACGGTTCGGAGAGTTGTTCGACCTGCCAGCCGTGCGGCGCGCGCAGGCGCAACTCCCCGATGCGTGCCTTCCCTTCCGGCACGAAGGCGCGCACGGCGACGACGAACGAGCCGCCGGGCGTGACGCGCTCGACATCGGAGAGCGCATCCACGCGCACGCCGAGCGCGAGCCGCAGGGCAATTTGAAACTCACGCTCTTTTTGCGCGAGCAGGAAGTCGGCTTCGGCGCGCGCCGCGGGCGAATCATCGAGGCCGGCAAGTTTCCGGCGCGCCTGCCGCGTGTCGTCCAGCCCGCCCGTCAGCGCGGCGATGACGGTGCGCGGGTCGAGCGCGTTGAATTTCCGGAGCGCGGTTTCGGCGTTGCGTTCGATTCGTTCGAGGTCGCCTGAGAGCGCGGTGTCGCGCAAGTCCGCCGTGCGCGGGATGCCGCGCAAAGTCGTGTCGAGTCCGTCGTAGATGCCCTGTTCGACGGCCGCCGTCTGGAAAGGGCTTGCGGCGCGTTCGACGAGACGCACGCGCGACGTTTGCGCCCCGCGCAACTCCAGCGCGGCTTCGCTCTGCGACTTGTGCTGGCTGCGCCCCTGCATCGCCAGTTCGTAGTAACTGCGGCCGAGCAGCGGATCGAAACGCCCCGTGTCGATCTCTACCACGCCGGCGGTCGTTCCCTGTCCTGCCGCGCCCGCAGTCATTCCCCGCGCCGTTGCCGCCGTCGTCGTTCCCTGCGCCGCAGTAGCAGCGGCCTGCCCGAAGTGGCTCACGTAAAACTTCTTCACCTGCCAGGGACGCAAGCCCTCCGCGAGTTGTTCGGGAAACTGCGCGGGGTCGGCGGCGGCGCGCACGGCAATCGGCGTCAGGTATCCGGCGAATTGGTGTTGACCGTGGAGGTCTGCGGGCGTGCCCTGCCAGCGCGAGACAACGATGAGCGGGCGGAAGCGGCGTATCACGCGCACCATGTCCGCCAGAAGTTCGCGCTCGTTCCAACGCCGCGCGGCCTCTTCGCGCGTCTTGGCGAAACCGAAATCGAAGGCGCGCGTGAAGAACTGCTCGCCGCCGTCGAGACGGCGCGCCTGCCTTAATTCTTCGGTGCGGATGATGCCGAGCGCGTCGAAGAGTTCCGCGCCGATGAGGTTCTGCCCGCCCTCGCCGCGATTCAGCGAGAGGTAGGCGACGCGCGCGCCGTCGCCGCGTGCGAGCCGCGCGATGAGGGCGGAGTCTTCATCGTCCGGGTGCGCGCCCGTGTGCAGCACGCTCGCCGTCGTTTGCAGGCGGCGCAGGGCGAGACCCAGCGCAACCGCGCCTTCGTCGTAAGTCGAGCGCACCTGCGGCGCGGGCGCGACGTGAGTTGCAGGCGGGACGGGAGTTGCGGACGAGGCGAATGTGCCGTTACTTAAAATTGTAACGACGCAGGCCTGCGCGATGAGACGAATGAAGAGACGACGCATAAAAGTTTCCGCGCGTATGTCAAGACACGATTCAGTTAAGCATTAACGCGCCTGCGGATCGCGCACCGTCAGGCTCAACAGGTAGCCGACGACGACCACGACGGCGCAGGCGATCAAGTTGTACCAGAGAAAACTCATCTCCAGATCATCTTTGAGATCGGCCAGCCCCGCGTGCCGTGTGAGTTTGAACCAGTAATCCGCGACGGTCGCGAAGTTATGAATGAAAGCGATGGCGGCGACGCCGAAAAGCAAGCCCCAGAACGCGCCGCGCGCGCGCGCGCGCGGGACGGCCACGGCCAGCACGAAGACGCCGAGCAGCGAGCCGTAGAAGAACGAGCCGAAGCGGTTGACGACTTCGATGAGCGAGCCGAGCGTGGTGGCATAGAGCGCGACGAAGCAGGCGAAGATGCCCCACGCGCCCGTCGCGATGCGCCCGACACGGACGTAGTGGCGGTCGTCGGCCTCCGGCCGGTAGTGGCGGCGATAAAAGTCAATCGTCGTGGCGGTGGCGAGTGAGTTCAGTTCCGCCGCGATGCTGGACATGGCGGCGGCGAAGATCGCGGCGATGATCAACCCGATCACTCCGGCCGGCATGTTCTGCACGACGAACGTGGGGAAGACGTAGTTAACATCGGTGAAAGTTTTGTTGCCGTTCGCCTCTTTAACGAGCGCGAGGCCACGCCCGCGCGCCCGGTTGAAATCTTCATTGGCGGCGAGGTATGACGCGCGCGCCGCCGCCCGCGCGCCCGCGTCGCCGCCCTCTTCATTCTTCACATACTCGACCGCCGCCGATGCCCGCGCGGCGAAAGCCTTCTCATACTCGGCGTTGAGCGCGCCGTAATCGGCCGCGCGCGCGCCCTGTTCCATCTTCGCCTGCTCGACGCGGTTGAAGATCATCGGCGGCGGTTGGAACTGGTAGAAGACGAAGACGAGCACGCCGACCAGCAAAATCAAAAACTGCATCGGGATTTTGACGAACGCGCTCATCAACAGCGACGTGCGCCCTTCGCCGACAGACCTCGCCGTCAAAAATCTCTGCACCTGGCTCTGGTCGCAGCCGAAATAGGCGAGCATCAAAAACAGACCGCCGATGAGTCCCGACCAGAGCGTGTAGGTCTGTTTCAGATCGAAGGTCGTGTCGACGGTCGTGAGCCTGCCGGTTGCGCCCGCGAGGTGCAGCGCGTCGCCGAGCGAAACTTCGGGCGGGAACTTCGAGAGGATGATAAGCAGGCAGATGAAGAGTCCGAAGAAGATGATGACCATCTGCTTGACGTCCGTCCACGTCACGGCCTGCACGCCGCCCACCATCGTGTAGATGGTGGTCGAAAGTCCCATCGCGAAGACGGTCGCCGTCTGGCTCCAACCGAGCACGATGGAGAGGATGATGGAAGGCGCGGCGATGATCACGCCGACGCCGAGACCACGCGAGAGGAGAAAGAAGAAACTCGTGAGCGTGCGCGTCTTCAAGTCGAAGCGTTTTTCGAGATACTCGTAGGCGGTGAAGACTTTCGCGCGGTAGAAGAAGGGGATGGCCGTGATGCAGAGGATGACCATCGCGAGCGGAAGGCCGTAGTAAAACTGTATGAAGCGCATCCCGTCGTTGTAGCCCTGCCCCGTCGTGCCGACGAGCGTGATGGCCGAGAGTTGCGTCGCCATCACGGAGAGGCCGACAGCCCACCACGGCAGGCTGCGGTTGGCGAGAAAGTAACCCTCGGCGCTCCCGCTGTGTTTCGTCATCCGCACGCCGTCCCAGATGACGTAGACGAGATAAGCGATGACGACAGCCCAATCAAGTAGGCGCATGTTCTTTTAGTATCAATTCGGACTCAGGATGAAAAGTGGCGCGAGAAGAAATACAACGCCGTGATGACCAGCACGGCGAACACGATGACGGCGACGTAGATGACGTGCCAGCGCGCATCCTGCTCGTTCAACTCCCGCTCCGTTTCCGGCGTGTCCTCCGGCATCGAAATCCCCTCTCCGCAATTTGACTCGGTGGCCGCGATTATACGACGAAGGCCGCGGCAAACGCTTGCCGAAAATTCTCACGCGCTTACGCGTCCGCCCGGCGAGGCTTTCCCCCGGAGCGCCGCCCGCGCCTGCGCCACCAGCCGTAGAGAACGAGCGCGGTCGCGCCACCGGAAAAGTCGATCAGGCTGTCCCAAACGCTGCCTGTGCGCGCGGGGTTGAAGGATTGATTGTATTCGTCAAGCAGCGCGACGACGATGACGAGCGCGAGCGCGGCGACGAACCAATTGCGCCGCAGACGCCCGCGCGTCGAAGGAAGGAAGGCGCGCGCGGCCAGCAGCGCGAGCACGGCATACTCAATAAAGTGCGCGCCCTTGCGCACGGTGAAATGGACGAGTAGGAGTTGCGCTTCACTGATGCCGGGAAAGAGCCACCTGAAGAGCGGCGCGATGATGCGCGACGTGTTCGACGCCGACATCGCGCCCGTCGAGGCGAAGAAGATAAAACCGATCCACCCGGCAAGCGGCGCATAACGCCACAGGCGGCCGCGCCACGCGGACGACCCCGCCTCCCGTCCGTCGCCCGCCCGCGCATGTGTCTCGCTTTGGATGACCACCGTCCTGGAATCTCAAACAAAAAGGGAAGCCACGCATGCGCCGCTTCCCTTCTCTATCAACTTTGAAATTTACTCTGGCGCCGTTGACTTTAGGACGAGGCGGCCGCCGCGCCGGAGACGACTTCGATAATCTCTTTCGTGATCGCCGCCTGGCGGATGCGGTTCATGTTGAGCGTGAGCGAGCCGATCAGGTCGCCGGCGTTTTTCGAGGCCGCGTCCATTGCCGTCATGCGCGCGCCCTGTTCCGACGCGATTGATTCGAGCAGCGCGCGGAAGACCTGCGTCTCGATGAGCCGTGGCAACAGGCGGCTGAAGATTTCCGCCGGCGGCTGCTCGTAAATATACTCGACGAAGTTTTGCGCCTCCGTCGTATTGCCGTCCGCCGCCGCCGTCTCGCCCCCGCCTTCCTCGACGCGCGAGACGGGCAGGAGTTGTTCGACCACCACGCGCTGTTGCAGCACCGAGCGAAATTCGTTGTAGAGAAGAAAAACTTTGTCTATGCCCTCGTCTTCGATAAAGCGTTGCGTGATGTCGCTCGCCATCCCGGCCGCTTCCTCATAACTCACGCGCCCCTTGCCCGTCAGCCCGACATACTCCTGCACGATGTTAATTTCACGACGACGGAAGAAATCCCGCCCCTTGCGACCGACGGCCATGAGTTCTACCGTCTGCCCGTCATGCTCGCGGATGAAAGCCTGCGCCGCCTTGATCAAGTTGGCGTTGAACGCCCCGGCCAGCCCCTTGTCGGCCGTGATGAGCACGAGCAGGTAACGCTCGTCGCCGCGCCTGTCGAGCAGCGGGTGATGATAGTTTTCGTCCGTGTGGGCGGCGAGTTCGGTGAGCACTTCCGTCATCTTGCGCGCGAAGGGACGCGCGTTCGTGACGCGCTCCTGCGCGCGCCGCAGATTCACCGCCGAAAGCATCTTCATCGCCTTCGTGATCTGCTGCGTGTTCTTCACCGACTTGATGCGGCGTCGGAGGTCTAAGAGGTTTGCCATAAGAAAGAGGTTAGAGGTTGGAGGTCAGAGGTTAGTGAAGACAGTTTTTGTTTTAACTGACCTCTGACCTCTAACCTCTGACCTCTGCTGTTAAGCTCCGGCGGCTGTGGTCTGCGCGGCGGGCGTGGCGGTTGAAGTCGTCGCGACGGCCGCCGACTCGTTCATGTTCCAGGTGTCTTTGAAGTCCGTGAGCGCCTGTTTGAGATCGGCTTTGATGTCGTCCGTGAGCGCCTTCTTCTCGCGGATGCGCTGGAGCAATCCGGCCTGCGCGTTCTCCATGAAGCGCACCAGCTCCGACTCGAAACGGCGCGCCTGATCAACCGGCACGTCGTCGAGGAAACCGTTCGACGCCGCCCAGATGATCAGCACCTGCTTCTCGACATCGACGGGCTGGTATTGCGGCTGCTTCAAAATTTCGGTGAGACGCTGGCCGCGCGCGAGTTGCGCCTGCGTCGCCTTATCGAGGTCGGAACCGAACTGCGCAAAGGCCGCGAGTTCGCGAAACTGCGCGAGGTCGAGGCGGAGCGTACCGGCCACGGCCTTCATCGCCTTGATCTGCGCCGAACCGCCGACGCGCGAGACGCTGTTGCCGACGTTGATCGCCGGGCGAATGCCGGCGTTAAACAGATCGGCTTCGAGGAAGATTTGCCCGTCCGTGATGGAGATGACGTTCGTCGGGATGTAGGCCGAGATGTCGCCCGCCTGCGTCTCGATGATGGGGAGCGAGGTGAGCGAACCGCCGCCCTGCAAGTCCGACAACTTCGCGGCGCGTTCGAGCAGGCGCGAGTGCAAATAAAACACGTCGCCCGGATAGGCCTCGCGTCCCGGCGGACGACGCAGCAGCAGAGAGATTTCGCGGTAGGCCGCGGCGTGCTTCGAGAGGTCGTCGTAGATGGTCAGGACGTGGCGCCCGGTGTCGCGGAAATACTCGCCGATGGCCGCGCCCGCGTAAGGCGCGAGGTATTGCATCGCCGCCGGGTCGGACGCCGACGCATTGACGACAATCGAATATTCCATCGCGCCGAACGTCTGCAGGGACTTGATCACCTGCGCCACCGTCGAGGCCTTCTGGCCGATGGCGACGTAGATGCAGATCACGTCTTTGCCCTTCTGGTTGATGATCGTGTCGAGCGCAACGGCGGTCTTGCCCGTCTGGCGGTCGCCGATGATCAACTCGCGCTGGCCGCGCCCGATGGGCACCATCGCGTCAATCGCCTTCAAGCCCGTCTGCAAAGGCTCTTTCACCGGCTGACGATCAACCACGCCCGGCGCGATGCGCTCGATGGGGTTGAAACTGTCGCTGAGGATGGGGCCGCGGTCGTCGAGCGGTTGGCCGAGCGCGTTGACGACGCGCCCGATGATCGCCTCGCCCACCGGCACGTCCATGATGCGACCCGTGCGGCGCACCACGTCGCCTTCCTTGATCAACTGAAATTCGCCGAACAGCACCGCGCCGACTTTGTCCTCTTCCAGGTTCAAAGCCAGGCCGCGCACCTCGTGCGGGAAGTCGAGCAGTTCACCGGCCATCACCTTCTCCAGCCCGTGAATCTCCGCGATGCCGTCGCCCACTTTGATCACCGTACCGACTTCCGTGACGGTGACGCCCGTGTCGAAGTTTTCGATCTGTTGGCGAATAATGTCGCTTATCTCGTTAGCTCTGATCGGTTCCATATAATTTGATCCAGTTCGTTTTGTTTACCTGCCGATTCGCGATCTTGTCAGCGGCCGCCAAAATCGCCACTCGAAAATATTAGTTCTCGCCCGCCATCTGCTGTTTGATCTGCTGCAACTGCGTGCGCACCGAGCCGTCGTAGACGGTCGAACCGATGCGCGTGACGATGCCGCCGATCAACTCTTCGTCCACCGCGAATTGCAGCCGCACCTTTTTGCCGGTCAGCGTGCCGATCTGCGTCCGCAGATTCTCCTTCGTCTCTTCCGGCACGACGCGCGCCGTCGTCACCTGCGCCGAGACGACGCCCGAACGCTCGTCCAGTTGCAGCGCGAACCGCTGATTGATCTCCTTCAACTCCGAGAGGCGATGATTCTGGAGCAGCACCTGGAGGAAGTTCGCCGTCGTCGGCCGCACGCGCATCCGCGCGTTGAGCGTGTTGAGGACGTTGCGTTTTTGCTCGTAAGGAATGGTGGGATTGCGAAAGACTTCCAGCAGCGCGGAGTTGTCTTCAAGCATCTGCCCCCAGGCGTTCAACTCGTCCTGCACTTCGCGCGCTTCACCCTGCGCGATCACGACATCCGCGAGTGCCGCCGCGTAACGTCGCGCCATCGTTTGCACGCTCAACCCTTGATTCCTCCCAGCTCTCCGATATAGTCGTTCATCAAGCGCGCGTCGTCTTCCGCGCCTATGTCACGACGGATCAAATCTTCGGCCAGACGAACGCTCTGCTCGGCGGCGTAACGACGCAAATCCTGTCGCGCCACTTTGCCCGCACTCTCGATCTCCCTTTGCGCCTGCTCGCGCAGCCGGCGCGTCTCCTCCGCCGTGGCGCGCATGATGTTCGCACGTTCAGCCTCGGCGTCCCTTTTGGCTTGCGCGCGCACGGTCTCAACCTCTGCGTCAAGGCGCGCCAGACGCGATTCAACTTCTTCCAGTTTAGCCAGCGCGGCTCTGCGCTCTTCCTGCGCACGCATCAATTCGCGCCTGATCGTGTCGCGCCGCGCCCCTAACGAAGCCCCAATCGGACGCCGCAAAAGCCAAACGAGTAAGCCGACGAATAGGATCAGGTTGACAAACTTCCAAACCTCCCAACCCGGCACGTTGTACCAGGCCGCCCCGCCGCCCGCCAGCGTGAAACTTAGATAAGCATTGCTCATGAAATAAGTCATAAGTGTTCAGCGCACGCCGGTCGTGGTGAAGTCAGGAGAAGGACGATTCAGTATTTGCCGACTAATATCCGACGCGATCCTACGGGCGTCGTCTTCCAGTGAAGCCCGCGCTTGCT
Organism: Pyrinomonadaceae bacterium; assembly: GCA_035645855.1. Taxonomy (GTDB): domain Bacteria; phylum Acidobacteriota; class Blastocatellia; order Pyrinomonadales; family Pyrinomonadaceae; genus JAIVJZ01. The sequence continues at coordinate 23,422 of DASQLU010000020.1, forward strand.
CGGATTGCGTCCGTATAAGACTCTTTTGTTCTTCGGTCGCGGTCTCGATTTCGGCGCGCAGTGAAGTTATTTGATTTTGTCGTTCGAGCAAGGCTTGAGCGCGTTCCTGCTCAAGCAGACGATAGCCTTCCGTGCGCGCATCTCGTAGCGAACGTTCATAGCGATTCATACTATTCGCCACACGCTGCAAAATATCGTGCGCCTCCCCGGTGCCGCCGCGCGTGCGTCGCTCTCGTTCGGCTAAAACTCTATTGACTGGCCTGAAAAGCGTCGCGTTCAAAACATAGATCATAAGGACAATGAGCGCTATATGAAGAAAAAGCGTCCCGTCCGGCACGAGCTGAATCGAATTTCCGGCTAAACCCAGAATAATCATGTACACCTACGTGGTTCTAACGAACAGGTGCGACACCTGGTCAGGTAAGATAATAAAACTGTATGTATCAAAAGGTTCGGAGTTTAGCACGCTAATTTAAAGGCGGTCAAGACAATGACAGGCCAAAAGCTTCCCCGATATGGCCTCATCCCTCTCATCTAAACCTGATTCCATCTGTTCAGGCATCTCCGGAGAGTTCAGTTTTAGCGGCTTCCGGATAAGGCGGCCACTGAATTTCCGAAACGAACTTAGCTTATAAGTATTCTGACAAGTGCCTACTCGACACAAGCGACTTTAACTTTTAAAACCCAAATAACATTAATTCAGTCAATGACTTATATCTCCTCAAAAACACCTTGCGACCCCATAAGCAAATCGTAGACGCGCTGCAGGTCAGCTTCATTGTAATATTGCACTTCGATTTTTCCTCCGTCCCCGGATTGATTCGGCAGGATGTGAACCTGTGTTCCCAAGCGGCGACGCAGTTTGGATTCGGCCGCGCGCGTATTCGCGTCGCCGGCTTTCTCCGTAGGATTTGAGGCGGCGGCCGGATTGGAACTCCCTCCAGCCACGACCCTTTTCACGGTGCGCTCGGTATCTCTCACCGATAAACTTCGCTCAATAATGCCTCGCGCGATCTCCCTCTGTTTATCCGCATCGTCTATCCCGAGCAAAGCTCTGGCATGTCCCATCGACAACTTATTTTCCTCTACCAGAAGTTGTATATCTTCTGGTAAACGTAAGAGCCTGAGATAGTTAGTTACGAAAGTGCGATCCCGGCCGACACGCTGCGCAACGGTTTCCTGCGTTAAATTAAAAGTCTCTATCAGACGTTTATAGGCGTAAGCCTCTTCGATGGCGTTTAACTCCTGGCGTTGAATATTTTCGATGAGCGCGAGTTCCAGCATTTTGTCGTCCGGAACATCACGAATTACGGAGGGAATGCGCTGAAGTCCCGCACGCTGCGCGGCGCGCCATCTTCTCTCACCCGCGACAATTTGATACCGACCGCCGTTGGTTTTGCGCACCAGTATTGGCTGTACGACGCCGTTGGTCTTAATGGACTGTGCCAGTTCCTCCAACTGCGTTTCGTCGAAGCGCGTGCGCGGCTGCACGTTATTCGGTTCGATGAGGTCTATATCAACTTCTCTTAATTCTTCACTGGCCGTCGCCGGCGGCTCCGACAGCAGGGCGCTCAAGCCCCGCCCTAGAACTTTTCTTGTCATGTGTGATTATCTCCTTCGCCAACTGAAGATAGCTTTCCGCCCCGCGCGACCGTATATCATAGAGAATAATAGGCTTACCGTAACTAGGTGCTTCCGCCAGGCGCACGTTGCGAGGGATAACGGTTTCCAGCACCTGTTGCCCGTAGAAGCTGCGCAAATCTGCCGCAACCGCCGAGGAAAGGTTAGTGCGGTCGTCATACATTGTCAGCAACAGGCCTTCAATGGTCAGACCGGGATTTAGTGAACGTCTTATTCTGGAGAGGGTATCGAACAACTCCGTGACGCCCTCAAGTGCGTAATACTCGCACTGGATGGGAACTAACAGCGTGTCCGCGCTTGTCAGCGCATTGAGTGTGAGGAGACCGAGCGAGGGCGGGCAGTCTATGATAATAAAGTCGTATTCATCCTGAACGCTGCGCAGGATGTCCTGTAATTTGTATTCTCTCCGTTCAACTTCAACCAGTTCGACTTCCGCCCCCGTGAGATTTCTATCGGCCGGCAAAACCTTCAGAAGCGGCAACTCGGTGCTTTGCAATATATTCGCCAGCGGCTCGTCGAGAATCAGCGCATGATAGAGGCTGCGGCGGAAACTGCCGCGCTGGATGCCCACACCCGAAGTCGCATTGGCCTGTGGGTCTGTGTCCACGAGCAGGACGCGCATTTCAGAGGCCGCAAGCGAGGCGGCCAAATTTACCGAGGTTGTGGTTTTCCCGACACCGCCTTTTTGATTTGCGACCGCGATTATTTTAGCCATTTAATCTACTCAATGCAGGAATAACATGAAATTTCGCCTAAACTAACACAAACTCCCGCCACGTGCTACTTTTTTGTCCGTAACACTCCACTCGAACGCCCCGCTTACTATGTTTCACGTGTCACATCTCCCCAAGATGTGACACGTGAAACATAGCCGTCAGGCTGCCTGCTGTAGTTTGAGTCGAACTAAAAGCGTAGATAAAGCCGCCGGGGTCATGCCGGGGATGCGTCGCGCCTGACCGAAAGTTTGAGGCTTCGCGCGCTCAAGTCGCTCGACCATCTCGTGCGAGAGGCCGCTAATCGTTTGAAAATTAAAGTTTAGAGGCAGACGCAGCCCGTCATTATGGAAGATGCGTTCGAAGCTATCTTTTTGTGATTGGACATAACCACAATACAAGAGGTCTGCCAGTGTGGTCTCCAAATCGGAGTGTGAAACCTGCCCGCGAAGCGAAAAGGGAAGCAAGCCACGAATCATTTCATGTGAAACATGCTGGCGATGGGATAATTGAGACAGGGTAACTGAATCTCCCAAATCACCCAGAATCTGTGCCAGCTCTCGATAAGTGCTGTCGGTTCGCTTGAAGCGGGTGGTTTCCAGAGCATTGCGTAGCTGCGCGAGACGTTCGCGGCGGGCGTTGAAAGCTTCCCAGAGCGTATCGCCCACGAGACCTAAGTTTTTCCCGTGAGGGGTGAGGCGTGCGTCCGCAGTGTCATAACGAAGTCCCAGACGGTGCTCCGCACGCGAAGTGAACATGCGATATGGCTCGTCCACCCCCTGCGTGATCAGGTCGTCCATCAGAACGCCGATATAAGACTCGTCGCGTCTGAGACGAAAACCCTCGCGTTTCTGGACATGAAGCGCAGCATTGATGCCGGCGAGCAACCCCTGACAGGCGGCTTCTTCATAGCCGGTCGTGCCGTTAATTTGTCCGGCCAAAAACAGGCCGCTAACTCGCGCGGTTTGTAAATAAGGAGTCAATTCCCGCGGGTCTACGAAGTCATACTCAATGGCGTAACCGGGGCGGATAATACGTGCCTCTTCTAAACCGGGGACTTTATGCACGAGTTCCTGCTGAAACTCGGCAGGCATGGAGGTTGAAAAGCCGTTTAAATAGACTTCGGAAGTGTTGTGGCCTTCGGGTTCGAGGAAAAGCTGGTGGCGCGTCTTGTCGGGGAATTTGACAACTTTGTCTTCAATCGAAGGACAATAACGGGGGCCGACGCCTTTTATCTGGCCTGAATAAAGCGGCGATTCGTGGATATTTGCCCGGATAGAATCGTGAACGGCCTCATTCGTATATCCGATGAAGCAGGTAACTTGAGGCTGTTCAATAGTTTCTGTGGAAAACGAAAAGGGAACCGGGCGTTCGTCCGCAAGTTGTGGCTCGAATGCGTCCCAATCGATGGTGCGCCCGTCGAGACGCGGCGGTGTGCCGGTCTTCAAACGCCCGACGGGAAAACCCATTCGCTTGAGACATTCAGCCAACTCGATAGATGCGGGTTCGCCCGCGCGCCCGGCGGTGTAAGTGCGGCGGCCGGTGTGGACTAAGCCGTTGAGGAAGGTTCCGGTCGCGACGATGACGGCATCTGCGCGCAGACGTCGCGTATCCTGCATTTCGACACCGCGAATTTGCCCGTCTTCCACGAGCAACTCAATGACGAGTCCCTGCCGCAGATGCAAATTCGGTGTCTCTTCCAATACCTGACGCATCTCCGTGCGATAAAGCGCACGATCCGCCTGCGCGCGCGGAGCTTGCACGGCGGGACCGCGTGAACGATTCAAGAGGCGAAATTGGATGCCGGTTCGGTCAATGACGCGACCCATGATGCCGCCCAGAGCATCTATCTCGCGCACGATGTGGCCTTTGGCAATCCCCCCGATGGCCGGATTGCAGGACATCTGGCCGATTAGATCGAGATTGAGTGTGACCAGAGCCGTCTGCGCACCCAGTCGCGCCGATGCGGAAGCGGCTTCACAGCCCGCATGGCCTGCCCCGATGACGATCACGTCAAACTGTTCATCAAAACTCATAACTACTTTCCTATGCAGAATGTGGCAAATATCTGTGAGAGAACGTCTTCCGGCGTCGTTTCACCTGTTAACTCGCCGAGGTAGCGAAGCGATTCGTAAAGTCCGACCAGTATCAAATCTTCGCTCGCACCTTGCCGGACGAGCGTCTCCGAAGAGCGAAGCGCATCTGCCGAACGGCGCAACAAATCGAAATGGCGCGCATTAGTGATTAAAAATCCGGACTCCAAGGCACTCCTGCCCTTGAAAGGCTCCATTATAGCAGCGCGCAGAGCACCTAGCCCCTCGCCGGTCTTCGCAGAGACCGCAACCCTTTTAGAATTATCACCAATCCCGGCACAAATCAAATTATCAAAACTATCTAAGTCGCTTTTATTCAACACGATCAGATATTTACTCTCAGCTATATCCGTAAATATTGCCCGGTCATCATCCGTCACGGGTTGAGAACCATCGAGCAGGAAGAGAACCAGGTCGGCGTCGGCGATAGCGCGATGCGTGCGCTCGATGCCCAGATGCTCGACCGGGTCGTTTGCCACACGCATCCCGGCCGTGTCCGTCAGCAAAACAGGCACGCCATCAATGTTTAACAATTCACTCAAACTATCGCGAGTCGTGCCCGGAATCTCGGTCACGATAGCCCTGTCGGAAGCGAGCAACTTATTGAAAACACTGGACTTACCAACATTGGGGCGTCCCACTAGGGCGACTTTAAGACCATCTTTGAGAAGGCGTCCGGCGCGAAAAGTGGTGGCTAACGCGTCGAGAGATTGGATGAGATTTGTGAGTTGAAGGCTGATTCGCTCAAGCGTTAATTGGGGTAAATCGTCTTCGACAAATTCGAGCGAGGATTCAAGCGGAACAATGATTTCGAGCAGCGCATCTTTGGTGGGTTGGAGACGCGCGGAGAGTTCGCCTCCGAGTTGACGCGCGGCTTGTCGCACGGCGGTCTGCGTCTGCGCGTCAATGAGGTCGCGCACGGCCTCGGCCTGGCTGAGATTCAGACGTTGATTGGCGAGCGCGCGCAGTGTGAACTCGCCCGCATCCGCGGCGCGCGCGCCGAGAGACAGCAGCGCGTCTACGATGTGCAGCAACAGCACCGGCGAACCATGACAACTCAGTTCCGCGATGTCTTCGCCGGTAAAGGAGTGAGGCGCTTTGAAATAGGTGATGAGCGCGCGATCAAGGAGTTCGCGGCTCTGCGGATCAAAAATTTTTCTGAGCGATGCCCGGTGTGAGGCGGGAGAGAAACGAGCATCGTCGAGCAGCGCGCGAACATAATCGAGCGAGCGTTCGCCGCTGAGACGGATAACGCCGATGCCGCTCCTGCCGGGTGGCGTTGAAAGCGCAACAATGGTGTCTTTGCTTAACAAGGCAAAAAGAAAAGATCGTGTCGCGTTGGCACGCGCGACACGATCTTTGAAGCGAATGCGATGATCTAGCCCGCGACTTTCAAAGTTACTTTGAGTCTGCGAGCGCTGCCTTCTCCGATTGATTCGGTGTGGAGGTCTGGCTCCTCCGCGAGCGACGTGTGTATGATGCGACGTTCGTTGGAATTCATCGGCCCGAAGGTAAAAGCGGAGCGCGTGCTGCGTACACGCTCGGCGGCGTGGCGCGCCATCGCGCGCAGTTCGGCTTCTCTGGTCGCGCGAAAATTCTGCACGTCGCAGATGATGCGTTCGCCCTGCGGGAGCGCGCGTCCGAACGCCTGATTGACGAGATGCTCAAGCGCGCTCAACAACTCGCCGCCCTCGCTGCGCAAGAGCGATGCGTCGTCGCCGTCCAATTCCAACAGACATCCTTCGGCCGACTCGGCTGCGCTCGCGCTGAGGTCGAGTTGGCAACCGCTGAAAACATCATTCAGAAATGTTTGCGCCTGCTGGCAAGTTTCGTTCATAGGCTGCACTCTCTGACGCGTTCAATTTTCTACGCGAGTTGATCGGAAACAAAAGTATCTTCCCTGAAGCAACGCGGCGAGCCTTTAAGAGGCGCTGGCCTCGCGTAGTTTTTTCGGTTGACCAGACCCGGCCGCTTTTTTCTTTTCCGGCGGCTCCTCGTCGTCTTCCGATTTAATGAGACGATTGATCACCATCTGCTGCGAGAACCCGACGATGTTGCCGACGATCCAGTAGACGAGCAAACCGGCGGGCGCGCTCCACAAAATGTAGAGCATCATCGCCGGCATGACGATAGCCATCATCTTGCGTTGCAGCGGATCGGCCGACGGCGCGGGCGTGATGAACTGCAATATCACCATCGAGCCGGCCATCAGAATCGGCAACAGCTTGTAAGGGTCTGCGGCCGAGAGATCGGGCAGCCAGAGAAAGGTCGCCTGGCGAAAGTCTATCGAGATCGTGATGGCGCTGTAGAGCGCGATGAGAAACGGCATCTGGATCAGCAACGGCAGGCAGCCGCCGAGGATGTTGCCCTCCTTCATCAGGCGCAGTTGCTCCATCTGCAATTCTTTCAGACGCGGATCGTTAGGCTTGAGCGACTTGATCTTTTCCTGCACCTCTTTCATGCGCGGCGCGAGCTTCTGCGCCTTCTTCATAGTCTTGGAAGAACGCCATTTCAGAGGGAAAAACAGGGAATAGATGATGACCGTGAAGATGATGATGGCAAGGCCGTAGCTGCCCGTCATCCTGTGCAGGTGCTTGATCGACCAGAGAATCGGGGCTGCGAGCGGCCGTGTGAAACTTCCCAGCCAGCCGTAATTGATCAACCCGCCGAGATCAATTTCGCGGTTGATTGTTTTACCGATTTCGACGCTCGCCTGATCGAGCAGATCGTGATCTTTGGGGCCTACGTACACACGTGTCAGCGAACCGTCAGCGGGAACATTGACATAAGCCGTCAGGAGAAAACGATCTTCCTTGGTGCCCTCCGCCTCGTGCTGATATTTGACGGTGCGAAACTCCAGACCCTCGGTCGGCTTCGGCGGGATAGCGACCATCGCAAAGTAGGTGTCGCCGACGCCAGCCCAGTCAACCGTCCCGCCGACTACCTGGCGATCCCGGCTTCCCTCGTTCTCGTTAATCGACGTTCCGTAAAACAGTTGAGATTTACCGCCGATGATCGCCACGCCTTCCGGCGCGACCGAATAGAAGGTGTAAAAGGGCACGCCCTGATCGCCGATGCTCGGGCCGATGGCGAGTTTGGCGTTCGGCATGACCTGTCCGCCGCGCGCCACTTTGAGACCGAGATCGACGCTGTAGTTGTTCGCATCGAAACGCAGAGTCTTAACTACGTCAAGGCCGGTCGCCTCGTCGCGCATCGTGAAGTCTAATTGCTTCGACTCGCCGCTCCTGACTTCAACGCGCGCCTCGCCGCTCTCACCTTCTACGCCGCCAACCTTGAAATTTTTCGACGCCAGCAAATTATCAATCGCCGCATCGCCCGTCGAGACCAGCAGAGGCGCGCCCGGCGACTTCTGCCGTAGACTTTCCGACGGGATAAGTTCGAGACGTTGACGATTATTTTTGTCGCCCGCAACCGAGTAGAGCGGTCGCCCCGTGTCACGATTCTGCTTGACGATCCAACTCGTCGCGATTGCGCCCTTGCTGTCGAGTTTCACTTCGTAGAGCGGCGTCTCGACCGTGACTATTCGTTGCGCGACATTATCCACCGATGGGGACGCAGCGGTATCGGTAGGCGTCGGCGGCGCAACGGGTGCGGCCTCCTGTGGCGCGGGAGTGGCGTTTGCCGAGTTATTGGAAGTTTCTGTTTGAGGATTGGCCTTGTTCGGGTTGGGAATGGTACGGTCGATGAAATAAGTCCACCCGAAAAGTATCGCCGCGGACAAGACGAAAGCCAGAAATAGACGCTTTTGATCCATTAGTGTTTGCTGACAGGATGAATGCCGGGGCAGAAGAATGATTCAGACCCGGCGCTTAAAATTACTTAACCGGATCGTAACCACCCGGATGAAAAGGGTGACACCGCGCGATGCGACGTATGCCCATCCATCCGCCGCGCACAACGCCGTAACGGTCTACAGCCTGATAAGCGTATTCTGAACAGGTTGGAACAAAACGGCAAGCTGGCGGGAGCAGCGGCGAAACCACTGTCTTGTAGAATTTCAAGGGCCACAACAGAGCGTACTTCACAACTTTTTCTGCCCGTCCGACCTGCTCGCGTCGCGACCGCCTTGAGCGACGACAGCGGCGACGATCCTTTGAAAATCTTCCAACGAGTCGGCCAGCTTCACCTTCAACAGCGAACGCTTCGCGTTAAACACCCAATCGTAATGCGGCTCGATGCCCCGCAGCGTCGCCTCGCTCAGCCGAAACATCTCGCGCAGCAGACGCTTCATGCGGTTGCGATCAACGGCGAGACGCGCAACCCGTTTGGAGGCGGTGATGCCAAGGCGGTGATGCCCTGACTCGTTTCGCCTTACGAAAGCTGTCATCAGGCGGCCGTCAAAACGCCTTCCCCCTTCATAAACCGAGCGATACTCCGCGGATTTACGCAGTTTTGGACGACCGTGCGGCACGCCGTTTCGACTTAGTAATGCGACGGCGTCAGCCTCTTGCGACCCTTGGCGCGGCGTCTCTTCAAGACCAGACGGCCATTCTTGGTCGCCATGCGCGCGCGAAACCCGTGAGTTTTGGCGCGGCGTCGGTTGTTCGGTTGGAATGTGCGCTTTGGCATAGTGAATAATTTCCTCCTCCAGCGAAAACAGTAAGACTAACTTTCGGCGTCGTTTATGTCAAGAAATGCGCGCCCATATTTGCGCACGAAAGGCCGCCGGAGTGGATATTATCTCTTCAGGGCGACGAAGTTTCCGCTGAAAGCCACTTTCCACGATATGTTCTGAAATGATTCAACTGTGAACTTCCCCGCATTTCCCTCCAAGCCGGAATTAGTGGTTTTCGGGCGTTTCCGGCGGTCTGAAAGTTTATTTTTTTAAGCTGTGGAATTCTCTTGCATTTCGGATTTCGCTATGCTAGTCTCGCGCCCGTTTCGCAACGGGAAAATTCCCGTAACTACTTGATAAATAAATACTTAAAGCAACACTTTAAGTACCAAAAAGTTTTCCACAAGCTGTGGAAAACCTGTGGAAAACCTTCAAGTAAATAGTCAGAAAAGAAGTTGAAAAGAGTGCTATTGCAACATTTTCCGTTGTCCGGTTCAAAGCAGAGCTTGAGCAGCTTAAAAGTTGCAATTGCATTATTTTGATTCAGTTGATGTGCGCTCAACAGGTTAAATTCAGAGTGGGATAGGCAAAGCGATGAGCACAGCTATCGAGAACAGAGTTTGGAACAATCTACTTCAGGCCGTGGAAAAACGGCTGAATCATCAAAGTTTCGAGACCTGGTTTCGTTCGATTCAGTTTGATGGTTGCGACGATTCGGGGCGCGTTCTACACCTGCGCGCGCCGAATCAGGTGGTGAAGGATTGGGTGAGTTCAAACTATTCCGATGTGATCGACGCCTCGCTGCGAGAGTTGAATCTTGCGACTTATCAGGTTGATTGGGCTGTGGATGATGCGCCGGCCAGTACGGCCGGATTGGACATAAATAAAGATAGTGATGATGACGCCGCTTTCAGCGCGCCCGCAAAGAGCAACGAAAACGGGGGCAATAAAACATCCAGCCTTTTTTCGCTGCTGGAAGCGGCGGAATCCGACGGTTTGGCCGCGAGCGCGACGAATTTCGTCGACATAGAACCGCTGGAACTCTCGCTCAACCCGAAATGCTCTTTTCAAACCTTCGTGGTCGGTTCGTGCAACCAGTTTGCGCACGCCGCTTCGCTGGCGGTGGCCGAAGCTCCCGGGAAAACCTACAATCCGCTCTATATATATGGCGGCGTGGGACTCGGCAAAACCCACCTCATGCACGCCGTCGGCCACTCCATCAAGCAGCGCAACAAATACCTGCGCCTGTCCTATATCTCCGCCGAGAAGTTCATGAACGAACTGATCAACGCGATCCGTTACGACAAAACTCAGACTTTTCGCGAGAAGTATCGCTCGATTGACGTGCTTTTGATGGACGATATTCAGTTCATGGCCGGCAAGGAGCGCACGCAGGAGGAATTTTTTCACACTTTCAACGCGCTTTACGACGGGCAGAAACAGATCGTCATCACGTCCGACTGCCCGCCACGCGAGATTCCGACGCTCGAAGAACGCCTGCACTCGCGTTTCGAGTGGGGCTTGATCGCGGACATGGAGCCGCCCGACCTCGAAACGAAGGTCGCGATCCTGAAACGTAAGGCCGACCTCGACGGCGTGACTCTGCCGGACGACGTGGCTTTCTTCATCGCCGGAAAAGTTAAAAGCAACATACGCGAACTTGAAGGCTCGCTCGTGCGCCTCGTCGCCATCGCGTCCCTGCGCGGTCTGCCCATCTCGAAAATGCTCGCGCAGGACGCCATCCGCAACATCGCGGAAGACGACCAACCGGTCGGCGTCACCATCGAGCAGATACAGCGCACGGTGGCTTCGCACTACCGCCTGCGGGTCGATGAATTGAAGTCCAAGAACAACGCACGGCAGATCGCCGTGCCGCGCCAGGTGGCGATGTATTTGTGCAAGCGTCTGACCAAACACAGCTTCCCGGAGATTGGCCGGGAGTTCGGCGGCAAGCATCACACGACCGTAATTCACTCCGTAGACAAGATAAATGCGCTGGTTGCGGCCGATCAGAATTTCCACAGGGTCGTGAGCGAGCTTATGGATAATCTTTGCAAGTAGTTAGCTCACTTTTGGGTCAAAAAGTTTTCCACAGTACGGATACACGATAAGTCGTTTATATGCCTATATTTGATTCGGAGTTTTCCACATTTCCACAGGCAAGGCAATAATAGGGGCTGTGGAAATGTGGAAAACTTTTGTTAAAATCACTTTTTCCACAGTTCGGCAAAGTTATCCACAACGATTTCCACAACCCCTGTGGAAAACAATTCCTTTGGATACAACAATAAAGTGACTTTTCCACATTTCCACAGGCCCTACTACTACTACTAGATATATATACAAGGTATTTAATTAGTATAATTAGGAAAAGGCGAGTTTTCAAAAAGCGTTTGAGATCGCAACTTTCACACAGCTATTTCTAAGAGGAGACCGTAATGGAATTCAGCATTAGCAAGAACGCTCTACAAAAAGAGCTTGGGTTTGTGCAGGGCATTGTCGAGAAGAAAAACACGATTCCCGTCCTCTCAAACATCCTCATCGAGTCGGTGGGCGAAAACACCATCCGTCTCATCGGCACAGACCTCGACGCCACCCTGCGCTGCGAGACGGAAGCCGACATCAAGACCTCGGGGTCGATGTGCGTCAGCGCGCGCAAGCTGTTCGACATCGCACGCGTGCTGCCGGACGCCCCGGTCAACTTCCGCAAGGACGAGAACAACTGGGCGAGCGTAAAGTGCGAGCGTTCCACCTTCCGCGTCGCCGGCGTCGAACGCGACACGTTCCCGGAGATACCGAACTTCCGCGCCGCGTCCATCAAACTGCCGGCCAGCGTTTTCAAAACCTTCATCGACCGCACCATCTTCGCCATCACGCTGGAAGAGTCGCGCTACACGCTTTCGGGCGCGAAGTTCATCCTCGACAAGACGGGCGGGCGCATGATCACCACCGACGGCCACCGCCTCGCCTACATCGAACGCAAAGATTTGGGTGAAAACGCGGGCAAAGAGGGCTTGGACGCACTGATTCCACGCAAAACGCTCGCCGAACTGACGAAACTGACCGCTTCATACGAGGGCGAAATCGGTATCGCCACCGACGAAAACCACATTTACTTCGAAGTCGGCTCCAGACTCCTGATTTCGCGCACGCTGACCGGCCAGTTTCCCAACTACGAAATGGTCATCCCGAAAAATAACGACAAGTCGGCCATGTTCGACAGCGCCGCGCTGGGGCAGGCCATCCGCCGCGTCGCCCTGATGGCCGACGACCGCTCACACGCCATCAAGTTTCACCTGGCGGACAACAACCTGCACATCAGCTCGCAGACGGCCGAAGAGGGCGAGGCGCGCGAAAGCGTCTCGACCGAGTACTCCGCCGACGAGACCGAGATCGGGTTCAACGCACAGTATCTACAGGATTTTCTCAACGTCGCGAGCGACGGTCAGGTCGCCTTCGAGTTCAAAGACGGCAATTCTCAGGCGCAGCTCCGCCTCGCCTCCGACACCGACTACGATTACAAATACGTCGTCATGCCGATGCGCCTCTGAGCGCTGAAGTTGAAAACTTCAAATTCCTGTGTGTCGGTATTAAAGTCTTATACTCGGTATTAAAGTTCTATACTTGGTATTAAAGTCCTATACTGAGTAACCTGCCGGGGAATCCTGATAACGGAGAGTTACACCAAAAAGTCAGCTACGTGTCGGAAAGTAACTCAACTCACATCTAGGGGAGACTAAAGCGAAGCCGCCAGTTGGCTATAAACGCCCGCTGGCGGCCTTGTGGAACTATTCTAGGTATAGACATACCTTTTTTCCCTTTGAGACGCTGAGAGAGCGAATTGGGCCATAACCGTCCTACCTCTCAAGGTGTTTGTCGGTGTGATTGCGCGAAAAGACAATGGCCGTACGCCAAATCACAGCAGGTCGCCGTGAGTTGATCCGCCAACTTACGGAAATCCTCTCAGCCTTCCTTCCCTTAACTGCCCACTCACAAAACACGGTCACCTTCCAAACCATCTTCGCTGAGAGCGGGATCGCCCACTATCTCGAAGGCCAGGTTAAAAGACAGGCACTTCAGTGCGCTTGGGAGAAAGTCTTTCGCCAGCACCAGAAACTACCCTATACGCTCATCCGGAAGATTGTACCCGCAGCGGTTAGTTACCGTCGGCACAAGCGAGACCCTCTCAGACAAGTAGAACTGGAGTCTCTAATCTCCACGCTGGAATCCTTAGACATAGGAATGACCCGAGAGCTTCAGAAAATCGAGTTGGACGAAACCATCCCGGACATCTGCATCCCACCGAGAGAGCTAGTACGTCGATTAGAAAATCATCCCTTAGCGACAGAGGTAGCGACAGAACCGCTGGAACTGTTCCGCAACGGGCATTTTAACGAGGCTGTGCGTAAGGCGTCCGAACGGTTCGAAGCTGCCATCCAGCAAAAGACCAGTTTACAGGATATAGGGAAGGGGCTGATGTCAAAAGCATTTTCCCTATCGAACCCACTAATCCCCCTGAATAACATGGCGACGGAAAACGAAAAGGGGATTCAGGAGGGATACATGTTTATGACGATGGGACTGATGCGGGGGATTAGGAATATATTCAGTCATGGGGATGAGAATCAGCGGTCGCCTTGAGGAATGCTACGAGATGCTCCTTTTCGTCAATTGGCTCTTCAAGCAATTGCCTTCTTAACCCGCCTGTGGACACGTTCTAGTAGATTCATCATTTACTACCCTTGCTATCCTAGCGTTGTAGAGACTAGAATCCGCCCGTCTATGAACCGTGGCGCTCATGTCTTTCAATAGACCTCTTGCAAAAGTCACTTTGACCGAGTACGAAAGCCAGTAATTTAGCGGTTGATATGTTCGACCAACCCGACTTTTGCAAGAGGTCTAATGGGTGGGTGCGGCGTTCACCTCTAAAGCTCTATAAAACACTGTCTACTGCCCTGCGAAAGAATTTCTGCCCCTACCCTCGTGCTGACATCCGTCAGACCGGGGGCGACAATCGGATTACGTCTATTTAGGCCGACCGGGGAGTTCTCCTAAGGGACGGAAAGCTAATGGTAGCCACGACCAAAACTCTCACCACGCTGCCTGACGGCAAGATCTGTGACTACATCGACGGGAAGATCCGCAACGACACTCCAGAGGAGTATGTCCGGCAGAACATTGAGCGCCGCCTCGTGCTCGAACTCAGTTACGACCCCGGCGAGGTGGAAGTTGAATTCCCCATCAAGATCGGCAGCAGGAAGACGCGGGCCGACTTGGTGGTCTTCCGCGAGGAAGATCCTCACCTTCAGGAGAACGCCTGGATCATCGTTGAGTGCAAGCGCAACTCTGTGCAGCCCTCAGACCGTCGCGACGGAGTCGATCAGCTCAAGTCCTACATGCAGGCCACTGGTGCTGAGTGGGGGATGTGGACGAACGGCCAGTACAAGGCCGTCTACCGACACGTCCAGGAGCGCGGCAGATCAATCTGGGAGGAACCCAATGATATCCCCTCTAAGGGCGGCGACGTCGAGGAGGTGGACCGCCCTCAACGCGAGACGCTCAAGCACGCGACCGAGGACAACCTCCTCTTCTCGTTCAAGATCTGCCACAACCACATCTACGTCACGGACGGCATGCAAAAGCAGCCCGCCTTCTTTGAGCTACTCAAGGTCATCTTCTGCAAGATATATGACGAGAGAAATATTCCACACCCCCTTCAGTTCTACGCGACGGCGCGAGAGAAAGGCAGCAACGATGGGCGGCTCACAGTAGCCCGCCGCATCGGCAAGATCTTCGACGCAGTGAAGTCCCGGTACAGCACCATCTTCGACGCCAACGACCAGATCAAGCTGCAGCCGCGATCCCTTGCGTACGTCGTCGGTGAGCTACAGCGCTACAGCTTTCTTGACACGGACATTGACGTTAAAGGCAAGGCGTATGAGGAACTGGTCGGTGCCAACCTCCGCGGCGACCGCGGCGAGTTCTTTACCCCGCGCAACGTGCAGACGATGGCTGTCAGAATGCTCGACCTGAAGGTCGGCGAGCGGTTCCTCGACCCGGCCTGCGGCACGGGCGGCTTCCTCGTCATCGCCATGAATGAAGTCATACGCCAACTCAAGGAGGCCTTCGGCAAGTCCGGCAGGTCGACCGCAGGGATGCGCGAGGCGCTTAACAGTCGCATCCACGAAGTCGCCGGCCAGAACTTCTTCGGCTTCGACATCAACCCCGACCTCGTGAAGGCCACCAAGATGAACATGGTGATGAACAACGACGGGGCCGGTAACATCCTGCGCCAAGATAGCTTGCTGCATCCCCATCAGTGGGATCAAGACTTCAAGACCAAGCTGGCCGCGTCGATTGACATCGACCCACTGTCACTGCGCGGGCCAAACGACCTCGGCCACTTCGACGCGATCGCCACGAACCCACCGTTTGGAGCGAAGCTGCCGATCAAAGACCGCGAGACACTCGGCCAATACGAACTGGGGCACGTATGGCGCAAGAGGGAGGATGGCACGATGGAGATGACCGACAACCTCCAATCCGCGCAGCCTCCTGAGATCCTTTTCATTGAAAGGTGTTGGCAACTCCTGAAGCCCGGCGGTCGCCTAGCCATAGTCCTGCCCGACGCCATTCTCGGTGCGCCGGGGCTACTCTACGTGCGTCAGTGGATGCTGAACCGCTGCCGCATCGTTGCTACGATAGACCTTCATTCCGATACCTTCCAGCCCCGCAACGGTACGCAGACCTCCGTACTCATACTCCAGAAGAAGACCCAGACCGAGATGATGCAGGATGCCGTCGGGAGGATGCGCGACTACGAGATATTTGCCGCACAGGTCAACGCTATCGGTCACGACAAGAGGGGCAACAAGACATTCAAGCGGAACGAGGATGGTGAGGAAATACTAGTTGACCCAGGTGACGGCAAGACTACTGTGATGGAGAAAACTGCGGCGGGCGATGCCTCCGCGCGGCCAATGCCACGGCGCAAGGTTCCGGACGACGACACACCGATGGTGGCAGACGAGTTTCTGGCTTGGAAGAGAGAGGCGGTACTTGGGTGGTGAAGCAGCAACGAATCTCTCACATCACACCCCCTTCACCGGGCAAAAGTCTTTCGACTGGCATTAAGCTGTCAGATGTCCTAGGAGTGGGAGGTCTCCGTCTCGAGGCTTCAGCTTACAACGTCGCGGCTCGTGCCGCAGTGGCTGCTCTCCGCGAGGCAGGCCATAGCCTCATCCCCCTCACTGGCGAATCCGGCATGTGCCCTGAAGCCCACAACGCTTTTCGCTTCCGGCGTATCTTTGTCAAACCTGAACGGGGTGTCGCGTTCCTCGCCAGCTCGGAGATCATCTATATGAGGCCAAGGGCGGAGCGGTTCATCAGCCTGAAGCAAACGCCCAAGCTGAGCGAGCTGCTGGTAAGGAAGTGGGACATCTTGATCTCACGCTCCGGTACCATTGGTAATGTGGGCTTGGCAGGGAATACGTTAGTCAACAAGGCTCTCTCCGAGGACGCTATCCGGGCCCGCGCTACTGATCCAGAAACGGCCGGCTACGTCACAGCCTTCTTGCGTAGTCGATTCGGGCGTCCCCAGATCGCTGCGGCGACTTACGGCTCTGTCATCGTCCACATCGAACTTGAGCATCTGACCCGCGTCCTCATTCCAGACGTCTCCCCAATTAGGCGCATAGCCATTGGTTCCCTGATGCGAGAGGCGGTTGAACTTCGTGACCGCGCGAACAACCTTCTGGACGAGGCTGATCGTGTCCTACATGAGCGCCTCCGCTTACCGGTACTCAAAGACACCAGCAAGCAGTTCCCTCTAGTAGGGCGAGTCAAGGCATCCGACCTAAACGGGAGGTTCGACGCCTCCTACCACAACCCACGGGTCCCTAAGGTTATGCGCAAGTTGAAGGCTTCGGGCGTGCCAATCTCGACACTCGGCGACTCAAATGTCTGCAAAGAGGTTAGGGCCGTCACGAAGTTCCGCAAGCGCGTCTACGTCTCTCACGGCGGTATTCCCCTCATGGGCGGCAAGCAGCTCTTCCAAGTCGATCCCGTCGACGTTAAGGGCTTAGCAAAGGGTGCGCACGAGAAAGACCTGAAAGAGATTGGGCTTGCCGAGAATATGGTGACTGTTACCTGCTCGGGCACGATCGGCCGCGTCCAGATCATTCCCCGCTACATGGGCGAATGGACGGCCAATCAGCACGCCCATCGCCTGGTGGCGGCCGACGGAATGAACCCAGGCTACTTGTACGCTTGGCTCGCCTCTGCCTACGGCCAGCTTCTGGTGACACGACAGTCCTATGGCTCCGTGATCTTCGAGGTGGATCGCGAAATGATCGGCTCGATCGCGGTCCCCATGCCAGAAGCTGACGTCAGGAACGAGGTTGGGAATCTCGTCTTGGAGGCTAACAAACTGCGCGATGAGGCGTGGCGGAAGGAGCAGGACGCGATCCAGCAGGTGAACGCCTTGGCAGATTGAACTACAACTAAACCAATCTTCATTGCTGAGCTTTTGTGGTCCCTTCAACGTAGTGCCTTCACCTGAACCACACAAAGATAATTACATGCCTCCTCACCAGGAGCATGAACCAAACCATTCAGCGGTAGCACACCCTACGTTCACTCCTCTCACGGTTGATGAAAGGAGGCAAGTTGTCTACTCGTCTCTCCTCCGGTATTGTGATGAGGCTGTTTCACTCCGAGAACGATTATCCATCTGACCTTCACTTTATGGCTTGCTTTCTTTGGCTCATTCCTGTTTCGGAGTAGATAGGTATCTGTTCAGGCAGTTCCATTTCATCATCAATCAAATGCTCTAAAAACTCTCCACTGCCACATGCTCGTGCATAGGCTAATAGGACATACAGAGGTGGTTCACGTTCACCGAGTTCATATGCGGAGATTCTGTTCTGAGTGATCTGATCTGAGAGCCCCAAACGCCTGATCATTTCGTTCTGTGAAAGACCTAATTTAGAGCGAATTTCAGCCAGTTTCCCTGCAAGTCGTGTTGGCTTTGGACGTGACCGTCCCATCAGGATACTCCTCCTGACGGGACAAGAATTGAGAAATTCAGTTTACACCTAACCCCTGTTGGGGTTAAACTTGCCTGTAGATGATTAATCGCCGGAGTCTCATCTCTGAAATACTCTCCGGCAACTATCATCATTAGTGATGTTTAGCCACTTGAAGCATGTTTATGTAAACAGATGTCAAAAAGCTAATGAAGAAAGATAGCCAGTGAGTTAAATGCTCTATCTCGATCTCTAAAGGTTCTACTTAGCTATTTAATTGTCGAGCCACTTCACGCATTGGGTTCATCGTAGTTGTTATCAAACTAACCAGCAGTAAAGATAACAAAGTTAACATTACCAGTCACCATAACTAACAGAACTCTGGTAGGTCTAATCCACCATGTACCCACATGAACAGAACGATCATGATGATCACAATGTGCCGGTGAGGCATCGCAGCCTTGATCTCTGGTTCTACCAAAAGCGCGGATCGCGCTACTACCTCCGTCTTACAGGTTTCGCGGTGGCACTCATTTTCGGTCTGACCCTAATCTCCATAGCATCACTCCTAGCTTTCTTCTTTTATCGGAGTAATACGCCTATGGAGAAGATTAACGTCAATATAAACACATCACCGAGTACAGATTCTTCACCTCGAACATTAATCAAGCCTCCGCGTCCGGCACCATCAACTCCACGTGTACGCAGTCACCTAAATCTCAACGCCAATAACCAGTCTGTAGCTCCGACTCCAAGTAGAAACATCAATGAGCAGTAATCATCGAAGAGGCGGGACATCCCAGAGAGGACTACCGGATAAGTGGCCGGAGAAGATGAAACTCTCCGAGGCTCGTAAATTCTTGGGTGTCAGCGTCTCGAAAATGACCACTCTGGTTGGCAGCGGCAGAATCGCCGTAGAGGATGATCCTTTGGATCGGCGCGTTCGTTTGGTCAGGCGATCCGACTTGGAGAAGTTGTTACGTAAGCGTACCCTAACGGATACCTAATTGGGCACCGCGGGATGTCGGCCAGCTATACGATCTTGTCCCGCACCCAGCTCTACCTGCGCGGCTCGCATCTCTACTTCGTCTCGAACATGACGAAGAATTTGTCTGGGCTGAACAAAGACGACGTGACCAGATTCTTCCCATCCTTTCGTTTCTTATGAGTCCTCCACGTAAGCACAGAGCGCGCATCCAGATGGAGTTCCGCCTTGAAGAAGCTGATGATCAGCTAATGGCGATCTTTGACGGTGAGGACTCGCGGCTCAACACGCTGTTGTCGCAGTTCCTTCTGCCCTCCACCTTATTCGCTCCATCCTGCTCTACGATATCTCGAAGGTGGACAGATGGGTCGATTCGAACTTCCCCTTCAAGCACCAAGTAGGCTACGTAAAGCTCTTCAAGGATTGGATCACCATAGTAACCTTACGACCAAGCACAGGAGATGGGGGCGATTCCAATAGAGATCCCGATGGAGAAGGTTAAGCTCTTACTCTTCGAGTGGGGTGTAGCTCTTCAGCGGTGGCGCATGAAGCGGAAGAAGCTATGACTCAGGGAGTGCATGACCACGCTCAGGCATCGCTCAATCTTACATACACAAACATTTGTTGAAGCCAAGCTGTTAACAGTATTGGAGTCTGAAGACGTTTGTAAAATCCACTTTGGATAACTGGAAGTTATCCAAACCGCTTAGTTTCAGATGTTTACGGTTTTAATCGGGCGAGAAATTTTCTTGACATCAGGTGTTTTCAGGGGTAAAAGGAAGCTGCATTTAGTTAGTTTCGTGAGCAAGAGTTTTCAGAAACTAACGCTAGTTATAGATCTAAAAACACATTGACCTGAAGCGGTAGCTTGCAGGCACGACGCTTCAGGTCAATAGAGAACTCGCTCTTTAAGCGAGAGGGTCTTTGTGTGTCTTAACCCAGCGCGCATTGTACCCCTCCTCGTCGCATTCATCAACAAGAAAGAGCGAATTACAGGCTATCCATTAACAGATAGCGCGTTAACGATTCATAACAAAACCAACCGGAGGCAGCTATGGCAAAGCGACGAAGAGACAACGGACGACAAGCCCAGCAGCGACGGTCGAAAGAGGGGCGAGGCATAGGCACCGGCGCGGATTACCTACCTTACCTATTCATTCATGACGTGCCTTCAATTGGATTGGCGAGCCGCGTCTGGGGATGGAAAGCGCGCAGGGTACATCACTTACTCAGTCGGCTTGAGTTGAAGTTCTTCTACACCCTCGAATGGCGATTGGACGTCATCGACATTCGCGAGCAGTTCCCGCTCGACCTTGATGAGACACTGGCCATCGCCGACCAACTCGGCGTCCGCCACCCTCGCGATCCGAAGACGAAGGATTACGTGGTCATGACCTCAGACTTCGTGATCACGGTCAGGAAAGATTTCGTCAGCGAGGAGCAAATCCGCACAGTTAAGCACAAGAAAGATTTAGAGGATGCGAGAGTCAAGGAGAAGCTAGAGATTGAGCGCGTCTACTGGCAAGAAATCAGAGAACTCAGCTGGGAGATAGTTACGGAGGAACACGTAGATGCGAATGTCGCCGGAAACGTCGAGTGGTTGCACTGCCACCGCGATGTCGAGCGCCTCGCACCTCTCACGGCAGCGGACATCGAGCGCGTCGAGACACTACTGACCCCGCGAGTAGCACAAGGAGGATTTCGGCTAAGGGATCTGACTAACGAGTGCGACGCTCGGCTCGGGTTCGCTCCGGGCTCGAGCTTGGATGTCGTCCGCCACTTGCTCGCCAACCGACGCTGGGAGATCGATATGCGGACGCGCATTATGCCGCCCTTGCCGCTTGTACTGACGTCCGAGCCGGCACTCTACGCCGCGCACTGATGATGGCAATCCTAGAGGTGATTGTATGGACGTAATCTTAAACGCCCTAATCGAGTGGCAGGATCTCGAGAAGGGAAAATCTGAGCTCCAGATCGACCGCGTCCTGCGCGTCAACAAAGCCGCAGACTATGTCATTACCATCCAGGTCAACGACAACCACATCAGGATCATCAAGCGCTTGTATTCGGAGGTCACCAACGCGATCAAAACCGGTAATGCGCGCGTGCTGGACAACGAGATCTTCCCCGATCTTCTTCGCACCGAAAAGGACATCAAGCCAGCGCACCGGGCGCGCCGTGACAAGCTGCACGCCTTTCTCGCGCCGCTTCTTGACCACGATGGCGATGAATACCTTCTCTATCCGCAGTTACGGGGCGCGAAAATCAATGAACTTACACTAACCCCGGGCGAACTCACACTCACGAAAATGACGATCTACAAACACTTCCGGCTCTACCTACAAGCCGGATGTAGTTTGCAAGCCCTTCTTCCGTCCTTCGTCAAATGTGGCGCACGCGGTAAGCGACGCGTGGCCGATCGGCCGGACACGCCGAAGCCGGGGCGGCTGAGCGCGCTCGGTAAGTTGAGAGGGCATTCGATAGGGATCAGGATCACCGCCGAGATCGAGCGCAAGTTTGAGCGTGGAGTTAAGCGGTTCTACAAGGACAAGGTGAGCCTCAAAGATGCTTTCGATCTCACACTCCGCGAGGTCTTTTACAAAGAATTGAAGATCGTAAACGGTAAACGGGAGACAGTCCTCCCGCCAGCGGAAGAACTTCCAACGTTCGCCCAGTTTCGATACTGGTACGAACATGTCTACCGTGAGCGCGACCCAGTAGCAGAGAATATAAGGCGTGTGGGCCAGCGTACCCACAATCTCAAGAGCCGGGAAACTATTGGTGACCCGAAGGCGTTAGCGTTCGGCCCCGGGTCACTCTACCAGATCGACTCGACGATCTCCGACGTTCATATAGTCAATTCACTTGACCCGTTACGCATCATCGGGCGCCCCGTTGTCTACGGCTGCATGGACGTGTTTAGCCATGCGGCTGCGGGGATAAGCGCCACCCTCGAGGGGCCAAACTGGACGGGCGCGATGCTTGCGCTCGACATCGTCGCGGCCGACAAGGTCGCTTTCTGCGCCGAGTACGGCATCCAGATCGACATAAGTGAATGGTTAATTCGAGGATTCCCACAGGCGATCTGCGCCGACCGTGGCGAGTTCGAAGGTTTCAACGCCATCAACTTAGTCAAAGGACTCCGCACCCGCGTGGACACTACAGCGCCATATCGCGCCGACTGGAAGGCGATTGTCGAGCGGCAGTTCGGGCTCCTGAACCAGCGGTGCGTTAACTTCCTGCCGGGACGCGTCCGAAAGATCTCGCGCGGTGATCCGGACTATCGCCTCGACGCCATGCTGACGCTCTATGACTTCCGGCAACTGCTGATCCTTTGTGTCCTTGACTACAACATGAACTTCTACCTTGAAAATTACAGGAAAGACGAGTTCATGATCGCCGACCATGTCGAACGCTACCCGCTCGATATCTGGAACTGGGGCGTGCAAAACCGCGGCAAGTGCTTCAACGTGGCAACACGGGATCAGCTACGGCTGAACCTACTGCCGCGCCGCACGGTGTCAGTCACCGGCAGCGGCATTCATTTTGAAGGGCAACTCTACTACACCTGCGAACGCGCTCTCCGCGAGAACTGGTTCGGTAGGGCGAACCTGCGAGGGAATTGGAAGATGGAGGTCGCGTTCGACCCTCGAACAACTGATCGGGTCTACCTAATCATCGACGGCGGCACGAAGATTGAGCCTTGCCATCTAACAGACGCCTCGCGACACCTCAAGGGGCGTGATTGGCATGAGGTTGCCGACTACTTCGAGATGGAGCGTCAAGCCAAAGAGGCTGCCACTTCGCGCCGTCAGCAATCGCGCGCTAACGTGCATGACAAGCAGGACGCGATCATCGCGCAGGCCGCCGAGCGTAAGGAGGCGGCTCTCCTCGCGGCCGGGAAGATCAGCAAAAGCGTGCGCGTCTCCGGCATGAAAGAGAATCGCGCGAAGGAGCGCGAGCGTGAGCGTGAAACCGGCATGTGGATCCTCGGAGATCCCGCTGTCCCCGCTGCTGAGGCAGAGATGGAAGACCGAACGCACGAGATCGAGGATGAGCAGAACTATGCTGCGCCAAACATGCTCGACCTATTACGGCAGCAACGTGATAACAGATGGAAGGCGGATGAAGGTAATGATGGAAGCATCGATAGCAAAGACGAGCAGTGTAAGAGCAGCTGATCACCACCGTAGCCTCAACCAGCGTCTACCCCAAGAGACGCAGCGACCATTCGTCATCAACAAAGGACGAACAGTCGATGCGATCTACGTCACCCCTGAAGTCCCCGATTGGGCAAATAACCCGCTAAGCTGCGCCCTGCCACGTGGACTTGACATTAAAGGTGCTGGGGCGCGTCTGGCGCAAGAACCAAAGTATGACAAACTCCTCCGCAATGAACCTCCCCATGTTCGTCGCCTTCTGCTTCACAATGCAATGAAGTTCATCTTCATCCCGTTGAGTGTTCATCTTGATCTACAGCAACGCCTTCAGTGTGCGATCCGTGTTGGCTATGCCGGCCGTAATCCTATGGAAATAGACTACAGCACCCAACTTGAGGCGAAACTCGACGAATTCGATCAATATGCCGGACAGCATAATACTGAGATAGACAATTCGGCGACGACGGCCTCGGGATTCAACATACTGGGTCTGAGCGGAGGGGGTAAGTCGCGTACGACACTCAGATGTTTGCAATTCCTGCCACAGACAATTAAGCACTCGAATTTTCAAGGCCGGGACTTCACCTACAAGCAACTCGTCTGGCTCAAACTTGATTGCCCTTTCGACGGAAATCCCAAAGGTCTTTGCATCCAGTTCTTCACCACAGTCGACGCCATTCTTGGAACCGACTACCGCTTTAACTATGCCGGTCAGCGCCGCATCGTCGAGGAAATGATGAACGACATGAGGCGTGTCGCCGGGAACCACTCGCTCGGACTGCTAGTGGTTGACGAGATTCAACGACTGAGTCTGGCGAAATCTGGGGGAGCAGACAAGATGCTGAACTTCTTTGTGGAACTCCTCAGCACGATTGGCGTTCCCGTTGTACTCATCGGCACATATAAAGGAATGTCGGTATTGAGCGGCGAGTTCAGTCAAATGCGCCGAGGTACTGGACAGGGAGACATGATCTGGGATCGAATGGAGAATGATGTGCAATGGCATCATTTTGTCGAGTCGCTCTGGCGCTACCAGTACGTCCGCAAGGACTCTGCTCCTGATGACCGGGTCAAAGACGGACCGACATTGAGCGACGTACTTTACGACGAGGCACAGGGAATCGTTGACTTTGCGATCAAGCTGTTTATGTTCGCTCAGGAGAGAGCTATTGAAACTGGCCGCGAGCGGATCGACGCTGGACTAATCCGCAAAGCAGCGAAGGATAAACTGAAGATTCCACGCATGGTCTTAAACGCGCTTAAAACGAAAGACATGAGAATTCTCGAAAAGTTTGAGGATATCTACCCGGCGGCAATGAGAGACTACCTGGCTTATCAGGCGATAGAGCCACAGTTATACGGCAAGATCGCGACGTCGCCGGAGATTAAAGCCCTTCTTGAGGAGCACCACCAAGGAAATACAAATCAAGTCGGAGTGCCTGACTAAAGCAGGAAATAAACGGATGCGCCGGACGCCCCCATTGCTGACATGCCAGAAAACGGTAAGAATGCTGGCAAAGAATTCAAATGATCGGATTCTTCACTGATCCACACCCAGATGAGTTGTTGTATAGCGCTTGTGCACGCTACCACCGGCGCGCTGGCAATAAGAGCAAGGAAATAACCGCACGTGACCTATTCGGCAACAATCGGGCAAAAATAGCCATCGATTTTCCAACGCGGCTCGACTATCTCGCTGCACAACTTCCACCCTCAACTTATTCGGTCGATCGACTTATCGATGAATACACGATGCTACCGCTCTACTCACCGTTCATGCCTCCAGAGCGACATGTAACACTCCGGCAAGATATGCGTGGTGAAGGCGGGGGTTCTCTGCACGCCCGGCTTGGCATTCTCACTTCTGGCATTGACGTTAAACAACTCCGTTTCTGCTTAGTTTGCTTGGAGGATGATCGAGAACCTTACTGGCACCGAGTCCACCAAGTACCCGGGGTAGAGGTGTGCCCGACACACTCCGTCTTTCTCTCCCACTCTAAGGTAAGCATGCGAAACAGAGGAAACAGCCAAGCTTTCATGACCGCGAAGCAAGCAAGCTCTGATCTGTTGCCGATGAGTAGTGTGCCAAGTCAATTAAACCCAAAAGACCATGAGCACAAGGTGCTCTTAAATATTGCGCGGGACGCAGCATGGATTTTGAGCAACCGGATCGAAGTATCCGATCAAGCCGTGCTGCGCCGCCGGTATTTGCGCCTGTTGCTCGAACGTAAACTGGCTACTTACACGGGTAATGTGAGTCATGTCAGGCTTGAGACTCAATTTCTGGATTACTATTCACCTGAATTGCTGCAACGGCTTGGCTGTAGCATTGAGTTGCGGTACCACTGGCTACGCCGTCTCGTCAACGATTGGGAGAAAACCCGCCACCCACTCCACCATCTGCTGCTCATGCAATTTCTCGGTTGTCCCGCCAAAGAATTCTTCCATTTGTCAGTTGAGGTAGAGCCGTTCGGAAAGGGACCATGGCCATGCCTGAACGTCGTGGGCGGGCACTACCGGCATGCCCGTATCGCGGAGTGCCAGATCAGTCATACGCAGGATAAGACCAAACGGCTGATGGGCACTTTCCGTTGCGAATGCGGCTTCTCCTACCGGCGCACAGAACCGAATACTACAGATGAGCGTCGATTTGAGTATGACCGGGTCATGAGTTTCGGAGAGACATGGTACGACAAACTGTGTGCGATGCTCGCAGCTAGAGAGCACAGCCTTCGAGAAATGGCGCGGGTGCTCGGTGTATCGCGCATTGTACTCGGAGCCGAGATCGATAGACTTGAGAAGGCACGTGAATCCGGAAGACCACTTGCACCACGATTTACAAACCGTTGCGCTCCATTATTGTGTGAGTCCAATCTCCGCGAAAACTACCGTAAAAAGTGGATCGAAGTACGAACTGAAAACCCGAATGCGAGTCGGGCTAAACTTGGGCACATAGCGCATGAAGCTTATATCTGGCTCTTGAAGCACGACAATAAATGGTTGGAAGAAAACTCGCCCAAGCACCTCAAGAGCGGTAGTCAACGTCGGAAGGTAGATTGGTCGAAGCGAGACGAGGAATATTCCGCCGCCGTCCGCAAGACTGCTGCAAATATGCAGAGTGCCGTTGGTCGCCCGGTGTGGGTGTCGCGAACCGGACTTGCTAAGAAACTCGGTATATTGGCGGTCGTTGACAAGAATTCAGCGCAGCTCCCGCTAACGATCAATGCTCTTAATGAAGTATCTGAGAGCATCACATCTTTCGCCGTCCGGCGCATTCGTTGGGCGGCCGATTGTTATCATCAGGAGCGCGTTCCAGCAGGTCGATGGAAGCTACAGGCGCGAGCGGCAGTAAGCAATAAGATGGCGCGCGACCCCGAATTGAAGGCGGCGTGCGAAGAGTGCGTTCGTGCGTTACGGGAGATGAATGAAGCTGGCTGGGAAGGTTCAATGAATGGGCTATTGTAAGAATTTATAGTAGCAGAAGGTAGACTATGCTGATACCTAACTGGAATGGGAAATGCTATCAGCGCTATGTCCTCTTCGACGTGCACTGTCCCGTCTATCCCGTGCACCGATCTTTCAAACCCAGAAAACACGTGTCATCAGCGACTTCATTGCGTCCCTAACTCTTCCAGCAAAAGTTGCAACTCCGCAAGATCGTGATAGTCCAACTCCGAGTCATCCGCGAGCGTGGCAGTTCTCTCGCCACGTAGGATGGCTTGCACTTTGGAGAGCAGTGCTCTGGACAGTTGCGGTACGTCTGCTTCTGAGAATTCGGCGAACTGGCGTGCCAACTCTGGGACATTCCCCTGCTTGATTGCATCTGCCACCAGCGCACAAAGCTTTGCGCCAACTGTCATGCCCTGCCCTCCGGCATGCCTGTATGCCAGATAGCTCGCGGCGGCTTTCAGTCGCGCCTCCACTGCCGCCTCAGTGTTGCCGCTGACATGCTCTAGATCGTAGAGAATGGACCATGTCTTCCAAGCTTCGGCGGCGTGGCCATAAGGCTCCTTGCACTTGATGGCGCGCAGCAACTCACGGCGCGCCTCGTTGTACTCGCCCAGCTTGATGAGAGTCTCGGCCATGTAGGTACGGGCGGTTCCCTCAGTTCTTTGATCTTTGAGCCTGACGTAAACATCTGCTGACTGCCGAAAGCACTTCACCGCCTCTTCTAGCTGCCCCATATCGCCGTAAAGATTACCCAGTTCATACAGGCTGGCGGCTTCACCCGCGAGAATCTTCTGCTGAACACTCATCGACAGCGACTGCCGAAGGGCGTGTTCCGACTGCTCTAATTCTCCGGCCCGCCTATGCATTAGTCCGATCTGATGCCAGAGTGCGGCGACCGATCTTGGCTCACCCAAGCTCTCGAAGATGCGCCGCGCCTCGTCAAAGTCCTTCCGCGCATCCTCATAGCGCGCCTGAAGCAGGCGGACCATACCGAGTTGATTTTTGCTGACAGCCACCTGTCTCTTATCGCCAATCTCCTCAGCGCGCCTGCTGGCTTCCTCATGGGCAGTCACCGCGTCGTCTAAGCGCCCCAGGTCCTTTAGGCAATTGCCAATATCGGTGAGCGCTACTGAGGCCAAGTGCATGACACTGGTACTGCCCGCATCCTCCAGCGCCTTAAAGCGCCGACTCCCTTCCTCCAGTGCTGCCAGCGCGTCTTCGACGGCGCCGCCCCTTCGCAGCACTCTCCCGAGTCTGACGTACGTAATGGCGATGTCATAAGCTGCGTCCGGGTAGGCCTCTTCGCCCGCCGCCAGACTCTGCTCTAGAAGCTTCCGTGCGGCGTTGAGGGCCTCCTGCACCTCCTCCCTTTCGAACAGTTCGTCGATTCTCGCGCTCTCCGTCATGAATCGTGCAGGGCCCCACTCGCCCAGCCGCTTTGTCATACGTTCAAGCACCCTCCTTGCTTCGGCAAGCGACTGCGGAAGACCTAAAAGGGAGAGCAGAAATACCACTTTATTCGCCAACTCGATCACATGCTCTGGCACGTTCCTCTGCTCGACCCATTTGAGCATCGCCAGCAGGTTCGGCAATTCCAGCAGCGTCAACCGGGACGATATTTCAGCGGCCGTGTAATGCTGCTCGTACAGAAAATAGATCAACGCCTCCATCGCTACCGCCCAGCGTTCTCTCGCCTCCTCCTGCTCCTCCGCCCTCATCGCTCTTAACAGGTATGGCGGCAACGCCGGGTCGAGCCTCAAGTGCAAGTAGCCCACATCCTCAGCCAGCCCGACTTCGACCAGTTGTATGGCTAGGCTATTTACCCCATCAGTCTCCGTACCGAGCATCTGCTCCAACACCGCGAGATTTACCCCGCCGTGAAACACTCCCAGCATTTTGACCTGCTCGCGTACCCCTTGAGGCAACCGCCGTAGCGACAACTCCACACTTGCGTAGAGTGAATTCTCACGATCATCAGGGTACTTGCTGTGCAATTCCTCCATCAGGCGATGGAGGTTCTCGGTCGTCGCCCGTACGCCCCGCCGCGCCACCTCTCTGGCGAGCAGGACGAGCGCGCGGGCGTGGTGGCCCACCGCATCCACAAGCTCCGTGACCTCTTGCGGGTCGCTGCCGGGGTCGTCTGACTTGGGAGAGAGCCCTGCCTGCTTCATTACTTTACTGACTAATTCGACGGCGTCATCTCGGCTCAGCGCGCCGAGGAGAATCTCTCTGCGCCTGTGGTCGAAAGGCACGGGTAGAGGCTCGCGGGTTGTGAACACAATCCGTGTCGCGGCGTCGGCTTCAAGGAGTTGTTGGCACAACTCGAATAACTCTTCTGCTGAAGCAGCACCCGGCGGCAACTGACCTGTGCTGTCCGGCAGCACACTCTCCAGATTGTCCAGTACGATGATGGTCGAGCGGTCTCTGAGCGCACGCTCAACGGGTTGTAGCGCTTGCTTGAGATCAGAGTACTGCGCGACAGACCATCTCTCTCCTTCTGGCAGCAACTGCCTGCCGAGTCCGTCGAGTACGCCGCGCGCGTCCGTGTAATGCTCCAGGCTGACAAAGGCTACGCGGCGGAATCGCCCTATGCGCACGAGCCAGCGCGCCAACTCGACGGCTAAGGTGGTCTTTCCTTCTCCGCCTTGCCCACGAATCACCGCATACTGGCCTTGATGCAGCAGTCGCTCCATCGCCAGCAACTCGCGGCTGCGCCCGATAAATTCGTGTGGTGGTGGAGGGGGTAACTTCCCTAAGCTCAAGCGTCGTTTCTTGACCTCTAGCTGCTGCAAATCCTCGGGCAGTAGCTTCGTGACCAACTGTGGGTCTTGCTCTGCTTGGTAGAGCACCGGCACGAACCAGTCTTGCAGATGGAGTTCACCGGCACCCATCATCTTTCCTCGATTTGCGTCGCCATGTAGCTCTCGCTGACCGGCAATCATCGCCGCACCGACACGTTTGCCCTCTGCCAGTTTACGGTAGAAGGCTCTGACGAAACGCCGCGCAGTCTCGACAAGTACTGTGTGGCTCATCGCTACAACCGACTGGACGCCTTCTTCCAGCAGCTTCGCCGCGACTGAAGCCGTCGGGTCCTCTTCTGTCTTCGCGCTCTGGCAGGCTTCCAAAAAGACGAGCGGGATGCGGTGGTCGCGGATAACTTCCGCCAGCTTCACGGCATGAATCAACTGCATCGCTCGCCCTTCCAGCTTCTGCACATCGTTGGGTTCTTCGAAGCAGAGGCTGCCCAAACCTACTCTGCGGTCGTACACTCCATGTCCGTCGAAATGAACCACATCGTAAGGCTCTCCGGCCTCCTCAGCTTTGCTTAATGCTTCTTCCAGAGCAGGAAAAGTGGGAGGAATAAGAATGGAGAGCAGTGCCAATTCACCTAAACTCTCGACTCCATCGACGAGCGGCAGAGCACTGATGCGGTGATCAATATAGGCGGTGTTTTTATCCTCAGGACGTGGACTGACGAGCAAGATGCGGATGGGCAACTGTGTTGGCCTAGCGGGCTGACGGTAGCGGTTCGGCAACCGGCGGCGCACTCTCACCGGATTCTTGCCGTGAAAAAGAAATCCGCGCCCGTCATGCAACAACTCCCAAGGCAGAGAGAGCAGTTCGGCGGCTACCTCTCCTGCAACAACCTGTTCCTCTTCGCTCGTGTTCTCCGGCAGATCCTTCTCTACAAACACGGAGAAGCGCCGCTCCCCGCTGTCTCCGGCCTGCTGCCAAGCAGTGACAGCCTCGTGAGCAACATGTGGAGTGAAGGCGGATTGATACAGCCTCTCTCCCCATTTCGGCAGTTGAGCTTCAATACGCTCTGCGCGCTCTTTGAAAATGCCTACCGGCCAGACGAAATACTCCTCTAAGTACCAGCGCAACTCTTCAGCTTCGATAATTCCAAGGGGTGCGGTGAAGACAAATCGGCGGCTCTCTACTACCGGCACCGCCGTATTGGCGGGCTTATAGACCAACTGCGCATGCGCCTTGGCCCTGCGCTTACCGTCTGAGGTTTCGACCTTTAGGTCATTCAGCCTCAAGATCAGTTCTTCAAACGGCTGTGGCACGACCTCGGTGATGCGCTGTCGGTCATCGGGCAATCGCTCACCTAATGCTGCCAGCAAATCGGGCAGTGCCTCGCTTAACCCGCCAGCCTGATCGACTTTGACGGGCACGGCAAGCGGCTCTTCGTTAAACCAATTCTCTAGGGCAGCGTGGCCCACTCCGACGAGAATCGGAATCACACGGTAGCCTTTATCTTTACGCTCCCGTTCAACTTCTAACGCCTTCTGTACCTCTTTGCGCACCCACGGGGACTCAACAGTGTTCCTACTTAGAACAACGATTACTTGCCGAGCTTGCTCGATGGCTTCATCTATCTCCGGCTTGAGTTTCGCCCCGCTACGTAAGTTACGAGAATCGAC
Organism: Pyrinomonadaceae bacterium; assembly: GCA_035645855.1. GTDB lineage: Bacteria > Acidobacteriota > Blastocatellia > Pyrinomonadales > Pyrinomonadaceae > JAIVJZ01. Next base: position 54,493 of record DASQLU010000020.1, read on the forward strand.
CCAGACGAGGAGGCCAAGACTCTCTAGCGCTCCACGCAGTTCTTTGACAAACGGATCATCTTTGCTGCTGTGGGAGATGAAGATGTGAAGCTGACTCATCGTAATCCCTCAAATGTGATGGCGCAATTGGTTGCGGTTTGTGAAGCTGAACGAAAGTGGATATGTTACTCGAAAGGGATACTTTTCAAGAAAATAATAAAGATAAGCGAGAGCGTCACGGCGTTCGCAATCCAGCGCATCCGTTGGGCAAGCCGCTTGCTATCGTCAGTACAAGTCACTGCATCGGGCGTCTACGTGTTACGCGAGATGAATGAATCTGGCTGGGACGCTTCGGCAAAAGGGTCAGGGGAAGAATTTATAGTAGCGAGTGGTAAGATTGGATAATCTGAAGAGAGCAATCTACTGCGTATACAGTGAAGGTTGCATACCTATCTTTAGGGCGGATGCCGCCTCAGTAATTCAACGACAGCTTGGCAGAAATCTAGAGCGGGCTGAGGGCAGGACGATTTTCTCGCTATGTCTGCTCTGGAAATCGGGAAAACCTCGCTTATTCGAGTGATTTCTGTATCCGCTCGTATAACTTTGGATTACGCTGAAGCAATTCGGTAAACTTTCGATCCTTCATCAACTGCCGCCTTTTACGCTTCGGTATGAGTGGTGCGTACATAGCTAGCATTAAGTAGAAAAGCTTATCTAAAGCGGGTATTTGGGGAGCATATGAGAGGAGAATAAACATTATTCCATAGGTAGCTGTTATAAAGGTAACTAACGCCCACACATCTTCCTCAAGCGTTAATGATATCACCGTCAAGACAGCAAATATCAGTGTTGCAATGACACCCAAGATTCTTATTGAGCGGCTAATACTCCCGAGGGCCTCAGCAACCTCTTTCTTAGCTACCTTCCATCGATAAAGCACTAGCCCAATGGCGTCATGTCCGAGGCTGTAGCGTATTACGTTCTCGATCCTCGTGTCGAAGAACTCTGCGAAGCGGAGGACGCGGACCTTATCACTCACTAAATAGTCCATAGTCTTCTCGAAGTTGAGTCTACACCCTGCCCCGGTGGCTAGTTCCCTGAGTTCTTCTGCACCCACGACGTCGGTCGTGACAGTCCCGTCCGACTGTGAGCCTGCCAATCTGGAGAGGACATCCTTCCACCGCTCAGTCTCCTTCTGGATATCGCCTTCCGAAGTGATCCCGTTGTCTCTGCACCACTGTGCGAAGGTTGCGTTGAGGCTTTTCTCAACTTGATCCTCGATGCTACCTAGCGCGCGGTAATTGGCCTTGGATATCTCCCATCCGCCGCCGTCCACCGCTGACTCCTGCCCATCCACTGCTGGCTTCGTACTCTGGTATAGCGTATCACACACGACCTGCATCACGGGGAGGATGCCACCAGCGAGCTTTTTCGAGAGCAGTTCGACTGCGATCTTCTCTGGCAATCCTTTCTCGTACTTAAACTTATAGTGTTTGAAAGGTACACCTACGCCCTCAATAGGCTCCTCAGACGTCGGTCGCTCAATGGCACTTATGATCTGATTCTTCGTCAGGTCATCAAGCAGATAATGCATGATGTTCCGCGAAGTAGCTTGCGCCTGCGGCATCTTTCCCATGAACCGCCCGTAGAACTCAGTCCTGAGCGCAATCAGCAGTTTAAGGTCATACTGCGTCTGACTGAAGAGGTCAACGAAGCGGAAGAAATTTTGTGCATGCTTGTCGTCTTCCGGGTTCGGCTTCAGCGTCAGGACTTCCTCCCCCTGATCGATGATGAGTACGAGGGTCTTAGGTAAACGCGCGGCAATCTTGCCCATCACCTCTATGAGCAGTGAGGGGTCGCTTGCGGCCTCTTCGACGAACTCCCTCTCGCTGTACTGAGCGATGATCTGCGGCAAATTAAGACTGTAGTATTCGCCGTCACTCTTCTTGAGTTTGACGTCTGACTTGATGAAGTCGCAGACCTTCTTCGACAACTCGACTAGTGGTTTACCCGTCGAGCGCACGAAGATGGACTTGAGCTTCCCGTCTCTTTCATCTTTGAGAAATCCGAAGCCGAGGTCGTCATGCTCAAGGAAGGGAATCAATCCAGCGCGGAGGAACGAAGACTTTCCGCAGCCGGTCGAGCCGTGAAGGATTAAGATCCGAGTCTCACAATTTGCCAGTAGGTCGGCGCACTCGACAACGTCGCTATCCCGTCCAGCAAACAGCGGCGCGTCGGCAGGCTCATAATAGCTCAGTCCCTTATACGGCAAGGTCGGCCATTCCTTCGCGGTTGCCTTAGTCTTGGTGATTGTTAACATGGCAGTACACGACTATATTACCGAGGTGTTTGTCGTTCCAAGACGCTTGTGCGAGAAATTGCTGAAAGTGACTGACACGCGGGCATCATCTGACGGCGGCTCGACCCGCAGTCCCGGTGAGCAGTAAGTGCTGTAAAGAAGGCTTAATGGCCAGTGCTCTCGCCGCAGCTGGCCCATAACTTCATAGACGGGTCGCCCCTCAAGCAGGAAGTAGTAGAGGAATGCCAGTCCGAAACGCAGCGCGAACAGGTCTGGAATTTCTGTCTCTGTACCGATGAAACCACTGGCGCCCCTTCTCCCCGTAACTTCGAGGAATCCTCCACCAGCATCACCGACAGCGGTCGAGCATCCATTCATAAAGAAAAGGCAACCGGCGCGCGTTGGGGAAGCCTTGAGTTGCTCTTGCTTCTGCTGGAATTTATCGATGTCGTCCATCGTGAGCATCTCCGTGGTGCTGAAGGCTATGCTCGTCTCGTTGGCGTGACAGTAGAAAAAGATCATGTCGAGGTCGGCGTGATCACCCCAGGAATTGAACAGAGTGTTTTTGTCGTATACGGCGTTGAATGCTTGGGTTGCGTCGAAATGGCTCCTCAGCCATTCTAGGACTTGGCGTTCTGGTTCGCTCGTGTCCATGCACGCCTCAGCCCCGGTAAACGCCTGGCGGTGCAGTGCTGAGATCAGGCGGTATAGTGAGACGGGCCGGGGCGTCACGCCCGCCCGCACCATGATATTCCTGTAGAAGGGCGATACGAGGTACTTCAAGCACCAGAAGTCTTCATAATTCCGGATGTCCACATCCTCCGGTTCCCCGCTCAGTCTGTCCAGTTCGCCGTCATAGACAAGGCCCCAGGGGATGTAAGTGCGGTCGTCGATGACAATATTCATTCGGTACGAACCGGCGGCGGCGGCCACCCATTCCCGCACCTCTCTAGAGTTCGCCGGGTTAGCCCTGTCGTTGAAGATGGCCCAGTACAAATCGTTGCCACACTGCGCCAACTCCTTCAGGTGTGCGCCACTCTTGCTGACCCCTCCCGCGCTCAAGTCCATGCACTGAGCGACGAAGCGGCGCAGGGCTGCGCGCACGGCCTTCGCCCGGCGGTTGACACTGTCAATGTCGACGATATAGGTCGGCAGATTCCCGTCGGGCGGCTCGCAGACGATCTTGCGGTTGGCGGGCTCATTGGTTCGCACCGAGAACCTGAACGGCGTGAGTTCCGTTTGCGTCATGACTTTCTCTCGCGAAAAACTATAGCCCGGGGCGGCTGGCCGGGCGCGATCTCAGCGTATCGTAACTCGTAGGGGAAAAGTTCGTAAGAGTTTTCCTTTAGCACATCCCACGAACGCATGTTTTCGTCGCCGCCAAAACGGTAGTAACGCGTCCAGCACCCCGTGTTGATGTATCGCTGCCCCTCGACAGGCTCATGCGTGTGCCCCATCACGGCGTAAGCTACCCCCTCTTTATTCAAGACCTTTTGCGCCGCCTCGCGGAGCTTCTCCGTCTCGTCCACGAAGAAGGCTTGACCCATTGATAGCGTACCAGGGGCGAAGCCGAGGAGCGGAATCTTGACCTCTTCGAGACGCTGGACCACGTCCGGGTTCTCCGATAGAAACGTCATGAGACTCTCGGCATTTGAGGGATCGCTATCCAAGAACATCTTCGGGTGTTTGTTCTTGAACGAGAAGCCCCTAGCCTCCAGTTCACCGACGAACCACACCAACTCTGCTTCCGTCATTGCGTCCACCATGGCCTTGAGTAAGGCCGACGGCCCAAATCCCGCCGCAGGCTGGTCGAGGCTCAAGAGGCTGCCGGGGCTGTTGACGCCCTCTTTCACTAGGTAGCGCAGCATGCGCCAGACGTTGGCGGCGGGCGTCAGCAGCTTATACCTGGGGTTGAATGTCGAGGCACCGAAGATGCGGAGGAATCGACTGAACGGCTTGACGTTATCTACGAAAGGGTACTCAGAGTCGAGCCTGTTCATGAACTGAATCAGGAACCTTGTGCCGATACACTGGTAGAGACGCTCCCGCCCCGCCCGGTCTTTGAAGATGGGCGGCCTCTCTTCGCTCCAGACTGGCTTCTCCACTTTGGTGCCGACCACGGGGTCAATCTCATCTGTCTCGATGAAAAATCGGTTGTTCGGGTCGTACTGATGCCCGTGCTCAATCCACACCTCCGGGCGCGCCTCGGGGCGGTAACATTGTTCCAGCTTAAAGTGGATACGCCCCTTCAGGTCGGCACGCTCTTCGCCGACGGCCTCCTGGAAGAGCCTGCGCACTTCGGGCCAGAAGAAATCAGCGTCATGGTTGCCGGGCAGCACGACCAGTGAGTTCTCGGCGTGTATGCTGAGGAAGTTCCCGAGCGCTTTAAAGATCAGCCCGTGCGCGGCGACTATCGATTTAAACTTTTGTGCTGACTGCTCCTGTGTAAAACAGAGCGGAACGCCTTCGTACTCGGTCTCAAAATCAGTCCCTTCCCACGGCTCAGCCTGTACGAAATCAAGGAAATCGCCATTAATGACCAACTCGACCGGCCCGTCCTCTGACGAACATTCAAGCAGGAATTCGATGAGACATCTCTCTAGCTCACCATCGCAGTCGTCAAGTCGTCCAGACCCGATGTGTAAATCGCTAATAACTAGAATTTTACTTTTCATAAGGGTTACATTTGCTAAACATAGGAGTAAAAGTTGGACTGACTTGCATCGGTAAATCCGCCTGAGCGTAAGGGACGGATGCGCTGGAAGCAGCAAAGTAACGCTGCCGACCCGAGTTGTCAATGTTATTGATGACGAAGCATTCTTCCCTATATGAGGCATTTTTAAGGCCCCGGCGTATGAAAATGCACTGGACGTTACACTAGATGGATGATAAGAGCCGGTAGGATCGGGCGAACGGATGAGTATAGAACTTTAATGGCTCGAAAAAGAGCATGTCGGGAAAGACCGATAACGCTCAGAGTAAAACTTTAACGTGTCGCCCAGTAGAAAGCGCCAACATGAAATCAACAAGTTACGAGCGGCGCAGTATAGAACTATAATTGCGCGACACAATTCCGGCCTTCCAGCCCAAGCCGCCCGAGCGGACGCAGACGAGCAGCATGTGTTAAAATTCGACACATGCTGCTCGAAACACTTGAAGCTCACTGTTTCAGAAATTTGAGCGGCAAAGTCTCTTGGGGCGCGGGACTCAATCTCATCTACGGCGACAACGGCCAGGGGAAAACAAACTGGCTGGAAGCCATTTATCTGCTCGCCACGTCCAAATCCTTCCGCACACAGAAACCGCAGGAGGCCGTCCGCTTCGACGAGGAACTGGCCGTCGTGCGCGGGCGCGTCGCGCGCAGCAGCGAAGTCCGACGCGATTTACAGGTCGCGATTCAAAACAACACCAAGACGCTCAGCATCAACGGCAAACGCGAATCCGTCGCGCGTTATCTGGGGCAACTACATGTCGTCGCATTCACCGCGGACGAGTTGGAAGTCGTGCGCGGCGCGCCCGAAGCCCGGCGCAAGTTCGTGGATCGCGGCATCGTCTCGATGCAACACGCCTACGTGCAGACGCTTTCCGACTACCAGCGCGTCATCAGACAGAAAAATCGTCTCCTGCAAGACGCCGCCGAAGCCGAATTGAGCGCCGCCGAGACGGCCGCCCGCCTCGCCCCTTGGAACGAACAACTCGTCGGTCTGAGCACGTCCATACATCGCGCCCGCACGGACTACGTTGAACGCCTCAATGCCGTCCTCGAAAGCCGCCTTTTCGGCCGCGAGGAAGTGACCGTGCGTTACGTCTCTTCACTCGAAGGAAAGGGCGATTTAAGCGAATACGAAACTCTGTTCGCGGAGCGTCTGCAGTTTCGCATGCAGGCCGAAATGTCGGCCGGTTATTCGCTCATCGGGCCGCATCGGGACGAGTTGGAGGTGCTCTTCGACGGGCGCGACATACGTTCTTTCGGCAGTTCCGGTCAACAGCGTAGCGCATTGATAATACTTGACTTAGCTGCAATTTCGGTGTATCATTCCTGGCACCGTGAGTATCCGGTTTTCCTGCTCGACGACGTGGATGCCGAGCTAGACCGGAAACGTATCAATCAACTGTTGGAATACCTCGAAGGCCGCACGCAAACCTTTGTGACGACCTCTAAAGAAAGCCTCGTCGAGCAGTATGCCGCGCGCGCCGAAATTTTCGAGGTGAGAGATGGGATAGCCGATTTGATCGCCGCTCCCGACGCCCGGATTTCGACATCCCCGAAGGGTGCTTCGGGCATCTAAATCCAGAACGATTTTGGTCGTCTCCGCAGCCGTTCTCAACCGGACAAAAGTCGTTAAAAGCATCGAGAAAGAGGGAATTAGTTTGTCAACAGCAATCAACACGAATAAGAAAAGCATGAGCTACGATTCAAGTTCGATCACGGTTCTCGAAGGGCGCGAGGCGGTGCGCAAGCGTCCGGCCATGTACATCGGCTCGACCGGAGATTTGGGTCTGCATCATCTCGTCTATGAGGTAGTGGATAATTCAATCGACGAAGCGCTCGCCGGTTATTGCGACACGGTGGAAGTTACGATCCATCTCGATAATTCGATTACGGTGATAGACAACGGCCGCGGCATCCCCGTGGATTATCACAAGGGCGAGAAGAAATCCGCCGCCGAAGTGGTGATGACGAAACTCCACGCGGGCGGAAAATTCGACTCGAACGCCTACAAGGTGTCCGGTGGCCTGCATGGAGTGGGCGTCTCTTGCGTAAATTTCCTCTCAGAGTGGCTTCGACTGGAAATCTGGAGGGATGGGTCGACTTACGAGCAGGAATACAAGCAGGGCATCTCTGTGGCGAAATTGGAAGCGACCGGAAAGACGCGTAAGCGCGGCACCAAGATCACTTTCAAACCCGACTCGACGATCTTCGATGTCACGGAGTTCAGCTTCGACCGTCTCTCCGAGCGTCTGCGCGAAAAAGCCTTTTTGAACAAAGGCATCCGCATCACCATCCGCGACGAACGCGAAGAGACGGAACGCTCGCACGAATTTTATTACAAGGGCGGCATCGCCGAATTCGTCAAACACCTCAACAAAAATAAGAGCGTGCTGCACGATAAGCCTCTCTATTTTGAAAGGGTTGGCGACGCGCTCTCGGTCGAGGTGGCGATCCAGTACAACGACGCCTACGACGAAAAGGTCTATTCCTTCGCCAACAACATCAACACGGTTGACGGCGGCACGCACCTCTCCGGTTTCCGCTCGGCCTTCACGCGCACCATCAACGCCTACGCGCAGTCTTCCGGCCTCGCCAAGAACTTCAAAAGTTCTCTGACTGGCGACGACGTGCGCGAGGGGCTGGTCGCAGTCATTTCCGTCAAATTGCCGCAGCCGCAGTTCGAAGGCCAGACGAAGGGCAAGCTCAATTCGGACGTGAAGGGCGCGGTCGAATCGTTTTTGAACGAGCGCCTGACGGAATATTTCGAACAGAATCCCACGGTCGCCAAGAGAATCGTCGGCAAAGCCGTGGACGCCGCGCGCGCGCGCGAGGCCGCACGCAAGGCGCGCGAGATTGTGCGCAAGGGCATCATCGGTTCGACGATGCTCCCCGGCAAACTCGCGGACTGCCAGGAGCGCGACCCTACTTTGTGCGAATTGTATATTGTAGAAGGCGATTCGGCCGGCGGCAGCGCGAAACAGGGGCGCGACCGTAAGAATCAGGCGGTTCTTCCGTTAAAAGGTAAAATCTTAAACGTGGAGAAGGCGCGATTCGATAAGATGCTCAGCCATAGCGAGATTAAAACGCTTATTACGGCGCTCGGGACGGGCATCGGGAAAGATGATTTCGATCTCGCGCGACTCCGCTATCACAAAATTATCTTCATGACGGATGCCGATGTGGACGGGTCGCACATCCGCACGCTGCTCCTGACCTTCTTTTACCGGCAGATGCCCGAACTCGTTGAATCCGGGCACATTTACATCGCTCAACCTCCGTTGTTCAAAGTGAAACGAGGGAAGCGCGAAGAGTACATCAAAGACGAGCGTTCGATGGTGCGCTATCTCATGCGGCAGGCGACGAACGAGGCCAAAGTGAAATCCGGTGACGGGGTGTCCATCGAGGGGAAAGATTTGGCGCGCTCACTGGAACAGATGGTGGAGTACAAACGATATTGCGAGAAGCTGGTGCGCCGTCTGGGAAATGATGGACACCTACTGTCCGCGCTGTTGAACGCTTTCGCGGGACGAAAGGGCGTCCTGCAGCGCGAGAAAACGTCGAATCTACGCAGCGTCTTCCAGAACGAGAGTAAGGAACTGCTGGTCGCCGTCGAGGGACAGCTTTCCAAGGCCGGCTACCGCACGGATTTGTTGACGGACGAAGAACACGGGCTGTGGTCAATCGAGACGATAGCGACGAACGGGACGAAAGTATTGATTGACTGGAACCTCGCCAGCCACGTGGAGTTTCAGAAGTCGGTCGAACTTCATAAAATTCTGGAGGAGAGTTTGGCCGCGCCTTTCGTCTTCGGTGAAAATGGCACGAGCGAACAGATCGAGACGCGCGAGGCCTTGCTGGAGAGGGTACTGGCGACGGCGAAGAAGGATTTAACTATCCAGCGCTATAAAGGTCTCGGCGAGATGAATCCCGAACAGCTTTGGGAGACAACGATGAATCCTGAAAAACGGACGCTCCTGCAGGTTAAAATCGACGACGCGGTGGAGACTGACCAAATCTTCACGGTCTTAATGGGCGACGCCGTCGAACCGCGCCGCAAGTTCATCGAGGATAATGCGTTGGATGTGAAGAACCTGGACATTTGATTCGAAATTGTTCGAGCCGGCGCGTCGGTTGAAAATTTGACACTTCGCACCCGCTCGCTTAAAATGCCTTCCTTTCCTCCTGTGGATCATTGCCCGCTGCATGCAACTCGCGCATGCAGCGGCTTTTTTATATGAGCCGGAATATTTTCGTCATGAAAAATAAAGCGACGGGAAACGCCATAGGGACGGATATAAATCGTTAGCCGGATTCGGCTTCGCACAAAGAGAGAGAGCGCGCGGTCTATTAACCGCGCGCTCTCTCTTTGCGAATGGGTGAAGCGATTCTTGACGGTGCGCTCGCCATCAAAATGGCGGGTCGAAGAATCGTTGACGGAACTGTCCGTCGCCTGTGAGTTAAGAAACCATCGGTCTTAACTCTTGTCGCCTAACGCGCCACTGACTTGCTCGTCTAAATCAATGCGGTCGGTTTGCGTCGCGCCCTGCTGATTGTAAACATCACCGGGCGCATATTGGCCTTGCGCGCCGATGTCGAGCGAGCGGGCGTTATCTTCCGTTAAGGTATCGGGTTTCAAATCGTCGTCCGCGAAGTCGCCGCCGGACGTGTTGTTTTGATCGTTGTCTGCCATCTCAATTTTGCTCCTTGGGCTGTTTGATTTAGAAAGCCTTCTCATTCGCCGTAGCGTCGAACTCGAAAGCGATACAACTTAACATCCGCGCCGGGCGGGATTCCGGCCTTGCGCGCGGTGATCTGCAATTGCTGTTCGGCGCTCTCGACGCCTTCGAGGTCGGGCAGGAGCAGGCCGCGCCGCCGTCCCGGCACATCTTCCACGATGAGGCCATAAGTTTTAGGATTCAGTTCCGCGAAACTGGTCGGCTCGGGCGGCGAGAGCACGTCGACCGAGTAGCGCAGGTGCGGCAGTTCGGAGAGCGCGACCGGCGAGAATCGCGGGTCGCGCGTGGCCGCACTGATGGCGTTATGGATCAGTTCCCCGGCGAGGGTCGGCCGCGTGGGTTCGACGGTGCCGATGCAGCCGCGCAAATCTCCCGCGACGGTTTTGATGGAGACGAAACAGGCGGCGCTTTGACCGAGCAGCGAATCGCCGGAGACGCCAGGCACTTCGAGCACGCGCCCCTCGCGCACGAAAGTTTCGACCGTGCGGCGCGCGAGTTCGGGCAAGCGTACTTCATCGCCCGCCGCATCGGCGTCCGGATGGTGAGAGAGTTCGCCGGCGTGTGCGTTTTCATGTCGCTCGCTCATTTCAGTTTTCGCCTTCATAAATTGTTCGTGGCCGCGCGCGCCAGTTGAGCGACCAGATAGCCGACGCCGAAGGGCGCTTCGTAGTGCAACACTTCGCAGTCGCGAATTGACGCATCTTCAGCCCCGATGGCGACGAGCATCGAGCGGTAGCCGCACTCGCCTGCGAGGCGTCTCAGGTTCTGGTCAATCTCGACGATGCGGCCGGGAGCGTTCGCGCCGATGGAGGCGACGACCTGCTCGTCGAAGAGATGCGCCTGCGGGTTGTGACCGGCGGGCGCGTCGGGCGTCAGACGATGGCTCAGGTCGCCGCTCGCGACCAACGCGACCGCGCGACCGGACGCTTCGACGGCACGCCTGATGCATTCGCCGAAGCGCAGGTGATCGTCATTCGACAGAAAACTGTAACCGAGCGCGACGACGCGGCCACGCCAGCCGTTGCGCAGAAGAAAGTAGAGCGGCACGGTAGTTCCGTGGTCGAGTTCGTAGCCCTTGAGGGGAACGATCTGGTAGCCATCGGCCGTGGCTGTTGAAGAGATCGCTTCAAGAAGTTCGAGGTCGAGCGGCGCGCTGACAGTCGCTTGCGGAGCACGAAAGTTGGCGAAGTCTCCGCGCAGTTCCGGCTCCCGGTAGGCGACGAAGGCGCGCGCTTCGAGCGGCGCGTGGGGGGAGATGAGAATGATCGTCTCCGCGCCGCACGCAATGATGCGCGCGGTCAATTCAGTCATCGCGTCAATCGAACCGCGCACTTCGGCCGCGGCTTCCCGCCCGACTTCAGGAACCATGATCGGCGGGTGCGGAGCGATGCCGACGAAAACAAGAGAGCCAGCCATATTCATCGCCTCACGGAAATCGAGTTCGCAAAAATCTTTCGTTTGAATTGGACGGCCGCCGACGGGGGAAGCGTTTCACTTCGCGCGCGAAGCGAAGGCGAACACCGTATAAAACGCTTTGAGGGATGGCGCGATTCTATCACAACAGGCGCTCGGCCTGACAAGCGGACGCTCCGGCGCGTGATAACATCGCGCGCGAAAGTGTTGCCAGGATACGCGCCGCAGTTGGCGTCGGAGAGGAAGAGAGATCGTGAATGGTTGAAGGTGAGAAGTTTGACGTATTGATCGTGGGCGCGGGGCCGGCCGGTTCGTTCGCGGCGGAACGGCTGGCGCGCGGCGGCGTGCGCGTCGCCTTGTTCGACGGGCGGCCTGCGGGCGAGCCGAAGGCTTGCGGGGGAGGCGTCACTTCAAAGGCGTTGAAGGCCTGGCCGCACCTGCTCGAAGCGATGGGGCGCACGGTCGAAGAAGTTGAAATGTACTCGCCCGCGGGCACGCGCGTGCGCCTCAAACTCGATGCGCCATTCGCCATCTATTCGCGCGTGGCGTTCGACTCCTACCTGCTCAAGCGCGCCGTGCAGGCCGGCGCGCACGTCATTTCGGAACACGTGTCGGTCGCGTTTGACGGCGACGAGCGCGAGGAGTGGACGGTACGTGCACGCCGTGGTGGCCGTAGTTGGCAGGGGCGCGTGCTCGTGGCGGCGGACGGCGCGAACAGCGCAATCGCGCGCCGCCTGGCGGGCGCGCTGCCGAACGCGGAGATGGAAGTCGCCTTCGGCTATCGCGCGCCGCTGCCTAAAGGCGGCGACGCGCAGACGGTCATCGCGTTCCTTCCCGGCTGGGTCGGTTATGCGTGGGCTTTCCCGCGCCTCGATCACATCTCGTTCGGCATCGCCACCGCGCAGGACTCATTCGATCATCCGGCGCTCGATGCGCTGCTCTGGGACTTCATGATCGGCTATTACCGCGTCGGCGCAGACCCGCACGCATCGCTCTGGTCTGCGCCCGCGAAAAGTTCGAGCGCGGGCGAGGCGCGGGAGGCGGCGGAGATTGAAAAAAAACTGCGCGCCTCGGTGGAACGCTACGCGGCGCGTATTCCCGGCCTCGCACCGGAGACGTGGAACACGCGCCGCGTCGGCTCGGAGACGTGGGCATTGCTCGGCGACGCCGCAGGCTTCGCAGACCCCGTGACGGGCGAAGGCATTTATTACGCTTTGCGCTCGGCCGAACTTTTCGCGGAGGCCTATCTCGCGGGGCATGCCGGGAGCTATGAGGAACGTTGCCGCGCGGACTTCGGCCGCGAGCTGCGCCGCGCTTCGGCGATGCGCAGACGCTTTTACGGCGAGTTCCTCGGCGCACCGTTCACCGACCGCATGATCGATTTCGCGCGCCTCCATCCGGGCATACGTCGCACGCTGCGCGAACTCGTCGCGGGCGATCAGGGCTACGTCAATCTCAAGCGCGCGCTCGCGCGCAGCGCGTTGTGGCCGCTGTAAGAAGAAACGATGAAGTAGGAACGATGAACGATGAATGAAAGACAAACGCCTTTCATTCATCGTTCATCGTTCCTACTTCATTGTTTAGTGCGGCGCGGTGTAGGGGGCGAGGCGGCGTTTGAGTTCTTCGGGGACGGGAACCGAGTCGAACGCGCCGCGGCGGACGGCGACGAGAACGAAGTGTGCTTCGGCGACGAGCGACGATTCGCCGTTGCGCCGCACCTCGAAATTCAGGCGGAGTGATTTCGTGCCGACGCGGCCGACGTAAACCGACACTTCGAGCAAATCGTCCAACTGCGCGGCCTGCCGGAAGTCGCATTCGAGATGCGCGCGCGGCAGCCACACGTCGAGTTCGTCGAACATGCGGCCGTAGGGCAGCCCGACCGCGCGGAAAAGTTCCGTCTCGGCGATCTCGAAAAAACGTATGTATGCGCCGTAAAAGATGATGCGCGCCGCGTCCACGTCGCCCCACCTGACGCGCTCCTCGATGCGAAATTTCCACTCTTCCGGTTGTGTCTGGTTCAACGTCTCTCTCCGTTCAATAACTCGCCGCGAAAGCGATAGCGCGGGCGCGGCGAGTTGGTGCGCAATTTTCTCAGGCTTCCAGTTCGCGCAGAAACTTTTCCAACGCCCGATTGAACTCGGCCGGGCGCTCGATGTTGGAGACGTGCCCCGCGCCCTCGATGATTTCGAGCCGCGAGCCGCGTATCTCCCGGTGCATAAGTTCCGCGTCCGCCGTGGGTGTGATCGAGTCGAGGCTGCCGACGATGATGAGCGCGGGACAGTTTATCTCGCGCAAAAAGTTTGTCTGATCACGGCGCACGGCCATGCCGCGCAGAGCCGAGGCCGCGCCCTGCGAATCCGTGTTCATGATCATCTCGCGGACGCGGGCGACGATCTCAGGGCGCGCGGCCAGCGTCGCGGGGGCGAGAAGTTTCGGCAACATGGCATCGGCGATGGTGTGCATGCCTTCGTCGAGGGCGCGCAGGGCGGTCTCTTCGCGCGCGGCGCGCGCCTCGTCTGTGTCGGCCTGCGCGCGCGTGTCCGCGAGGACGAGCGCGCGCGTGCGTTCGGGAAAGAGGCGTGCGAAGGCCAGCGCGACGTAGCCACCCATTGAAAGCCCGCCGAGCACGACGCGCGCAGTGACGCCCAACTCGTCGAGCAGCGCGGCCACGTCTTCGGCCATCTCTTCCATCGTGGCGGCGTCGCGCGTCGCGGTGGTCTCGCCGTGCCCGCGCAGGTCGAGCGTGACGACGCGGTATCGCTCGCCGAGCGCCTCGACCTGTTCGCGCCAGAGCGTGCGGTTGAAGGGAAAGCCGTGCAGCAACACGACGGGCGTCCCCGCGCCCGACACTTCGTAAGCCAACTCGATACCGCGCACCCGTGCGATGCTCATCATGCCTTCCCTTCACGTTAAAAATCGTTCTTAACTTTGCCTCGCGCCCTGATGCGTCCTTACTTCACGCCCTCACGCGAAATGCTTTTTCTCGCCGCCGGCGCGAAGTTGAAATTGAAGTTAATCAAGGAACGCATGTCGCTTAACGAATGCCCGTAAGTGACGCTTAAATCTGCCTGAACGTTCATGCCCGGATGAGGGCGTAGATAGCACGCGATTCGCGCGAGCGTCAAACGCGGGACGACCTCCGTGCATCTAAACGTCGAGTAAAATCGGCGTGATTTCCCGGTCGCGTGCGGCGCACTCCGCGCTATTCAAACCACGGAAGGAAATTAGAAATGAGCAGCAAAAAACAGACGCCGAAAGCGCAGATTTTTTCGGCGGCCGAACAACGCGCGGCGCGCAGCGAGCGCATCGAGGTGAGGGACGCGGAGCCTTACGGCTGGATCGCTTTTTCCGAGTCGGGCACGGAGCAGAACTATCACCTGTTTTGCGAACCCGAAACGAAGCGGCTCGTCTGCACCTGCGCGGACTTCATCTATCGCGGCGATGCCGAACCGCGCTACGAGTGCAAGCACGTCTCAGCCGCGCTCAAGTACATTGCGCGGCAGTATCTCCGCAGGGACTACGACCCGCGACGGCAGCAGGCGCGCGCCGTCGCGTCCGAAACGGTTGACGGCGTGCGGCGCGCGGCCTGAGCTTTCGACGCGCCTCATGCGGCCTGAGCTTTCGACGCGCTTCACATGCCCTTAACTTTCCCTGCGCCTCATGCGCCCGCGAGAGCTTCGCGGTAAACTTTCTCCGTCGCATCAACCATTTGTTCGAGACCGAAACGCGCGCGCGATTCTTCGCGTGCGCGTTCGCTTATGCGCGCGCGTTCCTCGTCGCTTCTCAGCAATCCAAGCATCGCGCGTGCGAGCGATTCGGCGTCGCCTGTGGGCACGAGTCGTCCGTTCGCGCCGTCCCGGATCATCTCGCGCGCGCCGTCCGTCGCGGTGGCGACGACGGCCACGCCGCACATCAACGCTTCGAGCGTCGCCAGGCCGAAAGCCTCCGCGCGCGAGGCGGAGACGTAGAGGTCGAGCGAACTGATGAGGGGCGTCAGTTCGGAGACGTGGCCGACGAGGCGCACGTGTTCCTGTAGTTCGTGTGCAGCGATCAAACTCTCAAGGCGCGCGCGCGTTTCCCCGCCGCGCGAATTGTCTTCGCCGATGATGAGAAAGCGCGCTCTCTTGAAATTCTCACGGCGGATGATCGTCGCCGCCGCGCGCACGAAGTCTTCCTGACCTTTGACGCGACTCAACTCACCGATTGTGCCGACGATGAGGGGCGCGTCCGCGGCAAGCGCGCGCCGATAGGCGGCGCGGTCGAAATTCTTGAGCGCGCCTTCGAGCCGGGCGACGGAGATGCCGTTCGGAATGACGCGGATTTTTTCGGCGGGGAAGATGCGCCGCGTGCGAAGGCCGCGCGCCACGCCTTCCGAGACGGCGATCACGCGTGCGACGTTCGAGAGGGTGAGGCGGTGCAGGCCGCTCATGGCGAACGGCACGTGGCGCGTGAGGATGAAGGGGACACGTCCGGCGCGTCGTGCCGCGTAGGCGGCGAGCGGATAGTCGCGCGCGAGGTGTGCGTGGACGATCTCGATGCGACGTTCGCGGATGAAGCGCGCGAGCCGCAACGCGCTCGGCAGATCGAGCGCGTTGCGGAGCGGGAGCGTGACGACGTGTGAATCCGAGAGGCGCGTGAGTTGTGCCGCGAGCGGCGACGCGTGGGAGAGGGCTGCGTAAACATCGTGGCCGCGTTCGGCGAGTGCGTTCGAGAGGTCGGCGAAATGTCTCTCGCCGCCGCCGAAGGTGCGCGCCGAACTGAGTTGGAGCAGTTTCACGTTTAGTCGCCGGCCGTGGTGTTGGTCGCCGGCGCGGAAGATTGCGCCGCGAGCGGCGAAGCGTCGTAGCGCGCGAGCAGATCGGCGGGGTCATGGTAGATGTCCGTGCAGCCGGCGGCGCGCAGTTCGGCTTCGGGAAAGCCGCCGCAGAGCACGCCGATGGTGCGCAGTTTGATCTTGCCGGCGGCCTCCGCGTCGTAGGGCGTGTCGCCGATGACGATGGCCTCGTCCGCGCGCACGTCGCCGAGCGCGGCGAGCGCGGCCTCGAAAATGTCCGGGTGCGGCTTCGACCGCTCGGCGTCGTCGGCGGAAGTTTCCTCTTCGATCAGGTCTGTGATGCGCGCGAGTTCTTTGTAGGTTTTGAGTTCGTCTTTTTTGGCGGAAGAGGCGAGCGCGATGCGGCGTCCGTCGGCGCGAATGCGCTCGAAGAGTTCGCGCACCTGCGGGAAGGCGCGCACGCGCGAGATGTATTCGCGCTTGTAGAGTTCGCCCCGGAACTTCTCTAACTCTTCGCCGAAGCGTTCGAGTTCTCCGGCGGAGAAGAAGACGGGCATCAACTGGTCGCCGCCCTTGCCGATTTGATGACGCACCCGCTCGAACTCGACTTCGCGGCCGAAGTGTCTGAACGCTTCCTGCCATGCGCGCGCGTGCAGGTCAACCGAGTCGACGAGCGTGCCGTCAATGTCGAAAATGATAGCTTTAAGCATGAGTTAACTTTCCCCCGTGTCTCTGGAAATAGGGCTTAACATTACACCAGACGCGGGCGATGTGTCGTGTTCTCCAACGTAATTTCGCGCCGGCCGGAGCATTTCACGGCGCACGCCGAGTCGGCATAAGGCTTGCTGTTCGATTAGCTAAAACGGATCGACCTTTTGAGTTAAGAACGGAAAATCGGAGGAGGACTTTATGGCAAAACTCGTGACGGGGCTTTTCAAGACGCGACTGGCGGCCGAGGCCGCCGTGGACGCCCTCATCAAACACGGCTACACGCGCGACGACATCAGCGTGCTCATGTCCGATGCGACGAAGAGCAAAGAATTCGCGATTGAGTCGGGGACGCATGCGGCCGACGGCGCAGGGATAGGCGGCGCGGTCGGCGGCACGGTCGGGGCGGTGCTGGCGGCGATTGCGGCCGTGGGAACGAGCATCGCCTTGCCCGGCATCGGGCTGGTGATCGCCGGGCCGATTGTGGCCGCGCTGGCCGGCGCGGGTGCGGGCGGCGCGGCGGGCGGCGTGATCGGCGCGCTCGTCGGCGCGGGCATCCCGGAGCATCGCGCGAAAGTTTATGACGCGGGCTTGCGCGGCGGCGGCATCCTGATCGGCGTCGAATCCAAGTCGGGCGAGGACAGCGACCAGATCGAAAAACTTCTCGGCGACCTCGGCGCGGAGCACATCAGGCAGGAGTAAAAGTAACTATGAAGTAGGAACGATGAACGCGGAATGAAGAAAGTTGATCTTCATTCCGCGTTCATCGTTCCTACTTCATCATTTTCTGTTACCGGCTGATCTTGTCGCCGATGTCTTCGATGGTTTCGCCCACTTTGCGGCGCGCCGTGCCGAAGCCTTCCTGGACGTTGCCGGAGGCGCGGTCGGCCTCGCCCTCGGCTTCGAGGTCGCGGTCGCCTGTGGCTTCGCCTACCTTGTCCTTCACAGCGCCTTTGGCCTGATCAAATTTCCCCTCGATCTCGTCGTTGTTTAGTAATCCCATGTTTGTCTACCTCCTCAAAAATTGTCGTTCGCTTGATGTCTTGCTCAAAGCAGAAACGCCTGTTCATGCTTAAACGCGGAATACGTTCGCAACGAGTGTGCCAGCACAAAGGATGCGCCTGAGGCGGGGCGCAGCGGCGGGGAAAATCCCTGCGAGAGAACGAATTGCAAGCCGCGCTGATTGAGCCGGCGCAAGAAACGGGGAAGATCGGCCGGCCTTCGTTTCCGTACAGTGCGCGCACGGCGCGCTTCGTCTTCGGACAACAACTTAGCAAATCTCAGGCGCAGCCATTTAGAATTGTTTTGACCTATATGGTAACTCTTCCGGCTGCCTCATCTAAAGATATAGAGTGTCGTCCGTTTAAAGGAATTGACACGCCGAGGCTGCTCGGATAGGCTTCGAGCTACGCTCAACGGTGTAAGTCCGCAGTCTCACCGCCCTTCTTAAATGATTCAGCCCGCTCCGCCATACGCGGATAGAACTATAATTTTGTCAGGCACGAAGAATTAAGACGCGATATAGCTGAGGTGCCAAAGGAAAGAGATGTACACGCTGATCACATTCGCTACTCAATGGGGTAGTAAGTACGGAGGCATAAATAGTTTTAACGCGGATTTTCTGACTGCGTATGGTTTCGCTTATCACCTGGAATCTCAAATCGTTTGCATTGTTGCCAGCGATACTCCGGAGGCAAGAGCAGAGGCTTCAAGAGCGCATGTGCGATTGGTGTCGCTGCCATATACACCGCAAGCCATATCATTCGGTCGAGAGCATGGCGAGGCTGGCATTGAACAGCTCAAGAAGCTGGAAATCAGCTTTGACCCGGACAAGACGGTGTGGCTTGGGCATGACCGAATCACCGGTGCGGCAGCGATTGCGGCGGCGAAGCTCGCCGGCGGCCGCTCGGCCGTGATTCATCATATGAGTTACGACCACTATGAGTCTTATGCCGAAGACTCTCAGTCGGCTTCGAGAAAGACACAGGATCAAACCGCATTGTTCCAATCCGCCGACATTGTTTTGGCGGTCGGCCCTCTACTTCGTGATGCGGGGAGGGATCGGTTAGGCGGAGCAAAACCGGTTCACATGTTGATCCCGGGTCTGGCAGAAATAGAGCCGCTCGATGCTCCAAAAACTTTTGTGGCCTTTCTGAGTGGCCGGTTGAGCGATGATGCGGCTCGCATCAAGCAGAGTCATCTTGGTATTGCCGCGTTCGCAAAAGCGCAGCGAGATGCGCGTAACAACCGCATGCCCGATGCCTTGCGCAATCAACCCAAGTTGTTGTTGCGCGGAGTTGATTTCGAGGGCCGACTCACGGGGGCTTCCTTGCCCGCCGAACGAGACCCCGAGACGGATCTAAAACGTTTCGCGGAAGAGTATGCGCAGGCGGTGATCAATCTCCACGCCCTGCCGTACACGCACGACCGGCAGGAACTCTATAATGAACTGCGCGGGGCGAGCGTGGCTCTGATGCCGTCCTGGCACGAGGGTTTCGGGCTGGTAGCGTGGGAAGCTATCGCCGCGAACGTCCCCTTGATTGTTAGTAAGAATAGCGGTGTGTATCGTCTGCTGGAGGAGAATTATCCCGGCGTCGGGACTGGATGTGTATATCCGCTGGAAATACGCGGCGCAGTCTCCTCACCCTTCTTTCACGAAGACGACCTGAAAGAAACAGTATCGAGGCTGAATGAAATAGCCAACGATCCCGGCCGGGCGCGCAGGCAAGCAGGTATGCTGAAAACTCTGCTTGGAGAGAACACCTGGACGGCTTGTGCTGAACAGGCTGCAAAGGCTTTTGGGTGGAATCTGCAAAAGGGCAGCATCCCCGTAACGCCGCCCGTCACCCTTTCGCAAACTACAAGCCCCGTCGCCCCGGCTTCCGTGCCGTCGGCTGCCGAAGACAATCCACTTCAAATGCCGGCGGGACAATGGCGAGCGGGTCTCGGCATGGCCGATAGCCAGTTGCTTCGTGCTGAGGAATCCTTGCTGGCATTCGACCCGGCACGCCAACCCGATGTTGATAGCTTGAATGAATGGCTCGACGATTCCCGCTGGCCGCAATCGGTAAGATTGATAACGGGTGCCGGGGGACAAGGCAAAACTCGCCTGGCGCTAGAGCTTTGTCGGCAGCGTTTTGATTCGGGTTGGCACACGGGGTTTCTCGACAGCGAGCTTGAAGGCGACCGAATAAAGGCCGGCTGGCAAACTCTGCGCAGTCTTAATCGACCGCTCTTGATCGTTATTGATTACGCCGAAACCCGCCAGGCGACCTTTCTCACGCTGCTCAGAGCCTCTTTGCAAAATCCCGTGGAGCAACCCGTGCGAATGCTACTGCTCGCGCGCGATAGCGGAGAATGGTGGGACAACCTTCCCGGCAAAGACCCTCAATGCGAACCCTTATTGAGCGGCTACGCCACCACGGGACCCTTCCGTCTCCCCGCGTTATACGCCGCGGAGCCCGACCGTCAGGAAGCTTACGGCAAGGCGTTGCTAGCGTTTTCTCAAGCTCTCGGCGTGAGCGTGCCGGATATTGTTCCCGTTCTCCAGGGCGAACATTTTGAACGCCCGTTGTATGTGCAAATGGCCGCGCTGCTGGCGTTATACGGTGAGCGCCCAACCACCGCGCAAGGATTAACAAGAGCGCTGTTAAATCACGAGCGCCGTTATTGGCTCGGTTTACTCGCTCAATTCAACTGGCGGGAGGCCGAACGTCGCGCCGAGCAGTTGCTTGCACTCGCCACGCTCGCAGGAGGCTTCGCCTCGTCAAATGTCGCCGCGCCGTACTGGGCAACAGCAACGGGGTCGGCTCTCACTCCGGGAGATTTCGATTCTCTTTTCCGCTCCCTGATGACGCTGTACCCCGGGTCGCAAGGCCTGCAAGCTCTCCGTCCAGACCTGCTCGGCGAAGCCCTCGTAGCACAAGCCCTGCTCCGTTCCGGGGGCGACATGCTTCTGGATTCAGTTCTAAGCAATTCAGTCTCAACCAATACAGCCGCGCAAGCTATTCGCCGCAATGCCCTGACAGTGCTCGCGCGCCTGTCCACGCATCATCTGGATTTGAGCGAGACGCTAGTAAACGCCATATCGCGCCACTTTCGCCATAGTTGCCAGGATATAGTTACGGTGAGCGCCGAGACAAACAGCCGTTTGCCCGCACTGGCCGAGTCGGCGTTTGCGCGCATGTCTTCGGTTGATAAGAGCCAGACGACGGGATTACTAGCTCCGTTATTAAAAGAAGAATCGGTACAACTCGCAGAGTTGCGTTGCATGGTCTTCGAGTATTTGGCCGAGAAGTCGCGGGAGAAATTCAACAAGAAACCGGGTAATCTGGAGCGGATGGCTGAATATGCCAATGCATCATTCAACTATGCGATTAGTCTGGCCTCCATTGGTAACTATCAACTGGCCTGCGACTTTGATCTTACCGGATTGACGCTCTATCGTCGGCTGATCAAGAAAGACCCCGACCGCTTTGAGCCGGACTATGCAGGGTCATTGGACAACTACGCGAGCCATTTAAGCGATGCCGGTCGATACGAAGAGGTTCTTAAGTATGCTCGCCAAGCACTGGAGATTAACAGGAGATTGGCGCAAAAGAATCTTGACCGCTTTGAGCCGAACTATTCAATATCAGTGGGTAATTACGCGAATTATTTAAGCGATATGGGCCGATATGAAGAAGCTCTTCCTCGGGCATCGGAGTCTTTGGAGATAGATAGGCGATTAGCGCAAAAGAACCCTGACCGCTTTGAGCCGGACTATGCGCAGTCATTGGACAATTACGCGAGCCATTTAAGCTACGCTGGCCGATACGAAGAGGCTCTTGATTATTCCAACCAAGCCCTGACAATTCATAGGAGATTGGCGCAAAAGAACCTTGACCGCTTTGAGCCGAACTATGCGCGTTCAGCGGGCAATTACGCGAGTCATTTAAGCAATATAGGTCGATATGAAGCAGCTCTTCCTCATGCTCGGGAGGCTTTAGAGATTCATAAGCGATTGGCGCAGAAGAACCCTGACCGCTTTGAGCCGGACTATGCGCGGTCGTTGAGCAATTACGCGGGTCATTTGGAAGATGCCGGCCGATATGAAGAGGCTCTCGACTATGCCAACCAATCTCTAGCGATTAATGGGCGATTAGCGCAAAAGAACCCTGACCGCTTCGAGCCGGGCTATGCGCGGTCGTTGAGCAATTGCGCGAGCTATATGGAAGATGCCGGCCGATACGAAGAGGCTCTTGATTATGTCAGCCAAGCCCTATCGATTAACAGGCGATTGGCGCAGAAGAATCCGAGGAAAAGCATGGAGGGTTTATTCAGTAATACATGCTTCGCGAATTTTCTGGGCTGGTTAATTAATCGGGACAAAGGGGGAGATTCACCCGATCCAAGTCAATTAACGTTTATATCTGAACATCGCCGTCCTCTAATGCTGTTGTTCTTGGTATTTGTAAATGGCTGTTTGGCAACAGATCAAACAACTCGCGCTGATGCTTTCCGGCAGGTGCTTTCCATCTGGGACGACTTGTCAATTGCAAGCAAGACCAAAGGCGAGCCTTTGTGTTTATGCGCGGCTGCGTGGTGCGCTACATTCGAGCAAGCTGATATGGCGGAGGCTGTTTGGATGGAGAGGTGGCGACAGTTTGCGAGACGACGAAACGGTCGCCCGCCGCAATGGATGTTGGACGTGGCGCGACGGTTGGAGTTCCGATGGCCTGTGTAAATTGATGCTTGCCGCTTTCGCGTGTGGCTACATCAATCGCGCTGCGGCCGTGTGGGCATTTTCACCTACCATAGCGGTTCAAATGCGTCTGTGAATCTTCGTTGTGCTGATTCAAGATGCTTTTCGCGGAACATCGACGTAAAAAGTCGGATTTGTTCGGACAAACGAGAAGGGCGCGCCTTTGTGAGAGGCGCGCCCTTCTTGTCGAGTTGGTGATGCCTGCCGGTTGGCGCTTTAGAACTGGAAGCGCGCGCCGAGCTGCATCTGGAAGACCTGGCTTCCGGGGTTGGTGTTGTTGACGAGGATCGCGCCGGTGTTGACATCGGTCGTCCGCAGGAAGTTGACGTTGGTGACGCCGTTCAAGCCGCACAACTGGCTCGCCTGACCGCAGAACTGTCCGCTCTGTCCGGAAGACGTGGCGGTGTTGGCGGACGGGAAGATGATGTTGGAGCGGTTGAGCACGTTGAAGAACTCCGACGTGAAGACGAGCCGCTTGCTTTCGCCGAGCGTGAATCCTTTTTGCAGGCGGAGGTCGACATCGTAGATGCTGCGATTGCGGAAATCGTTCCTGACGAAGGTCAGACCGGGAACGAGCAGCGGGCGGTCGTTGTTCACGCCGTCGCCGTTCAAGTCCGCGCCCGAAGTGGCGTTGATCGGGTTGCCGGAACGCAGGCGAATCGCGCTCGACACCTCGAAGCCGTGGGGCAGGAAGATGACGGGGTTGGCCGTGAACTGGTGCTCGCGGTCGAGACGGCTGCGGCCGTATTCGCGGCGCAGGTCGTAGGCGTTGGCGAAGGCCACGCCGCCCGCGTCGCGTTCGTTGTCATCGTCGCCGAGCGAGCGCGAGAAGACGTAGTAGGTGTTGATTTGCGCGCGCCGGTGGTTATAGCGGGCGCGGAACGTCAGGCCGCGATAGAGCGACTTCGCCGTGGACTCGCGCACCTGAACCGCGCCGAGGGCAAAGCCCTGCTGCGCCTGTGTCGGGCGTTGGCGGGTGGTCACGGAGCCGCCGGGGAAGGTCAGACCGGCCGGCGTGTTGATGGCGATGAACTGGCGCTGCGACTGCAAAATCTGACCGATGGTGCCGTTCGACATCATCGTGTTGAAGTTGGCCGCGGTGTTGTTCGTGCGCAGGAATTCGACGTACTGCTCGGCCGAGAGCGGCGCGGGCAGGTTCAGGTCGCGGTTGCGCTGGATGCGGTCGGTCTTGACGTGCGCGTAGTCGATGCCGACGGTGAAACCGCGCATCACTTCGCGCTCGAAGGCGAAGCCGAACTGGAACGAGCGCGGGTTCTTGAAGTCCTCGGCGTGTCCCGTGACCTGCGCGCCGACGAACGGGTTCGGGTTCAATCCGAGGCCGCTGGCGATGCTCGAAATCTGCTGCGGCGAGATGATCGGCAGGCTGTTCAGATCGAAGCTGTTCAGGTTGACGCCGATGATGGCGAACTGGCGATAGATCGTGTTCGGCGTGCAGCGATTGCGCGCGTCCGTGCCGGCGGCGGCGGCCGGGTCGCAGCCCGTGATGTTGCGATACTGCGCGCCGGCGGGCGAGTTCAGGAACGTGTTGAACGTGGTCTGGCTGAAGCCGGTGAAGGGCAGCGTCGTGCTGACGTTGGCCGGCGGGTTACGGTAGTTGTTGGTGCTGTCGGCCAGGACGATGAGCGGCGTGCGCGCATAGTAGTAACCGGCGAAACCGCGGACGACCATCTTGCCCTGACCTTCGGGGTCGAAGGCGAAGCCGACGCGCGGCCCGAATTGCCAGCCGCTGTCGGGGATGTTCGAGGGGTCGAAGCCTCCGCCGCGAATGGGGAAGTTCGTGTTGCGCACGACGTTGACGATCTGCGTGTTGGAGATGTCGGGCGTCGGGTTGTACTGCTGCTCCATGCGCAGCCCGTAGTTTAAGGTCAGCCGGCGCGAAGGAATCTGCCAGGTGTCCTGAGCGAAGAAGGCCAATTCCTGACCCTCGAATTCAGCTTCCAGGTTTCCGATCTGGCGGTTGTAGCGCGCGCGGTTGTCGTCGAAGCGACCGAGAATCGCCTGATTCGCTCCGGCCTGCGGCACGACCGTGTTCGACAGGCGTTGCAGCGCGTCGGCGACGTTCTGCGCCGTGCTGCCGATGCTCAGCGCGTAGCCGCCGAACTGGTTGAAGCCGAAGCGCTGGTTGGCTAGCAGGCGGCTGTATTCGCCGCCGAACTTGATGTTGTGGTTGCCGGGCAGATAAGTGAAGCTGTCGGCAATCTGATAGCGCGTGTCGAACTGCGTGGTGGGCAGGAAGTTGGTCGCGCCGAAGGTGCCGAAGGAGGTGGCGATCTGCGGCACCTCGGAATTGGAGATGCGCGGGCGTTCTTCACGCGCGGCCTGCAGGCGCAGTTCGTTGACGGCCTTCGGGCTGATGGTGGAGACGAGTTGGGCGACGCCGATCCGGGTCTGGTTCTGCTCCGTCCCGTTGGTGGAAAGCGACTGCGTCGTCGTCGGGTCGAGCGCGGTTTCGCCTCTGGAGACGGCGTTCTCCGCCTCGTTCTTGCTGCCGCTGAAACGGATGTTGAAGCGGTTCGAGTTGTTGATGTTCCAGTCAATGCGGCCGAGCCCGGCGTAAGCGTCGTTGGTCAACTCGTAGCCGGTCTGCTGGCTTTGGTAGAAGGCCAGCACGGACTGTTGCGCGGCGTTCAGCGCGATGGTGCTGGAGAGGTTGCTCGGAATGCCGAACACGATCTGGCGCGGCGCGTTGAACTTCTGTTGCTCGTAAGCGCCAAAGTAGAAAAGTTTGTTCTGGATGATCGGGCCGCCGATTGAGCCGCCGAACTGGTGTTGCGTCGGGGCGAGCGAGGCCTCGACACCGGCGGCCGTCAGGCGCTGCTGCTGCAAGGCCTCGGTGTACTCGTTGCCGCGCGCCAGGCGTTGCGGGCGCAGGAGGTAGAAGGCCGAGCCGTGGATGTTGTTGTCGCCCGACTTGGTCACGGCATTGACGACGCCGCCGGTCGAACGACCGAACTCGGCCGAGTAGCCGGAAGCGACAACCTGAAATTCCTTGATCGCCTCCTGCGGAATCGTGAAGGCGAGATTGGAGCGTTCGCCGCCGCGGATGCCGCCGAAGAAGGGCTGGTTGTAATCCACGCCGTCGACGTTGATGTTCGAGTTGATGCCCTTCTGGCCGGAGAGCGAAATCTGTCCGCGCTGCGGGTCGACCTGCGCGGTCGGCGTGAGCGTGATGAAATCCTGGAAGCGGCGGCCGTTGATCGGCAGGTTGCTGATGGCCGTCTCGTTGACGACCGCGTCGGATTCGTTGCGCGTCACCTGAATGGCTTCCGCCGAGACGTTGACGGATTCCTGCACGCCGCCGACGCCGAGCGTGACGTTGCCGTCGGCCACGCGGCCGACGTTGACCACCACGTTTTCGAGTTTCGTCTCGGCGAAGTTGCCGGCCTGAGCGGTCACGGTGTAAGTGCCCGTCGGCAGGAGCGGAACGGTGTAGAGGCCTTCATCGCTTGTCGTAACGGTACGCGTCAGTCCCGTTTCTTTGTTCGTGACCGTGACGGTCGCGTTCGGCACGGCAGCCCCGGTGCTGTCCGTAATAACCCCGGCAATCTGCCCGGAGCTGGCTTCCGATTGCGCCGACGCCGTGCCGGCGCCCAGCGCACAGCAGAAGAGCATGAGCACCAGCGCGCAGGCTGATCGGCGGAGGGATGTTGTTGACATAGTTCGTCCTTTTCTACTTTCGATTGTTGGGCTTTGTTCAGACACAGTGCAGACCTTTAGGGGGCAACTTCCGCGTCCGAAGATGTTAGCGATAAACCTTATGTGTAGGTAGTGAATGACTGCGTTGCTTGAAAAGCAAGTTTATATCATAAGACGAGGCTCTTACGCGAGTCTTACGGCAAAACAAACTGAATGTTAAATACTACAATTCGTGCGCTGCGGCAAGCCTAAACTACCTCGCCTCTCGCACCCCGTATCCGGCGCCGGAATTATCACGCGCGCGCCACTCGAATTATTCGCACGGCCGCGAAAACAGACCCCGACTCAAACCCGGATCGCGTGTCCCGCCGCGCCGCCGCCCGCCTCTCGCGGACACCGCTCCGTCGCCGACTTTTGCCCGACAATTCTATCTGAGGGGCTAATTGTCGGGCAAGATTAGGAATTGTCGGGCAAAGCCTGCGTTGCCGCTACTTCATTCGCACCGGCTACTCCGTTCGCACTTGCCGTCGAAAGTTCCTGTTTGCAGCCATTGCGGGATGCTTCCGGTCGTCCTCGGCCTGGAATGTGCGAAGCGAGTATGCGGCGCGCGTCTGCACGCGGGTGTTCAGAGGGGAGCCTGGGGCGCTTTGAAACAGCGGCATTTGGCGTCACTTCCGCGGTGCGTCGCCACGGGATGCGCGTGGCACGACGATTGAAATAAGTCCTTGTGCGTGGAGCGACGTGGAGAGCGGACAAAATCGCCAATGTCGCCGCGAATACGAATTGATATTTGCGCCAGAGGGGGGAAAACTGTTGGCGCAAACGTCGGACGCCCCGGCGGCTTTTTGAGGAGAAAGCCTGTCCGGGGCGTTCGCATGGAAGAAATCCGTCAGTTAGTCCGTTGTCCGTTGTCCAAGTCGGTCTCCAGCCTCTCGCATGATTGCCACATGCAACTGACAACTAACCACGGACAACTGTCGATTCTTTATCCCTGGCGTTCGACGATGATCGCGATGCCCTGGCCGCCGCCGATGCAGGCGGTGGAGAGCGCGTAGCGACCGCCGCGGCGGCCGAGTTCGAGGAGCGAAGTGAGCACGAGGCGCGTGCCAGACGCGCCGAGCGGGTGGCCGAGCGCGATTGCGCCGCCGTTGACGTTCGTGCGCGCGCGGTCGAGGCCGAGTTCCTTTTCCACCGCGAGATACTGACCGGCGAACGCCTCGTTGACTTCCACCAGATCGATGTCGGACAGTTTCAGCCCGGCGCGCTCCAGCACCTTGCGCACGGCCGGCACGGGGCCGATGCCCATCACGTCCGGATCGACGCCCGCGTAAGCCCACGCCACGATGCGACCGAGCGGTGCGACATTTCGCGTCTTCACGAACTCTTCGCCCGCGATGACGAGCGCGGCCGCGCCGTCCACGATCCCCGATGCATTGCCGGCGGTCACGAAGCCGTCTTTGCTGAAAGCGGTCGGCAACTTCGCCAGCACTTCGAGCGTGGTGTCGGGGCGCAGGTGATCGTCCGTGTCGACCACTTTGACGCCTTTGCGTGTCTTCACTTCCACGGGCGTGATCTCTTCCCTGAACAATCCGGCGTCCTGCGCGCGCTTGGCCTCGGTTTGCGAGCGCAGCGCGTAGGCATCCTGATCCGCGCGCGAGATTTCATAGCGGCGCGCGAGGTTTTCGGCCGTGCCCGCCATCGTCGTATTGCAATAGGTGTCGAGCAGGGCGACCATCAGCGTGTCTTCGAGTTTGCCCTGTCCGAGACCGAACCCGGAGCGCGCGCCGTAGATGGCATGCGGAGCCATCGACATCGACTCCATGCCGCCGACGAGCGCGGTTCCGGCTTCGCCGAGCAGGATCATGTGCGCGCCGGAGATGATCGACTGGATGCCCGAGCCGCACAGGCGGTTGACGGTGAGCGCGGGGCGGTCTGCGGGCACGCCCGCCTTCAGCGCGACGTGGCGCGCGCCGTAGATGGCATCGCCCGAAGTCTGCAAGGCGTTGCCGATGATGGTGTGATCGATCTCTTCGGCCGCCACGTTCGTCGCTTCGAGTGCGCCGCGCGCCGCCGCCGCGCCGAGGTCAATCGCTTTAATATCCTTCAACGCGCCGACGTATTCCGTCATCGGCGTCCGCTTACCGCCTAAAATAAAAACGTCTTGAGCCATTATTCTCCTACTTCCTCTATGCTGGTTGAAAATTGATTCCGATAGGAAACGGACGAAAGTAACAGACGCGCAAACGCCGCGTCAAATTCGCCGATTTCGCCGGCCGCCTGTTCGTGAAATTTAGATGAAAACGAGCGACCGCAAGCTGCCCGCCGCGCCCGGCTCGCGTTTCCGGCGAGGCAAAATTCACCCGTCCCACGCCCGCTTGCGCGCGGTTGCCAAAGAAAAAGTGTTTGTGGCAATATTAGCCGCCTCATTAGCGGCCTCAATGCTGCTGTCCCCGATGCCACGCCACGCTTCGCGGCGTGAACCTCAAAAAGCTACGACTGTTAAGGAGTACACCCTCGTGAAGTTTTACGGAAATGCGATTCCCGTTGTCAGGGCGTCCGCCCGCAGGTTTGTTTTCGTCGTCGCCGGCCTGATCCTCTGCGCCGGTCTCGCGCCGCAGGCTTTGCGCGCGCAATCTTTTGACCGCATCGAGCGCGAGCGTGCTTTGACGATGCTCGGCAACATCAAAGATCAACTCAAGAAGCATTACTACGACCCGACGATTCGCGGCATGGACGTGGACACGCGTTTCAAAGCGGCCGAAGAAAAGGTGAAGCAGGCCAGTTCGCTGGGGCAGGCGTTCGGGGTCATCGCGCAGGTCTTGCTGGAACTCGACGATTCGCACACCAAATTTTACCCGCCGTCGCGACCCGAGCGTGTCGAGTACGGCTGGGAGATGCAGATGATCGGCGACGAGTGCTACGTCGTGGCCGTCAAACCGGGCAGCGACGCGGCGATGCAGGGGTTGAAAGAAGGCGACCGCATCATCGCCGTCGAGCGTTTCCAGCCGACGCGCAAAGAATTTTGGAAGATGCGGTATTTCTACAACACCCTCAGCCCGCGCGCCGGGCTCAACGTCGTCGTGCAGAGCCCCGGCGGCCAGCCGCGCGAGATGAACCTGAAGGCGAAGGTGGTGCAGGGCAAGCGCGTCATCGATCTCAACAGCGACATGGAGATCAACGCGATTCTGCGGGAGATGGAAGACGACGCCAAGTCAGGCCGCCATCGCTATTACGAAGACCTCGGCGGGGTGTTCGTCTGGAAGATGCCCGCCTTCGATCTGGCCGACAGCGGCGTGGACGAAGTGATGAGCAAGGCGCGCGGGCGCAGAGCCATGGTGCTGGACTTGCGCGGCAACGGCGGAGGCTACGAAACCACGCTGCTGCGGCTGCTCGGCCACTTCTTCGACCGCGACGTGAAGATGGCCGACGTGAAGACCCGCAAGGAGTCCAAGCCCGTCGTCGCCAAGACGCGCGGCAAGAACAACCTGTTCGAGGGGAAGGTGGTCGTGCTGGTGGACAGCGATTCGGGGTCGGCCTCGGAAGTGTTCGCGCGCGTGATGCAGCTTGAGGGGCGCGGCACGGTCATCGGTGACAAATCGGCGGGCGCGGTCATGCGCTCGAACTTCCGCAGCTACGAAATGGGGACGGAGAAGATCGTCACCTGGGGCGCGAATATCACGAACGCCGACGTGATCATGTCCGACGGCAAGAGCCTTGAGCGAATCGGCGTTATCCCCGACGAGTTGATGCTGCCGAAGGCCACCGACATGGCGGCCAAGCGCGACATGGTGCTGGCGCGCGCGCTCGAACTGGCCGGGATGAAAATCGACCCGGCCAAAGCGGGCGCGCTATTCCCGGTCGAGTGGAAGAAGTAAACCCCAAGCGGGCGCGTTATGCGTGTGCCGTTGGGAGAGTTCGTCTGAGGTGGAAGTAAGCGCGGGAAATTGTTCCCGCGCTTTTTCTCTGTGCGCCCGTGGCCGGTGGCGTCCGCGCGGGGGCGGCGAGGGAGAGTTCAGCCGGTGAAACGGTGCGCGGCGCGGTAACGATGGAGGAGTTCTTCGAGGAAGCCTTCGTAAGTGAAAGTTTCGCGGTCGAAGTCGGGTTTGAGTTTGTAGAGGATCGGCGTCGCCACGCGCCACGCCATCCACTGCCGCGTCGCGTCGGCGAGTTCCCAGCGTCGCCGGAGAAAAATCTCGACCACTTCGATCTCGGCTTCGCTGAGCGCGCCCGTGTCGCCCTTGAAAACGACCGGGTTGAACGAACGCCGCAAGGCCACATCGCTCGTGGGCGAGGCGAAAACTTCGGCGAACGTCGGAGCCTGCGCCTCGCGCTCGCGCACGACGACCGTGCCCGCCACGAAATCGCCCACGCGCTGGTCGCGGCTGCTGACGAAGACCGAGATCAGCCCGACCGAATAGAAGGGAATGCCGACCCACGGCATCATGTCGAAGACACGCAGAAGGTTTCGCGCCGCCGCCTCCCAGGCGGTGACGGGTCGGCCGTCCTCGCGTATGACGCGCAGCTTCAACATGCGCTTGCCGGGCGTCTGCCCGTTCCACAGCCACTCGAAGATGGCGAAGTAGCCCGCCCACAACACGAACGTCAAAATGATCACGGCCGCCAGCAGCCACTTCGGCATCTGCGACATGCGGTCGCCCAGATGCGCCCAGTAGCCCGTCCAGAAAAACACCAGCCCGACGAGCAGCATCGCGAACAACTGCAACCCGTGGTCAACGGCGCACGCCAGAAACCGATTCCCAATCGAAGCCAGCGCGAAGTGCAACGGCACGCGCTCCGGCGTCTCGATGATGAGGGTTTCTTCGTTGGCGGTGGCGACAGACATCTTTAAGCTTTGAGGAAGTGACGATTGATGAAAGATCGGCGACAAGAGGAAATGAAACTCCCGCCGGTTGTGCGTCCCTGTAGTTGATCCTTCCCGCGCACATGGAATTAAGGGCTGCTTCGTCGTCGCGCTCGGCCGCGACCGCGCACGGGCGGTCTGGTTATGCGTCAAGCGTCGGCATCCAATCGTAAATCGTCGGGCGAGAATCGTAAATAGACGGAAGCGGTTTTCACGGTTTACGATTAACGCACCGGAAGGCGGCTGCGCTATCCTGTGCCGCCGCGTTGAGGTTCGTCGAAGTCATGACCCGGCCACGAAAATTCAAACGCGCCTGAACTTATGCACACTCCACCGGCCGCAAACGAGTTGATTGAAAACCACGGCGAGAACCCGCTCGGCGGCGTGCGCCTCGTCTTCGTCGGGGTCGGCGTGATGGCCGAGTCCATGATCGCCGGACTGCTGAAGCGGCAACTCGTCGCGCCCGCGCAGGTTCGCGGCAGCCACCCGCGCGCCGCGCGTCGCGCCGAACTCGAAGCGACCTACGGCATCCGCGTCGTGGAGAGCAACCGCGAGGCCGTGACGCACGAGCCGCCGGGCGGGAACACGGGTACGCCCGTCGCTCCTTCGATCATCATCCTCGCCGTCAAGCCGCAGAAGTTGAACGGCGTGCTGCACGAGTTGAGAGACGCGCTGCGCGCCGACGACCTCGTGCTGTCCATCGTCGCCGGGGCGCGCATCGAGACGATGGCGGGCGAATTGTCGCACCCGGCAATCGTGCGCGCGATGCCGAACACGCCCGCGCAGGTGGGCGAGGGGATGACGGTGTGGACGGCGACGGAGCAGGTGAGCGACGCGCGACGGCGACAGGTGAGCGCCATGCTCGGCGCGCTCGGCCGCGAGATGCGCGTCGAGGAAGAACGCCAGATCGACATGGCGACCGCGCTGAGCGCGACCGGCCCCACATACATCTTCCTCGTCATGGAATCGCTCGTGGATGCGGGCGTCCACATGGGCTTCTCGCGCGAGGTGGCGCGCGAACTCGTCTTGCAGACGATGCTCGGCTCGGTGCGCTTCGCGATGGAATCGCACAAGCACCCGGCGGAACTCCGCAACATGGTCACGTCGCCCGGCGGCACGTCCGCCGAAGCGATCTATCAAATGGAAAAGGGTTCCTTGCGTACCGTGCTCTCGAAAGCCGTCTACGCCGCCTTCCAGCGCGCCGTCGCGTTGGGGCAGCAGAAGTGAGTGAGTGGTGTGAGAAACGCAGCCGGTGGAGCGCCGGTACCGAGCCGCGTCAGCCCAGCCAGCATTCAGGGCAAAACCAAACATCGTAGGACGCCATGAGATTACGCAGCAAAATCAAAAAGACGCTGAAAATCAACATGGTAAGAAAGAGAATAAGGGTCAAGCTAGGCGAATAGATACCGATTGCTAAATGCAACTCGCTTTTCGCGTCATTACCTTTCCCCTTCCACAATGACCATAGCAATTTCCTCCACCGCATTTTCCCGCTAACTTGCCCCCAGAGACTTAGCCACATGATGGTTGATACCCCGAAACCCAAAATCATCGCCAGGCAAATCAAGAATGGGGTGACGAGAAGAATCATTCTAACGGGATTACTCAACTCGCTTAGTTGCTGACCGGAGCGGAACGCCAACGCGAACACGCCGCCCACAACCGTGAAGAAGATCGTAATCGCCTTAAAAGTAAATTCCAGACAAAACTTATAAAGCTCAATGTGGAATTTACATTCCTCATCTGTCAGTGAATTGAGCGATCTGGGCGGTGGACTGAAAGATTTCCTCCGGGCGGTTTTCTTTATGTTTGACATGTTTCACCTAACTGGAGTGTTTGCTGAGCGAGTTGCGGCGGCTTTGTGAAGTTATGAGAAGACGGGAACTGTGTACCGTCCCGCCGGACGTGAGATGCCGGTGAACGTAAGCAAAAATTTTTTCCCGAACCCGCCGTGAATTGAGTGGCCTACTGATCTCAGTTGCAGGCGACACCCACGCTGACCTGAGCGGCTGACATGGCGGCGCGCGACTCTATCGCCTCCCGAATAGCCCGGTCAACTATTATG
>DASQLU010000021.1:0-61897 GCA_035645855.1 Pyrinomonadaceae bacterium
CGGCGCGCCGAACGTCGCCGGTTACGAGATGCAGGGCATCAGTTTCCCCTGCTACGAGATCGGCGGCGACTATTACGATTTCATCGAACGACCCGACGGGCGCATGGTCATCGCGCTCGGCGACGTGTCGGGCAAGGGCACGTCGGCCGCGCTCCTGATGTCCAGCTTGCACGCGGCCATGCACGCGCAGATTCCCGCGCACAAGGCGCTCGGCGACACCATCTCCGCCGTCAATCGCTATCTCGCCGAGACGATCCCGATGAATCGTTTCATCACGCTCTTTTGCGCCGAGCTAGACCCCGTCACCGGCGCGCTCTCGTTTTTGAACGCCGGGCACAACCCGCCGCTCATCGCCCACGCCGGAGGCTCGATGGAGCAACTCGCGGCGGGCGGCATCCCGCTCGGCATCATCGGAGACGCCGTCTACCGCGAAGGCCGCACGCAACTCCAACCCGGCGACGCTCTCGTCATCTATTCCGACGGCGTCTCCGAGACGCAGAACGCATCGGGCGAAGAGTACGGCCCCGTGCGCCTCTACAACACGGTGGCGCGCTACCTCGACTCCACGGCCGCCGGCATCCGCGACAAGATCGAGGCCGACCTCACCAAGTTCGCGCAGGGGACGCCCGCCAGCGACGACATCACGCTCGTCATCGTCAAACGGCAGGCCGAAGGCGTGTTGGTGGCGACGAGTCGGGCTTGAGTCGGGGGCGGATACGGGCGCGCATAGTCCGTGTGGGCTGGACTGCTTGAGTGAGATTGCGACCGTCTTGTATGATTGCGGCCGGGTACTACTTATGAGCGAAGAGACGACGCAAAATATCTCCGACGGTGATGAACGCTCCTTTGCGGAGCGAGTGTTCGCACGCTTCGATGCTCTCGATTCAAGCATGCGCGACCTTGATGCGCGCCTGCAAAAACTCGAAGCGCGCGCGTATGACACGAAGCCGATTTGGGAACAGGCGCTCAAAGAGATCATCGAGACGCGGCGTGAACTCTCCAGGCGTCTCGACCGCATCGAGGCCATCGCGCACGAGACTCGCGCCGATTTGCGGGATGCCGAGGATCGCATAGGGAAACTCGAATCAGAACCCGCACGGTAAAGTCCGGGCGTGAAAGACTGTGAACAGAGCGCGCCGCCCGATGTTGAAAACGCTGTGGCGCTCCCTGCGCCTCCGGTGTCCGGTCTGCGGCGAGTCTTCAATCGTCGGGAGTCCGTTTCACATCAAGCATCAATGCCCCGTCTGCGATGCGTTGTTCAAACGCGAGGACGGCTTCTTCGTCGGCGCGATCATGGCGAACGTGGTCACGACGGAGTTCGTCATACTCGTCCTCTACGTCCTGTCGCTACCCGTCATCGACACGCGCTTCGAGTTGGTGTTGACGTGTCTCTCCGTCGTCGCGCTCCTGTTTCCCGTCGCTTTCTACCATCACAGTTGGAGTCTCTGGCTCGGCTTCGATCACCTCGTGGAATCTCTGCCGAGCGCGTCCGACAGGAAGAATTGACGGGCGCAGCCGGCGCGGATGAATTGGCGGCCGGGGACGTCATCACAGGCTTTCGACACACCTCAGACGGGGCTTTCGACACACCTCAGCCGCGGCTTCGTTCCATTAAGATCATCGTCAACATGCCGAGCAGGGCGCGCGTCTCCTCGGCCGCGTCGAGTTCGGCCACGCGTCGCTCGACGCTGAACTTGCCCTCGAAGAAGGCGGGGCGTTTCTCCATGCGCAGGAGCACCGTGCCGTCCGGGCGTGTGATGAGATAGGCCGGGTGGAACAGGTAGCCCGTCAGCGCGCCGACGAAAGGCAACTGACCGAGCAGGCTGTCGAAGACTTTGATCCAGGGGTTCTCTTCGTGGAGCGAGAGCAGCGCGCCGCCCGCGCCTTCGATGTCGTAATGCGACTTCCAGAGCGAGCGCACACCGCGACGTTTGATCGAGCCGAGCGCGTTGCCCCCGGCGTCGGTGAAATTGTAACGGGCGGAGAAATCCAGCACCCGGTCGGCGTTGATGTGATAGAGCGGCTTCGTCTGCGCTTCGTCGGCGAAGACCGTGATCGACTCCTTCAACTTGAAGGCTTTTCGCCTGACGTAAAAGATCAGGTTGCCGTGCGCGTCGCGCGCCGAGAGTTGCAGCGCGATGGCGAGGAGTTTGAAATTAATTTCCAGCGGATAGTTCATCTCGTGTCTCCTGAATGGCGTGTGATGTGTGTGTCCGGATTTTGCAGGGGCGCGCTCTACCGGCTCAGGCGCAAATTCGCGTCGATGCGCTCGGCCGTCTTCTCGCCCACGCCGTCAACCATCTCCAGCCCGCCGCCCGCGACGAATTGCCTGAGGTCTTCGAGCGACGAGATTTTGAATTGCTGGTGGAGCGTGGCGGCGGTCTTGATGCCGATGCCGGGCACGTCGAGCAGGTCGAGCACGGTTTCGGGCGTCTCTGCGACGAGTTTCTCGTAAGCCTCGAACGTGCCGCGCTCGCACAGTTCCACGATCTTGCCGCTGATGGCCTTGCCGACGGAGGGGAGCGCCTGCAAGCCCTTCGCGCCCTCGGCGCGCGCCACCTCGGCGAGCGCGACAGGCCACGTCTCGATCACCTCGGCGGCGTTGCGGTAGGAGCGCACGCGGTAGCGGTCGTCGCCGCGTATCTCCATGATGAGCGCGAGGCGTTGGAAGCATCGCGCGATTTCCTCGTTCCGCATAATAGGTTTCAGGTTTCAAGTTTCAGGTTTCAGGACTGAAAATTTCAGGCTTCACGACGGGGGTTTTTGTTCTCTAGCTTGAAACCTGAAACCTGAAACTTGAAACCCGCTTGGAGGCATCCCGGCGGGGCTTATGATACTCTAAACGTGTTCACTCCCATCAAATTTAACTTTTCCGAGGAGCAATATGGATTTCAGAAAATTGTCGCGCACGCTGCTGGCGGCGCTGATCGCTTTTTCAACTTTAGCCGGCACAAGCGCACGCGCCGACGAGGGCATGTGGCCTTTCAATCAAGTGCCGCGCGCCGATATTAAACGCAAATATAACTTTGAAGTTACGGACGAGTTCCTCAAAAAGCTGCAACTCGCCTCCGTGCGCTTCCCCAACGGGTCGGGTTCCTTCGTCTCGCCCGACGGCCTCATCCTGACCAACTATCACATCATCGAAGACGCCGTCGGCGAATTGAGCACGGCCGAGCGCGACTACGCCAAGAACGGCTTCGTCGCACGCACGCGCGCCGAGGAACTGAAGATTCCCGGCTATGAGTTGAACGTTCTCCAGAGCATCGAGGACGTGACGGATCGCGTCAACGCGGCGGTCAAGCCGGGGATGTCCGCGGGCGACGCCCTCGGCGCGCGGCGCACGGCGATTGCCGCCATCGAGAAGGAATCCACCGAAAAAACAGGCTTGCGCTCGGACGTGGTGACGCTCTTTCAGGGCGGCAAGTACAACCTCTATCGCTACAAAAAATATACCGACGTGCGGCTCGTCTTCGCGCCCGAATTTCAGGCCGCGTTCTTCGGCGGCGACCCGGACAATTTCGAGTATCCGCGCTTCAACATCGACATGGGACTCGTGCGCGCTTACGAGAACGACAAGCCCGCGCGCCCCGACAGTTATCTCAGGTTCTCGCGGGAAGGCACGAAGGAAGGCGACCTCGTGTTCGTCACCGGCCATCCCGGCACGACGCAACGCCTGAACACCGTGGCGCACATCGAGGCGCTGCGCGAGACGAGCATCCCGCTCATCATCCGCATGCTCGAACGCCGCGAAGCCGTGCTGAAGAAGTACATGGCGATGGGCGAGGAGCAGACGCGACGCGGGCAGAACGAACTCAACAGCACGCAGAACGCGCTCAAAGTTTATCGCGGCCAACTCGGCGGCCTGAAAGACCCGACGCTTATCTCCTACAAGCAGAAATCCGAGAACGCGCTGCGCAAGGCCGTCACGTCGAACCCGCAGCGGCAGAAAGAATACGGCGACGCGTGGGACGCCATCGCTAAAGGCCGGCGCGACCTGGCGGCCTACGAGCGCGACCGCCGCTTCCTCGACCTCGCCGCCGGTTTCAACACCAGCCTCTTCAACTACGCGCGCACGCTCGTGCGTCTCGCCGAAGAGAGCGCGAAGCCGAACGCCGAACGCCTGCCGGAGTACACCGACGCGCGCCGCGCCTCGCTCGAAAACGTGCTGTTCGCGCAGACGAACATGTACGACGACTACGAGCGAATGAAACTCGCAGATTCGCTCGACTTCATGCGCGAGGCCTACGGTGCGAATCACGAACTCGTCAAGCGCGTGCTCATGGGCAAGACGCCCGAAGCGCGCGCCGCCGAACTCATCGACGGCTCGAAGTTGAAAGACGCGGCCTATCGCAAGCAACTGGCGGCGGGCGGCAAAAAGGCGATTGACGAATCGACCGACCCGATGATCCAACTGGCGCGCAGCATCGACCGCGAAGCCCGCGAGTTGAGCAAGCGTTACAACAACGAGGTGCTCGGCGTTGAACGCTCGGCCTATGCCAAGATCGCGCGCGCCCTGTTCGAGACGGAAGGCGACAAGATTTACCCGGACGCCACCTTCACGCTGCGCCTCTCCTACGGCGCGGTCAAAGGTTTTAAGGAAGACGACGGCAAGCAGATCGCGCCCTACACCACGCTCGGCGGACTCTACGAGCGCGTCACCTTGAAGGGGAACAAATTCCCCTACGTCCTGCCGCCGCGCTGGGTGGAGAAGAAGTCGGCCGTCGATCCGAAGACGCCGTTCAATCTCATCTCGACGAACGACATCATCGGCGGCAATTCCGGCTCGCCCCTGATCAACAAGCGGGGCGAACTGATCGGCCTCGTCTTCGACGGCAACCGCCAGTCGCTCGTCGGCAACTTCTACTACGACGAGGCGGTCAACCGCACCATCTCCGTGGACTCGCGCGGGATGCTCGAAATTCTACGCAAGATTTT
This sequence comes from Pyrinomonadaceae bacterium, assembly GCA_035645855.1. Lineage (GTDB taxonomy): Bacteria > Acidobacteriota > Blastocatellia > Pyrinomonadales > Pyrinomonadaceae > JAIVJZ01. The sequence continues at coordinate 4,936 of DASQLU010000021.1, forward strand.
CGACGCCGGGGAACTCGCCGACGAGTTGACGAAGTAAACCGCGCTCCTTGACTGGAGGCGAATAACAAAGAAGGCGACCGGGAAACTATTCCCGGTCGCCTTCTTTGTTTTTGGAAGTAAGAATCGTAAGACTCACCACCGGCGAAGCGAACGCGGAACGATGAACGCTGGACGATATGCGCGGGACGTTGAAGGAAAGGCAACCGGCCTTCAGTTCGTAGTTCCGTATTGTTCCTTAATTCATCGCTCCGCGTTTGCTCCTCAGTTCATCATTCCGCGTTGCTCCTTAAGTTCGCCGTTCCGCATCACTCCTTGTTCGTCGCTTTGGGTTCGGCGCGTGCGGCTCACTCCGAGAGGTTGCGATCAAGGCTGAGGGCGCGGATGGCGGCGTCGAGTTGCGTCTGGAGCCGTGCGCGTTCCTCGCCGGCGGCCTGCCGCTCCTTCGTCAATTGCTCGATGCGCGTCTCCTGCTGGTCGGCCTTGGCGACGTAGCGTGCGATGAGTTGTTTGGCCTCGGCGGTTTGCGAGAGCGTTTCGATGTTCTCGCGCAGCCGCTTCTGATCCTCGCCGATCTCCGCGATCTCGGCCTCGATGGCCTGCAGGCGCGCGTCGATTGCTGCGAGGCGGCTCTTGATCTCGACGATCTGGTTGAGGGCGGCGCGCGTCTTTTCGTCGATGTAGCGGCGCGAGACGAAGAGGTTGAGTTGGTCGGGGGTGATGTTGCTGAGCGCGAAGGTGTCCATGAGCGCCTGCCGCTCGGTGACGGCCAACTCGGCGCGCTCGTGCGGTTTGAGTTCGACGCGGAAACGGTAGTAGCGCGCGCTGCGGCCTTCGGGCTTGGGCGTCTCTTTATCGTCCAATTCCCAACCCGGCCTGACCGGATGCTCGATGTAGACGACGCGCGTGTGCTCCGTCTGGTTCGAGAGCGTGTAGATTTTCTTGTCCTGCCGGTGATAGTGCGCCTGGAAGACGCCGTTCAGGATGCGGACGAGAAAGGCCGGCGCGCGATCCTCTTTCTGGCGGACGCTGACGAGCGTGCCGAGATCGAGCGCGAAGGAGATGAGCCGTTGCTCGGCGGGCTTGAGCCGTTCCATGAGCGCTTCGCCCGCGTAGGCGTTGCCGTCGATGATGGTCATCGCGCCGTCTTCGAGCGTGAGCGTGGAAGTGTTCTTCAGGAGCATGCCGCTCATGGGGCGGTCGCGGCGCGCGGCCTCGTTGAAGATGGAGACGCGCGTGCCTTCCATGCGCGTTTGCAGGATGGGGATGAGCGCGGAGCGGTCGCGTTTGACCGTGACGGGCTGCCCGATCTGGTACTCGAAGAGGTCGCCCACTTCGCTGCCCTCGGCCGCCGCCTCGACGCTCGTGCCGCTCGTGATCGCCTCGCTGAGCGAAACCGCGTCGGATGCGCTGACGGCGAATTCGCCGGGCGCTTGCAGCGCGAGATTGTTGACGCGGTTCTGCTGGAGCCGCAAATCCTGTCGCTGGTCGGCGCGACTGCGACGCGCGCCCGCCGACAACTGCGGCAGGGGCGTGGCCGACGGCGGGGGCGGCAGGTCGTTATTCGACATCTCGCGGGGCGATCCGCCCCCCATGCCGGGCGCGCTTCCTAACACGCCCGATTCTCCCTCGCCGGGTTCATAAACCTGCGGGTCGAGGCGCAGGTCGCCGGGCATCGGGATGACGGGGCGGTAGCGGTAGAAGGGTTGCTGGATCGGCTGGATGAACGAGACGGGCGTGCCGGAGATGAGCGAAAGCTGCACTTCGTTCCAATCCTCTTCGCTCACGTTGTCCACGATAGCCCAGCCCTGAAAGAAGGGCTTGCCCGCCGTGTCCAGCACGACGCGATAAGTGGTCTTCCAGATCGGCGCGGCGACCGTGTAGCTGACGAGCATCTCGCGCGCGCCCGCGCCGTCCGAAGTGACGACGATGGTCTTCGCATCGCGGCGACGCGCGGCGGCGGTCGCGCCGGCAAACTCTGCGATGTCGCGCCGCGTGCCCTCGTCGATCAATTTCACGGAGCGCACGTCGGCGAGGTCGAAGCTGGACAGCTCGCCGCTTTCGGAGGCGATGACGAGCGCGTGCGTGACGAGGGCGGGCTTCGTCGAGTCGATCTGCGAGCGACGTTCCTCGACCGTGAGGATGGAGCCGTTGGCGGTGCGGTTGTTGTTCGTCGTGACCTGTACGCGCGCGCCCTGCAATTGGCCGAGCACCCCGGCCAGACCGCTGCTCTGCGTGGCGGAGGCGACGGAGAAAGGAATGTCCGCGATCCGCGCCGAGGGCGGCGCGGACGAGTTGTAACTGACCGCGCCGATGCGCCCCTGACCCAGATCGAGCACGATCATGGACTTCAACACGTCGTCCACCTGCGACTGTTTGAAAGAGAGGTTGATTTCCGCGTGCCCGGAGACCATGCCGCGCCGCTCGATGTAGGCGACGCCGTTGCTGTAGAGGATGACACGGCGGATGGGCAGCGTGTGCCCCGACGCGCCGCCGCGTTCGGAACGGCCGGGCGCGTAAGGCGCGGCGGGCGCGGGGAGCACGACGGCCGCCGCGCCGCTGCCTGCGACGGGGCGCGCGCGCCGCGCGCCGGGGCGGGTCTGCGCCTGCGCGCCGATGGACAGGACGAGCAGGGCGACGACGAAAAATTTGAGTCTCATTCAAACAGCCTCCAAAAATGTGTGTGCGAAATCCGGTTGATCGCTACAGGGAAGAACGTGCGCGCGTGCGCGCGCTTGCGTCTCACATGTCAATTCGCGCGGGAAAGTTCGACGGCGGAACGAAAGAGAAACGCGCCGAAGAGAAACGCGGGACGGTAAAGCCGGAAAGCGTAAGGGTTGAGGGACGCGGAACGGGGAATGTAAAGACGAATGTCTTTAGTTCATCATTCATCATTCATCGTTCATTGTTCCGCGTCCCCCTCTCAAGGCTCCTGGATAACGGGCGCGGAGGCCGTGGCGGGTTTGCCGCCCGTGTCCGCGCCGCGCAGCGAGCCGGTCTGGTCTATGTAGAAGGAGCGGCGGCCTTGTTTGGGATAGCCGGTGGGCGTGGCGGTGGCAGTGAATGTGTCGCCGGAGACAGAGATTTTGATCTCGTAGCCCTCTGCTCTGGTCATCGAGTAATGACTGCTCTCGTCCTTCAGTGACTTGCTGGGTTCGATTTCTTCGAGCGTGCCGTAGCGGCCTTCGGCCTTTTTGAACGTCTCCTGCGAGGTATGGATCATTTGCAGGCTAATTTGCGCCATCCCCTCGTTGAGGTGCATGGCCGCGAGTTTCTGGCCGACGAGCGTGCTGGCCGTGAAGAGGGAGAGCAGGTTCTTCGGTAGCCGGAGTTCGTGCATGAGACCGTCGGACTCGCGCGTGACGAGGTGCGTGAGCGCGCCGGGTTCCGGGTCGAGACTCACGAGGTAGGCGCGCATCGCCGGGTCGTCGATGTCGGCGGCGTACCTGGTCACCTCCCCGAGCAGGCCTTTGAGCAGCGCGTTCGAGACATAGAGTTGTCCTATCGACTGTTTGGACTGCCACCTCGTCGAGGCGCGGAAGCTTTCGCTGTTGCCGAGCGTTTCGCCGCTGTTGTAGGCGTTTGTGATGCGGCGCATCGCGGCCGCGTCGGGCGCGCCGACGAGGAAGCGATCAATGAAGGCGAGCGTGCCGTTGGAAAAGGTGAGCACCTCCACCTCGCCGTGCTTCTCCACGATGCCCTGTTCGGTGGCGCCAGCAAAGCCGACGGAGGCGAGGACGCGCGGCAGCAGTTTCTGCAAGCCCTCCCGGTCGTTCAAAGCGACGACGACGATGGGGCCTGACTGCGGGGGCGGCGCGGAACCGTCCCCGTTCGTGCGGGCGATGCCGCGGCCGAGGAACAGGTTGCCGGGCACCCCGACGGCGATCTCGTTGCCGAGCGTGGCGAGCAGTTCTTCGCGGATGCGAAAGTTGTTGGTCTTCTCGAAGGCCGCGAGTTGTTCGCCGAAGGCCGGCTGGCCTTCTTCCGAGGTGACGGTGAGGTCGGCGATTTTCATCAGCGAGGCGAGATAGTCGTACATCTGCGGCAGGTCGAGCGAGACGCTGACGGAGATGTCCGTGTCGGCGGGCAACACCCTGGTCGCTTCGGTGGGGACAGCCGGGCCGGAGAGCAGCACCGGGAGGAAGGGAATCGGGCGCATGGGCTGTTCGGCTGACTGGCTGACGAACAGCCCGCGCACGACGAGCGCATCGCCGTCGAGCGACGCGCCGACGCCGATAGACTCCGGCCACCCTTCACTGCTTCCCGCGCCCCCGCCGAAGACCAGCGATCCGACGGTCTGCGCGAACCGCCGCGACTGCTCCAGCCGGCGTTCCTCTTCCAATTCCTTTTCGCTCTTCGGGGAGGGTGTCGGTTCGGGCGACTCTTCAGGCGGCGGGGGCGGCGTCTCGTCTTCCGGCGAGACCGCGACGTTCGCGTTCGACGAGTTCATGTTGCCGCCCGGCGTGACGGAGAAGTTCGCGTTCGCGTCGGAGGGGGGGTGCATGTTGGCGCCGTAAGGTAGATTGGAGTTCACCTCCTCGCCCTGCTTCTCCGCCTCGATCCGCGCCAACTCCATCTGCCGTTCGTGTTCCTTCTCGTAGGCCTCCCGGCGCTGCTTCGAGCTGTTCGTCATGTGCAGGGTGTTGAAATAGACGAACAGAGTATCCGTGCTGAAGCGCGTGCGCGCGGCCTGAAAGCCCGGCTCGTTGACGAGCAAAGGCCGATCCGCGCCGCGCAACTCTTTGAACGTAAAGTTCGTGTCGCTCAATGCGATGAGACTGCCCGCGCGTTTGATTTGAACCTGCGGCGGGGGCGTTTGCTTCGCGCGCGCCGCATCCGTCGTATTTTCGCCGGCCGAACTCCCGGCCGTCGCCCGCCCGCCGCGCCGGCGGCCGCGCCGCCGCGTGGTGTTCGAGGCGTCGTCGGGCGTCGCGTTAACCGCCGTCGTCGTCGCATCCGGCGCGGGCTTCGACGGCGGCGCAACGTTGGCGGTCACTACCCGGCGCAACTCCGGCACGAATTTTCGCGCCTCTTCGACCGATGGCATTTCCACCGCGAGCAACATTTCGGGCAGCCCCGCACGCGCCGGCATCGCCGCGATCATCAGACGCGCGGACATCAATTCATCCGCGTGCGATTTGGCGAACTCGTATAACTTTAGCCAGTCGTCGGGCGCGCTGCCCTTTTCGAGACTTAAAGGGGCGAGCAGTTGCACGATCTCCTGCGAAGCGGCGTTTCGTCCCACGGCGCGCACCTCCGCGTAGATGCCGTAGGCATCCGCCGACAACAGCGTGTCGAACGTCGCCGAAGGACTTTGCTCGGCCGCGGGCGTTTGCGGCGGCGAAGTCGTGTTAGCAGCCGGCGCGGCGGGCTTCGGCGCGGGACGCTGAGCCGGGACGGGCACGATGAGCAGTGCGAGGGCGACGGCGAACGACGCGCCGCGACGCATGGCGGGCAGGGGGAACTTCATGTTTATGATTCCTTAAGTTGGATAACGTTTCTCAAGGTCAGCGGCCGTGGCGGGGCGACCGCCGGAGCGCGGCCGGATTATGACAGGGACGCGGAAAAAGATAAATGATGCGGCGGGAACGCGGAATTGCGGAACTGAAAGCCGTTTGTCTTCAGGTCACCATTCCGCGTTCCCGCCGCGTCGTTCCCGCCGCATCGTTCTCTGCCTATGCTTTTTCCAGGCCGGCGTATTTTTCGATCAGCTTCTTCTGGCCGAAGCCGGGGAAACTGATGGTGAGTTTGGCGGCGTCGCCCGTACCTTCGCGGCGCAGGACGAGACCGCGCCCGTACTTCGAGTGGCGGACGTGCGTGCCCGGCGTAAAGCCCGCGCCCGTCGAAGACGAGGACGCGGACGACGACGCGGAGGCGGATGCGCCACCCGCATCGGCGCGACGTTTGATCACGGGCGGCGGCGCGGCGGCGGGGCGCGGGTTCACCTGCTGGCCGCGCTGGCGGAAGAACTCGGCGATGGAATCCGCGCTGTTGTAGGTCTTGCCTTCGTAGGGTTTCGCGGGGCGCGCGTCGCCGCCGGTCTGGCCTCTGAGCGCGCGCGCGGCGTGCGCGTTCTCCAGCCGGTCGGAACTGCGCGCGAACGAGAGCCACGAGGGGCCGCGCGACAAATCTTCCATCAAATCGAACGGCATCTCGTTCAAAAACTGCGACGGCTCGGACGCCAGTTCTTCGCCGTACACGCGCCGCTTCATCGCGTGCGACACGTAGAGAAAACGCTCGGCGCGCGTGATGGCGACGTAGCACAGACGCCGCTCCTCTTCGAGTTCCGCGCGATCTGTGGCCGAACGCGAATGCGGAAAGAGACCGTCTTCCATGCCGACCATGAAGACGAGCGGAAACTCCAAGCCCTTCGCCGAGTGGACGGTCATCAGCGTGACGGGCGCGTCGCGCTGGTACTGGTCTGTGTCCGAGACGAGCGCGGCGGCGTCTATGAAGTCGCGCAGGCCGCCGCCCTCTTCGCGGTCGTAATCCACGGCCGCGTTGACGAGTTCCTGCAAGTTCTCCAGCCGCCCCTCGGCCTCCTCCGTGCCTTCCGACTTCAAAGCGTCCGCGTAACCCGAATCGAGAATCGCCGCCTTGACCACTTCCGACGCCGGTTCGCGCTGTGCGACCGAGACGAGGTTCGTGATGATGCGTTGAAAGTTTTTGAGCGAGGAGGCGGCGCGCGCCGCGAAGCCCGGCGTCTCCTGCGCCGGGTCGGTGACGATGGCGAGCGTCTCCCAGAGCGAGACGCCGTAGTCTTTGGCGCGGCGCGAGAGTTCGTCGAGCGTCTGCTTGCCGAGGCCGCGCGGCGGCGTGTTGATGACGCGCAAGAGGGCGATGGAATCGTGCGGGTTCATCGCCAGTTTGAGATAGGAGATGATGTCGCGCACCTCTGCGCGCTCGTAGAAGGAGAAACCGCCCACGATGTTGTAGGCGATGTTGGCGCGCCGCATGGCCTCTTCAAAGACGCGCGATTGCGCGTTCGTGCGATACAGGACGGCCGCGCGAATCGATGGATCGACGCGCCGGTGTTCCTCCACCTTCGCCGCCACGAAACGCGCCTCGCCCTCGGCGTCGAAAGCCTGATAGTAGCGGATGCGCTCGCCCGCCGGGTTCGAAGTCCAGAGGTTCTTGCCCTTGCGCTCCGTGTTCAACTTCACGACCGCGCCCGCCGTGTCGAGAATGTTCTGCGTCGAGCGATAATTCTGTTCGAGCCGGATCGACTTCGCCTCCGGGTAATGCTGCTCGAAGTTCAGAATGTTCGAGATGTCCGCGCCGCGCCATTTGTAGATCGAGTTGTGTGTGTAGATATTGTTGGCGACGAAATTATGCGTGCGTTCGACGTTGAAATCGTAGATGCGCCCGCTGTAAGTCGAGCGTTCGACCTCTACCACCTCGTCCTGCTCGATGCCGCCGGGCGTGTTCACGTAGACGCGCATTCCGGGCAGGACGTGCGAGGCGGGGGTAAAGTGAAGCGATGTGCCGTCGGTGAAGCCCGCCTTGAGAATCAGGTTGACGCCGCCGAGCGCGGAATCGACTTTCCGGTGCAAGGCCATGATTTCGCCGAAGTCGCCCGTCGTCGCGCGCACGCGCCAACCGCTGCGCTTGTGCGGCGTCGGGTTAAGTCCGACACGGCGCAGACGCCCCGCGTCGTCCATGTCCGAGCCGAGCACTTCGCAATGGTGCAGCGGGTTATGCCGTCCGTCCTTGCAGAGCGTGACGCTGAAATTGCGTCGCCGCGCGAGGGTGGTGCATTTCGGCGTGTGGTGCGGGTGCTCGAACGACATCTGCTTGGCGGCCAGCAAAGCCCGCGCGCCGCGCTCCGTGTCGATTCCGGCGAACAGGCGATCAATCGACCCTTGCGGCATTCTCGTTCCGGCGACGGCCTTGAACGTCACGGTCGGCAGGCCGTAGGCCGCGGCGTAAAAATTCTCCCAGTAACGGGATTCCTCTTCGGTGCGGCAGGCTTCGATGACCCAGAGCGCGTCCGCACTTTCCTGCGTGCTGCGCTGGATGAATCCGATGGTTTTATGCGCCGCGCTCGTCGCGCGATAACGCCGCGTCACGCCGAGGCGGAAACCCATGCCGCGCTTGTACATCAGATAGGTGAAGAACAGGCTCTCGCCGTCGGCATCGTCAACCATGTAACGCGCGAAATGCACGTGCTCCGGCGTGGTCGTGAGCGAGAAGCCGCGCCGCGTGTTGATCGTGACGACGGGCTGATTGATGACCCGGCGCTCGGTCACGCCCGTGACGCGGCTGAATTGCGTCTGCCCGCCGCCCTTCGCGCTCAACAGCGTGTCGCCGACGCGCACACGCTCGGCGCGCAACGCGCCGCGCCCGCTCTCGACGAGCGTGCCCGCGACCACACACTGGTCTTCGTCGCCGACCACGCAGACGTTCTGCTGTTTTTCGGTGAGGAAGCGGATGAGCGCGAACTGGAGGCTGTTGGTGTCCTGGTATTCGTCCACGAGGATGTAGCGAAACTTGTCGTTGTAGTAATCGCGCACCTCTTTGTTTTTGCGCAGGAGGCGGACGGCCTTGATGAGCAGGTCGTCGAAATCGAGCGCGTTGTTGTTGACGAGGCGTTCTTCGTAGAGGCGATAGACGCGGGCGATGGCGGCGCGTTTTTCGTCGCCGTATTCGACGCGCGCGGCGTAAGCGTCGGCGTCCGTGCCGCTGTTCTTGGCGTGGCTGATGGCGGATTGCACCTGGCGCGCGCCCATGCGGTCGGAGTCGAGTCCCAAATCCTTGATGGCGGCCTTGACGATGCGCGTCGAGTCGTCCTGATCGTAGATGGTGAAGGAGCGCGTGTGCCCCTCTTCGAGTTTCTCGATGTCGCGGCGAAGTATGCGCACGCAGAGCGCGTGGAAGGTGGAAATGAGCGGCGCGCTCTGGAGACGCTGGTCGGCGAGGAGGCGGCCGACGCGCTCGCGCATCTCGCCCGCGGCCTTGTTCGTGAAGGTGACGGCGAGGATGTGATAAGGGGCGATGCCCCGCTCGGCGATGATGTAGGCGATGCGATGCACGATGACGCGCGTCTTGCCGGAACCCGCGCCCGCCAGTATCAGGAGCGGCCCCTCGGTCGTCGCGACGGCGATGCGTTGTTGTTCGTTGAGTCCTGAAAGAAAGTCCATAAGAAAAAAGTTTCAGGTTTCAGGTTTCAGGTTTCAAGTTCAAGACGAAGAGTTTCATCCCTCAGACCTGAAACTTGAAACTTGAAACTACTTGATCAATCTCTGCACCGCCTTGAACTGTCCGTGGGCGGCGTCGCGCATGAGTTCGAAGAGAGCCGTTTCGATGGAAGAGGGGAGCGCGCCGGATTGACGCATCTTGGCAAGCCCGGTCTCGCGATTGTGCGCGGCGCGGGCGGTGATGCACTCCGTCAGGAGATGCACCTGGTAGCCGCGCGCGAGCAGATCGTGCGTCGTCTGGTTGACGCAGACGTGCGCTTCAAGGCCGCAGACGAGCACCTGGCGCGCACGCGCGCGTTCGAGTTCGTCCACGAAAGTTTGCGCGCCGCAGGAACTGAAGGCCGTCTTCTCGATGGGTTTGAGCGCGGCGGGCAGCACGGCGAGAATCTCGCCGGCCGTGCGCCCCAGACCCTTCGGGTATTGTTCCGTGACGAGCACCGGAACGTTGAGCAGTTGCGCGGCGTGCGCCATGAGCGCGACGCTGGCCGAGACCTCCGCGAAGTCGTTGACGGAGGAGCGAAACGCCTCCTGAACATCTATGATGACGAGCGCGGTCTCGGCCGCATCGAGCGTGTTTTCGTGTCGCATCGGTAAAAACCTTTCGGGCGGACATTTAAGCACAGGGAAAACTGAAAGGGAAAAGGGGAAGAAGCGCGCCCCCCGGAGGGCTGGAAAAGCACCGCGCGGCGGAAACGCGGCACGTGCACGGGCGGCGCGCGCAGCGGCGGCCTGAAACCTTGCCGCGCCCCGCTTCGTTCTTACACCGTACGACTGATGTGACGGATGTGACGGATGCGACTGACACGATGAATGCGACGGGTGCGATCCTGACGCAACTGATGCGACAGCGCGCGCGTGTGCTTCGCCTCCGCGCCCTGCGCACGCCGGACGGGTAGCGCGGTTGCGGCGCGCGCGCGGCGGCAACTATAATGTGCGTCTCTTAATCCTCGGCCGGCGCGGATTATTAAGTCCGCCGCCACGAGTAGCCCGCGTTCCGAAATTTTGTCGCCCCGATCCGAAGTCTGAGACGCGGACGATCTCCGGCGAGAGGCGCGCGCGGCCGCGCCGCACGTCGCCACACGTCGCCGCGCCAGTTCCTTTAAAAATTGTTCACGTTCCGCCACCGAATTGGAGACTCCTGATGAAGAAGCTACTTATCATGCTCGCGCTCTGCAGCGGCGCGTTAATCTCATTCAACCACACGGACATCATGGCACAAGCTAACCAGCAGACACCCACGCCGCCCACGGCCAAAAAACTCGCCAAGACCCAGACCTTTCACGGCGAGACGCTCAACGACGACTACTTCTGGCTGCGCGAGAAGACCGACAAGGAAGTCATCTCTTATCTCGAAGCCGAAAACGCCTACACCGACGCGATGATGAAAGGCACGGAGGCTTTTCAGGAGAAGCTCTACCAGGAGATGCTCGCGCGCATCAAACAGACGGACGCCAACGTCCCTTACCGTCAGGACGGTTACTACTATTACTCCCGCACCGAGACGGGCAAGCAATACCCGATCTTCGCGCGCAAGCGGGGCAGCCTGACCGCAGCCGAAGAGATCACGCTCGACCTCAACGAACTGGCGAAGGGGCAGAAGTACACCGCCATTGCCACCTACGCCGTCAGCGACGATGCGAACCTCCTCGCCTACTCGCACGACACGACGGGCTTTCGCGAATACTTCCTCCGCATCAAAGACCTGCGCACCGGCAAGCTCCTGCCCGACGACATCGGCAAGGTCTCCGGCGCGTTCTGGGCTGATGCCAAAACCCTCTTCTACATCACGGAAGACGCGGCCAAGCGCCCTCACCGTCTCTATCGCCACACGCTCGGCGACCCCAAAGACCGCGACGTGCTTGTCTACGAGGAGAAGGACGAACTCTACCGCCTCGGCGCGCGCCGCTCGCGCAGCCGGCAGTACATCTTCATCGCCGCCGCGAGCGCCAACAACACAGAGTATCGTTACCTGCGCGCAGACAAATTGACGGAGCCTTTCAAGATGATCGCGGCGCGCGCGGGCGAGCACGAGTATTATCCGGATCATCACGGCGACCGCTTCTACATCCTGACGAACGATAAGGGGCGCGGCTTCCGCGTCGTCACCGCGCCCGTGGCAGACCCCCGGCCGGAAAACTGGACGGAGTTCATCCCGCACCGCAAAGGCGTGACGCTCGAAGCGCAGTCGCTCTTCGCGAACCACTACGTCGTCTCCGAGCGCGATCAGGGCTTGCAGAAAGTGCGCGTCGTCGACCTCAAGACGAACGCTTCGCACTACCTCGAATTTCCCGAACCCGTCTATTCGGCGAACGTCAACGCCACGCCGGAGTTCGACACGCAGATGTTGCGCTTCAGCTATCAATCGTTCACCACGCCGGGCAGCGTCTACGAATACGACATGCGCACACGCAAGCGCGAACTGCTCAAGCAGAACGAAGTGCTCGGCGGCTACGACCCGTCGAAGTACGTCTCCGAGCGCACCTTCGCCGTCGCCCCTGACGGCGTGCGCATCCCCGTCTCGCTCTACTACCGCAAGGATTTGCGCAAAGCCGGCGCGCCGCAGGCCATGCTCCTGAACGCCTACGGTTCTTACGGCATCCCGTCGAACGTCGGCTTCAGCCCCGGCCGCCTCTCGCTCATCGACCGCGGCGTCGTCTACGCCATCGCGCACATCCGCGGCGGCGGCGACCTCGGAAAAGAGTGGCACGACGAAGGCAAGATGATGAAGAAGAAGAACACCTTCACGGACTTCATCGCCGCCGCCGAACATTTGATCAAAGAGAAGTACACGGCGAAAGACAAGCTCGTCATTTCGGGCGGCAGCGCGGGCGGACTTTTGATGGGCGCGGTCGCCAACATGCGCCCAGACCTCTTCAAGGCCATCGTTACCTACGTGCCCTTCGTCGATGTCATCAACACGATGATGGATGCGTCGCTCCCGCTGACCGTGCAGGAGTATCTCGAATGGGGCAACCCGAACGAGAAGGAGGCCTACGCCTACATGAAGTCGTACAGCCCTTACGACAACCTCGAAGCCAAAGCGTACCCGACGATGCTCGTCAAAACTTCCCTGAACGATAGCCAGGTGATGTACTGGGAACCGGCGAAGTACGTCGCCAAGCTGCGCACGTTGAAGACCGACAAGAACCCGCTCCTGATGAAGATCAACATGGGCGCGGGACACGGCGGCGCCTCCGGCCGCTACGACGCCCTGCGCGAGACGGCCTTCGACTACGCCTTCATCCTGCAACAGTTCGGCATCACGAATTAAATCTGTGGGAGGCGCACAAGCGTTAAACCTGTGGGAGGCGCACAAGCGCGACACGAGCAATAAGCCGCGAAGCGACGGCAGATAGTAGCCCGCCCGTGAGGAATTAAGCCGCGAAGCGGCGGCAGATAGTAGCCCCGCCCGTGAGGGCGGGGATAAAACGCAGGTAAAAAGTTTGAAGCCCCGGAGGGGCGACACATTGCAACGTGCGAATGTGTCGCCCCTTCGGGGCTTGTGCGTGTTTATCGAGGTGCACACCCCGCCCTCACGGGCGGGGCTACTATCTGCCGCCCCTATCGGGGCTACTATCTGCCGCCCCTATCGGGGCTACTTCCGCCCCGATTGGGACTAACGCTTAGGCTTCGCGGAGATGAAGCGCGTCCCTGCGGCGGTCGGCCTGCGGCAATGTGCGCAGGTGCGCCAGGTAGCGTTCGCGGTCGTCTTCGCCCATCTCTTCGATGCGCACGCCGACCAGATGACCCTCGCCCGCGCTCTCTCCGTCGAGTTGCTCGAAGCGCGCGACCGTGGCGATCAAACTGACCGCGCCGCCGGGAAGTTTGAGCGTGATCGACAGCCGGTTTTCTTTGAGCGTGATGTAGTCGCCGCCGATGCGGATGGAGGGCACGATCAAATTCAGGTCGCACTCGCCGAGGTCGCGCGTGCGCCCCGCGAGAGAAGCCGCGGGCTTTGCGCCCGCCGTTGTGCCGCCGTGCCGCCGTTCGGCGATTGAGACGCTGAACGGGATGCGCGCATTGTAACGCGCGCCGCGCCGACGCGCGCTGCGCCGGTCGGTAACGTAATCGCGCAACAGCGTCGAGGCTTTGTTTCTTATTCCTTCCATAATCGCGAGGCCTCCTTCATGCGATAAAGGTGTCGGGACTGGCTCGCGCCGGTCAAAAACCTGATCGGCGACGCGGCTCAAAGGGGCATACGTTGGGGAAGACTGCCGGCTTGTGGCGACATGATAACATCGCCGGGCGAGATCGCGGCAACGCGCACGCGGCGGGAAGCGGCGCGCCGCTAACTCGCCCCGGGCGCTTATCAGCGACAGGCGCGCGCCCCGTTCGCTCCGCTTCCCGGGTTGCCTCGCTCTGCGCGGTCGTCGCCATCGCGCGCGCCCGCGTCAGCCGTTGCACGCGCGCCCGTGTTATGCCGTCGCCCGCGCCCGCGTTTGCCGCCAGCGCGTCTGCGTTAGCCGTCACGCTCGCGCCCGCGTTGGTCGCCCGCGCGTGAGTTGCCGCCCGCGCGGTGCTGCGTGCGACGGCCGCCGCTAAGGTGTTTGGCGCGGGCTCCTGTTTGCGCGGCGGGCGCGGATAATGATATTTTTCGCTTGCCATTCTGTTGTCCCTAAAATTCTGTTGTTTCCCGAAAGATTTTTCATGCCGCCTCGGAATTGCCGGGGCGCAGCCGGCGCGCTGCACGCCCCGGCCGTTGCGCGTCCCCGTAACTAACTTCCGCTCGCTCGCGTACTACAAAGACATCGCCCGTTCACTCAGGAGAAACCACCCGCATGCGTCCACACGTAACGACCACGAAACTACTCTCAATTGCTACGCGCCTCTGCCTGCTCGCGCTGCTCGTCTGTGCGCTGGCGGGCGCGCCGCGCGCGCAGGAAGAGAAGCAGACGGAGAAAGAGGCCGTCGAAAAAGCGAGACAGGACGAGGCCAAAAAGGCCGAGACCGAGAAGCCGAAACAGGAAGAGGCGAAGAAGCCGGAGGAGGCGAAGAAACCCGCCGACCCGATGTCCACGCCCACTTTCGCGGGCTTGCGTATGCGGCTCATCGGCCCGGCCTTCACCTCCGGGCGCGTCGTCGGTATCGCCGTCGATCCGAAGGACAAGAGCCGTTATTACATCGCGGCCGCATCGGGCGGCGTCTGGAAGACCACGAACGCGGGCACGACCTGGACGCCCGTCTTCGACAACGAAGCCTCTTACTCCATCGGCGTCGTCGTGCTCGACCCGAAGAACCCGCTCACGGTCTGGGTCGGCACGGGCGAGAACAACAGCCAGCGCAGCGTCTCTTACGGCAACGGCGTCTATCGTTCCGACGACGGGGGCAGGAGTTGGAAAAACGTCGGCCTCAAAACCTCCGAGCACATCGGGCGCATCCTGATCGACCCGCGCGACTCGAACACCGTCTACGTCGCCGCGCAGGGGCCGCTCTGGGGCGCGGGCGGCGAGCGCGGTCTCTATAAGACGACCGACAACGGCCAGACGTGGAAGCAGATTTTGAAGATCAGCGAGAACACGGGCGTCACCGATGTCGTTATCGATCCGAACAACCCCGACACGCTCTACGCCGCCGCTTATCAACGCCGCCGCCACGTCTTCACGATGATCAACGGCGGCCCTGAGAGCGCGCTCTACAAATCCACGGACGCGGGCGCGACATGGAACAAACTCACGCGCGGCCTGCCCACTTCCGACATCGGGCGCATCGGCCTCGCCATCTCGCCCGTGGACACGAATGTCATTTACGCGACCGTCGAGGCGGCCGACAAAAAAGGCGGCATCTTCCGTTCGACCGACAGGGGCGGCAACTGGGAACGTCGGAACGAGTTCGACCAAACGGCGATGTACTACTCGCAAATCTACGCCGACCCGAAAGAACTCGACCGCATCTACGTGATGAACGTCTTCGCGATGGTCTCGAACGACGGCGGCAAGACTTTGCAACGCCTCGGCGAACGCTCGAAGCACGTCGATAATCACTACCTCTGGATCGACCCCGACAACACGAACCACTACCTCATCGGCTCGGACGGCGGCGTCTACGAATCCTTCGACCGCGCCGCGACCTGGGACTTCGTGGAGAATCTGCCCATCACGCAGTTCTACGACGTGACGACCGACAACGCCACGCCCTTCTACAACGTCTACGGCGGCACGCAGGACAACTTCAGCGTCGGCGGCCCGGCGCGCACCCGCAGCGCGTCCGGCATCACTAACGCCGACTGGTTCGTCACGCAGGGCGGCGACGGCTTTCGCTCGCAGGTTGACCCGACCGACCCGAACATCATCTATGCCGAATATCAACACGGCGGCCTCGCGCGCTTCGACAAGCGCACGGGCGAGCGCGTCGGCATCCAGCCCGCCGTTGGGCGCGGCGAAGACCCCCTGCGTCTCAACTGGGACGTGCCCTTCATCATCAGCCCGCACCTCCACACGCGCCTCTACTTCGCCGCCAACCGTCTCTACCGCTCGGACGACCGCGGCGATAGTTGGACAGTTGTGAGCGGCGAACTCTCGCGCGCGCTCGACCGCGACAAGCTGCCCGTGATGGGGCGTGTGTGGGGCGTCGATGCCGTCGCCCGCCACGCTTCGACGGCGTTTTACGGCAACGCTTCCGCGCTCGCCGAGTCGCAGAAGAAGGAGGGGTTGATCTACGTCGGCAGCGACGACGGCTTGATGCAGGTGACGGAAGACGGCGGGCGCAACTGGCGCAAGATCGACCGCTTTCCCGGCGTGCCCGACATGGCCTACGTCTCGCGCGTCGTCACTTCAAGTCACGACGCGAACACCGTCTATGCGTCTTTCGACAACCACTGGAACGCAGACTTCGCTCCGTATCTTTTGAAATCGACGGACGCCGGACGCACCTGGGTTTCGCTCAAGGGCGATTTGCCCGCGAACGGCCCCGTGCTCGCCATTGCGGAGGATCACGTGAACCCGAACCTGCTGTTCGCGGGCACGGAGTTCGGTGTCTTCTTCTCGGTGAACGGCGGGCAAAAGTGGGTGCAACTCAAGGGCAACTTCCCGACCATCGCCGTGCGCGACCTCGCCATCCAGCGACGCGAAAACGATCTCGTCATCGGCACGTTCGGGCGCGGCATCTATGTGCTCGACAACTATGCGCCGCTGCGTCTGGTCTCGGCCGAGATGCTCCGGAGCGAGAGCTTTTTGTTTCCCGTCAAAGACGCGCTCATGTACATCCAGTCGCAGCCGCTCGGCGGGCGCGGCAAGGTCTTTCAGGGCGAGTCTTTTTACACGGCCGAGAACCCGCCCTTCGGCGCGACCTTCACCTACTATCTGAAAGAGACGATCAAGACGCGCAAAGTGCGCCGCCAGGAATCGGAGAAGGAGGCCGAGAAACGTAACGCCGCCGTGCAGCTTCCGACGGGCGAAGACCTGCGCGCGGAGGAGGAGGAAGAGTCGCCCGTCATCATCCTGACCGTGACGGATGAATCGGGGCGCGTCGTGCGTCGCCTGACCGGGGCGGTCACGGCCGGGATGCAGCGCGTGACGTGGGACTTGCGTTCGCCCTCGCCGACCCTCGCCGCTCCGCCCGCGCCCGACGCGGAAGCCGACCCGTTCTTTGAAGCGCCCGCCGGCCCGCTCGTGATGCCCGGCGCGTATAAAGTTTCGATGGCGAAGCGCGTGAATGGTGTGCTCACGCCGCTCGGCGCGCCGCAAACGTTCAACGTCGTGGTCGAAGGGCTGTCGGGCATGTCGGCCGGCGACCGCGCCGCGCTCGTCGAGTTTCAGCAGAAGGTCGCGCGCCTCCAACGCGCCGTGGCCGGCGCGCTCGAAACCGCCAACACGCTCAAGCCGCGCCTCGTCTCCATTCGCCGCGCCCTGCTCGATACGCCGTCGGCGGGCGATAAGCTCCTGGACGATGCGACGGCCATTGACCGCCGCCTCAATAACATCCTGCGCGCGCTTCGCGGCGACACGACCCTGCGCGCGCGCAACCAGAACACGCCGCCTTCGATCAGCGACCGCGTCGGCCAGATCATCGGCGAGCAGCGCATGTCTATTGCACGCCCCACGGGCACGCACGCCGCTCAGTACGCCGTCGCCGCGCAGGAGTTCGAGGCGGTGCTGGCCGACCTGCGCACCCTCATCGAAGGCGACCTCACGCGGCTGGAAAAGGCGATGGAAGCGGCGGGCGCGCCCCACACGCCGGGTCGCATTCCGGAATGGAAAGAGAACTAACGGATTGCGGAATGCGGAATGCGGAATGCGGATTGGAAGGCAGTCTCCGGCTTTCTAATCCGCATTCCGCATTCCGCATTCAACAATTGAAGCGTTCCGCAATCGACGGGACAAATTAAAAGGCCGCGTGGGCTGATTGCCACGCGGCCTTTTGTTTATGTCCGGGTCGCCCGGCGGGATGTCGAGCCTTGAGCTTCTAGCCTTTGCGCAGTTCGGTGAGCACCTGCTTGGCGACGGATTTGAGCGTGTCGAAGACGCCGACGCCTTTGTAGGCCACCGCTTCGTGGACGGTCTCGTCTTTGCGGCGCAGTTCGCTGACGAGTTCGTCGGGGGGGATGACGTTCGGTAGATCGCGTTTGTTGAGTTGGAGCACGTAGGGCAGTTTCAACAAATCGTAGCCGTTGGCTTTGAGGTTCTCTTCGAGGTTGTAGAGCGCTTCGATGTTGGCGTCCATGCGCTCTTCCTGGCTGTCGGCGACGAAGACCACGCCGTCAACGCCTTTAAGTATGAGTTTGCGCGAGGCGTCGTAGAAGACCTGGCCGGGCACTGTGTAGAGGTGAAAGCGGGTCTTGAAGCCGCGCACCGTGCCGAGTTCGAGCGGCATGAAGTCGAAGAAGAGGGTGCGGTCGGTTTCGGTCGCGAGGCTGATCAATTTGCCTTTCGAGGCGGGCGCGGTCGAGTCGTAGATGTATTGCAGGTTGGTCGTCTTGCCGCACAGCCCCGGCCCGTAATAGACGATCTTGCAATTGATTTCGCGTGATGCGTAGTTGATAAACGTCATGGCTTTTAAGTGACAGGTGACGGGTGAAGGGTGACAGGAAAGAACAAAATTTTCATCTTGTCGTCTATCACCCGTCAACTGTCACTAATTGAACAAGCTGTCAATATCGTCATCCGTGATGCCGGCGAAGAGCGAGTCGTCCTGCTCGCTCTTCGCCAGCGAATCGCGCTCGACATCCTCAAAAATCGAGGCCAGTTCGCGCGAAGCCTGTTTGACGCGCAGTTTCACCAGGCCGAGACTGGAGCGGTCGTCGAAGACGACGACGAGGAGCGTCCGCCCGATGATGCAGATGTGGATGCTTTCGCGCTCGCCTTCGTGCGAAAGCGTGGGAAACTCTTTTTCGCCAATCAGTTGCGCCATGCCGCCCGTCGCCGCGACGTTCCCCGCGGCCAGCGAAGCGAGGCTCGTCGTGTCGATATTGCTCACGTCTCCCTGCACGGCTATCGGCTGGCCGTTTTTGTCCACCAGGAAGACCACGCGGGAGAGCGATTCGGCGCGCAGCTTCTGTAAAACAGACACAATCCGCTCGTGCTGCGGCTCACGCATGATCATAGGAGTGTCTGTCATTAGTACAGGCGCTTTCTCTTTTGAGGAGTTACAGAGGTGGGATGGTCAGAGGCCGCTGCCGAGAGTCGCGTTTAAAACTTAACCCGAACATTTTAGAGGAGTTCCAGTGTCGGCCGGATAACTTCGTCCTCATCCCTTGAGGGTCGCACGAGGGGCGCAACTCCTTTTGGACTCTAACATAACGCCTTCAATAACATCAACCGTTTTTCTTTGTTGGTCGTTCCCGCGATTCTCTCGCGGAAGTCCGCCCGTACCCGCAACTCACACTACCACGTTGATTTATGCGACAGGGTGTGTTAAAGTGCCGGCGTTTTCCGGCTCTGAAACGGAGTCATTTTGATAATGGAGCTTCGCATGAGCGAATCTGTCAGCAAGAGCGCGAAAAGACCATCCTCCCGCCCGGCCACAGGTAGCGGCTCCAGCGCTTCACCGGCCAAAAATCGCAAGTTGGGCGCGAAGACCTCGCCGCGCCCGAAGCCGCTCGCCAAACGCTCCAGCGCGGAGAAAGCCCCTGTCCGCAAGGCCACCAAGACCAGAACGGCGGCCACTTCGACCGCGAAATCCACTAAAAAGAGTTCCCGCGCCGCTCCGGCGACGAAGACCAAGGCCGCAGCGCTTCCCAAAGTCGCGAGCGCAAAACCGCGCCCGGCGGCCGCAAAAAGTAAAACAACAGTTAAACCTCCGTCCAAATCTGCGGTTAAAACTCCGGCGCGCCCGGCGGCAAAAGGCGTCGCGGCGAAGCCAACCGGGCGCACCGCCCCGACCGCACACGTCGCCACGGCCACCGCCGCCAGGAAACAACCGGCGCGCACGACGACGGCTGGTAAACCCGCCGCGCGTCCGCCCGCACCGCCGCCGCGTCAGCCGACATTGGACGAAGCCGCCGCCCTGCGCGCCTTCGAGCGCGCGCACAAGGAGTTTGTGCGCGGTCGTTTTTCCGAGGCGCGGCTCTTGTTTCGCGCGCTCATCGAGCAACATTCGGGCGTAGCCGAAGTGACGGCGCGCTCGCGCACCTATCTTGCCATCGCCGAGACGCGGATGCGTTCGGAGAGCGCGATGCCGCGCAACGCCGAGGAACTCTACGACCGCGGCGTGATCGAACTCAATCGCGGCGATTTCGTCGCGGCGCAGGAGATGTTTGAGCGCGCGCTCAAACGCGACGCCGCGGCCGCGCACATACACTATGGCCTGGCGGCCACGCGCGCGCGTCTCGGTGCGCTCGAAGCCGCGTTGCAGTCACTCGCGCGCGCCCTCGAACTGCAACCCAACCTGCGCGTCCGCGCGCAGCACGATCCAGACCTCTTGTCCCTGCGCAACGAGCCGGAATACGAGCGGCTCATCTTCGCGTCTCGTTCCTAGACGCCGTCGCCGGCGTCCATCTCCTCACTTGTCATCACGTTCAATTTCCGACGCGCCGCCGTGCATGACGGACGCGCCGCTTTGAAAGCCTCCGGCTTTTGAGTATGATTTCAAAGCGGCCGGTCAAGTTGCCGTCGCGCGTCAGGGGGAGGGAAGAGTTTTGCACGTATCAGGGACAGAGCGCGGTCTGAAACTGGTTGCCATCGGCGGCGGCACGGGTCTCTCCACCGTGCTGGCCGGTTTGAAACGGCTCGTGGACAGGCGCGACGACGGCGGGCAGTGGCTCGATGCGCTCGCGGCCATCGTCACCGTCTCGGATGACGGCGGCAGTTCGGGGCGTCTGCGCGACGAATTGCAAATCCTCCCGCCGGGCGACATACGCAATTGCATGGTCGCGCTCTCGGAAGACTCCACTCTCATCGGCCGTCTCTTCCGTTATCGTTTTCGCGGCGACGGCCACCTCGGCGGCCACAGTTTCGGCAACCTCTTTCTCGCCGCGCTCACGGACGTCACCGGCGACTTCACGGAGGCCGTCCGCCTCTCCTCCGAAGTGCTCGCCAGCAAGGGGCGCATCTACCCGGCCACTCTCAACGACGTGCGCCTCGTCGCCGAACTCGAAGACGGCCGGGAAGTCTTCGGCGAAACCAACATCACGGCTTCGCACGGCGCGATTCGCCGGCTGCGACTCGAACCGGAACAGTGCCTCCCGCTGCCCGAAGCTCTCTCCGCCCTGCGCGCCGCCGACATCATCACGGTCGGGCCGGGGTCGCTCTACACGAGCCTCCTGCCGAACCTGCTCGTCTCGCGCGTCGCCGAAACCATCGGCGAATCCGAGGCGGTCAAAATTTTCATCTGCAACCTGATGACGCAGCCGGGCGAGACCGACGGCTACACGGCGCGCAAGCACTTGCAGACCGTGAAGCATTACGCGCCCGCCATTAATTTCGATTACGTCATCGTCAACAACCGCCACATCAGCGACGAGCAGGCCGTGCGTTACCGCGCAGAGGGCGCGCAGCAAATCGGCCTGACCGACCACCTTTTTGAAGAAGAGTTCAGCCACGAGGCCGAGATCGTCCGCGCCGACCTGCTCGACGAGGGCGAGAAGGTGCGCCACAGCCCCGAAAAGCTGGCGCGCGTTATCGTCGCCTGCTATGAACAGGCGTTATCGTCGGCCGCCGCACCGCGTCCCTTTCACAGTCTTGCCTGAACGCCTGAGTACATAATGGACACACAGCAGCAGCCCCCGCCCAGTTCACAGGGAACGCCCGCCGCGCCCGCCGCGCAGACGAGCGGCGCGTCGCCCGCATCGCCGGCGAGCGCGCCGCTCGACGTGCTCATCCTCGCCGCCGGACTCGGCACGCGGATGCGCTCGCGCACGGCCAAAGTTCTGCACCAACTCGGCGGCCGCCCGCTCATCGCGCACGTCTGCCACACGGCCGCCGCGCTCGTCAAAGAAGGCCGCCCCGTCCACATCGTCGTCGGGCATCAGGCGGAAGAAGTGAAGGCGGCCGTCAACGAAGAACTCGGCGAAGGCGGGGCGATCTTCATCACGCAGACCGAGCAGCGCGGCACGGGCGACGCCGTGATGGCCGCGCAGGGCGCGCTCGCCGATGCGGGCTCCACGCTCCTCGTGCTCTCCGGCGACGTGCCGCTCATGCACCACGAGACGCTCGGCGCGCTCGTCCACCAGCACCGCACGCACCGCGGGCGCGGCGCGGCCTGCTCCGTGCTCACCGTCAAACTCGAAGACCCGACGGGCTACGGGCGCATCGTGCGCGATACGGACGGTCGCTTCGAGCGCATCGTCGAACAAAAGGACGCCACGCCCGAAGAGAGGCAGATCAAAGAGATCAACGCCGGCATTTATTGCTTCGAGACGCGCACGCTGTTCGGCGCGCTCGCCCGCGTCCAGCCCGCCAACGCGCAGGGCGAATACTACCTGACGGATGTGCCCGCAATACTTCGCGCCGACGGCGAAGATGTGAGCGTCTTCACGCACACGGACGCGCGCGAAGTCTCAGGCATCAACACGCGCGTCGAACTCGCGGAGTTCGAACGCCTGCTCCGCCTGCGCACGCTCCGCCGCCTGATGCTCGACAGCGGCGTCACCATCATCGACCCGGCGCACACCTACATCTCGGCCGAGGCGCAGATCGGCCACGACACCGTCATCTATCCCGGCGTCCACATCGAAGGGCGCACGCATATCGGCGAGGGCTGCGAGATACGTTCCGGCACGCGCATCTCCAATTCGCGCGTCGGCAGCGGCGTGCGGATCAAAGACCACTCGGTCATCGTCGATTCCGAGGTCGCCGACAATTGCTCGGTCGGCCCCTTCGCGCACCTGCGCATGAACGCGCAACTCGAAGAACAGGCGGCGGTCGGCAATTTCGTCGAGATGAAGAAGTCGCGGCTCGGCCGCAAGTCGAAGGCGATGCACCTCACCTATCTCGGCGACGCGGACATCGGCGCGCGCACCAACATCGGCGCGGGTACGGTGACGTGCAACTACGACGGCGTGAACAAACACCCGACCGTCATCGAACAGGATGTCAAGATCGGTTCGGACACGATGCTCGTCGCGCCGGTCACGGTCGGCGCGCGCAGCATGACCGGCGCGGGGTCGGTCGTCACGCGCGACGTCGCGCCCGACACGCTCGTCGCGGGCGTGCCCGCCACCGTCAAAAAAGACCTCCGCCTCCCCGTGTCTCCCGCCCAGAAGAGCGCGCCCGAACAAACAGAGGAAGAGGAAACAACAAAGGCAGTGACGGGTGACGAGTGACAGGTGACAAGTTAAGACGGAAATTGTTTTTAACTTGTCACCTGTCACTCATCACTCGTCACTTTTTTCACGAAGGGAAAGCAACGCATGTGTGGCATCGTCGGATACGTTGGTAACAAACAGGTCGTGCCGGTCATCATTGACGGCTTGCGCAAACTCGAATATCGCGGCTACGACTCGGCCGGCATCGCCGTCGTGGACGAGTCGCACGTGCTCGACATCCGCCGCGCCGAGGGAAAGCTGCGCAATCTGGAAGAGGCGATTCGTCTCAAGCCGCTCGACGGCACATACGGCATCGGCCACACGCGCTGGGCGACGCACGGCCGCCCGACCGAAGAGAACGCCCACCCGCACCGCGACTGCACGGGGCGCGTCGTCGTCGTCCACAACGGCATCATCGAAAACTACCTCCAACTCAAGGAACGCCTGCGCAAGACCGATCATAATTTCGTCACCGAGACCGACACGGAAGTGATCGCCCACCTGATCGAAGAATATTTGCGCGAGGAAGTTAAACTGGAAATTGCCGTGCAGCGCGCCGTGCGCGATTTGCGCGGCATCTTCGCGCTCTCGATCATTTCGGTTGACGAGCCTGACCTGATCATCGCCGTCCGGCAGGGGCCGCCCGTCGTCATCGGCCTCGGCGACGGCGAGTATTTCGTCGCCTCGGACATTCCGCCCATCCTGCAACACACGCGCGACGTGTTCTATCTGGGCGAGCGCGAGATCGCGGTGCTGACGCGCGACGCCGTGCGCGTCACGGATTTCGAGGGCGACCTGCGCGAGCCGCAGCGGCAGCGCATCACCTGGGACCCGATCATGGCGGAGAAGGGCGGCTTCAAGCATTTCATGCTCAAGGAGATTTACGAGCAGCCGCGCGCCGTGCGCGACACCGTGCAGGGGCGCATCTCGCTGGACACGGGGCGCGTCTACCTCGACGAGATGAACATCACCGAGGCCGATTTCAAAAGCTTCGACCGCGTGATGATCGCCGCCTGCGGCACTTCGTGGCACGCGGGACTCGCGGGCAAGTACATGCTCGAACAGTTTGCGCGCGTGCCCGTCGAAGTGGACTACGCCTCGGAGTTTCGCTACCGCGATCCGGTGATCGACGAACGGACGCTCCTCGTCGTCATCTCGCAGTCGGGCGAGACGGCCGACACCATCGCCGCCCTGCGCGAAGCGAAAGAGCGCGGCGCGAAGATTCTCTCCATCTGCAACGTGCAGGGTTCGATGATCACGCGCGAATCCGACGGCACGATCCTGACGCATGCCGGGCCGGAGATCGGCGTCGCTTCCACCAAGGCCTTCACCGCGCAGATGATCGCGCTCTACCTCTTTGGCCTGCACCTCGGTCAGGTGCGCGGCGCGCTCTCGCCCGCGGAGGCCAAACACCACGCGCAGGAATTGGCCGAACTGCCCGTCAAGATCGAGCGCCTCTTGAGCGAGTCGGACTCGCTCGAAGAACTCGCGCGCGAGTTTCACCGCTCCACGGATTTTCTCTACCTCGGTCGCGGCATCAATTTCCCGGTCGCGCTCGAAGGTGCGCTCAAGCTCAAGGAGATTTCCTACATTCACGCCGAAGGATATCCGGCCGGCGAGATGAAGCACGGGCCGAACGCGCTCATCGACGAACGCCTCCCCGTCGTCGTCATCAACACGCGCGAGGAGGGCAATCGCGCCTCCGAACTGCGCTACGAGAAGACCCACTCCAACATCGTCGAAGTCAAAGCGCGCGAGGGCGTCGTGCTCTCGGTCTTGACGGAGGGCGACGAGATGTCCGCGAACGCCTCCGATCACGTCATCGAGATTCCCGCGTCGAGCGATCTGCTCTCGCCGATACTCGCCGTCATCCCCCTCCAGCTCCTCGCCTACCACATCGCCGTCCGTCGCGGCTGCGACGTGGATCAACCGCGCAATCTGGCGAAGTCCGTCACGGTCGAGTAAGATGCCGGCGCAGGAGGACTCACGATTATGACCGGCGAAGAGTTGGAGCGAGCTATCGAGTTTCTACTCAAGAATCAAGCTAACTTCGATGCGCGGATGGATCGGCTGGAAGCGGCGCAGGCAGAGACCAGTCAGCAAATCCGCGATTTGACGGTGGCGCAGCAAAGTACTCAACAACAGGTCTCCGCGACTCAACAACAGGTCTCCGCGACTCAACTTCAACTCAACCATTTGAGCGAAGTCGTAGTGACCATCGCCGAAACCACTCAGCGCAACTCGGAAGACATAGACGCTCTGGTGAAACTCGTGGGCGGGCTGGTCGAAGGGCGCACGGGAAAGTCCGGCAGTTGAGATTGCGGCCACATCATGCCGCTCCGCCTTCATCGTCCCGCTCCGCTTTTATCGTCCTGCTCCCCCTTCATCGTCCCGCTCTAAGCCGACAATCGCGCGCTCGTCGTGCGCGTGCTTCCTTGAACCACTTCGCGCCGGAAATCGCTCACGGCAAGATCAAGTTGGAAGAATAATCGTGGCCGGAGTCTGTTTCGCCGCGCGGCATAAAAATTCGTCGGGTTCACTCCCGCCGCTCATGGCCTTCGACTTGCATTGTAAGGCCGGGCACAAGTTTGTTTTTCGTCAAGCATCAGGTTCGTCCCCGCAAAATCGGGCATTCCCCTGCCGGAGTCGTCGTGCGGCGTA
Source organism: Pyrinomonadaceae bacterium (assembly GCA_035645855.1). Taxonomy (GTDB): domain Bacteria; phylum Acidobacteriota; class Blastocatellia; order Pyrinomonadales; family Pyrinomonadaceae; genus JAIVJZ01. The sequence goes on from DASQLU010000021.1 coordinate 30,469, forward strand.
GTGAAAACCTACACCGGCGCGGGCTGTTTTTGGACAGGGGCGAGACAGAGTTTCCGAGAAGCCGTGGAGGAATAGATCAGTGAATAAGCTCAGATTTACAGTCGCATGGAGCCTGACGTTCGCGCTCGTGGGGATTAACCTGTCGGCGGCGGCGCAGCAGCGCAGTCGTCCCACTTCGCCGCGCGCGACCGCCCCGCGTCCGGCGACGACGGCGCGTCCGACAGCCACCGCGCGCAGGACTCCGCAGCCGCGCGCGGCGACGACGACCGACACGCGACTGACCGGCCTCTACCGCCTCGACCTGACGCGCAGCGACGACCCGCGCGCGGCCGCCGAACGGGCGACCACCTTTCTCCCGCCCGGAGAACAGGAGCGCGTCACCGAGAGTTTGACCGCGCGCCTCACTTCGCCCGACCAGATCGCCATCGAACGGCGCGGGCAGAGCATCAGCATCGGCTCGACGCGCGCGCCACGCGTCAACTTCGAGGCGGACGGCCGCACGCGCTCTGAACAGGCCGGCGACGGTCACACCGTCACCACCCGCGCCGCGCTCTACGGCGATCAGTTGATGATTAGTTCAAACGCCAGCCGCGACCCCGACGATGAGTTTTCCGTCAACTTCGATTCTCTGGACAACGGCACGCGCCTGCGCGTCACGCGCCGCATACGCGATGCGCGCGTCGCACAGCCCGTCATCGTGCAAAGCACCTACAGCAAGATTTCCCCGGTTGCGCGCTTCAACATCTACGGCGAGCCGGAGGCGGCGCGCACGACAGCGAGCGCACGCAGGGGGAGAGATGCGGCGCGCGAACCGCAGGGCGACCGCCGGACTGCGCCGCCCCAAGAGGCCAGGCGACAGCAACAGCAACAGCAGCAGCCGCGTTCCGCGCCGCCCGTCATCAGGCATCGAGAGCAGCGCCCGCCCGCGCCCGTGGACGAAAGTTTCGTGATCGGGCGCAACGTGCAATTTATCGCCACGCTCGACAACAACGTGAGCACTGCGAACGCACGGGAGGGCGACCGTTTCACTTTAACCGTGCGCGAGCCTTCCGTGTTCGCGGGCGCGACCATCGAAGGCACGGTCTCGCGCGTAAACCGCAGCGGGCGCATTTCCGGCCGTTCCGAGTTGACCTTTAATTTCGAGCGCATCCGCCTGCGCGACGGGCGCACGGCCGAATTTGCAGCCGACATCGAGAGCGTGCGGCCTATCGGCGACGACGGCGTGCGCGTCGACAACGAGGGCGAAGGCTCCGTGCAGGACAGCGACAGCCGGAGCAATCGCACGACGGAGCGCGCGGCCATCGGCGCGGCCGTCGGCGCGATCATCGGGGCGATCTCCGGCGGCGGCAAAGGCGCGGCCATCGGCGCGGTGATCGGCGCGGGCGCGGGCGCGGGTTCGGTCTACGCGCAGGGGCGCGACGACCTCGAACTCGGCGCGGGCACGGAATTCATCCTCCGCGCCGCCGGCTCACGCTAACCGAAACGCTTACCGGCAAGACCAGACCGCGCCCCGGAAAGTCGCCGTCAGGCGTAACTTTCCGGGGCGCGGTTTCCGCTTCTCCGGGAGTTAAAAAGTTGCGCGCCCGGCGGGCAACCTTTTCGCCCAGCGGGGCATCTGTTATTGCGCTCGTATATTCCATTTTCGCCTGCGCGAGTTCGCTTCAACCAGTCTCGCGCCAGACGAGCAATCTCAAACATTTCACCCGGGGACGATGATGTTAAGGGTCGTCCTCTGTTCAAATCGCCTGTCAACCCCCACTTTTACGGATACCCTCGCGGTCGCGCCCGCACCGGCGTCGTACCCGCTCTCCGTAACGCACTGCACCTTTACCCAAGAAGGAGAAGATTTATGCGCCCAGTCAATAGCGTCCGTCGGCGACGCGGATGGAAAAGCATCCTGCTGACGACGAGTTTCCTGTTCCTCTTCAGCGCGTGCGCCTCACTTGCGTCCGCGCAGAGCAACACCGCTTCCGCCCCCGACTCAGACCCCACCGCCAATCAGGAAGTAACCGTGACCGACATACTGAAACTGCGAGGCCGCGTGCTCGGCGAAGGCGCGAACACGCGTGCGGTCGGCCAGTTTAAAGTGAGAAGCTATCGCGTCGAGGAAGTGACGCTGCCCCGCGTGCAGGACGTTACGATCAAAGGCGAGACGCGCTCTGTCGGCCGGGCTTTCCGCCTGACCATCACGGGCGGCCCCTTTCCCGTCCGCGCCATGCCGCCCGTCATCTGGCTGGATGAGACGGCCATCGGCTACGGCATCGAGAACGAAGACCTCAACGAGATCACCGTCATCACCTACGACGAATCCGCGCTCACGGAAGGGGCGACCATTTACCTGTCCTACGGCGACAAGCAGAACAAAGAAGACCGCACGGCCGTGCCTGAGAAGCTGAAACTGGCCGGAGCCAAAGGGGGTAATCAGTAATAATGAAAACTTTACGCATCAAGCACCTCATCGCCCTCGCTTTCCTGATGTTCCTCTCGACCGCCGGCGTAACGTCGCTGCGCGCGCAAACCCCTGACCCCGGCACGACCGGCGCCAATGCCGTGACGCGCGAAGAGTACAACTACGGGGATTCGGTTTTCCAACCCTCCGGCTTTCCCATCGCCGTCGAAGTGCGCGCCTCCGTCCACTACCCGACGGCGCTCGCCGCGAGTTACCCGGTCATCGTCTTCATGCACGGACGCCACGCCACCTGCTACCGCAGTTCGACCGCCGCGCTGCGCTGGCCGTGTCGCTCGACCGAGCAACCGATCCCCAGTTTTCAGGGTTACGACTACATCGCCGAGAAGCTCGCCAGCAACGGCTACGTCGTCGTCTCCGTCAGCGCGAACGGCATCAACGCCTACGACAACAACGTGAACGATCTCGGCATGCAGGCGCGCGCCGAACTGATCCAGCATCACCTCGGCCGCCTGCGCACCTTCAACACGACGGGAGCCGCGCCCTTCGGCACGAAGTTCGTCGGCAAATTCGATCTCACCAAAGTCGGCACGATGGGACACTCGCGCGGCGGCGAAGGCGTCGTCAAGCATTACGTCTATAACGCCTCGCTCGGCTCGCCCTACACGATCAAGGCCGTGCTCCCGCTCGCGCCCGTGGACTTCAACCGACCCGTAGTCAACAACGCCGCGCTGGAAGTCATCCTGCCTTATTGCGACGGCGACGTGAGCGATAATCAGGGCGTACACTTCTACGACGATGCGCGCTACAACGTCGCGGGCGACACAGGCGCGAAACACACCATTCAGGTGATGGGCGCGAACCACAACTTCTACAACACCGTCTGGACGCCGGGCATGTTCCCCGCCGGCACGGCCGACGATTGGGGCTATGTCACGGGCGGTTCGCTCGACGGCCACTGCGGCACTGCCACGGGCAACAAGCGTCTCACGAGCGCGCAGCAGCGCGGCACGGGACTGGCTTACACGTCGGCCTTCATGCGCGCCTACGTCGGCGGCGAGACGCAGTTCCTGCCGATCCTGACGGGCGAAGCGCCGCCCCCGGCCTCGGCTCAAACGACGAATTTGTACGTCTCCTATCACGCGCCCGACGCGGCCACGAAGCGTCGCGACGTGAACCGCCTGCTCACCGCCACTAACCTGACGACGAACACGCTCGGCGGCGCGACCGCGCAAAGCGGGCTGACCCCGCACGACCTGTGCGGCGGCAACTCGCCGCAGCCGCAACACTGCCTGCCCTCGACGCAATCCACCTCGCGACAGCCGCACACCGTCGCCAGCGCGCGCTCAACCCTGCGCGGCCTGAGCCAGCTTCGCACCGGCTGGGGAGCGTTCGGCTCGACCTACACGAACGACCTGCCGCTCGGCGCGCGCGACGTGAGCGCCTTCCAGGCTCTACAGTTTCGCGTCAGCGTCAACTTCAGCGACACGCGCAACGCCGCGAACACGCCGCAGAATTTCAGGGTCGTTTTGACGGACGGCACGGGCGCGACCGCGAGCGTGCGCGTCGGCGACGTGTCGGGCGCGCTCTTCTACCCGCCGGGTTCGGTCGGCCCCGTGCCGAAAGTTCTCCTGAACACCGTGCGCCTCCCGCTCACGTCGTTCACCGGCATCAATTTGTCGGACATACGCTCCGTTAAATTCAACTTCGATCAGACGGGTCAAGGCTCGCTCCTGATCACCGATCTGGCCTTCGCCTCCGCCCCCTAAGCGGCGCGAGCCGCAGAGCGGCTAACAAAGCGAGAGGCGGCGGAGATTTCCACTCCGCCGCCTCTCGCTTTGTGTGCGTTTGAAATCTAAAGAGATGGAAAAAGCATTCGGAAGATTTCAAATTTGAAATCTCGAATCGTCTTGCGGAAGATTTCAAATTTGAAATCTCGAATCGTCTTGCTTTCCTCCGTGCCCCCTCTGTCCTCTACGCGTCTCTTCTCCGTGTCCGCGTGGTGAAAGGTTTTAAGGTGGCAGCAGGCGGTCGAGCGAGCGGATCAACTCCTGCCCGCGCAAAGAGGGCTGCCCCTTCTTTGTCTGGTTGAGCGAGACGATCTTGCCCTCCGGATCGACGAGCAGCGAGGAAGGGTAAAGGTGTATGCGGTAGCTGCGGATCACCTCGCGGATGCTGTCGAGTTGCGCCTGCGTCCAGGTCAGGTTGTTCTGCTTGAGCGTGGCCTTGAGCGAAGGGATCATCTCCGGCTGGTCTGTGTTCATGCCGAGGATTTCAAAGCCGCGCGCCTGAAAACGCGAGTAGGCGAGTTTGAGATAGGGCAACTCGTTGCGGCAGGCCGGACACCACAACCCCCAGAAATCTATCAGCACATACTTCCCGCGAAACTCTGAGAGCTTGCGCTTCTTGCCCTGAAAGTCCGTGAAGTTGAAATCGGGCACTTCGCCGCCGATGCGCAGTTCGACGCGCTTGTAGTCGGCGGCCGGGTGCGTGCGCAGGGTGACGACGTTCTTCTCCACATCCACGCGCTTCGGCGAGACGTACTGGTCGCCGACGCGGAAGATGATGGTCTCTTCGCGCGCCTCCGCGGCTTCGGGCGAGAAGCGATCCATGTCGATCTGGCCGTCGCCGTCGCCGTCCACGCCGACCCAGCCGTTCGTCGCGCTGATCTTCTTCGACTGCGGTTTGTAGCCGAACTGCACGAGCGTCCGCTTGCCCGCCACATCCACGTAGCCGCGCGCGTAGGCCGTCTTCGACTGCAACAACATCCGCTCGTCTTCGTTCATCTCGTCCCAGCGCACGCCGCGCAGGTATTGCACGTGGAGCGGGAAGCTCGTGAACAGCCCCGACGTGAGCGGCAGTTTCAGCGTCGCTTCGAGGATGTAGGGGTTGCCGTCCTCGTCGCGCGTCAACTCGAAACGCTCGTTGTCCGTCAACACGTTGTCGAGGTTAAGATCGGCGTAGAGCGTGGGCGTCTCGTCCTCCACTTCGACGAGCGCGGCGAGAATGACGGACTTGTCCTGCCCCGGATGATAGAGGCGCGAGGCCGTGATGTGCGCGCCCGCCTCCGGCGCGGTGGCGAACTTGATCTTCGACACCTGAACCGGCTTGAGCGTCACCTGTTCGAGGTCTTCGCGGTTGGCGACGAGTTCCGGTTCCAGTTTGCCCGTGTACTCCGTGTCGGCGGCGCGCGCCGCTCCGGCGGGCGTCAACAACAACAACAGCAGCAACGGCAGAGCGCGCGCCGACCACAGAGACGCCGGCCGCGACGTGCGCAGACCTGCGCGTGCGTAACGAGGGTAATGCGACATGTTGAAACTTCCTTGCGTGGTGTGTTACTTGAAGGGATTCGCGCGATGAGCCGCGCGGTGGCTCGCAAACGTCAAAGCGATGCGCGAAATACTAAGCCAGCCGCGTGCGGGCTGTCAAAGTGCGGTCTGTCAAAGCGGCAACTATGGGCAAATCCCCTTTGAAGCGGAGCGCAAATTTCTACGATGTTCGTGTGAGCGAGCCGCCCGCCTCGACGGAAAACCGCCGTTATTTATTCGATTGATTTGAGCATCAGGAGGCCGTCGCCGCCGTTGGAGTAGTAGCGCGGGAGGCGCTGGGTGACGGCGTAGCCGAGGTTGCGGTAGAGGTTCTGCGCGCCGCCGTTGACGGAGCGGACTTCGAGGCGGATGGTGCGGACGTGGCGGCGGCGGAAACTCTCTTCGACGCGCTTGAGCATGCGTTCGGCGATGCGGCGGCGGCGGTGTTCGGGGGCGACGCCGAGCGTGGTGATGTGGCCGGTCTCTTGCGGTTCGACGAGGCCGACGATGAAGCCGACCATGAGGCCGTCGGGCGTGACGGCGCGGTAGGCGACCGATTCGGGCGAGGTCAGCAGGTACTCGAACGTGTCGCGGCTGTAGGCTTCGCCGTCGACGAAGCAGCGTTGGTCGAGCCGCCAGCATTCATCGAGTTGGGAGATGGTGAGGGGGCGTATGTCGTAACGCTCCTCCGGAACGGGCGGGGCTGCGTCCGCGTGCGCGTCTCCGTCGGCCGCCGCCGTTGCGTTGGGCGCGTGGGTCTCCACGTCGCCGTCGGCGGGCGCTTCACCCGGCGTGGAAAACAGGCGGGAGCGAATTTTTTTGAGCACAGCCATAAGAACAGTGAAGGGCGACGTGCGGCGCGCGACAAGTTAGACGCGTCGTGCGCCCGTCGAGCGTGATTTTATCTTGTCACCTGTCAGTTGTCACCCGTCACTTAAAAAATGAACATGCAATCGCCGTAGCTGTAGAAGCGATAGCGTGCGGCGACGGCGTGTGCGTAGGCGTCGAGCGTGAGTTCGCGCCCGGCGAAGGCTGCGATGAGGACGAGCAGGGAAGAGCGCGGGAGGTGAAAGTTGGTGACGAGCGCGTCCACGATTTTGAACTTGTAGCCGGGCGCGATGGTGAGAGAGGTGGAGCGCGCGCCGGGCGTCAGGCGGCGCGAGTCGGCGGCGGCCGATTCGAGGGCGCGGACGGTGGTCGTGCCGACGGCGATGATGCGCTCTTTGCGCGAGCGCGCCTCTTCGAGCGCGGCGGCGGCCTCCGGCGTGATCTCATAACGCTCGGCGGCCACAGCGTGTTCTCGCAGGTCGTGCGCGCGCACGGGCGCGAACGTGCCGTAGCCGACGTGAAGGGTGATCTCCGTGACGGAGACGCCGCGCGCGCGCAAGCGTTCGAGGACGCGGGGCGTGAAGTGGAGTCCGGCGGTGGGGGCGGCGATTGCGCCGCGACGTTCGGCGTAGATCGTCTGGTAGCGTTCGCGGTCTTCCGCGAAACGCACGGCACGCGCGCCGTTCAAGGCCGCATCATCGGTCGCGCCGTTCAAGGCCACATCATCAGTTGCGCCATTCACAACTGCCTCGTCGGTCGCGCCGGTCGCATCTGCCTCAACGGTCGCGCCGTTCACAACTGCCTCATTCGTCGCGCTGTTCGCGCCGGTCGCATCAGTCGCATCCGTCGTAGCAGTTGCATCCGTTGCAACCTTCACGGCTGTCATATTCGTCGCGGTCGTCGCGGCCGTCTCAGGCGCGCGTTTGATGTAAGGCGGCAGGGGGACGCGGCCAAATTCTTCGAGCAGAGCGTCGAAGTCGTCGGCGCAATCGAACCTGACGGTGCGGCGGCCTTCGTCGCCAGCGCCGATGATCTCCGCGCGCAGGCGGCCGTCGCCGAAGGATATTTGCTGGCCGCGCGCGAGACGGCGCGCGGGGCGTGCGAGAGCTTCCCAGACGCGCGTCTCGCGCTCCTCTATGAGAAATAGTTCGACCTGACCCCCGGTGGGTTCGCGCCGCCCGACGAGGCGCGCGGGGAAGACGCGCGTGTTGTTTACGACGAGGTGATCGCCCTCGCGCAGCTCCGAGGGCAATTCGGTGAAGGAGCTATCGCGCCAGAGGCGGCGCGCGCGATCCAGCACGAGCATCCGCGAGGCGTCGCGCTCGGCGAGCGGCGCTTGCGCGATCAACTCCTCGGGCAGTTCGTAATCGAAGTCGGAAATCAGCACGGCTGAAAAAATGGGGAAAAGGGAAGGCGGAAAGGGGAAAGGGAGAAGGGAGAACGGCGATCCGGTTGACGCGTCTCCTCGGCCGATGCCCGCCCGCTTTGCTTTTTCACTTTCACCCTTCGCCTTTACCCTTTCCCCTCAACTTGCGACATGGGCACGGCGGGTACGTCCATCTCACGTGCCACCACCTCTTCGTGCGCCGTCGAGTGCTCCTGGTGGAAGACGACGGAGAGTTGTGCGCCAAAGAGAAGGATGAGGCTCGACACGTAGCTCCACGTGAGCACCGCGACGACCGCGCCGACCGAGCCGTAAATCTGATCGTAATGGAAATAGTGGAGGCTGGAGGCGAAGATGAATTTCGCCGCCTCCCACAACAGCCCGGCCACGACCGCGCCGGGGATCGAATCGCGCAACTCCACGCGCCCGCTCGGCATGAAGCGATAGACGAGTGTGAAGAGCGTGACCGTGACGGCGATGCTCACCGTGGCGAAGACGAGTTGCCAGAAAGCGTTGCCGACCAGAGACAAAAGCGCCACACGCTGCAGCACGCGCAGGGGGAGCCGCTCGGCCAGCTCCTTGAGCGCGACGAGCAGGTAGGTGATGAGCACCGAGACGATGAGCAGCACGCCCACGCCGCCCATCATGCCGAGCGTCAACCCGCGCCCGTGCAGAAACGCGCGCGGCTTCGTGCCCCACAGGCGGTTGATGGCGCGCTCCAACACGTTGAAGACCCAGGAGCCTGCCCAGAGCGTGACGACGATGCAGGTGAGGATGACGCTCGTGCCGACATTTTCCAGCGAGCGGACGGTGGTGCGCAGGAAATCGCGCGAGCCGGGATAAGCCTCGACGGCGCGCGTGAGCATCTCGCTCCCCACGCCGAAATAGTTGCTCAGCGCGAGCAGCACGAGGAGCATCGGGAAGAGCGTGAGCAGGCCGAAATAACTCATCGCGGCGGCAGGCGTGAAGAGATCGTTTTCGTGGAATTGATGAAACGAGTGGCCGAAGATGTTCAACCACGGCGCGGCATTACGCACGCCGAAATTGTGACGGGTGAATGAGCGCATCCTCTTCAACATAACTCTGCCGCAGGCGCGCTAGACGCCGAACAGCCCCGGAGTCGCGGGCATCTGGCTCAACCCGAAATGCTCGTAGGCGAGACGGGTAGCCATGCGCCCGCGCGGGGTGCGATTGAGGAAGCCGATCTGGATCAAGTACGGCTCGATGATCTCCTCGATGGAATCTTTCTCCTCGTGGACGGACGCGGAGATCGTGCCGAGGCCGACGGGGCCGCCGCTGAACTTTTCGATGATCGTGAGCAGCAGCTTGCGGTCAACTTCGTCCAGCCCGTAGGTATCGACCTCCATGCGGTTGAGCGCATCGTGCGCGACAGCCTGCGTGATACGCCCCTCGTAGTCGACCTCGGCGAAGTCGCGCACGCGCCGCAGCAGGCGGTTGGCGATGCGCGGTGTGCCCCGCGCGCGCCGCGCGATCTCTTTCGCGCCGCCTTCGTCGATTTCCGTGCCGAGGATGTCGGCCGAGCGGCGCACGATGAGTTCCAACTCTTCGTGCTTGTAAAAGTCGAGGTGAAAAACGATGCCGAAGCGGCCGCGCAAAGGCGCGGTGATGAGACCGGCGCGCGTCGTCGCCCCGACGAGAGTGAACTTCGGCAAATCAAGTTTGATGGAGCGCGCGGCCGTGCCCTGCCCGATCATGATGTCGAGTTGATAGTCCTCCATCGCCGGGTAGAGCACTTCCTCGATGGCCGGATTGAGGCGATGAATTTCGTCTATGAAGAGCACGTCGCCTTCCTGCAAATTGGTGAGGAGCGCGGCCAGATCGCCCGCCTTTTCGATGACGGGGCCGGCCGTCGAGCGCAGTTCCGCGCCCATCTCGTTGGCGACGATGTTGGCGAGCGTCGTCTTGCCGAGGCCGGGCGGCCCCGTCAGGAGGACGTGATCGAGCGCTTCGCGCCGCATCGTCGCCGCGCGGATAAAGATGCGCAGATTATCCGTCGCCTTGCGCTGCCCGATGTATTCGGCGAGCCGCGCAGGCCGGAGCGACAACTCAAACTGCGACTCCTCCTCCGTCGGAGCAGACAAGCGGACGCTGGCTGGTTCGAGTTCTTCAGACATACTTTGGAATGCGGATTTCGGAATGCGGAATGCGGATTAGAAAATCAAAGAAGTTGTCTTTCAATCCGCATTCCGCATTCCGAAATCCACAATCGGCTCATCCCTTCGAGAGGGATTTCAGGCTGCGGCGCAAAAGCAGTTCGACCGAGAGGTCGCCGCCCTCGTGCATCGCCTGGTTGACGACTTTCTCGGCGGCGTCGCGCTTGTAGCCGAGATTGGTGAGCGCGGAGAGCGTGTCTTCGCGCAGGGTGTCTTCGCTCGGCGCGACGCCGCCGCCGCCATCGCGCGCGGCAAGTTGCTCTTCGAGCGCGGGGTGCGAGAGCGTCGTCATCTTGTCGCGCAGTTCGATGACGAGGCGCTCGGCCGTCTTCTTGCCGAGGCCGGGGATCGAGGTCAGGCGTGCGAGATTGTTGGAGCGGATCGCGCCGATGATCTCGTCGGCGTTCATGCCGGAGAGCATGGCGATGGCCGACTTGGGGCCGATGCCGCTGACGGAGATGAGCATCTGGAAGAGTTCGCGTTCACGCGCGGTTTTGAAGCCGAAGAGCTGGAGGGCTTCCTCGCGGACATGCGTGTAGATGCGCAGCGAAATCTGCGCGCCCAACTCTTCCATGTCGTAAAAAATCGAGACCGGGATGGTCACTTCGTAGCCGACGCCGCCCACGTCCAAAATCACACTGGTGGCCTGTTTTGCGAGTAGGGTTCCTGATAAATGTGCGATCATTCTTCGTTCGTGTTTCCGCCGAGAGAAGAGAATTTCGGGAGCGTCTCCGTGTGCCTGAAGATTGTAGTTGAAGCGCGCACGGGCGGCAACGAAAGAGGAACCCCGCTCGTCAATCCTGTGGATGGATGGAGACGGATTTTATCGATTCGCGTTTGACGATTCATGCTTGAAGACTTTCGGCGATGCGCGTCTTTATCACTCTCTTTGGGCGCGCGCCCCCTGTCGCGTTATACTAGAGTTGGCAGAAAAGGAAACGGCATGAAGTCGGAGAAAATTTCAGAACTGACGACGAACCGCCTGAGCGTCTACCTGCGTTGTTTGAACAAGCTCGCCGCCGCCGGCATTAAGACCGTCTCGTCGCGCTCGCTGGCCGAGCAGTTCGACCTCAACTCGGCGCAGATCAGGAAAGACCTCGCCTACTTCGGCGAGTTCGGCACGCGCGGCGTCGGCTACACGGTCAACGACCTGCGCGCCCACATCACGAACATCCTCGGCCTCGACACGGCGCACCGCGTCGGCATCGTCGGAGCCGGACACCTCGGAACCGCGCTCGCCAATTACAACGGTTTCATCGCCTCGAACTTCGCCGTCGTCGCCCTCTTCGACAACGACCGCGCGCGCATCGGGCAGACCGTCGGCGAGGCGGACATTAAAATCTACGACGTGCGCCAGATCGCGCGCGTGGTGCGCGCCGAGCGCATCGACGTGGCCGTCATCGCCGTGCCCGCGCGCGCGGCACAGAGGGTCTTGAACCAGGTAATGTCGGCGGGCGTCAAGGCCGTTCTGAACTTCGCGCCCGCGCGCCTGCACAAGCGTCCGGACGTGAAACTGAAGACCGTCGATTTGACGATCTCGCTCGAAACGCTTTCCTACTTTCTCGCCCGTCCGCCCGCGACCAGCACGACGAACCCGCGCGGGTTGCTCGCCTTTGAAGAACTCGCGCAACGCGAAGAGAATGAGCTTTAGAGTTGTTTTGCCGCGAACAGGAGTTATTGAGATGATGGCCGTACTGAAAAGAGTTTTGCCGTTTATTCTGACGCTGCTCGTCGGCGTTATTGTGGGCAATGGTTTGAAGCGCGCCGACCGCGTCGCTATGCCGGGGTATGAGTCGGTGTCGTCTTGTAGGATGCGCCAGCGCGCGGCGGTACTGATGCCGCCACCGCCTCCGGTGTCCTTCGAGAGCGAGGTCTATACGCAGACGGACGTGACGCGCAAGGCCGTGATCAATCATAAGCCCGCGCCGGAATACACCGTCGAGGCGCGTCACAACACGGTGACGGGTGGGGTCAGGCTGCGCCTCGTGCTTGCGGCCGACGGGACGGTGCGCAACATCGTGCCGCTCACGACCCTACCCGACGGGCTGACGGAAGAGGCCGTCGAAGCGGCGCGCGACATCGAGTTTACGCCCGCCGAGAAAGACGGCCGCGCCGTTTCGCAATACGCGACCGTCGAGTACAACTTCAATATCTATTAAGTCACAGGTCTGGAACCGGCATGGATGAGCGAACGGCGCGGCGCGAGATCGTGCGCGTCGGCCAATTGTTGTACGAACGCAGTTACGTCGTCTCCTCGGACGGCAACGTGAGCGTGCGTCTCGAAGACGGGCGCATTCTCGCGACGCCCACGCAGACCAACAAGGGGCGCATGACCGAAGACTCGCTCGCTCTGACGGACATCGAGGGCAAGCCCTTGAACGACCGCCGGGCTTCGAGCGAACTGGCGATGCACCTGCTCATCTATCGCGAGCGGCCGGAGATCAAGGCGGTCTGCCACGCGCATCCGCCGCACGGTTCGGCCTTCGCCGTCGCGGGGCTGGCGATTGACCAGCCGATCCTGTCGGAAGTGATTTTGACGCTGGGCTGTGTGCCGCTCGCCGAATACGGCACGCCCTCGACCGACGAGTTGACGCGCGCCATGCTCCCGTTAGTGCGGCACCACAACGCGCTGTTGATGGCGAACCACGGCGCGGTCGCATACGGCGAAGACGTCTGGCAGGCGTTCGACCGCCTGGAGACTTTGGAACACACGGCCAAGATCGCCATCCTCGCGCGCGCCCTCGGCGGGGCGAGCAATCTCCCGCCCGACGCGATTGAGAAGTTGATTCACGTCCGCGAAAAGGCCGGCTACCTCGACGAGCGCGCCCGCTGCCAATCGTGCGGCTATCTCGAAGAGACGCAGATCACTTGCGCGACCGGCGAACGCCCGAACGCCAAGCCCACGGGCGCGCCGAACGGCGCGACGGCAAATGGCAGGATAAGTTTGACGCGCGACGAACTCGTGCAACTGCTGACCGAGGCCGCACAGTTGCGCGGGCAGTGAGTTGACACGAGGCAAGCTATGTTGGATGGTGAACGCTGCATCCGGTGTGGGGAGTCTTTCAAGTTCGAGCAATTAGAAGTCAGCCCGGAGGGGCTCGGCATTTGCCATAGTTGCCCCGTGAAGATCAGCGGAGCGGATGAGCCGAAGCGTTTCTGCCCGGTGGATGGAAGGGAAATGGACAAAGCGTTCATCCGCAACGCGGCGCTGGTTGATCGCTGTCTCGCTTGTCGAGGCGTCTGGTTTGACGGTAACGAGCTTGAGATGGCCGAACAGGAAATGCGTGCGGATGGGTTTTATAATTTTATGTTCTTCAGCTTGATTTCAATGTAAGGAGCAGACGAATGGCACAGGAAGCACTCGGAATGGTCGAGACGAAAGGTCTCGTGGCGATGATCGAAGCGGCGGACGCGATGGTGAAGGCCGCCAACGTTACCCTCGTCGGTTACGAAAAGATCGGCGCGGGCTTCGTCACGGCAATTGTGCGCGGCGACGTGGCGGCCGTGAAGGCCGCGACGGACGCGGGCGCGGCGGCCGCACGGCGCGTCGGCGAACTTGTCAGCGTCCACGTCATCCCGCGTCCGCACGGCAGCGTCGATGAAGCGTTGCCCGTCGGCGACAACAACTAGAACAGTGACAGGTGACAAGTTAAAACAAAGAACTTGTCTTAAACCTGTCTTTGATCTTGTCACCTGTCACCTGTCACCTGTCACCTGCTTATGATTATCGCGCGCATACTCGGCACGGTCGTCTCGACGCAGAAAGACGAGCGGCTCAGGGGTAAGAAACTCCTCATCGTCCGCCCGCTCAACCTCGACGGCACGGAGGCGAGCGGCTTCGTGGTCGCCGTCGACACGGTGGGCGCGGGCTTCCACGAGCGCGTGCTGGTCGTCTCCGGTTCGAGCGCGCGCCTCGCCGAAGGCATGAAGGACGCACCCGTGGACGCGGCCATCGTCGGCGTTATCGACACGGTGGATTACGTCAATGATTGAACAGCTATTAGCTATTAGCTATTAGCTGTTAGCTGTTAGCTTAAAGACCGTAGGCAGGCGTGCCGAGCGACGACATGCCACTGCTGTGTGATGGCGCGATGTTTGTGCCGATAGTTGAAGGCCGGCGGCCGGATCAATGTTTTAGCTAACAGCTAATAGCTAACAGCTTCTTATGCAACTGGCGCGCGTTATCGGGACGGTCGTGGCGACCGTGAAGAACGATTCGCTCGAAGGGCGCAAGCTCCTCATCGTGCAATCACTCAACGCGCGGCTGGAGCCGCAGGGGTCGCCGCTCGTCGCGCTTGATGCGATTGGCGCGGGCACGGGGGAGTTGGTGATGTGGTGCCGTGGCAAGGAAGCGAGTTTTCCCTTTCGACGCGAGGACACGCCGACCGATTGCACCATCATCGCCATCGTCGATTCGGACGCGCACGTCACCGGAGGGGGGCGAACAGGCAGAGGATGATTCTCGCGCGCGTGATCGGCAACGTGGTGGCGACGCAGAAGAACGAGCGTTACGCGAACGCGCGCGTGATGTTGTGCCAGCCCGTGAGTCTCGAAGGGGAAGAGATCGGCGCGACCCTCGTCGCGCTCGACTCGGTTGATTCCGGCGTCGGCGACATGGTGCTCATCGTGCAGGAAGGCTGGGGCGCGTCCACCGCCGCGACGAAAGAGGCGGGCGCGGCCATCGATTCGGCCATCGTGGGCGTCGTTGATTACATAGATTTACTGCCGGCCGAAAAGGACAAAGGAGAGAGACGTTGAACGCGCGCCAAGATCAAGACCCGGCTCGTTCGCTGGCCGAACGCATCGCCAGCCGCCTCGCCAAAGGCGACTCGCCCGACAACTCGCCCGCGCGGCGAGAGTCCGGCGCGAACGTCGGCGACGAACTGGCCGCGCTGCGCGCTTCGGTCTCCGAGATCGGGCAGCGTCTGACGCAGATCGAGTCGCACGTCACGGGAAAAGACGCGCCATCGCGCGAGCGCACAATGGGCGACGCGCGCCACGGCGACGCGCACGTCGAGCGTCCGCCGGCGCAGGAGGTTCGCCGGCCGCAACTTGATCAAACCGCCTCGACGGCCAACGGCAATCCGGCGCACTGGCTGAGCGGCACTTATGTCCCGGCGGTGCATCCGAGCGAGGAGCGTTTCGGTATTGACGAGGCCGTTTCGGAGTTGGTGGAATTCTTCGAGCGCGAGAAGGTGTGCAACGTCGAACCGGGCGGCAAGCCCTGCGATCATTGCGGCATGTGCAGTTCGCGCGGGTTCTGAAGTTCGGAGAAGCGCGGCGCGTGTGTGCGGCGTGGGCGCGCGGGTCAATCGTAAAAAAAGGTCTTGAAAAAAATCGGAGGCCGCTTTCAGATTGAAGGCGGCCTCCGTTTTGTGTTGATGCGCTCTCAATAAAGACGCGCGGGTTTGGTCTCTCCGCGCTTAAAAGATGCGCGGGTTGGCCTCTGTGCTTATTTGGTATTGCCCTGATTGGGACGCATCGCGTTCGGGTCGAAGCGCGGAGCCTGGCGTGCGCCCTCGTCGGCCTTGAAATAAGGCTCTTCCTTGAAGCCGTAGAGCTTGGCCGCGAGCACGGTCGGGAAACTGCCGCGCGTCGTGTTGTAATCCTGCGCGGCGGCCGTGTAGTCGTTGCGCGAAGTCGCGAGGCGGTTCTCCGTCCCCGTCAGTTCATCCTGCAACTTCAGGAAGTTCTGGTTCGACTGCAACACCGGGTAGGCCTCCTGCAGCGAGAGCAACCGCCCGATGGTTCCGCCGAAACTGTTGTTAGCGGCGATGATCGCTTCCTTCTGTTCGGGCGATTTGTCGCCGCCCTCGCCCTGCGGCTGCGCGCTCGTGGCGTTCAACAGGCGCGAACGCGCCTCGGCGATCTGCCCGAAAACTACCTGCTCCTGCACGCCCGCCGACTGCGCCGCCGCGATGATGTTCGGAATCAAATCCGCGCGCCGCTGCAACTGGTTTTCCACGCCCGCCCACTTAGCCCTGACGTTCTGCTGCTTCGATTGCAGTGTATTGTAGCCGCACCCGCTGGCCGTCATCGAGATGAAGGCCACACAGGCCAACAGCAAAAATCTTCTCTTATTCATTACTCTCTCCTTATTCAATGTAAGAATAGACAGCCCAGAGATCGCCGCCGGGCAACATCCGCTCCCTATTTCTCCGCGCCCATTTTCAATTCATCAACCGCCTCCGTCACGATCTCGATCTGCGCCAGATACGAGGCGAACAACTCGTGCGCCTCGGCGTCCGACGCGACGGGCGCGCCCCGCTCGCGCAGGGCGAAGATGCGCTCGAACGGTTCGCCGTTCAGCCCGAAATGTTCGACCGCCGCGCGCACGCAATCGTGCTTCAAAATGGGCGGCTCTTTGATGCCGTGCAGCATCAGCGCGGGAGCGAACAGCACGGCGAAACTCGTCAAACTCTCGCCCATCAGATCGGTCAGCTTCTCGACGGACACGGACGCCGGAATGTAGAGCCGCCGCAGTTGGATCAACTTGCTGCGCAGTTCATACTCGGTCTGGTGACGCAGGTTGTGATCGTGAATTACGAGGTCGGCGAACGGATCGTTCCCGTAGAGCACGACGCGCGCGCGCTGCATCTGGTGGAACTCAATCGGAAAAACATCGGCCGCGTCGCGCAACTCCTCCGTCGTGAAATAGACCGGCAGCGGATGACCCAGCCGCCGCCATTCGCGCAAGGGTGCCTGCGCCTGTCGCAACTCTTCGGGCGTAATGCGCGTGAGCGCGATCAGCAGGTTGTAGTCGGAACTTTGATCGATATGATCGCCCGCCGCCGCCGACCCGTACAACACCACCGCCGCGAGGTTTTCGCCATGCGTCGCGCGCAGGTCGCCGATCAAATGATTGAAAGCCTCTTGGGCTACCTTATTAGCCATCAGCACTCCTAAACTAAATGATGAACGCGGAACGATGAACGATGAAGTAAAAACCTTCGACCGATTTCTTTCAGTTCAACGTTCATCGTTCCTACTTCATCATTGTCCTACCAATCGCCGCCCGAGCCTCCACCGCCGAAACTTCCGCCGCCGCCGAAGCCCCCGAAGCCGCCGCCACCGCCCCCGCCTCCGCCGCCGAAACTTCCGCCGCCCCAGCCGCTCGAACCGCGTCCGCCGCTACTGAGCACCGAGTTGAGCAACAACATGCCTAGGAGTCCGCCCCCGCCGCCGCCGCCTCTGCGGCCGCCACCACGCCCCCGGCTCGACAGGAAGAAAATAATGACGACGAGAATGATTAACCCCAGGCAGCACGGCGACAGGCGGCCGCTTTTGCTATTGCCCCGGCGCGTCTGCGAGGCCGTCGGCCTGTAAGCCTGACTCTGATCGATGCCTTGCAGACTGAAACCGCGTTTCTCGGCCAACGTCGCGACGTAAGTTTCAACCGTGTCGGTGATGCCGCGCGAATAGTCGCCCGCCTTGAACGGCGGCACGAGGCGCGCGCGCTGAATCTGCCCGGAGAGGCTGTCCGTAATGTCGCCTTCGAGGTGCCGGCTGATGTGCGTGAAATATTTCCGGTCGTTGATCGCCACGAGCATCAACAAGCCCTTGCTCTCGTCCTCTTTCGGGCCGATGCCCCAGCCGCGCGCCACGGCCAGCGAGTAGTCGAAAATGTCCTGCTCGCCCGTCGTCGGCACCGTTACGACCGCAAACTCGATGTCGGCCACCGTCTTCAAGTTCGTCAGGATGATTTCCAGCCGCTCCTCGGTCGCCGGTTCGATGACGTTGGCAAAATCATTGACGTAGCCCGTCGGCGCGGGGAGCGGCGAGGTGGCCTTCTGGGCGCGCGCGTCGAGACCGCCTGAAAGGCAGAGGATGGCGAAAATTAAGAGAGCGGGATATGTTCGTCGGGTTCGCATGGGATGAACTGATAATACAAGGCTCAAGGCAAAAGGTAAAAGGCAAAAACGAACGCGGCGCGCGCCCGCCGATAATCCGACACGTATCCGCCCGCGTCAGTCAGACGCGCTTCCGCCGTTGCTCATCCGCCGAAACCAAAACGCGCCGCGCGCGCGGCTGCGCACTCACGGTTTCTCGCCCGGCACTTTCGCCCGGCATCAGACGTCCAACAGCTTGTGCAAAAGGTAAAAGAGCGCGACGCCGGCGAAGACTACCACCGAGACGAGCGGATTCTTCCGCTCCATGTGATTGACCTCAGGAATGAGGTCGCTCGCCGCGACGTAGAGCGTAACGCCCGCCGAAAAGGGCAGGGCGTACTTGACCGCCCCGCCGACGCGCGCTTGCAGCAAGGCCACACACAGCACGCCGCCGAGCGTGGCCGCCCCGATGATGAGCGTCGCTAAGAGCGCGCGGCGCGGCGAACGACCCGATGCCAGCATGATCGACGCGGCCGTAAACCCTTCCGGTACTTTGTGCAGCAGGACGGCGACGAAGACGAGCAGCCCCGCCTTGAAGTTCACCAGAAAAGCCGCGGCCACGGAAACGCCGTCGAAAAAGGTGTGGATGGAGAGGCCGGCGATGGCCGTGTAGGCGGCCTTCGGCTGGAGCATCGCCTCCGTGTGCGTCTCCTCGCCGAAGTGAAAATGGGGTGCGATGGTGTGCTCAAAAAGATGAATCAGCAGATAGCCGAGCAGTAAAAGCGTCATCGCCCCTCCCACCGCTTCGCTGATGTCCTCCTGTCCCTCGCCCCACAGGCGCACGACTTCCGGTAAAATCTCCAGGAAAATCGCGGCCAGCATGAACCCCGCCCCGAGCGCGATCAGGTAGCGCAGGATGTGCGCGTCGCGCAGGGTGGTGCGCGGCCTTGTGAGCAAAAGGCCGCCGAGGACGTTGGCGAGCGCCACGAGCGCGCCAAAAAAGAGAAGTCCACCGAAACTAATCATGCAGAAACGTCGCCGTCAGGTTGTCACTGTGTTATGTCCGAATTACGGCGCGCAACTATACAGGATGACGGGTGAAAGTGACAGGCGGGATTTTAAGCAGTCAAGCCCTCCAGACACCTTTTTGACCTCCTGCTTAAGCAATTTGCCCTTTGGGAGCGACCTAAATGCACGAAATGGTGCTTAAAATTATCTGTTCGACAATGTTTTTGGTCTTGACAGTGTTCGGTAACGGAGCGTAGTATTCGCGTCGAGTGGTAAAAAGTGGCTAGAAGTGGACTCTTCAGAGCATCTTGGCGTAAACGGTTTAAGTTATACTTTAACTTTTAAGCAATATTCGCCCCAGCCGAACGCCGAAGCCCTATGTTAAGAGGAAATTACACGGCGCGCATAGACGCCAAAGGGAGACTCAAAGTGCCGACCACTTTCCGCCGCCACCTGCAGGAAACGCACGGGGCGGAAGTGTACGTGACCAGTTTGACGGGCGACAGCGTGCGCATCTACCCGTTAACCGAATGGGAAGGCATCGAACAAAGGCTCGCGCTGCTGCCTTCGATGGACACGGCGCGGCGCAAGTTTCTGGATCGCACCAACTATTACGGGCAGCAGACGACCATCGACGGGCAGGGGCGCGTGCTCATCCACCCACTGCTCAGAAAAAGCGCAGGCGTGATGGGCGACGTCGCGGTGCTCGGTTATTTGAATTACCTGGAGGTCTGGGAATTGGAGCGATTCCAGCAACGCCTGCTCTCAGACCCCTACACCGAAGAGGACGAGGCTGCCATCGCGCGCCTCGGAATCTGAGAAGAAAGTGACGGGTGACAGGTGACAGGTGACAAGTTAGATATCAAAACCTGCCCCGGCAACATTTGTTTTGACCTGTCACCCGGCAACACTTGTTTTGACTTGTCACCTGTCACCTGTCACCTGTCACGGTTTTTCAGGTCTTTGAACGACTTCACGGGGCGGTGGTGATGTTTGCATCTGGCGGGGGGCCGGATGCGCCCCATCGCCCCGTGTTGCTGGCAGAGTCGGTCGGCTATCTCGCGCCGGAGCGGGGCGGGCTGTTCGTGGATGCGACGCTCGGCCTCGGCGGCCACAGCGAGGCGTTGCTCGAAGCGGCCGCGGCGGTTCGCATCCTGGGGATTGACAGAGACCCGGAAGCCTTGCAGTTTGCGCAAGGGCGGCTGGCCGGGTTCGGCGAACGTTTCCGCGCCGTGCGTGCGAACTTCAAAGAGATCGCGGGCGTGTTGCGAGATGCGGGCGAGAGAGAGGTGAGCGGCGTGCTGGCCGATCTCGGCGTGTCGTCGCTCCAGTTCGACGCGGCGGAGCGGGGCTTCAGTTTCCGCCACGACGCGCCGCTCGACATGCGTATGGACGCGCAGGGCGACGAGGAGACGGCGGCCGAACTGCTCGCGCGCCTGCCGGAAGAGGAGATCGCGCGCATCATCTTTGAATACGGCGAGGAGCGCAAGTCGCGAAAGATTGCGCGCTGGATCGTCGAGCGGCGCGAAGCGGGACGGGCGATTAAAACGACCACGGAGTTGGCCGATCTGGTCGCACGCGCCGTCGGCTACAAGCGCACGGATCGGATTCATCCGGCGACGCGCACGTTTCAGGCGGTGCGCATCGCCGTCAACCACGAACTCGAAGGGCTGGAAGCGTTTCTGGAAGCCTCCGTCGATCTTTTACAACCGTCCGGCCGTCTGGTCGTCATCAGTTTCCACTCGCTGGAAGACCGCATCGTGAAGCGCACGTTGCGCCGTCTGGCCGGGCAATGTGAATGTGATCGGCGTCTGCCCGTCTGCACCTGCGGGGCGCGGCGCGCCGTCGAGATACTGACACGACGACCCGTCACCCCCACTGACGCGGAACTGGATGAAAACCCCCGCGCCCGCAGCGCGAAACTCCGCGCCTGCCGGAAACTAGAAATTGTCGCCGTCTGAGCGCGACTTGAAAATTTTTAACAGACCGAGTCTCAACGCACGGTCACGTGAATCTGAAACAGTCCTATCTTTTGTTTGGAGACGGCGATGAAGAGATTCCCCCAACAAAATTTTAATCACGGCGTCAGGCGCACACACGACACGCGCGCCATCAAGCGTCAATTCCTGATGCTCGTGTGCGGTCTCGTGATGGCCGGTGGGTTCGTCGTCGCCGTCGGGCAACATTTCAGGGCGGTGCGTTACGGCTATGACGGCGAGAAACTGCGCGCCGAGCGGGCGCGCCTGTTGGAAGAGCAGCAACAACTGATCTTGCAGATCAACGCGGCGACCGCCCCGGCGACGCTGGATCGCGCGGCGCGCGAGATCGGGATGCAGCCGGCGCGGCCGTCGCAGATAAACCGGGCGCGCGGAGACGGCGCGACCACGCGGGTTGCGTCCGAGGCCTCGACGCCCGCGCCGAAGAATGCGCGCGCGCGTTCCGTGGCGCATTGATTCCGGGAGACAACCTTCGCCCGGAACGCTTCGAGTTCGCTCCCCACGCCACCCCCGCACGCTTCGGCTTCGAGTTCTCCGGGCGCAAAGTTTTTCGCCGTCAGTTTCGGACAGGCACGCCGCGCGGATCGTATGCAAAAGTTGTCTTCCATGATGCCCGAACGCTCATACGCGAAAACGAAAAACAGACCCGACGTGTCGCGGCGTCGCGTTTCTATCGTCGTCTTCCTGCTCATCCTGTGGATGCTCGCCATCGGCGGGCGGCTCGTCTATCTACAAGTCAACCAACACGAACAATTGAGCGAACGCGCGCGCCGGCAGCAGCAGCAGTCCGCGAAGACCAACGCCCTGCGCGGCTTGATCCTCGACCGCAACGGGCACGAGCTGGCGCGCAGCCTCGACGTGGATTCATTCGTGGCCGAGCCGGCGGATGAAAAGTTCGATGCGCGCGAGACGGCGAAGAAATTTGCCGCCGTGTTCGGCCTCGCGGAGTCGCCGCTCAGGGCGCAACTGGAAGAGGCGCGAGAATCGAAGCGCAAGTTCGTGTGGCTGGCGCGGCAGGTTGACGCCGCGCAGGCCGCGCGCATACACGAGTTTAAACTGGCGGGCGTGCGCGCGGTGAAAGAGCCGAAGCGTTATTACCCGAACGGCGCGCTCGCGGCGCACGTGCTCGGCTACGTCGGCACGGACGACGAGGGGCTGGCCGGCATCGAGCTTTATCAAAACGCCGCGCTCGGCGGCGAGCGTGGCAAGACCGTCTTCGACAAAGACGCGCGCCACAAAGCCTTCAACAGTTTCGAGGTCGAGGCCGAACCCGGCCAGTCAATCGTGCTGACGATTGATCAAAACATACAGTATCAGGCGGAGCGGGCGGTGGCGGCGGCGATGGAGCAGACGCGCGCCAAATCGGCCACCGCGCTCGTGCTCGAACCGCGCACGGGCGAAATCCTCGCGCTCGTCAACGCCCCGACTTTCGACCCGAACGACGCACGCAAGATCAGCGAGGACGTGCGCAAGAATCAGGCTTTGCAGAACATCTACGAGCCGGGTTCGACCTTCAAGCTCGTCACCTACGCGGCCGCCATCGAAGAGAAGCACGCCCGACCGACCGAGATGATCGACTGCCAGATGGGATCGATCAACCTCTTCGGTCGCATCATCCGCGATACGCACGCCTACGGCTCGCTGACGGTGACGGAGGCGCTGGCGAAATCGTCGAACGTCGCCGCCATCAAGCTGGGGCTGCGCGTCGGCAAAGAGGGCATGTACGACTACATGCGGCGGTTCGGCTTCGGCGAACGCACGGGGATCGAACTGAAGGGCGAGACGCGCGGCATCGTGCGCAAGCCGGAGCAGTGGCATCCGAGTTCGATGGGGTCGGTCGCCATCGGGCAGGAAGTCGGCGTGACGCCGATCCAGATGGCGGCGGCCTTCGCCACGATTGCCAACGACGGCGTGCGGGTGGCTCCGCATCTCGTCAAAGAAGTGCGCGACGCCGAGGGGCAGATGGTGCAACGCACGACGCCGGAGACGCGCCGCGTCGTCAGCGCGGAGACGGCGCGCACGCTGCGTCCCATGCTTGAGAGCGTGACCGTCAGCGGCACGGCCAAGCTCGCCCAACTTGACGGCTACACGGCGGCCGGCAAGACCGGCACGGCGCAGAAGATCGACCCGGCGACGCGCGCCTACTCGAAGACGAAATACGTCGCCTCGTTCGCGGGCTTCGCGCCGATTAATAACCCTGCGGTCGTGATCATCGTCGTCATCGACGAGCCGGTTGGTTCCTACTACGGCGGCACGGTGGCCGCGCCCGTCTTCCGCGCCATCGCCGAGAGCGTGCTGCCCTATCTCGACATCGCGCCCGACACGGAATTCAAAATCCCTGCGGGCGCGGACGAACTGGCGCGGGAGGCGCAGTCGAACGACGCGGCCAATGATGCCGCAGGAGCGACGCATCACGCGGCCGCGCCTTCCGCGCGGGAAACTGCGGCCGGGGCGTTGTTGCCGCAGGTGGCCGAGCGTGGCGCGGGCGTGCGCGGCGCGGGCGGCTTGCGCGAAGTGATTTATGCGGCGGCGGCCGAACGCGCCCTGTTGATGCCGGACATGCGCGGCCGCAGCGTCCGCGAGGCGGCGCGCATCTGCGCCCAACTCGGACTCGAACTCGAAGCCCACGGCGACGGCCGCGCCTTTGGGCAAAGGCCTGCGGCGGGCGCGCACATCGAGGCCGGTCAAATTGTCCGGGTCGAATTCGGAAGGAACGATTGAGACGGGAAAATTGCGTTCGCCGAACGTGCTCGCGCGCCGTCGTATCGGCGCGGCCTCAGGTAGAAAATCGATTATGGAGCGACTTGATGACACTTCCCCCGCAAGATAGTCAACAATATGAACTGAGACGTAGAATCGTGGATTGCCGGGAGCGTCTGCGGCGCAGGCGCAGCGCACGGAAATCGAGCCGCCGCGCCGCCGGGCACGCGCCGCCGCCGCCGCGCGCGACGCAGAACAAAGAAGCGCAAAGGAAAAAGTAGCAGCGTGAACATACGAACGGCGTCTCAATTAATTCGTGCCGCACACGGGAGCGAGGGCGAGACGCGGGAGTTCTTTGACAAAGAGTTGACGGGTTTTTCGATTGACTCGCGCACCGTCGCCGAGGGCGAATTGTTCTTCGCCCTCTCGCCGGAAGACTACCGGCGGCACTTCTTCACCGCCACTTCCTTCGACGACGCGCACCGCTTTATCCCCGCAGCCTTCGAGCGCGGGGCGGCGGCCGTGGTCGCGCGGCGCGAACGCATCGAGCGCGACGCGGAACTGCAAGCCTTCGGCGACCGTCTCTTATTAGTTGACGACGTGATAGAGGCTCTGCAGGACGTGGCGCACGGCACGCTCAGGAGTTGGGGCGGCCGCGTAGTCGCGCTCACGGGGAGCGCCGGGAAGACGACGGCGAAAGACCTGACGGCGCACGTGCTGGCCGAGACGGGGCGGCGCGTGTTGAAGACGCAGAAGAACTTCAACAACGAACTCGGCCTCGCCCTCTCGATCCTGCGGATGGAGACGAAGGGCGCGCGCCCCTCGGATTTCGACGTGGCGGTGCTGGAGATGGGGCAGTCCATGTTCGGCGAAATCAAGCGGCTCACGGAGGTCGCGCCGCCTGACATCGCCGTCGAGTTGAACGTCGCGGCCGTGCATCTGGAGTTCTTCGAGTCCGTCGAGCACATCGCGGCCGGCAAGGCGCAACTCGTGGAAAACCTGAAACCCGGAGGCACCGCGATTCTCAACGCCGACGACGCGCGCGTCGCGGCCATGCGCGGCAAGCACGACGGCCCTGCGCTCACCTTCGGCATTGAAAACGCGGCGGACGTTTCGGCCACGGAGATCGAGAGCGCGCGCTTCGGCCTCAGTCGCTTTCGCCTGCGGACTCCGCTCGGCGACACGGACGCGCAGTTACGCTTGCCCGGCCGGCACAATCTTTTGAACGCGCTCGCCGCCGCCGCCGTCGCCACCTGTTTCCAGATCGCGCCCGCCGAGATCGCACGCGCGCTCTCTTCCGCGACCGCTTCGGAGATGCGGGGCGAGGTGATCGAATTCGCCGCCGGGTTCAGCGTGATCGACGATTCCTACAACTCGAACCCGCGCTCGCTGCTGAGCATGGCGCGCTCGCTGACGGAGGCGGGCGGCGCGCGGCGCAAGTTCATCGTCGCGGGCGAGATGCTGGAGTTGGGCGAGACGGGCGCGGAGTTGCACCGTGAGGCGGGGCGCGAGATCGCGCGGATGGGGATGGATGTGCTGTGGGGCGTGCGCGGGCTGGCTGCGGAACTCGTCTTGGGCGCGCGCGAGGCGGGGCTGGGGGCGGCGAGGTTTTTCGCGACGACCGAAGAGGCCGCCGCAGCTTTACTCGAAGAGGTGCGCGCGGGCGATCTGCTGCTGGTGAAGGGATCGCGCGGCGTACATACGGAGCGGATCATCGAAGCACTGCGCGGACGATATGAGGGAAACGATGAAGGATGAACGCGGAACGATGAACTAAAGAGATTGAATCAGTGAATCAATGAATCAATCTCTTTCACTTCATCCTTCATCGTTCCGCGTTCATCGTTTAATTACCGGATGATCTATTACATCTTCTACCATTTGATTTTCGAGCGCTCCGGCGGGCAGGGGGCGCAGTCGGTCTTCGTCAAGGCGCTCAACGTCTTCCAGTACGTTACGTTTCGCACGGCCTACGCCACCGTCACCGCGCTCCTCATCTCGTTGCTCTTCGGCGGCCGCGTCATACGCATGTTGCGCGAGATGAACGTCGGGCAGCAGATCAGGGAAGAGGGGCCGCAGGCGCACATGGCGAAGCGCGGCACGCCGACGATGGGCGGCGTCCTCATCATCGGCTCGGTGCTCATCTCCACGCTCCTCTGGGCGCGGCTCTCCAACCTCTACGTCTGGATCATAATGATCTCGACCGCGCTCTTCGCCGTCGTCGGCTTCCTCGACGACTACGCGAAGGTGGCGAAGCGACAGAGCCTGGGGTTAACCGGCAAACAGAAACTCGCCGCGCAGTTTTTGATCGCCACAGGGGTGTGGGCGACGCTCTATTTTTTCTCGCCCGACTACTCCTGGAACCTGAGCTTCCCGTTCTTCAAACAGACGGACATCTCGATGATCACGAACATCGGGCCGTGGCTCTACCTGGTGTTCATCATCATCGTGCTCACCGGCGCGTCGAACGCCGTGAACCTGACGGACGGTTTGGACGGGCTCGCCATCAGCGTCACCTTCATCGCGATGGTCGCGCTCACCGCGTTCACTTACGTGAGCGGCGACGAGCGTTGGGCGCGGCAACTGTTCATCGACCATCGCCGCGAAGTGGGCGAACTGACGGTCTTTTGCGGGGCGATGGCGGGCGCGTCGCTCGGCTTTCTGTGGTACAACGCGCCCCCCGCGGACGTCTTTATGGGCGACGTGGGCAGCCTCGCCATCGGCGGCGCAATCGGGACAATCGGCATTTTGACGAAGC
The DNA here is from genome assembly GCA_035645855.1 of Pyrinomonadaceae bacterium. Taxonomy (GTDB): domain Bacteria; phylum Acidobacteriota; class Blastocatellia; order Pyrinomonadales; family Pyrinomonadaceae; genus JAIVJZ01. Next base: position 56,862 of record DASQLU010000021.1, read on the forward strand.
AGGAATTCATCCTCGTCCTCGTCGGCGGCGTGTTCGTCATGGAAGCGATCTCGGTGATGCTGCAAGTCTCTTTCTTCAAGATGACGAAGCGGCACACGGGCACGGGGCGGCGACTCTTCAAGATGACGCCGCTGCATCATCACTTCGAGATGCAGGGCTGGAAGGAATCGAAAGTGGTCTTTCGCTTCCTGATCCTGGCGATCCTGTTCGCGCTCCTGAGTCTCTCGACTTTGAAACTGCGTTGAGGAAAGGACAGTTTTCAGTTTTCAGTTTTTAGTTTTCAGTTGTTCGATTCAATCTTTAGCAACTCAGTCAGGTCAGCACACAAAACTGAAAACTGAAAACTGAAAACTCAAAGTAATTGTGGAACTGAGCGGCAAAAAAGTTCTGGTCATCGGCGCGGCGCGCAGCGGCGCGGCGGCGGCGCGCTTTCTGGCGGCGCGCGGGGCGATTGTCGCTTTGAACGACCGCAAGCCCGTCGACGAGTGGACGGAGGAAGCGCGCGCCTTGAAGGCCGAGGGCGTCGGGCTGCTCGGCGGCGACGTGCCGATGTGGTTGATGGATCAGATCGAGCTCGTCGTGACGAGTCCCGGCGTGCCGCCAAAGAACATCCCCGTGCGCTACATGGAGCGGGCGGGCGCGGAGGTGATCGGCGAAGTCGAACTGGCGGCGCGCCACTTGCGCGGGCGCATCTGCGCCATCACGGGCACGAACGGCAAGACGACGACCACGGCGCTGGTCGCGGAGTTGTTGCGGGAGGCGAATTTGCCCGTGCAGGTGGGCGGCAACATCGGCACGCCGCTCATCTCGCTCGTGGACTCTTCGCGCGAGGACGGCTGGACGGTCGCGGAGGTATCGAGCTACCAGTTGGAGACGATTGCGGAGTTTCACCCGACGGTCGCCGTTGTGTTGAATTTGATGCCCGACCACATGGATCGCTACGAGACGCTGACCGACTACGGCGCGGCCAAGCACCGCATCTTCCGCAACCAGACGGAGGAGGACGTGGCGATTCTGAACGCGGACGACCCGGTAGTCGCTTCGTGGGCGGCGGGCTTGCGCGCGCACGTCACGCTGTTCAGCGTCGAGCGCGAACTGGAAGAGGGCTTGTTTCTGCGGCGCGGCGGGCGCGATCTGATTTCGCGGACGCGCGCGGGCGAGCGCGTGTTGATGACGCGCGACGAGATGCAACTGCGCGGCCTGCACAACGTGCAGAACGTGCTGGCCGCGCTCGGGTGCGGGCTGGCGTGCGGCGCGTCGCCGGATTCGATGCGGGAGACGGTGCGCAGTTTCAGACCCGTCGAGCACAGGCTGGAACGCGTCGCCGAGGTCGGGGGCGTAGAGTTCTACAACGACTCGAAGGCGACGAACGTGGATGCGGCCTTGAAGGCGCTCGAAGCCTTCGCGGAACACACCGGGCGGATCGTGTTGATCCTCGGCGGGCGCGGCAAGAACGCGCCTTACGCGCCGCTCGCGCCGCTCATCGAGCGCGAATGCCGCGCCCTCGTCGTGCTCGGCGAAGACGCCGAACGCATCGAGCGGGAATTGCGCGCGCACGCCTCCGTCATCCGCGTGGCGGACATGGCCGAGGCCGTGCGGCGGGCATTCGCGGCGGCACATCCGGGCGATGTGGTGCTGCTCGCCCCGGCCTGCGCCAGTTGGGACATGTACGACAGTTTCGAGCACCGGGGCAGAGTGTTTAAGGAAGCGGTGGGGGAATTGCGGAATGCGGACTTCGGAATGCGGATTGAAAAGACAACGGCTGTCTGATCTCTTAATCCGCAATCCGCATTCCGCAATCCGAAATTGAGAAATGGCGAGAAAGCTACAAGCTGACGAGTGGTTGTTTGCGGCGACGCTGGGGCTGGCGCTGTTTGGCGTCGTGATGGTCTACAGCGCCTCGGCCGATCTGGCGTTCGCCGAAAACGGCACGCAGTATCACTACGTCAAGCGGCAGGCGGTGTGGACGGTGGCGGGCTTGCTCGCCATGATGGGCGTGATGCACTTCGATTACGGGAGGCTGCGCGACCGGCGAGTGGTCGCGGGGCTGCTGGCGGGAACGGTCGTGCTCCTGCTCGCAGTGTTTTTGTTCCCCCGCATCAACGGAGCGCACCGCTGGATCAGGCTCGGCGGCTTCTCGCTGCAACCTTCGGAATTGTCGAAACTCGCGCTGGCGATCTTCCTCGCGCGTTTCCTTGAACGACGCGCGGGCGAGGAGCACGCGCTCTGGAAGACTTTCGCGCCGTGCGTACTCGTGACCGGCCTGCTCGTGCTGCTGGTGGCGGCGGAGCCGGATTTGGGGACGGCGATGATGCTCGGCGTCGTGAGCTTCGTACTGTTGTTCGCGGCGGGCGCGCGCCTGCTGTATCTCGGATTGCTCGGCGGGGCGGGGCTGGTCGGCATCGTCTTCATGATCGTGTTGTTCCCGTGGCGTCAGGGGCGCGTGACGGCGTTTCTAGACCCGTGGGCTGATGCGCAGGGGACGGGTTTTCAGGTGGTGCAATCTTTGATCGCGGTCGGGTCGGGCGGGACGGACGGACTGGGCTTCGCGCAGGGGCGACAGAAGATGCTGTTTCTGCCGTTCGCGCATTCGGATTTCATCTTCGCGGTGGTGGGCGAGGAGTTGGGGCTCTTGGGCGCGCTGACGCTCGTCGCGGTCTTCGGCCTGTTTCTGTGGCGCGGCGTGCGCGTAGCGCGGCGCGCACCGGATCGTTTCGGGATGCTGCTCGCCCTGGGGATCGTCGTCGGCATTGTGGCGCAGGCCTTATTCAACATCAGCGTCGTCCTGTCGCTCGTGCCGACGAAGGGCATACCGCTGCCGTTCATTTCCTATGGCGGCTCCTCGATGATGTTGACGCTCCTGAGCGTCGGCGTGCTCTTGAATATCTCGCAGCAGGGGACGGCGCAGGGCGATGCCGCATCGCGCGGAGAACTTGCAGGCAAGCGCGTTGCCGCGCCGCCGACGCCGCGTCGCGAGCGTGCGCCCGTGACGCAGACGTGGCGGCCGGCGGGGCGGAGTTGAGTTTGAAGATGCGCGCTCTCTTCGCCGCCGGTGGAACGGGCGGGCACATCTACCCGGCGCTCGCCGTGGCGAAGGAGTTGATGAGCCGTCATCCGCGGACGGCGGTGCGGTTCGTCGGCACGGCGCGGGGACTGGAGACGCGGCTCGTACCGCAGGCGGGGTTCGAGTTGTCGCTCATTGAAAGCGCGGGGCTGACGAACATGGGCATCGGCGCGCGCCTGAGGGGCTTGTGGCTGCTGCCGAAGAGTTTCGTGGCGGCGCGTGCCCTGATCCGCGAGTTCCGCCCGGACGTGGTTGTCGGCGCGGGCGGTTACGTGACGGGTTCGGTCTTGTTGACGGCCGCGCTGATGCGCATCCCGACGCTCGTCATGGAGTCGAACGCCGTGCCCGGTTTTACGAATCGCCGGCTCGCGCGCTTCGTAGACGCGGCGACCGTCTCGTTTGAAGCGACGCTTCCCTACTTTCGCGGCAAGGCGATTGTGACCGGCAACCCGGTGCGGCGCGAGTTCTTTGACATTCCGGCGAAAATGCGCGACCCTTCGCGTTTTTCTTTACTGCTGTTCGGCGGGTCGCAGGGCGCGCGCAGCGTGAGCAACGCGTTGATCGCGGCCTTGCCTCACCTCGCCCCGCACCGCGAACGGCTGCACATCACGCACCAGACGGGCAAACTCGATTTCGAGATTGTGCGGCGGGCTTACGAGGAGGCGGGCTGGCGCGAGAGCAGCGACGTGCGCGAGTACATAGACGACATGGTGTCGGCGTTCGCCGCCGCCGACCTCATCGTCTCGCGCGCCGGGGCGACGACGGCCGCCGAGTTGATGGCGGCGGGCAGGACGGCGATCATGATCCCGCTGCCCGGCCAGCTCGAACAGCGCCGCAACGCCGAAGTGTTGCAGGAGGCGAACGCCGCACGCATGATCCTGCAGGAGAATTTGTCGGGCGAAACGTTGGCTCGGGAGATCGCGGAATTGATAAACGACCCGGCGGAGATCACGCGGCGCGAAGAGGCGAGTCGCAAACTGGCGCGGCCGGACGCGGCGAAGGCGACCGTGGAGTTGATTGAAAAGCTGGTAAGCAGAGGTCAGAGGTCAGTGAAAGCAGTTTGCTTCTTACTAACCTCTAACCTCTAGCCTCTAAGGCTCTGTTTATGTTTCATCGCATTCAACACGTTCACCTCGTTGGCATCGGCGGCATCGGCATGTCCGGCATCGCGGAGGTGTTGTGTAATCTCGGGTTCCGCGTGTCGGGTTCGGACATGAGGCGCTCGGGGGTGACGGAGCGTTTGGAAGGCTTGGGCGCGCTGGTTTGCGAGGGGCACCGCGCGGAGAACGTGGGCGATGCGCAGGTGGTGGTGCGCTCGACGGCCGTGCGCGACGACAACCCGGAGCTGATCGAGGCGCGCGAGCGTTCCATCCCGGTCATTCCGCGCGCGGAGATGCTGGCCGAGTTGATGCGGCTCAAGCGCGACACCGTGGCCGTCGCGGGCTCGCACGGGAAGACGACGACCACTTCGATGATCGGGATGGTGCTCGGCGCGGGCGGACTCGACCCGACCGTGGTCGTCGGCGGCGTGGTCGGGGCGTTCGGGTCGAACGCGCGCCTGGGCAAGAGCGAGTTGATGGTGGTGGAAGCGGACGAGAGCGACAGGTCGTTTCTCATGCTCGCGCCGACCTTCACGGTCGTCACGAATATCGACCGCGAGCACATGGACTACTACCACGACATGCAGGACATGCAGGACTGCTTCGTCAGATTCGTCAACAAAGTGCCGTTCTACGGCGCGTCCGTGCTGTGTCTGGACGACCCTTACGTGCAGGCCGTCATCCCGCACGTCAAGCGGCGGCGCATCACTTACGGCTTGAGCGCGCAGGCCGACGTGTCGGCGCACGGCATCCGCTTCGACATCCCGTTCGGCTCGCGCTTCACGGTCTGGCGCGGGCAGGAGGTGATGGGCGAGGTGACTTTGCGCGTGCCGGGTTTGCACAACGTCTATAACGCGCTGGGGGCCATCGCG
>DASQLU010000022.1:0-11537 GCA_035645855.1 Pyrinomonadaceae bacterium
GGGAAGACGACGCTGAGCGAGTGGGCCAACTTCCGCGGCTTCCAGTCCAGCAGCGGCTGGAGCGGCCGGGGCGGGCAGTGCCTGAACCCGTACGCCCTGGACCGCAACCCGTGCGGATCCAGCTCCGGCAGCGGATCGGCGATCGCGGCAAATCTCGCCGCCGCCGGCGTCGGCACAGAGACGGACGGATCGATCGTCTGCCCCTCGTCGGCCAGCGGACTCGTCGGCATCAAGCCGACTGTGGGTCTCGTCAGCCGCACCGGCATCATCCCGATCTCGCACAGCCAGGACACCGCCGGCCCGATGGCGCGCACGGTCGCGGACGCCTGCGTCCTGCTCGGCGCGCTCGCGGGCGTTGACCCGCGCGACCGCGCGACGCAAAGCTCCGCCGGCAAGTCGCACGCCGATTACACGCGCTTTCTCGACCCGGCGGGCTTGCGCGGCGCGCGCATCGGCGTGGCGCGCAAATTCTTCGGCTTCAACGACCGCGTTGATAAGTTGATGTCCGGGGCAATTGATGCTTTGAAAGGCGCGGGCGCGTCCATCATCGACCCGGCCGATTTGCCGTCGCACGGCAAGTATGACGACTCGGAGTTTGAGGTGTTGCTCTACGAATTCAAGGCCGACCTCAACAAGTATCTGGCCGGGCGCGGCGCGGGCGTGCCGCGCTCGCTCAAGGAATTGATCGATTTCAACGAGCGCAACCGCGAGCGCGAGATGCCCTACTTCGGGCAGGAGATTTTCCTCAAGGCGCAGGCGAAAGGGGCGCTCACGGATAAAGCCTATCTCGCCGCGCTCGCCAAAAATCACCGCCTCTCGCGCGCCGAAGGCATCGACGCCGCGATGACCAGACATCGTCTCGACGCCATCATCGCGCCCACCGGCGGGCCGCCCTGGACGACCGACCTCGTTAACGGCGACCACTTCTCCGGCGGCAGTTCCACACCCGCGGCGGTCGCCGGCTACCCGAACATCAGTGTCCCCGCCGGCTATGTCTACGGTCTGCCCGTCGGCATCTCCTTCTTCGGCCGCGCCTACAGCGAACCCGTGCTCATCCGGCTGGCCTACGCCTTCGAGCAGGCCACCAGACATCGCCGCCCGCCGCAGTTCAAAAACACCGCCGAGTTGCGCGACTGAGAAGCGCACCGACACCTGCAACCCATCTTACCTTTGCGCCTTTGCGCCTTTGCGTGCGTTAACTTCTTTGGGAAACGTAAGTCTCACGCAAAGGCGCAAAGGCGCAAAGAGAGATGTGAAACTCACGGAGAGCTTGTGGAGAGATTATGATCATCACGACCGAGTATGTCGAGATTGATGTCGGCGGCAGCCCCATGCGTATGCTCGTCGCCGCGCCGAAAGCGGAAGGTAAGTATCCGGGCATCGTTTTCTACTCGGACATCTTCCAGTTGACGGGGCCGATGCTGCGCGCATCCCAGCGGCTCGCCGGTTACGGCTTCGTCGTCGCCGCGCCCGAAATTTATCACCGCCACGAACCCGCAGGCACGGTCATCCCGTTCGACGACGCCGGGCGCACGCGCGGACTCGAAGGCGCGGCCCACACTCCCGTCGCGGACTTCGATGCGGACTGCCGCGCCGCGCTCGATTACCTCGGCGCGCACCCGCGCGTCGCGCCGGGCAAACTCGGCGCGGGCGGTTTCTGCCTCGGCGGCCATCTCGCCTTCCGCGCCGCGCTTCGACCGGAAGTGCGCGCCGCCGCCTGCTTCTACGGCACGGGAATCCACAACGGCAAATTAGGCCGCGACGAGGACGCCCGCTCGCTCGAACGCGCCGCGGAAATTCGCGGCGAACTGCTCCTCGTCTTCGGCACGCTCGACCCGCACGTTCCCGCCGACGGCCGCGCCCGCATCGAACGCACGCTCGCCGCCGCACAGGTCAGACACTCCTTCAAACTCTACCCGGCCGAACACGCCTTCATGCGCGACGAGGGCGCGCGCTACGACCCGGAAGCGACCGACGCCGCCTTCGCGGACATGGTCGCGCTGTTTCGCCGCACGTTTGCATAGAGGGATGAGGGCGGAAGGATGAATGAGAAATTGTTCTTTGTCCGTGGTCAGTTGTCAGTTGCGTGTGGTTATTACACAAGTTGATAAAGGTCGGCTTGAACAACTGACGACTGACCACGGACAACTGACGGCATTCCTTTCATCCCTCCGCCCTCATCCCTTCCCTTTACCCGTTCACCACCTCGCCGCCGTTCGGGTGCAGAACCTGCCCGGCCATGTACGAGGCGTCGTCGGAGGCGAGGAAGACGTAGGCGGGCGCGACCTCTTCGGGCTGCCCCGGTCGCTTCATCGGCACGTTCGCGCCGAACGTCTCCACCTTCTCCGGCGGGAACGTCGAAGGGATGAGCGGCGTCCAGATCGGCCCCGGCGCAACCGCGTTGACCCTGATGCCGCGCTCCACGAGCGACTGCGAGAGCGAGCGCGTGAAGGCGACGATTGCGCCCTTGGTCGATGAGTAGTCGAGCAGTTCGGGGTTGCCCTTGTAGGCCGTCACAGAGGTCGTGTTGATGATCGCGCCGCCGGCCTTCATGTGCCTGAGCGCGGCCTTCACCAGATAGAACATCGCGAAGATGTTCGTGCGGAAGGTGCGCTCCAACTGCTCCGCGCTGATCTGTTCGATGTCGTCCTGCGGGTGCTGCTCGGCCGCATTGTTGACGAGCACGTCCAGACGCCCCAATTCAGTCGCCGCACGATCCACGGCCGCGCGGCAAAATTTCTCGTCGCCCACGTCGCCGTCGATCAACAGGCAGCGACGCCCTTCGGCCTCGACGAGCCGCGCGGTCGCGCGCGCGTCCTCGTGCTCGTTCAGATACATCACGCACACGTCCGCGCCTTCGCGCGCATAGGCGATGGCGACGGCGCGGCCGATGCCGCTGTCGCCGCCCGTGATGATGGCGACACGGCCTTCGAGCTTGCGGCTGCCGATGTGCGTCGCGTCGTCGGCGACGGGGCGGGGCGTCATCTCCGCCTCGATGCCCGGCCGCACGTCCTGCTGCTGCGTGGGCATGGTGTGTTGCTTGTCCTCTTGTTCTTCTTCCGCCATTGGCTGTCCTCTCCCTTTCGCATTTTGTTGCTGTTATTTCCGCCCGCCGAATTGATCCGCGCGCCCGCGCGAAGACGAAAACCGTCCGCGTGGCGGGATGAATCGCGCCGGCGGTCGGGAAGACCGGGCTTCCCGAGTCCGCGCACGTCTGAAATTCTGTAGGGCGAAAGCAAACGAGTCTAGCGGGCGGCGCACGGCGGGGTCTGTCCGCTGTCGCGCACAAGGGGCGAACCCGGCCGCAAAAGTGGTACGGACGCGTACAGACGCGAGCCGCGCGCGACGTTTAAACTTACACGCAATCCCCCTTTGAGCGACGTTTAAAACTCAATTCCGGCCAGAGGTGTGTGATGAACAAGAACGAAGGATTGACGGGGACGATTTATCAGGAAATTTGCACCTGGTGCGGCGTGGTCGTGCGCCGCCTCGACACCAAAAACTCTCGCGGCATGTGCCTCAAATGCTACGCGCGCATGTTGAGCGATCATCAACGCTCCGCTCCCACGCTGCCCAAAACTTTCCGGCACAGCGAACGCTAGACGCGCGCCCAATCGCCCGCGACTTTTGCCCTCGTGGCAAATTGCGCGCTGTCGCACTCGTAGCAGATTGCACGTCGTCGCACGAGGCATCCGCCGAAGCGCGCGCACGCGCTTGTAGCGTCTTATTCGTTCAACTCAAACGCGAACAAACGCGTAGGGGCGGCGATAAAGTCTTTCACATTATCGCCGCCCCTGCGTGTCTCATCGATTACGGCGTGCGCGCTCCTGCTACGTCGCCTGTCGCGTTAATCTTCTTTAATCTTCCGGCAAGCTCCAGGTCTGCCCGATCTCTGTCAACGCCACGCGCCAGCGTTCGCGTGCGGCGACGGCGTGCAGGCGTGCGACGGGTTCACCCGCCGGCTCGCGGCTGAGGCGAAAGGTCGAATGGTGCATCGGGAGGATGTAGGTCGCGCCCATTTCGCGCGCCATCCGCCAGGATTGTTCCGGGTTGGCGTGCGCGTGGATGTACGGGTCGTATGCGCCAATCGGCATCATCGCAAGCACGACGCGCGCACGATTCCTGAGCCGCGCGAAGGCGCGCGTGTCCGCCGTGTCGCCGCCGAAAACTATCGCGCGCCCGTTCTTCTCAATGAGGAAACCGCCGTAACCGCGTTGGCTGTCCGTCAGCTTGCGCGCCCCCCAATGGTTCACCTCGATTGACTCGACGCGCGCGCCGCCCACTTCGACCGACTGCCCCCAGGCCAATTCGTCCACGCGCCGGAAGCGACGCACGAGGTCGCCGTTGCCGCGCTGCACGACGGCGCGCGTGTTGCGCGGCAGCCGCGCGAGCGTGCCCGTGTCGCAATGATCCATGTGCGCGTGCGAGACGAGCACGGCGTCGAGCGCGGGCAACTCGCGCGCGCCGAGCGCGGGCTGCACGAGACGGCGTGGCCCGATGGTCAGGATGCCCGGCACGCGCACGCCGACGCGCGCCCTGAGCGCCGGGTCGGTCACGAGCCACGTCCCGTAAAAATTGATGAGCACCGTGGCGTGGCCGAGCCAGGCCACGGTCAGGCGTTCGTCGCTCCATTGCGCGGGGCGCGGGCGGTGCGGCGCGGGCGCAACCGGCACATCTCGTTCGCGCAAACGCTCTTCCACGAAACGCCGCCCGAAACGCCTCGCGTATCCCGCGTATGTCTTCAAATTGCCCACATTGCTATTCATAAATTATTAGATGCGGCCAGCCGGTCAGGCGTCAGTGCGATTAGGCGTCAGTGCGGTCGGGCGTCGGTTGTCGGTTGCCCGTAGTCAGCAGTCAATAGCCGGTTGTTTCGCCTCTCGCGTTAGTCCGCGACAACTCATCTTCCAGCCGCCGCCCGTGAGCCGCGAATCGCGTAGAACGGGCTACGAACTGCGCGGGCTACAAACGTCCGACCAACGTCAACTTCTTACCCTTCGCCGTCGTGTTGTATGCTCGACGGCGCGGAGTGCGTCCCTGCCGTCGGGCATTTGGACGCGCGCGCCGGCAGCGCGACCCGGCACACGTTTCGGCCGCGTGGCCGCCTGCTTTTTAACGACGACTTCGAGACGACGCGTGCCTGACGGCGGGCGCAGACGGTTAAGAAAATCTTTGCCAGACGATCATTTGACATTGACGGCGTGGCTGCCCGACTTCATCTACACGGGCGGGCGATTTGAAAGCGGCCTCGCCCTCGTCGCAGACGGCTCCGGGCGCATCACGCAACTCGCGCGCGACCCCGAAAGGCTCGCGGCGCGCGTCGTGCGCCTGCGTGGGCGCGCCCTGTTGCCCGGCCTCGTCAACGCGCATTCACACGCCTTTCAGCGCGTCATACGCGGGCGCACCGAACGCCGCTCGGCCGCGCACGATTCCTTCTGGACGTGGCGCGAAATGATGTATGCCTCCGCCACGCGCCTCTCGCCCGAAGACGTTTACGACGCCTCGCGCATGGCCTTCCTCGAAATGGCCGCGAGCGGCATCACGGCCGTCGGCGAGTTTCACTACCTGCACCGCGCGCTCGGCGGCGCGCCCTATGCCGATGAAAACGAGTTGGCGCGGCAGGTCGTCCGCGCCGCCGCGGATGTCGGCATACGCATCGCGCTCCTGCGCGTCGCCTACGCGCGCGCGGGCTGGCGCAAGTCGCCCGACCGGCGACAGGCGCGCTTCATCGAACCCGACCCGGAAGCGTTTCTCAGGCAGACCGAACAACTCAGGAGCGATCTCGCACGCGCCGCGCGCGCAAACGCCGGAGCGCGACCGGAGACCGCGACGGCCGCCGCGGAAAACGCGAAAGACGCGGAAAACGCGCCGGTCGCGTGGGTCGGCGTCGCGCCCCACAGCGTGCGCGCCGTGCCGCTCGATTACCTGCGCGCGGTGTGCGCCTACGCCGCCGCGCATCGTTTGCCCGTCCACATGCACGTCGCAGAGCAACCGGCCGAGGTCGCCGCCTGCACGGAGGAACACGGGCGCGCGCCCGTCGCGCTGCTCGCCCATGAAGGTTTGCTCAGCGAACGATTCACCGCCGTCCACGCCGTCCACATCACGCCGGCGGACGCGCGCTCGCTTGCCCGTGCACGCGCGCACGTCTGCGCCTGCCCCACGACCGAACGCAACCTGGGCGACGGCATCGTCCCCGCAGACCTGCTCATCGGCGCGGGCGTGCGCATCTCGCTCGGCACCGACAGCCACACGCAGATCGATCTCCTCGAAGACGCGCGCGAACTCGAATACCACCTGCGCCTGCAAAAACTCGAACGCGCCGTGCTCGCCCCCGAAGCGAACGTTGAAGCGAGCGGCCTCCGCGCGAACAACGTAGCTAACGATGAAGCGAACAGCGGCGCGAACAGCGGCGCTAACGGCGGCGCGAACAACGACGCGAGCGACGGCGCGAACGGTCTCGACGCGCTCGCCGCGCGCCTTTTCAACTGTGCGACTGCGAACGGCGCGGCTGCCATCGGCGCGAACGGCGGCGCGCTCGAAGCTGGGCGTCCCGCCGATTTCTTCACCGTCGCGCTCGACGATTCTTCAATCGCCGGAGCGGGAACCGACGATCTGCTGCCCGCCATCGTCTTCTCGCTCGCCCGCACCGCCATGCGCGATACGTACGTCGGCGGCCGTTGCATCCTTGAAGATGGACGCCACCCGGCGCAGGATGAGATCATCGGACGCTTCACAAATTTACAGCGCAGGCTGTGGCGCGATGGCGGCGGCAGCCGGAATAATTCGACATGAAGGTTGCACAGACACTCGCCGAACTCGTCCGCTTCGATTCCGTCTCCTCGCGCTCCAACGTGGACATCATCTCCTACCTGGCGGCGCGCGCCGAAGCCTCGGGGATGCGCGCGCGCATGTTTCCCTACACGGACTCTTCGGGCGTCAAGAAGTTCAATCTCGTCTGTGTCCCGGCGCAGTCGGACGCCGAGCGGATGGAGCTTGAACTCGCGCTTGTCGGCCATACGGACACGGTGCCTTATGATTCTGCCTGGACTGAGGCGCTGACGCTCACGGAGCGCGAGGGTAAGCTCTACGGGCGCGGCTCGTGCGATACGAAAGGTTTTATCGCGGCCGCTTTGACGGCAATCGGGCAATTCGATCCCGGAACCCTGCGGCGGCCGCTCGCGCTCGTTTTCACGGCGGACGAGGAGATCGGCTGCCTCGGCGCGAAACAACTCGCGGAGTCGGGCGCGTTGCGCGCACGCTATGCCATCGTGGGCGAGCCGACTTCGCTGCGGCCGATGCGCGCGGGGAAAGGTTATTGTTTGGCGGAGGTGCGCGTGGGCGGGCGCGAGGGGCACAGCGCATACCCGGCGCTCGGCGCGTCGGCCATCTTTCGCGCCGCGCGGCTCGTCGCGCGCATCGAGCGCGTGGCCGGGATGTTACAGGCCGAGCCGCACGCCGCTTTTGATCCGCCTTACACGACGCTCAACGTCGGCCGGATAGAGGGCGGCACGGCCAAAAACATCATCGCGGGCGAATGTCGCTTCACGCTCGAATGGCGACCCGTGCCCGGTCAGGCAGCCATGCGCGCCGTTGAACTCATCCAATCCGAGTTGGAAAGTTTGCGCGCCGCCGAGCCGGACTTCGATTGCCGCATCGAAATTCAGCGGCTCGACGCCGGGATGGAGACACGCGCGGATTCGCCGCTCGTCCGCGAGTTGGAGGCTTTGAGCGGGCACGCGCCGGGCACGGTCGCCTTCGGCACGGAAGCCCCGCAGTTGATCGAAATGGGCGCCGAGGCGGTCGTCTTCGGCCCCGGCCAAATTCAGACGGCGCACCGCACGGGCGAGTTCGTGCCCGCGGCCGAACTGGAAGCCTGCGTCGAAATTCTCGCGCGGGCGATAGGAAAGTTTTGTCAGTAGTCAGTTGTCAGTTGTTTATGCTGCATTAACTGTCTCGCTAAAGATTGCACCGAACACGGACGAGTGCGGATAACAACTGACTACTGACTACTGACAAAGAACAGTCTCTTTTTATGAACCAACGAATTTTCACGTCCGCATTTTTCCGCACGCTCTCCGGCGCGTTGCTTTTCATCATCTGCTGCAACCAGGGCGCGGCGCAGACGGCGCAGAAGCCGCTGACGAGCCAGGAACTCGTGCGCCTCGTCTATCAACTCCCGGCGCAGCCGCAGAAGCTCGAAGAGATCATCGAAGAGATACGGCGGCGCGGCATCGGTTTCGAGTTGACGAGCGGCATCCGCGGCATCGTCGCCACCAAGAGCGGCAACGATGCGCTCTTGCGGCGCACGCTCGAAGAGGCCGCGCGGCGGCGCACCGATCCGGCGGGCGCGGCGTCGCGTCCCTCCGAGGCCGAGGCGCGCGACGTGTTGGAGCGCGCGCGCCAGGCCACGCTCGCGGCGGCGGGCGGGATGCCGGATTTCGTCGTGCGCCAACTCGTGCGGCGTTCGTTCGCGCGCGGCGAGACGCACAACTGGTCGCAGCGGGATCAACTGACCGTCGCCGCCAGCTACCGCGAGAGCGCGGGCGGCGAGCAATACAAGCTCCTCTCGATCAACGGCGTTCCCGCCGCCCAGTCGCCGAAGGAACGCGGCGGCTACGACGAGGCGGGCGGCTCGACGACGACCGGCGAGTTCGCTTCGCTCCTCCTCACGCTCTTTAAGCCTGAGAGCGAAACCGAATTTCAGCCGGTCGACACCGACACTCTGCGCGGCCGCCGCACGCTCATCTACAACTTCGCCATCGGGAAGAACAAGAACGCCAACCGCCTGCGCTTTGCCGGCGACGGCGCGACGCGCGACACCGTGACGGGCTTGCGCGGGCGCGTCTGGATCGACCGCGAGTCGTTTCGCGTGCTGCGCACCGAATACACGACGACCGAGATCGAGTCGGGCTTCCCCATCCGTCGCCTCGACAAAAAGATCGATCTGGACTGGGTGACGATCAACGAAAAACAGTACCTGCTGCCCGTCCTCGCCGAAGCCGTCTTCACCGTCGCCGTGCCCGTTACCTTTTACGACCCGCGCCGCGAAAGAAAAGTTACGGAGATACAGACTTACCAGTCGCGCAATGAAATCCGCTTCCGCAATTATCAACGCTTCGGCAGCGAGGTGAAGATTATCGAAGAGGGCGACTTCACCGAAGAGGAACAGCCGCCCGCGAAGAAGCCGGAATAAGACGCAGGCGTTCGGCGTGCGTTCGGCGTGAGGACGAAAGGAGAGACATGAAATTTCCCATGCGTTTCAAGCGGAGGCTGCCGATGCTGTCTCTACCCTGCCTGATACTCTGCGGAGCCATTGCGCTGCCGGCCGCCGCCCAGACTCCGGCCAAAGAAAGAAAGATCGCTCAGAAAACGTTCGAGGGGATGCCGGTGATAATCAGCCAAATCAAAAATCTCCACGACGGAGACGACTGGCTGCGCGATCTGGAGATCGAAGTAAAGAACGTCTCCCGCAAACCCATCTACTTCATATCGCTGATGATGGAGTTTCCCGACATCGCAGCCCCGCCCGCCGAACCCAGAGCGGACGGTCTGACCCCGGCACGCTCAATCGTCGGGTTTACACTCGATTACGGCGACGACAACCTGATGCACGTCGCCAGAGTTGCGACGCCCGCCGATAAGGCTCTGAGGCCGGGAGAAAGTTATGTCTTTCGCGTTCCCCGCGAGCATGTGTCGGGGCTTGAGAACATGAAGCGGAGATTGAACTTTTCTACGGAAGCCACCCGGAACATTTTGCTTTACTTCGACACGGTGAGTTTCGGCGACAGCTCGGGTTTTATCGCCGGCCGCAAGGTCAGTTACATGAAGACAGCCAGAAAAATCTCTCGCAACTCCGGTCAGTGACGATTCGCTTTCCGGAGAGGAAACGTCGCCGCCCATTTGCCCGCCCGCGCCTGGACTTCAAGGAAACCAGACGAGCCGGCGAACACGGCAATTGATTCCGCTACCCCCGAAGATGGAGGACGCGTGCCTCGCGCGCGTCGGCCGCCGGGCGCAGGACGTGTTCCTCGTCGCCGCGCGGTAAACCGGAGCGACCGGCAAAAAAAAGAGCCGCCCGCAGTTCTCGACAGAACTGCGGGCGGCTCTCCACGTCGCTTTTATGAATCGGCCTCGCCCGCGTACTTGTCGGTGCTGGCGTTGGAGATGATGGGCGCGTCGGTGATGAGCGCCTGATTGACGAGTTCGCGCTGCTCCAGTTCGTGAATGGTGTAGGAACCCGTGGCGGGGCTGGCCGAGGCCGCGCGCCCGACGTAATAGGGTCGCTCGCAAGCGCGAATCATGTTCATCAGGCGCGGCTCGACGAAGTGCCAGCCGCCGTAGTTCTTCGGCTCCTCCTGCGCCCAGACGAGTTGATCCGCCTGCGGGTAGCGCGCGAAGATTTCGCGCAGGGAGCGTTCCGGAAACGGGTAAAACTGTTCGAGCCGGACGATGGCGACGCGGCGGTCTGCGGATTTCAGGCGCGCCGCGTTCAGATCGTAATAGACCTTGCCGCTGCACAGCACGATGCGCCGCACCTCGGCCGTGTCCGCGATCTCGGCGTCGTCGATGACGGGCAGGAAGCCGCCCTGCGTCAACTCCGCGACGGAAGAGGTGGCGGCGGGCAGGCGCAGCAAACTCTTCGGCGTCATCACGACGAGCGGGCGCGCGATCTCCTGTCGCACCTGTCGCCGCAACAGGTGGAAATATTGCGCGGGCGTCGTGGGGTAACAGACCTGCATGTTGTTTTCGGCGCAGAGTTGGAGATAGCGTTCGAGGCGCGCGTTGGAATGCTCCGGCCCCTGCCCCTCGTAGCCGTGCGGGAGGAGGAGAGCGAGGCGCGAAGGCTGCTGCCACTTGTCCACGCCGGGCGCGATGAACTGGTCTATGATTACCTGCGCGCCGTTCGAGAAGTCGCCGAACTGCGCCTCCCACATCACGAGCGCGCGCTGCTCCACGACCGAATAGCCGTACTCGAAACCCATCACGCCCTGCTCCGACAGAGAACTGTCGAAGACCTCGAAGCGCGGTCGCCCGTTCTCGCGCGCGGCGAGTTCGGTAAGCGGCGTCCACGTCGCGCCGGTCTGCGTGTCGTAGAGAATGGCGTGGCGCTGGCTAAACGTGCCGCGCCCTGAATCCTGACCGCTCAGGCGCACGTTCGTGCCTTCGAGCGCGAGCGAACCGAAGGCCATCGCCTCGCCGAAGGCCCAGTCGAGCGGCACCGCGCCCGCGCCCATCCGCTCGCGCCGCGCCAGTTGGCTGACCATCTTCGGGTTGATGTTGAAGCCTTCGGGGACGACGGCGATCTTGTGCCCGAGTTCGCGGATCGTCTCGGCGGCGACGGCCGTCTCGACGACTTCCGATCCGTCCTCTTCGACGATTGCGGGCGGCAACTCCGTCATCTTCGGCTTTCCGGCGACGATCTCTTTGGCGCGCGCCTGCGCCTGTTCGTAACGCTCCACGCGCTCTTTGATCATCGCCTCCACGTCCGCCTCCGTGAGCACGCCCTCGCGGACGAGTTGCGCGGCGTAGATGGAGCG
>DASQLU010000023.1:0-14971 GCA_035645855.1 Pyrinomonadaceae bacterium
GACGGGGCCTGAGGCGACGCCGTGCGTCGAGCGCACCATCGCGCCGACGGGGCGCAACTTCTCGAACGTGAAACCCGTGCCGCCGCCCGTCTGGTGAATGATGGCGGCGTCGGTGGCGGTCTTCATGATACCGGCGATTGAGTCGGGCACGTCGAGCACGAAGCAGGCGGCGAGCTGGCCGTTGGGCTTCCCGGCGTTGACGAGACAGGGCGTGTTCGGGACGAATTCGCGCCGCAGCATGATCTCGGCCATGCGGCTGTAGAATTCGTCGCGCTTCTCCGAATCGGTCTCCGCCAGGCTGACGTGGCCGACGACGCGGCGCACCACGTCAGGCCACTCTTCAATCGGATTCCCTTTTGCGTCCTTCAGCGAATAGCGTTTGCTGATCACCTTGCGCGCGTTGAGGCCGAGTTCGTGGCTCTGCTTCGACGCGCGACGGGCGGCGGCGGTGGGAATCGGATGACCCTGGGGGGCGTTCGGCTCGACAACTGTGCTCATCTTCAAATTCGCCTTTCCCGCGCGGCATTTTTGGGCGCGCGAGTCCTTAAAGTCTGTGCTCTATACAATCCGGCGCGGGCAGCACGCGCACGCGCGCCGTGGACAACAATGTGTGTGCGGAAACTGCGGTTGGCTTGAACGTTAAGCGATAGATTTCCGTGCCGCACGCGCTCCGGGAGTCGCCGCGTGAGCGGCCTTCGACGTTCTCGTCATCAAGCGGAGCGGAGTATACATAGCGCGCCTGTGGCTGTCAATACCCGGCCCCAACATATTGTATCAACTTTTCTTTTCAGCGGAATATGGTGGGGAATCTAAGAGATTACCTTAACCCAACTTGAACCCGCTTTAAAGCATCAAAATAGTTCCTTTCGCCCCGTTTCAACGGGTCGGCACAAGTGTTTCGCGGGTCGAAAAACTTTTTCAGACGGGCGGGAAATTTTGTGGTGCGGCGAATGGTGCGCCGTCGATGGACAGGCGCTGCCCGACCTGTCGGCGGGGTGTAGAAAATAACTGCAAGGGGAAGAAATTTGAGCGACGAACAGAACAGCAATACGGATTCCCTCGTGCGCGCGACGGCGGCGGACGACGGCGTGCGCTGCATGGCGGCGGTGACTACGAACCTCGTAGGAGAAGCGTTTGCGCGCCACCAGACTTCGCCCACGGTGGCCGCCGCGCTCGGTCGCACGTTGACGGGCACGCTGCTGCTCGGCGCGGGACTCAAGGAACTGGATCGCCTGACGGTGCAGATCGTCTGCGACGGGCCGGTCGGCGGCATCACGACGGAGGCCAACGCGCGCGGGCAGGTGCGCGGTTACGCGCGCAACCCGGCGGCGAATCCCGTCCTGAACGAGAAAGGTAAGTTCGACGTGAGTTCCCTCGTGGGCAACGGGATGTTTTACGTCACGCATGAGTCGGGCTACGAGATCGGGCTGTACACAGACCCGTACCGCGGCTCTGTTCCCATCATGTCGGGCGAGATCGGCGAAGACTTCGCTTACTACCTCGCTAAGTCGGAACAGATTCCCTCGGCGGTGACGCTCGGCGTCTACATGCGCGCGCGCGCCGACGGCGAGGCGTACGTCGAGGCCGCGGGCGGCTTGATGATTCAGGTGATGCCGGGGGCTGACGAGAGGATCATCGAGGCCGTCGAAGATGCCATCGGGCGCGGCCCGCACACCACGACGTTGATTCGCGAGGGCGCGCGCCCGGCCGACATGCTGCGTGCCGCGCTCGGCGATCTTTCCTTCGAAATATTGGAGGATAAGCCGGTCAGTTTCGCCTGTACCTGTTCGCACGAGCGCGCCGTCTCTTTAATCTCCTCAATCGACCGCGCGGAGTTGGAGGCGATCCTGCGCGAGGACAAAGGCGCGGCGATGACCTGCCACTTCTGTAGCGAGACTTACCGGCTGGACGAAGCCGCTTTGGAAGGCATTCTGGCAGCGAGACGTTAAGAGTGAGCAGTGAGCGGTAAGCAGTGAGCAGTTAGAAAACACGAAAGGCAGTCGAAGTTAAAGTTCTTCGACTGCCTTTTCCGTTTACTGCTTACTGCTTACTGCTCACTGCTTACTGTTTCGAGACGAGCATGTCGTAGTTACCCGCCTGACGGTTGTGGTCGTCGAGCGTGCCGAGCACGTCGGAAGTCTCTTCGAGCATTTGCTTGGTCATGGCGATGGAGTCGCTGAGTTGCTCGAAGTCGAGCGCGGAGACGCGTTCGGGTGTCGGGAGCGTGACGACTTGATCGTTGACGAGGCCGAAGAAATTTTCGATGGACTGCAACTGGCCTTCGACCAGTTTGACGGAGCGTTCGAGGTCGCCGAAGGCCGCGAGGCGACGCTTCAGGATTTCGACGTTAGCCTGCTGAATGCGCTTGGCGCGTTCGTCGGGCGCGCTCTCGACGGAGCGTTCGGCCTGCGTCAACTGGTTCTGCACGGCCTGCCGGTTGATCGAGCGCAGGTGATTCTTGCGGCGACGGTAAACGTCCAGCAGATCGACGAAATCTTCCCAGCGTTGTTCGAGGCTGCGGATGTTCATCGGCACTTCCTTCGCGCCGGTGAACTTCATGTAGTTATCGAAAATCTGCTTTTTCAGCCATTTCAGATAATTCACGGCCTCGCGCTCGCGCGGATCGAAAGTGTCGATCAACTTTTCGCGCTGGCGGCGACGCATCTCGAAGAGCTGTTTTTTGGTGCGCGTATCGACGAGACGACGGTAGAGCGCGTTGGCCGGGACGGTGGCAAGATACAACCCTTCGGCCACGAGCGCCGCGCCGAGCGGGATGATCGAGCCGGTGTAGGCCGCCGCCACGGCGAAGCCCGCCATGCCCCAAAAATTGACGGGTTCCTTGACCGCCTCTTTCAAATATTGGAGGTCTACCTTTTTGATGTCCGTCATAACATCCGCCATAATAAATGACTGCCGTCAGATTTCAACGCCGGTTTCAACGCCGGCCGTTCAACCGTTTAAGCCGGCGCGATTCCAGAGAATTTGCGCGCCCGCACGCCTGCTTCGACGTCCCGAACCTTACGATGCGCGACCCTGATCCTCGCTCGCCGCCGGAAGCGCGCCCTGCTCCCTGGTCGTCGAACTCGGCAACAACCCCATACTCTGCTTGTAAGAGAGCAGCTTGTCCTGCAATTGCATGTCCAGAGCCTCGCGCTCGATGTCCTGCATCTGCGAATCCACGGAGGCCGCGCCGAGTTGCATCTTGGCCTCGGCGGTGGCCGAGCGACGGTCGATTTTCTCGCGCATCTCGCTGAAGGTCGAAGCGTCGTCGCCGAGTTGGAACGTCTCCATCGTCTGCGCGAGTTGCTCCTGCAACTTCGCCTGCTTCGACTGGTTGATCAACTGCATCGCCTCGGCCGTGCGCTGCTGCATTTGCAGCATATAGTTGTCGCGCGCCTTGAGCGCCTGCTTGGATGCCATCTCGGCGTGCTGAAGTTGCTGGCCGGTTTTGTTGAGGTCGAGTTGGGCTTGCTGGAGCTGACCGATGTAGGCGGTGGCGATGTCGTCCCGCCCCAGCTTGATGGAGGCTTTGATCTTCGAGTCGAGATCGACGACCTGCCCCTCAAGCCGTTCTTTGCTCTTGGCGAGCAGGCGCTCGGTCGCCATCACCTGCGCGACGGAGTTGTTGAGTTCGGGCACACGGTCGCGCATTTCGCGGATGGTCTGATTAAGAATCATCTCCGGGTCTTCGGTCTTCTCGACCAGACCGCCAAACAACGCGCGCAAAGAACGCTTGAACCTGCTCCACGATGACATCTCTTCTGCTCCTCCGACAAACTATCCGGCGCATCGCCTCCGAACGTCGCGATGCTGCCAAACTTTTCGCGCCCAAATTTCCCGCGCCCCCGGATTGTACGTAAACGCACCCGCCACGGTTCATTTCAGGCGGCGATGCGCTCTTCGAGCCGAGTATAGCAGGAGTCGCGGTTAGCCGACCAGAGCGGGCAGAAAGTGAGCAGTAGGCAGTAAGCGGCGAGCAGTCAAAACGAAGCCGACGGTGGTCACTCACTCTACTCCCGCTTACCGCTCGCCGCTTACTGCTGACTGAATCTTCCGATATCGCGGCGGTATTGCAGGCCGTCCCAGCGGATGCGGCCGGCGGCTTCGTAGCAGTGTGCGAGCGCGAGGTCGAGCGTGGGCGCGCGCGCCGTGAGGCCGAGGACGCGCCCGCCCGCCGTGTGCCACTCGCCGTCGGCCGCGCGTTTCGTTCCGGCGTGAAAAATGCGAACGGGAGAAGCACGGCGGGCTTCCTCCAGACCTTCGATGCGCGCTCCCGTTTCGGGTCGCTCAGGGTAGCCGCGCGCGGCGAGCACGACGCAGGCCGAGGCGTCTTCAGACCACTCGACCCGCGCGCCCCGCAGATTCCTGTGGGCGACGGCCTCGAAGATCGCGCTGAGGTCGCTTTCGAGCCGCACGAGGATGGCCTGCGCTTCCGGGTCGCCGAAACGCACGTTGTACTCAAGGACGCGCGCGCCGTCGGGCGTCAACATCAGCCCTACGAAGATGATCCCGCGAAACTCCAGCCCGTCGGCGCGCAGCCCGTCGAGTGTCGGCTCGATGATTTCGGCGACAACGCTTCGGAGCGTCTCGGCGTCGAGCACTTCTGGCGAAGTGATGACGCCCATGCCGCCGGTGTTCGCGCCGGTATCGCCCTCGCCGATGCGCTTGTGATCGCGCGCGGGCGGCATCAGGGCGTAGTGCGTGCCGTCCGTCCAGAACAGGAGCGAAACTTCCGCGCCCGTCAGCGCTTCTTCGATGACGACGCGGCGCGCGGCCTCGCTCCCGACGCGGCCGCCCTCCATCAATTCGGCAACGGCCTCCAGAGCCTCCGCGCGCGTCGCCGCCACGACCACGCCTTTGCCCCCGGCGAGTCCGTCGGCTTTGACGACGACGGGCGATTCCGACGCGCCGAACTCGCCGCCGAGCAGAATCGCGCGCGCCTCCGACGCGCTCGCGGCCACGCGGAAACGCGCCGTCGGGATGCCGTGTCGCGCCATGAACTCTTTGGCGAAGGCCTTGCTCGATTCCAGTTGCGCGGCTTCTGCGCGTGGGCCTGCGACGGCAAGCCCGCGCCGTTCAAACTCATCCACCAGGCCGGCGGCGAGCGGCGCTTCACCGCCGACAATGGTGAGCGCGATTCGTTCCGTCTCGGCGAAAGAGGCGAGGGCGGCAACATCGGTGGCCGATGCCGGCACGATGCGCGCGAGTTCGGCGATGGCGTCGCTGCCGGGCGCACAATAGAGTTCGAGAGGGCGCGCCGAAGTTCTTTTGAGGGCGTCGCAGAGAGCGTGTTCGCGCCCGCCCGAACCGATGACGAGAATCTTCATAGCGGACATTCAGCTCCGAATTTCGTGAATCGAGTTGATACTTGAACGCGCGGATGCTGGCACGGCGCGTAAGCGGTGTCAAGACAGCCCTTCATCCTTTTGACCCGGGCGTACCGAAGAAACCTTGACACAGTTTCGTGATAGTTATACTTTGCATAGTAATTCAGATCAGCGGCGGGCGGCTCTGTCGGGTTAGGGCATACGGTTCGCGCGATCTCAAAACGCATAGATTAAGTAAGAGTCTTTAACGCGAGACTCCGAACTGAAAAACATTATCTTCCTTCGAGCGACTTCTCTCACCGAACGTTCGACTCCGGGGAGCACATCCGTGGGGGGGTTATCGACATGTCACAGACACAAGCAACCGGACAGGCGAATGGCGAGTGGGCGCACGCCGAGGCCGAATACCAGGATCGCAACATCCACTGTGTTGACTGTAATGAAGATTTTATCTGGACGGGGGGCGAGCAGGTATTCTTTCACGATAAGGGTCTGAAGAACGAACCGAAACGCTGCAAGCCCTGCAAGCAGGCCAAGAACGAGCGTCTGGCGGCTATCGCCGCCGCACAGGCTTCCGGCGTCCGCCAGCGCATCGAGGTTTCCGTCAACTGCGCGCAGTGTGCTCAACAGACGACCGTCCCCTTCTATCCCTCGCAGGGTCGTCCGGTGTTCTGTCGTTCCTGTTTCCTCGCGAGCCGCGGCGCAGAGACGTCGGACGCGTAGCATTCCCCCAGAGTTCCGCAGAAATTCACTCCCGACAAACTGTAAAGCCCGGCAGATCGCCCCCGCTGCGTCCGAGCATTAGCGGTTTTGCCGAGGTCTACCCGGCGCAAACGTCAAAAGTGTGCGGGAGGAAGAGTCTCTAAAGACGCCTCTTCCTCCCGCACACTTTCGCTTTCCGGCACGCGCAGAATTCAAAGGGGCAGGGTTCGAGACGGCAGGGCGCGCGTTTGACGCTACGGCCAGGCTGCCTGCGGAGCGTCGTGCCATTCGACGACCGCACGTTTTGTATGCGCGGGCGACGCTCACGCTACCGGCAACGCGGGCAGATACCGTCGCGCCCGCCTCGTATATCCACGGCCAACTTTTTCTCACCCGCCGACGTGTACGACCGGACGCCGCTCCGGGTCTTCTTCCGCCTGCCGCAGCACTTCATGCGTGACGGGAGCGGTGTCGCCCTCGCCGAACGCCACGTACTTGAACAGGTACGCCAGCGGATTCCCTTCGCTCCAACCAAAGTAAACATGCGGCACTTTGCCCGTCAGGTCGCGCAGGTGCAGGAGGAAGGCGGCGATGGCGTTCGGCACGGCGGGGCTTTCCGCGCGCAGCACGTGGTAGCCGTCCACGTCCGCGCCCGTCACCCTGAGCACGCCCGCGAACTCCGAAGCATCGCCGGGCTTGACCTCGAAGAACAGCACGGGATCGCGCGTCGGGATGTGGTTGTCGGCGCGTTTCTCGCGCTCCTTGAACTCATACTCGCTCACGTCGCCGCGGTCGCAACGATTGGTCACGATGCGTATCTCGCCGCGCTTGCCGGCTTCTTCGATGAAGGCGCGCGCCTGTTCGTCCAGTTCCACGCGCTCCACGCGCAACTCGGTCGTGCGCGAGACGCGCGAGATGAGCGAGACGATGATGATGAAGCCGATGAAGAACGAGGCGATCTTCAATCCTTCCGGCTGCTCCAGAATGTTTCTGGACGTGGTGTAGATGAAGACGAGCGCGATCAGCAGGAACGCCCAGCGCCAACGACTTCCCTCGCGCCAGACGGAGAGCGCGACGGCGATTGCCGCCGAACTCATCAAGGCCAGCACGCCCGTCGCGTAAGCGCCGCCCTGCGCCTCCACGTTGGCCTTGAAGAGAGCCGTCACGGCGAAGCAGATGAGCGTGAAGACGATGACGAGCGGGCGCGTCGCCTTCGCCCAGTCCGGCGCCATGCCGTAGCGCGGCAGGTAGCGCGGCACGATGTTCAACAGTCCGGCCAGCGCCGAAGACCCGGCGAACCAGAGTATGAGGATCGTGCTCACGTCGTAGGCCGTGCCGAAGATGTTCCCGAGGAACGTGTGCGCGAGGTAGGCCAGCGCGCGGCCGCTCGCCGCGCCCGCCTGCTGCGTGCCCGTCTCCGGCTGGAACGCCTCTGCGGGGATCAAGGTAGTGGTCACGATGCTGCTCGCCAGGAGCAGCACGCTCATGATCAGCGCGGCGGCCTTCAACAGTTTCCGCGTGTTGTTGATGCGCCCCATCGGTTTCTTCGGCTCGTCGCCGGGCGCGCCCTTCACCAGCGGCATCACCACAACGCCCGTCTCGAACCCGGAGAGGCCGAGCGCGAGTTTCGGAAACACGAGAAGCGCGGCGCCGATCATCATCAGGGGGTTGCTGTAGCCGCCTAACAGCGCGTCTTTCCAGTTGACGATCAACTGCGGCTGCGTCGCCAGTTTGTAGAACCCGACGCCCAGCACGACCAGGTTGAGCAGGATGTAGGCGACGACGATCACGACGGCGATGCCGATGGCCTCCTTGAAGCCTTTGAGGAACACCGCGCCGAGCGCGGCGATCAAAACGAGCGTGACGCCGATCTGGTGATGGTGAAAAAATTGCGGCGTCAGAGGGTTTTCGATGATGTGGACGGCCGCGTCGGCGGCCGAGAGCGTGATGGTGATGATGAAACTCGTGGCCGCGAATCCGAGCAGGCAGAGGACGAAGAGTTTGCCCTTCCAACGCGAGAGCAGATTCTCCAGCATCGAGATCGAGCCGTCGCCGTGCGGGCTTTCGGCGGCGACGCGGTTATACATCGGCAGCGCGCCAAAGAGCGTCAGCACCACGAGGACGAGCGTCGCGATGGGCGCGAGCGCGCCGGCGGCGAGAAAGGCGATGCCGGGTTGATAGCCGAGCGTGGAGAAGTAGTCCACGCCCGTCAGGCACATCACCTTCCACCAGGGGTGCGTTTGATGCTGCCCTTCGCGCTCATGCGGCCCCTCCATCTCCTCGACGCCTTTGTATAACCAACTTTTGAAAGGCCCTAACTTTCGTTTCGGAGGGGCTGTCACAGTAGCCATCGGAAACTCCCATACTGTAAGGTCACGCGCGCGCTCTACCGGCGCGGTCTCTCGAAATCAAACGAGCGTTCGTCTCTCGCAGGCGCGCGCCCGCTCCAACGACGGACGACAAAGCTTGACGCGCCCGCCGCCGCATGTCAACGCGCGTTCGCGCTCGTCGCCTGCGTACTACAGATTAATATGCTCAATTGCGTTACTTTAACTTAAACACCAAAGCCCTCGCCACAAAAAAAGGCGGCGCGCAATCGCCGGAAGAAGCCGCAGGCCGCGCTCCCCGGAACGCTACCGAGCAGCGTCTCTTCATCCGCTCACGGCCGGCGGCGCGGTTATTCGGCTTTTCCTCTTGTCACTTCTCCTCCTGTCTGCTAAATTCTGGAATGTACAACCCTTTAGGACTGTCTTCGATTAGTGTCGTCGAAGGCTGAAACCGGCTCCTTTCCACCCGATTCCGTTTTAACCGATAGCACAATTCAAGCGGCCGACGTGTTTTCCTCGTACTTGTTGCGCCCGAACTCATGAATACACTCTCTCCCAACGACGGTAGTGCATCGGTGAAGCCCGCGAAGGCGGCCGGCGTCGTCAATTTGTCCGACGCCCGTCGGCGCGTGCGCGAGCGCGTCGACGCCGCACACGCCGCGCTCGCGGCCGGAATCGAGGCGACGCGCGAACTCATTGATCGCGGCCAGTCGACAGAGGCCGAGACGCGCCTCACGCAGATCATCAAAGCCACGCGCGACGATGAGGAATTGCTCGCGCAGGCGCGCTGCATGCTCTCAGTCTCGCTGGAAACCCAGGGACGCTACAACGATTCCCTCGCGGCCGTGCAGATGTACGAAGATGCTCCGGCGCGCGCCGCCCTCGATGCCGAAATCTCCGTCTTCCTCCGCGTCCAGCTCGGCCTCGCCTACAACTACACGGGCGACCACCCGAAGGCCATCGCCCTCCTGAACGCGACGTTGCGCGAAGCGACCGAAACCGCTTCGAGCGCGCAACTCGGCGCGATCTACATCGCGCTCGCGCGCGTCTACCGGCACATCAACGAATACCCCATCGCGCGCGACAACTCGCAACTCGCCCTCAGCCATTTCCGCAACACCGGCGACTGGCGCGGGATGGCCGAATCCTATCGCGGCCTCGCGCTCGAATGTATTTTTGAAGGCGCTTACGAGCAGTCGCTCGAATACTACGAACAGGCTTTGAAGCTCGTCGGCGATCACCCCGCGCCGTTCATGCTGGGGAAGATTTACGCCAACATGGCCGGCGCGTGCTGGTTTCTCAAACGACCGCACGACGGCATCCGCTATCTCGAAAAGGCGATTGATTACTACGAGCGCACGGAGCACAAGGCCAACGCCGTTCTCGGCTACAACAATCTCGGCATCAACCTGACGCTCGTCGGCGATTGGGCGCGCGCCGAAACGGTGCTGGAACGCGCCTTGATGCTCGCCTCCGAGTTCGACGAGCAGGGTGCGAAAGACAGGGTCGTGCCGATGGTGCTCGATTCGCTCGGCGAGTTGCAGATGTTGCGCGGCAATTTGCTGAAAGCGCAGGAGCACTTGCAACGCGCCGTCCGCCTCTCGCATGACCACGGCAACAAGTGGTACGCCTGCCAGGCGTTGCGCACGCTGGCGCGTTGTCATCTGGCGATGGAAGAGCCCGTGCGCGCGCTTGACGAAAGCACGCAGGCGCTCTCGCTCGCCGAGAGCATCGGAGACCGGCAGGCCGTCTGCGATTCGCGCCTGCTGCTCGCGGAAGTTTACCTGCGCTGCGACGACCCGCGCGAGTGCGCTTCCGAACTGCAAAAAGTTACGGAGCAAACGAGCGCCTCCGCCGCCGATATGGCCGTCACGGGTGAGGCGCAACGCATCAACGGACTACTCGCCCTCGCCCAGTCCGACTCTACGCTCGCCATTCACCACTTCGGCCGCAGCGTCTCGATCTATTCGATCCTCGGCGACCGCTACCGCACCGCGCTTGCGCTCTACGGACTCGGCTGCGCTTATGAAGGCGTCCAGCCCGAGCGCGCCGCCGAACACTTCTCCCGCGCGTTGCACACCTTCCGCGAACTCGGCGCACAACTCGACATCGCCCGCGCCGAAGACGCGCTCGCCAACATCGAAGTCAACACGACCGAACAGCGGCAAGAGACTTCCGCTTTCGCCCAACTGCTCACCCTCCGCCTCGCCGAAGCCGTCGCCTCGCGCGAACTGCTCCTGCGCGAACTCGCCGCCGTGCTCGATCAGGAGACGAAGGCGCGGCGCGTATTCATCACCGAACTCGACGAAGAGGGCACGATCAAGGTCGTCGTCTCGCACGGCGGCGCGAGCGAAGCGAATGCCGAGTTGGCGAACTCCCTTTGCATGGCGAAGAACGACGCTGAGCGCGAGAAGCTGGCGCTCGAACATGACTCGACCGTCATCATGCTGCGCCCGACGAACGCCACGCCCGCGCTGCTCTACATCGAACCGCGCGCCGCGGCCTCGCTTTCCGGCGGCCTGCCCATCGATTCCCTGCTCCGCGTCGTCGAACTCGGCATGAACGTCTGTGCTCTGCGCGCGCGCGTCAGTTCCGGTCGCGGCGTGCAGGAACAAAACACTTACACCAGCACGGGTCTCATGCCCGGCTTCATCCACTCGTCGCCCGCCATGACGCGCCTCGTCGAAGAGGTACACAAAATTCGCTCCTCGGACGTGACCGTGCTGGTCACGGGCGAATCCGGCACGGGCAAGGAACTCGTTGCCCGCGCCATCCACGCGCTCTCCTCCCGCCGCTCCAAAGTCTTCGTTCCCTTCAACTGCACGGCCGTCCCCAAAGAGTTGTCGGACGCGTACCTGTTCGGCTACCGGCGGGGCGCGTTTACGGGCGCGGTCTCCGATTCTCCGGGCGTGATTCGTTCGGCGGCGGGCGGCACGCTCTTTCTCGACGAAATCGGCGACCTCCCGCTCGACGTACAGCCGAAGCTGTTGCGCTTCCTGCAGGAGGGCGAGATACAACCGCTCGGCGAGCAGCGACCGGCGAAGGTGGACGTGCGCATCATCGCCGCCACCAACTGCGACCTCGAAAAGATGGTGGCCGAAGGACGCTTCCGCGAGGATTTGTACTATCGTCTGAACGTCATACGCCTGCGCGTGCCGCCGCTCTGCGAACGCCGCTCAGAGATTCCGACCATCGTCAACTACTACATCAATCACTACTCGGCGAAATTCAGCCGCCGCGACATACAGATCACGCCGCAGACCATAGACCTCCTGATGGTCTGCGACTGGCCGGGCAATGTCCGCCAGTTGTGCAACGAAATCCAGCGCATCGTCGCCCGCGCCGAGGACGGCACGCTGATCACACCGGATCACCTCTCACCCGAACTCAAACGCATCTCCGCGCCCATTGCGCTCCCGGCCGAAACCAACCCCTTCGGCGCCAGCTCCATCACGCTCTCCGGTTCCCACACCAACCTGGCCGACGCCATGGCCGAACTCGAACGCCGCATGATCGCCGACGCCCTGCGCCGCCACAAAGGCAACATCTCCCGCGCCGCACGCGAACTCGGCCTCACCCGCCGCGGCCTCTACCTCAAACTCCAACGCTACTCCCTC
This sequence comes from Pyrinomonadaceae bacterium, assembly GCA_035645855.1. Lineage (GTDB taxonomy): Bacteria > Acidobacteriota > Blastocatellia > Pyrinomonadales > Pyrinomonadaceae > JAIVJZ01. The sequence continues at coordinate 11,974 of DASQLU010000023.1, forward strand.
AACGCCGCCAGCGCCTAGCCCCCCAAACAATCACCACACTCCCCCGCCCGTAAACAGCGCGCACGTCTCCGTCCCGACTGTTTTCCCCACCTCTGCCACGTAGATGTACCAACCCTACGCCGCGCATAACCCTCTCCACATGGAACACATCGCAACTTCAACAACATCGAAACAACTTCCAGCATGATCAAGGCCAAGTTCGGACAGAGACTTCTTACATCAGTGTCCTGCCAATCGGTGATCCAACGGAAATCACAGGACACCCTGCTGACGCCGTGGTGGTTGAAAACGACCTTTACCAAATGATTATGAACGGGAATGCGTTTTTCGTAATTTATGGCGAGGGGAAGTATCGGGACATGGTTAATGAAAAGCGGTATCCGCTTAAAATGTTCATGTTCCATTACTACTCTGAGGCGAACAAGATTGTTCGCAGCCATTTTGCCGAGGCTTGGATGGAACGCCATGAGGGGCAAGACGCCGCTGAACAAGAGAAGCCCAATAAGGAAGATAGCGATTAAGCAAACCCCTAACTAACTTTATGTGCAGAAACCTCACTTGCACATAAATTAACCCCTTCTTGGCAATTTTTTCCCTATGTATACCGCGTAAACAGTGTATACCTGATAAACACTTTCTTGATTAGCCAGTTTCCTTGCATTTGCCTGTGAAAGCAGGCGTGAGTGGTGTGTGCGCGAAAAGGTGGATACGGCGTATCCATTTTAATGGGTTTTTTGTGTGGGTTTCGGGGGAGACGGTTGCGGGGCGTAAGTCTCATTATTTCTCTAGTTAGTGGTGTCAATAGAGAGACTGGGGGAGTGGCATAATTCTTGTAATAAAGGAGAGTAGATCGTTGGCAGGGAAAGGGCCGGGAGTAACGCGGCCTTCACTCTTTGGCCTGATGCCTGTGTTCCTCATCGCATATGGCATTAGACCTGTCAGCGGTCTGAAAATTGAAAATTGAAGGGTTGCTTACGCTGTTCCCCTCGTCCCACCCAGACAGTACAGTGCAGGCAAAAAGAAGGGAAAATATCATGTTGCGTCGTCTTATAGCTTGCTTCAGCGCCACCGCACTCGTGCTGGTATCGCTGCTCCCCCTAACCGCCACTTCGGGCAAAGCCCATGCGGCCACTACGCAGATCGTCTCGACTGCGAAAATTGCCCCCGAACTGCTTCCGTCCAATACTTCGGGCGAGGGCGGCACCGCTCCCTCCACCAGCACCGAGGGCGGACTTTCGAGCGAAGACGAGGGCGGAAACGGCGGCGGGCCGATGGTTCGCGTCGTCGTCCAGACCAAAGGTCGCCCCTCGGATGCGCAGCGGGCGGCCATCACTTCTACCTCGGGACAGGTTAGCCAGAGCTACGAAACGCTCGATACGCTAGTTGCGGAAGTGCCACTCTCCTCGCTCGGCAGCCTGGCGGCGCGCAGCGACGTGGCCTACATCTCCTCCGACCGCGCGTTCAAATCACAGGCGAGCCTGGCGGGCGACACCGTGGGCGCGACCGAAGTTGCCGCCGGGTTGGCGCAGACGCCGAAACTCACCGGCAAGGGCGTGACCATCGCCGTCATGGACAGCGGCATCAGCGCCACACACCCCGACTTCGGCAAGAACAAAGACAAGTCGCGCATCCTCGCCGCCGTTAACTTCACGGGCAGCGGCGCGGGCGACGAGAACGGCCACGGCACGGGCGTCGCGAGCGTGGCCGCCGGCAACGGCGCGGCCAGCCCCGCCGGCACGAAGCACGCAGGCATCGCGCCCGACGCCAATCTCGTCGACCTGCGCGTGCTCGATGCGAACGGCGTCGGTCAGACGAGCAACATCCTGCGCGCCATCAACTGGGCGATCCTCAACCGCGAACGCTACAACATCCGCGTGCTCAACATGAGCCTCGGCGCGCCGGTGCGTGAATCCTTCCGCCACGATCCTGTCTGTCGCGCCGTAGCCGACGCCGTGCGTGCGGGCATCGTCGTGGTCGCCAGCGCCGGTAACTCCGGCCGCACCGAAGAGATCGGAGCCAACGGCCCGACCCACCGCCTCGTCTATGGCACGATCAAAAGTCCCGGCAACAGCCCCTACGTGATCACGGTCGGCGCGACCGATTCGCGCTCCACCGCCCAACGCTCCGACGATATTATGGCTAACTGGTCGTCCAAAGGCCCGACGCAGTACGACCGCTCCGCCAAGCCCGACGTGGTCGCTCCCGGCCGCCACATCGTCGCCGCGATTGACCCGACCTCGACGCTCGTCCGCGAGCACCGTGAAAAGGTGCAAAGCGCGGACGGCAACTACTTCAAATTCTCCGGCACGTCCTTCTCCGCGCCGGTCGTCTCCGGCACCATCGCCCTGATGCTGGAGGCCAACAAATCACTCACGCCGACACTCGTTAAAACCGCCCTGATGCGCACGGCGCAGACAGTCCCCGGTCAAATTTTTGAGAGCAGAGCGCATCGCGTGTACACACAGGGCTCCGGACTCGTCAACGCTGTCGGTGCGGTCAAGATGTCGCGCGCTATCGTCCCCAACGCGGACAAGCTCGTCGCGGGCGATAAAATATTCAGCCCCAACCAGACCTTCACCTCAATCGGAGACTCGGTACAGGTTGCGGGCGAGACTGTCCCGCTCAGCCGCAATCTGCTCTACTCCTACGGCGTCATCCTCGGCGACCGGCCGGTGCTCACCAACGGTATCGCGTTTGGCGATGGCATCATGGTCAGCGACGGCATCCTCATGGCCGACGGTATCCTGATGGCCGACGGCATCCTCATGGCCGACGGCATCATGGTCAGCGACGGCATCGCCTTCGGCGACGGCATCATGGTCAGCGACGGTATCGCCTTCGGCGACGGCATCGCCTTCGGCGACGGCATCCTCATGGCTGACGGATTCATGACGACCGAAGGGCTGGGGTTCATGCTCAGCGACGCCTTCTCTCGCGGCGAGGGCATCGCGTTCGGTGACGGCATCGCGTTCGGCGACGGCATTGCGTTCGGCGATGG
>DASQLU010000024.1:0-92344 GCA_035645855.1 Pyrinomonadaceae bacterium
AGGCCTGCCGCAGACGGTATTTCAAGGTGAACCACCCGCCCAGCACGAGCAGCGGAAAACTGCCCCACCACAACATCATCTCCGGCAAGGTGATGCTCTGGCGCAAATTAGCCATCTGCCAGGGAAAGGGCGCAAACAACAGATAGACCATGCCCAGCGGGATCACACTGAGCGCGCCCGACGTGGTCGAAACGTCCACGTCCTGACCGAAGGCGGATTGGGCGGTCGCCAAATCCTGGCGACTGCGATTCATAGTTTCTAAAGTGCCGTAATGGCCTAGTTGCGCGCTGGCCGTGCGCAGCACGCCCACGTAAGTGAGCGTCAGCCCGAGCACGGCCATCACCATAAACTGTCGGCCGAAGCTCTGCGCCGTGACGCGCTTCATCCCGATGATGAACGCCCCGGAGATTGCGGCCGCCACCATGTAGAAAATGTAGAAGCGCAAACTCAGCAGGCCGAGCAGCGCGCCCAACAGCACCAGCCCGTACTTGACGCTCAGCCGCTCGCCCAGTTTCAACGTCGCCATGATGGCGACGGCGAGCAGCAAAACGATGGGCGCGTCCTTGAGCGCCTGCGACGACCAGAGGACGAGCGACGGGTAGAAGGCCACCAGCAGCGCGGCCACGCGCGCCACCCGCACGTTCTGGAAGATGTGCTGTGCGCAGACGTAGACGACGACGGCGGCCATCGCGCCGCAGATAGCGTTGAAGAACTGCACGGCCAGCATGTTGCGCCCGACCAGGGCGTAGATGCCCGCCACCAGATACGGCATGCCCCAGACAACCGTCTCGTCCGTCTCGACGATCTCGGCCAGCCCGCGATACCACTGAAGCAACTCGAAACCCAGGTAGTCGTAAGTGATCGCATCGCCGCCGAAAAAGTCCTGCAACTCGAAGGCGAAGATCAGCGCCCCCACGACGATCCTGACGAGCAACCCCGCGACGAACAGTTGGAGCAGATAACGACGGTCGTTCCCGGCCTTCCCGATCACGTAGGCGAAACCGAGCGCCAGCACGATGCAGAAGAGCAGAGCCGAGCCGCCGTAGCGCGGGATGAAAAGCGCGACGGCCGAGCCGGTGAGCAGGAACAGGATGGCAAGAAGGGCGTTCATGCGTGCAAAAAAAACTGCTCCCCGGAGCGCGAACGCTCGAACGCGCGCGCAACCGCGCTCTTAGCGCCGCAGCACGAGATGGTTTTCCAGGACCAGCCCGTCGAAATTCGCGCCCTGAAACGTGTTGATCGCGTTCTGCGGCGTGCAGACGATTGGCTCCTGAATATTGAACGACGTGTTGAGCACCATCGGGACGCCGGTCAGGCGCGCGAACTCGTCGATCAAATTCCAGTAGCGCGGGTTTGTCCGCCGGCTGACCGTCTGCGGCCGCGCCGTGCCGTCCACATGGACGACCGCCGGGATCATGTCCCGCTTGTCTTCCGCGACGTGCAGGACTGTGACCATAAAGGGATCGTAGTGCGGGCGGCCGAACACTTCCTCGCTCGCCTCCTCTTTCATCGAAGGAGCGAGCGGGCGAAACCATTCGCGCAGCTTCACTTTCTTGTTCAGCAACTCGCGCATGTCGGCGCGGCGCGGGTCGGCGATGAAGGAACGGTTGCCGAGCGCGCGCGGGCCGAACTCCATGCGTCCCTGAAACCAGCCGAGGATCGCGCCGTCGACGAGCAGTTGCGCCACGCGCGGAAGCAACACTTCGTCGGGCAGCGTCTCGAAGCGCAAGCCGGCGGCCGTGAGCGCGGCCGCGCACTCTTCGGAGGTGAAGCCGGGGCCGTAATAGGCGTGCTCCATGCGAAACTTGCGCGGTTGTTTGAGCCGCGTGTGATGCACCATCAAGGCCGCGCCGAGCGAACACCCGGCGTCGCCCGCCGCCGCCTGCACGTAATACTTCCTGAAGGGCGATTCGGTCATGATGCGCCCGTTCATCACCGAGTTGAAGGCGACGCCCCCGGCCATGCACAAATTCTCTTCGCCCGTCATCTCGTGCAAACCGCGTATGAGTTGAAGCGCGGTGTCTTCCAGGACCTTCTGCGCGCTCGCAGCGATGTTCCAGTGGCGTTCGGTCAAATCCTCGTCGGGCTGGCGCGGCGGGCCGAGCGCACTCCTGATCTCTTCGCCGAACTGGTAACGCTTGGCGAGGTGATGGTCGAGCACGCGGATGTTCAGGTGGAAATCGGTGTTGCCGTCCGTCGTCAGGACGCGCTGTTTGAAGAAATCGTAGTATTCGGGTTTGCCGTAGGCGGCCAGCCCCATCACCTTCCACTCGTCGCCGCCGAACATGTCGAAGCCGATGTAATTCGTCACGGCCGAATAGAACTGGCCGAGTGAGTGCGGCAGCTTGATGCGCTTGAGGACGCGCAGGCGGTTCTCTTCGCCCTGCGAGAAGAGCGTGGTCGTGTCTTCGCCCGTGCCGTCCCAGGTGAGGATGGCGGCGCGGTCGAAGCCGGAAGGGAAAAACGCGCTCGCCGCGTGGCACTGGTGATGTTCGAGGAAGTGGAAGCGAAACTTCGACGGCCCGAAATGCTCGCGGATGCGGCGCGGGTGGCGAAACATGCCGAGGTAGCTGTCGCCGACCTGCGCGACGCCGCGGTCAACGCGCGCCTTGAACATGTCGCGCGAGATGAGCGCGGTCTTCAAAGCCTGCATCGCCTTGTGGCGCAGCACCCAGGGCTTCCAGTAGAGGCCGATGTGTTCGACGTCGGAGATTTTGATGCCGGCGTGATCGAGGCAGAACTGGACGGCGTTATAAGGAAAGCCGCTGTAGTGCTTCTTGCGTGTGAAACGCTCCTCTTCCGCCGCGGCGACGAGTTCGCCGTCGTGCAGCAGAGACGCGGCGCTGTCGCCGAGCGTCGTTAAACCGAGGATGTACATTACAACTTGCCTCCCTGCCCGCTCTCCGCCAGCGTCGTCCGCGAACCCGGCGACGCCTGTTCAACCTTCGACCCCGGCATCTGATTTCTGTTCTCGCCGCCCTCGCCCGGCAGACGGCCGCAGACGCCGAAGCCCCGCCGGTCGTCGTTGCAAGGCCACATCTGCGTGAACCCCGCCGCTTCGTACCAGCCGACGACCTCTTCGTAAGAATGGTGAAAGGCGTAGGGCGCGCCGAAGATGTCCATCAGGGCGAGCGCCGCCTCGCGGCGGTTCATCGCCGGATACTTGCGCACGCCGAGGCCGTTGACGGCCTTGCAGAAGCCGATGAAGGGCACGGCCATCAGGTCTGCGATTTTCGAGAACCGGCGTGGCGAAACGCGTGTCGTCACGACGCGCAGAGTGTCCACGACGGGCGTCACCAGCTTCTCATATTTATAGAGCCAGACGTAGAACGTGCCGCCGGCCTTCAGCAGGGGGCGCAGCGCGCGGAAGGTCTGCAAGGTGTCGGGCGTATGATGCAGCACGCCGGCCGAGTGGATAATGTCGAGCGTCGCGGGTTTGAGCGGCGGCTGTTGCAGGTTGCCCTGCACGAAATGGACGCGCGCCGGGTCTGCCCCCTCGTGCCGGTGGCGAAAGGCCTGCCCGTGCTCAAGGCCGGAACTGAGATCGACGGCGATCACTTCCAGCCCCAGCGCCGTGTAGGCGACCGACTGGCTGCCGTTGCCGCAACCGGCATCGAGCATCACTTTACCTTTGAGTTCTTCCAGCGGGAGGCGCAGCGGGTTCAGGAAAAACCACTCGACGCGGTCTGAGAGAGTCATAGTCCAAGTCTTGCCGCCGAGGTCGTGATTATCCCACTCGTGGCTGAAGTTCTCGCGCGTCTGCTGGTCGTAGTTGACGTCCCCGGCGAAGGAGCGCGCCGTTTCCACGACGGGCTGCAACGCTGGCAAAAGGGGATCGGGAAGCAGCGGCTTTAAAGTTTCCCAGTGTTCGGCGAGCGCGTCGGGCAACATGCGCGGCACGCCGCGCACCACCGGAAACCAGTGTGAGCCGTTGCAGGAGAGCAGCCCTTCCGTGATCTCTTCCGGAGAGTCGGCGGCGTTCGCGAGAGGAAAGACTTCCAGGCTTCCCTGACAATACGGGCAACACAGGTAATTCAATAAACGTGTGTACATAACGACAACAGGGACAGTTCAAAATACTGACGGCGCGAACATTTCCGCCTCGCCCCATGCGAACCCGAACCCGGCGAAAGGCGAAAGCCGCAACATTCGGAAGCCAACTCAAAACAGGATTATCGCTACTATATTTACAGACCAAAAAAGATTATTTCCGCGTTGGAGTACCTGCTCGTTTAACGGTTGAACCTAACAGAATTCCGCCCAAAAGTAAAAGTACGGTACTTCGCGGCGGCCACGTCAAAAGCGGGTCGTCGAATCTAGCGCGCGCGCGGAGCGAAAGCAATTATCGCCATGCCCGCCAACGTCACCGCGACGCCCAACACGTCCCAACGCCCCGGCCTCTGCCCCTCGACGAGCCAGAGCCAGAACAGCGCGACCGAGACGTAGACGCCGCCGTAAGCCGCGTAAACCCTGGCCGCGCTGCCCGGATGCAAAGTGAGCAGCCACGCGAACGCGGCGAGGCTCGCGGCGGCGGGTATGAGCACCCACGCGGGCTTCTTTTCCCTGAGCCAGAGATAAGGTAAGTAGCAGCCCAAAATCTCCGCCAACGCCGTCAACACGAATAAGCCCAGCGTCCTGAGAATGAATGTCATTTAGCTCCGCCGCTTACCCACCCGCGCCTCGCGACACGCGCCTCTCGAACCGGCCACACGCAGCTCTCACGACCTCTCGTTTCGACCGGCGGCGCGCGCTTCTCGACGGGCGGCGACACCGGCCTTCAGGCGACCGCCGCCGCCGCACCGCCGCGCCCACGCATACATATAAGGACTTCGGCCGAGCGCGTTGGCGAGGTGTTCGATAACGCGCGTCCCGGCGCGTTCGACCTACCCCCACACGCCCCCAGCCTGCCATACGGCGAACGTCCCCGGATAGACGACCAACTCCTCCGTCTCGAAACCGCTTTCTTCCAGCTGCGATGCGCCCGACCACCGCGCGCACCGAGCACGCGGAAGTTGCGCCCGGCGCACACCTTGCGCGCCTCGTCCCGAAATTCCCATACCTGCCGAGCGTTTGAAGTTACAATGACAAACTATAGCGGCGCGCACGCGCTGGGATTAACCATTGCCGGCGCGCACGCGCTGCGATTAACCATTGCCGGCGCGCACGCGCTGTTATCAACTATTGCGGCGCACCTCTCTCGACGCTGCTACTCGACTATGCCGGCGCAATCCGGCGCAATTACCCGCTGTCGCGGCGCAGGCGCGCCTTCCGGGGGCACGTCCCACCCGGTCTCGGCCGCTACAGGGAACATCCCGGCGCGGTTCAATTCGACGGTTTGCGCGCGGCCACGTAGAGATAGATGCCCGCCCCCATCCGCCGCCCGACCCAGTTGATCAACTGCGCGCCGCGATATTCGATCCGCTTGCGCAGCGTCGGCGCTCCCGTCGGAGGCCAGATGTTGCCGTGCATCCTGAAGCTCGCGATCTCGAAACCCACGCGCTTCGTCAGGTGGCGCAGCGAACGCGGGTTGAAGCCCTGCACGTGGTAAGGCGAGAAGGTCGGGGCGAGCGTGATCACCCAGTCGCGCCCCTGCGCCTTCATGTAGAAATTGCCCATGCGCATGTAGAGGCCGTCTTCGTTCGGCGCGTCGAACCAGAAGAGACCGCCCGGCTTGAGCACGCGATAAACCTCTTTCAGCGTCGCGTAGGGATCGTAGAGGTGTTCGAGGATGGCGTTCATCGTGATGGCGTCGAAGTGGTTGTCGGGATAATTCATCTCTTCGAGCGTGCCCTGCCGCGCGCGCACGCCGAGGTGCTCTTCAGCCCACTTCAGGTAGGTGGGCGATACGTCCACGCCCTCGTATTCCCAACCCGCCTCGCGCGCCGCCCAGAGGTTCTCGCCGAGGCCGCAGCCCACGTCGAGGTAGCGGCCGCGCCGCCCCAACTGTTGTTCTATCGAGCGCAGATTTGCCAGCCCGTTGAGCTTCTTGCTTTCTACGTCGTGCCCCTGAAACATCTCGTCCGTGTCGATGTAAAGGTCGGCTAGGCCGCGCGCGGGGAAGGGCATCGGGTTCGGGTAGATGTGCGTGCAGACGCCGCAGCGGACGAGGCGCGTGCGCACGCCCGCGCCGTTGTGGTGCGCCGCGCCGCCGCGCCAGCCGAAGAACTGCGGATCGTCGCCGCCGCACGCGCCGCACGGGGTCGGGCGAAAGTCGAAGGCCGCCGTCTCGGCCGCTTCGGGTTGCGCGGCGACGGCCGCCGCGCCGCCGCTGTCGCCACTCTCGCCGGGCGTCGCCGTGGTTGTCTTCGCCGTCATCGTTTCGTTGTCTAAAGTTCTCTTTGATGCGCTCATGGAGCCACTCCCCGCTTATCCAGAATGTAACGCTTGTCGGCGAAGATGCGCCGCACGGTGCTGATGATGGGACGGCTGATCCAATCGTCCGCCAGGCAGAAACGCGCCACCTCAGCCTTGACGCGCCGGCGCTTCCTGAGCGCGGTGCGGCATTGCAGGTAGCCCTGAAAATAGCCGACCAGCCCGTAGAAGAAATAGGCGAACGAGCGGAAGCGAAAGCCGCGCACGGTCAGCCAGAACAAATTGCGCACGAAGACCACGGGCAAAAATCGCCACGGCAGGTGCTTCAGGTTGAACCACGCGGCGTTGCGAAAGCCGCGCCCGTAGCGTTTCCACGAACGCTGCTGGCGACTCTCGCGGTGGTAGGAGAGGCAGCGCGGCTCGTAGATGATTTTGTAGCCCGCGTCCCAGAGGCGGATGGCGAGGTCGTCTTCGGTGGCGTAGATGAAGAAGTCGTCGTCGAAGTAGCCGCACTCGTCGAGCACGTCGCGCCGGATGGCCGCGCCGCACGCCGCGAAACTCGTGATCTCGCGCTCGCGCCCCGGCTCGGTCGGAATCAGGCGCTCCTCCCAGAGGTGCGTCACGAGGCTGCCGAGGTGCGGGTTCATCACGCGAAAGGCCATCACGGCCACGTCCCTGTTCGCGTCGTCTTCCCACAGCTTGACCATCGTCTCGATTGATTCGGGCGCGAGGTGCGAATCGTCGTCGAGCATGGCGACGTATTTGCCGCGCGCCGTGGCGAAGCCGACGTTGTAGCCCGTCATCCCTGTGTTGTCGTGCAGGCGGACGACCGTCACTTCGGGAAACTTCTCGTAGACCATCTGCGCCGTCCCGTCCTTCGAGCCGTTGTCCACGACGATCAACTCGATGTTCGGGTAGGTCAATTTACGCAATTCGTGGAGACCGATCTCGACTTCGTCCTTGCGATTCCACGCGAGCATCACGATGCTCACGAGCGGCTGCTGCTCGCCGGCGCGGGCGAGCGCGGCGGCTTCCGGTTTGACGATGCCGAGGATGGTCTGCACGAGCACGGGCGCGCGATGCCTGCCCGGCCGCGTGCGGTCTTCGAGGTCGCGCGTGGCGAGTTTGACGTGCGTGCCGCGCAGCGTCTCTTCGTCAAAGGTGAAATAGCCTTCGCCGCCCTGGTGTTGGGGCACGTTCGCGATCAAATAATCGTATGCGCCCGCGCCCGCGTGCTCCACGACCTTCGCCGCGAGTTCTGCGCCGGTTGCGCCGCGCGTGTCGGCCTCTTCGACGATGTTGACGACCATGATCTTCGTCGCGCGGCTGGCCTGAATCGCCTCGCTGATGCCTTCGATCATCAGCGTCGGCAGGAGCGAAGAGTGAAACGTGCCCGGCCCGTAGATGATCACGTCGGCCGCGTTCAGGGCTTCGAGCGCGCCGGGACTCGGCGCCGTCGGGGCGTGAACCTCGCGGCGGATGCGCTCGCGCGCCGCCTCCAGGCCGGAGGCCGCCACCCACTCGTCCAGGCCGAGCGGGGCGACGGGTCGCGGCGCGAGGAAGAGTTCGAGAATGTCGCCGTCCGCGTCCGTGATGACGGCGGCTTCGGAGGGGAGCACGCGCCCATCCTTGCAGAGCGCGAAGAGGTGCCGGTTCTCTTCGGACGCGATCTCGATGCGCCCGCGCACCTGCAACACCTCTTCGAGCGCGCGCAAAGCCCCTGTCCAACTGCGGCCGTGCTCGAAATATGCGCCGAGCAGGATGCAGTTGCCGAGCGCGCAATCGGCGAAGGAAAACTCCGCGCCGTCTTCGCGTTCGAGGCGGACGAGTTCGGCGAGAAACAGCCTGAGATAGCCGACGAAACGCTCGCGCGCCTCTGCGGGCATGCGCGCCACCATCTTCAACAGTTCGCGTCGTTCGCCCCGCGCGAGAGTTTCGCCGCCGGTCGCGCAGAGGTCTTCGATCTCGCGCCTGAAATCGGCCGCGCGCGCGAGTTCGGCCGGATACCTGTAGCCGAAAACTTCGAAACGCGACCAGTAGCCGGGCGCGTCGAGATTCATCAGGGAGAGCAGATTCTTGCGCAGGTCGGAGGGGCCGAGCTGGTCGAAGACGTAACGCAGCCGCCCGGTGCTCAGCCCGTCGTCGTAGGCGTTGACGAGACAGGTGACGCGCGCGCCCTGATCGAGCAGTTGATTGGCGAGCGGGCCGCTGCCGCGCCCGCCGCACAAAATGACGATATTAAATCCGCTGGCCGATTGAAGCAGTTCTTTCATCTTGAATAACGAAAATCTTCTTTCTGGGGAGACCATTAATAATGCACAATCAAACTCATGCCGACAAGTTGAGAAGATGAGTCAGGAGCGCGTGCGTTGCCGCCGTCCCTTGCGCGCCCCCCAACTCCGCCGCGCGCGCAAGCGACACGACCGTTCCCACAGGCTCGCCCCGGTCGCTCCCCGGCGCGACCGACAGGCACAGCGCGCGCGGAAAAACCTGCGGGATGACCGCATCGTTGCCCCCCGCCTCGAACTCGTCGCCGACGTACACGAGCGCGCTTTCCGTGCACGCCTCCGCTTCGCCCCGCGCCGTCTCGCCCGACACCGTTTCGCCCGACGCCCCCGCCGCCGCCTCACTCATCTTTGACGCTTCCGCCAGGAGGTCGCCGAGCGCCGTCTCTTTCGAGACGCCGCGCCGCGTGATCTCGATGCTGCTGCGCCCGCTCTCGGCCAGTTCGTACGCGGCGTCCAGGTTCGCGCGGCGCAGCAATTCAAGGCCACGTGCGTAAACTTCCGCGCGCGGGTTCAAACTCACGCCGGCGACCGCGTGACGCCGCGCCGGGATGGGACGCAAGACCAGCACCGCGCCCTCGCGCTCGTCAACGCGCGGCGGCAACGTCGCAAAATCGAAACGCGGGAACGACGCCGCGTACCACTCGCGCCGCGCGCGCACCTCCGCATCGAACTCCGCGCCGAGCGATTCGAGCAGGCCGCGCAAAGTCGCCGTGTCTTCCACGCGGAGTTGATGCCGCTCGCCGTAAACCGCATCGACCGCGTGTCGCTCCCCGTCCCAGACGATCTTCGTCGCGCCGCGATTGGCATAGACGCTCAGACGCGCGATGCTCGCCCCCGCCTCGTGCGCCTCGCGCAGGCGTTCGACCACGGGCGCGACGAGACGCCGTTCGAGTTGCCGCCAGCCGTGCCCCGTGATGAGGCCGACGCGAAAGCCGCGCCGCAAAAGTTCGGGCAGGAGCATGGCCGCCGCGCTCTCCTCGAAAGTCTCTTCGCCGCCGGCGCGAACGCTATCACCCACGGCCGCCGCGCGTTCCCTCGCCAGCAGCGTGTCGTCCACGTCGAGCACGAGCGCGCCCGCGCGGCGCAGGCGTTCGACGCGCGTGGCGTCCAGCAATTTGCCGAGTTCGATGCCCGCGCTCATGTCGTCTCGCCGACGCCCGCGCAGAGTTCGACGGCCGTCTCGCGCGCCGCGCGCTCGCACCACGCGCGCATCTCCGCGTCTTCCGCGATTGAAGCCCCGCGCACCTCCGCCCTCAGCGCATCCGGCAAATACTGCCGCAGGCTGTCGGCGTTCGGCAGGCAGAACAGCCCGCCCATCTCCAACGCGCCGACATAGGTGGCCGCCAGCGTCGTCTGCCCCGGCGAGCGCGGGATGAGCCACGCACGCGCCCCGCGCCACACGATGTTGCAGGGCACGCCCCGCTGCCCGCCGCTCTCCGCGCCCACCTTGCTCGACGCGCCCGTCCCGCTCCCCATACTCCCCGCACTCTCCGCGTCTTCCGCGCCCGCCGCACTCTCTGTGCCCGCCGTACCCGCCACGCCCTTCGCGCTCTCCGTGCTCTCCCTACCCATCGCCCTTGCCGCGTCCATTTTGAAAGCGCGGAGCATCCCGTGCAGCCACGCCGACAGCATCTCCGTGCTCTCCGCTTCGACCGCGAGCGCGTAGGCCGGGTATGTCTCCGCGACACGCGACACGCGGAAGCCCGCCGTCTCTTGCAAAAAGATCGTCTCGCACGCTTCGGCGCGCGCCAGCGGAAACTCCCACGGGTAAGCTTGAAAGTGCGCCCAGTCGACGATGGAGGCGGCGGCGCGCTCCATGTTGTGGATGAACGTCCAGCCGCCTTCGGCGCGCGCCAGGCGCGACACGTCGAAGAGGTCTGCCCGGGTCAATTCGGCGCGCTTCTCTTCCGGCCAGACGACGAGATGGCCGGGCACGATGCTGTTCGGGTTGGCGGCGATGTTGAGTCCGCCCGCGCGCGCGAATAAAAGCCGGCTCATCAATTCGAGATCGAACGTGGCGGCGCGCTTCTCCGGCAAACTCCCGACGCGCGTTTTGTAATCCTCGCGCGCCTTGCTGTAAAAGACCGTGCCCCACCCGTAAGCGCCGCACGCCTCTTCGACGCCGTGCAGGACTAGCAGGCGCGGGTCGTGCCGCACGAGGTTCGTCGCGCGCTGCTTCTCCCACCACAGGGACAGCAAATCGGACACACCGCCCGCCGCGCGCCCTTCCTGCCGCCGCCGCTCCTGCGCCTCCGGCGTCATCTCCTGATCAACTCTCGCTGTGTTCGCGTCGCTCAAGAATTTCACCCGTGGCGTCTAAGTGTTTTCGGGAATCACGAACGCGCCGGCCGTCTCTTCGGCCAGCCGACGGTAGGCGTTGCGATAGCCGACGCCGCCGACGCGCGCGAGGTCGAAATGGCGATGCGCCGTCTCGACCGCGCGCGCGCGCACGCCCGTCTCGTCTGCGAGCGCGAGCGCGGCGCGCGCCGCCTCCGCAAGCGTCTCCTCTTCAAAGTCCCGCACGATCACGCCGACGCGCGAGCGCGTCAGGATGTCGTCGGTGTCGCCGATGCCTGCGTTGCAAACCGTGGGCAGACCGGCGGCGAGGTATTCGGGAATCTTCGTCGGCGAGGCCGCGATCTGCGAGAACGTGGCTTTGCGAAACGACAGGCCGAGCCGCGCGCGCTGCAAATACGCGGGCACTTCCGCCGGCTTCACCCCGCCGATCCAGAAATCTTCGCGGCTGAGGCCGGCGCGCTCAAGCGTGGCCGCCGCCTCCGTCGCCGAAGACATCGTGAGGATGCGCAAAAACGCACCGGGGTGCTGCCGCTTCACCGCGAGGAAGAAACGCCCCATCTCTTCGAGCAGATAGAGACCCGTCACAGACCCCGCCGTGACGACTTCAAAACGCCCTTCCGTGTCGCCGCCTTCTCTGTCGCCGCCGTCTTCTCTGTCGCCGCCTTCCCTGTCGCCGCCGCCTTCTCTGTCGCCGCCTTCCCTGTCGCCGCCGCCTTCTCTGTCGCTGCCTTCTCTCGCGGACACGTCGGGGCTTCCATTTCTCGCCGCTCGTGCCGCCCCTTGCGCGTCCGCCGTTTCCACAAACGCGCGCCGTTCGCTCTCAACTTCAACTACCGCGCGCTCCTCTCTCTCGTCTTCAACAACCGCGCGTCGCCCGCCCTCGTCTTCCGCGAGCGCGCGCGCGCCGTCGTCGCCCGGCGCGGCCGCGAAACGCGCGAAGTCCACGCAGCAGGGGACGACCTCGATTCGTTCGGCGCGCGCGAGTCCGCGTTCGACGAGCAGGTCGCGCAGCCGCCTCGTCAGCACGATCAACTGCGCCGACTGTTTCAGCCCCGCGCGTTCCACCGCCCGCACCGCGCGATACTGCGGCGAGTCTTTGCGCCACACGCCCGCCTCCTCATACTCCTCCGCGAGCAGGCCGCGTATGTCGAACAGGAGACGCGCCCCACACCAGCGCCGCGCGAGCAGCGCCATCGCCATCGGCAGATGCCCGCGCGCGTGCAGCACGTCGATGCGCTCGGTGCGCGCGAGCCGCGCCGCCGTCCACGCGCCCTGCAGGATGTCGTAAGGCGTCACCAGCACCGAAGGGCTTTTGTGATAAGCCAGCGCGTGCCAGCGGATACCCTCGCCCTCCAGACGCACGCGCCACGTGCGCTCCTCTTCCGGCCGCCACGCCGCGCGGCGGTTCGGCTCGAAGGTCAACAGGTGTACTTCAACGCCGCCCCGGCGCAGTTCGCGCAGGTAGGGCAACACCTGCGTCTGCACGAGCGGTTCGCGCAAACCGAAGTAGCACAGGTAGAGCGTCTTCAGTGGCTTCATGCGCGGCGTCGTCATCGCGGTTCATGCTCCGCGCCCGGCTTCGGCACGCTCAGACTCGCCGCGCCGGCGGACGCCTGCGCGCCCCCGCTCGCCGCGCGCCCGCGCCCGGCCACGGCCTGCGCCCAGCCGACGAAGGTGGCGAGATCGACCGCGAGCATCACAAAGACGACACCCGCGAACTGCGCCGGGTCGAGCAGCCACGAGAGGCCGCGCCCTTCGCGCCGCGCGTAGATCGATTTGGCCGCGCGCGCGAGCACGCCCGCCATGGGAACCAGCAGCCAGTAGGGGCTATGCACGATGGCGAGCGCGACGAAGACGAGCCACACGGCATACTGGCGCGCGAGTCCGTAATGCCAGTCCCACTGTCGCCCCGCCCAGACGTTGTGGCGCGAGTAGAGCGCGAACTTGCGGAAAGTTTTAGCGAGCGTCGGTTGCAGCTGCCACCACACGGTCGCCTGCGGGGCGTAAGCGATCTTGAATTTCAGGCGTTCGACGTGTTCCATGAAAAAGAGGTCTTCGGCCGCGCGCAAATCCGGGAAGCCGCCCGCCGCTTCCCACACTTCGCGCTTCAGGAGCGTCGAGGCGATGGACGGCCCGCGCATCCGCCCGCCCGCGCGTTCCACCTTCGGCGGCAGGTAGACGAGCGCCGCCGAGCGTTCAAAAAAACTGCCGGCGGCCGCCTCGTAATTTCCGTAGACGACCGACACGCTGCTGTCCGCGCGCGCCGCGCTCACCAGATGTTCCAGCCAGCGCGGTTCAAGACTGATCCCGGCGTCCGTCAGCGCGACCCACTCGGAGCGCGCCGCCGCGATGCCGATGTTGCGCCCGCGCCCCGGCGTCGCCTCCACGGCCTCGATCACGCGCAAGGCTCGGTCGCCTCCGGCCAGAGCACGCGCGACGCGCACCGTCTCGTCCGTCGAGCCGCCGTCGACGAGGATCACTTCCGCCGGCCGGTGCGTCTGTCGCCGGATGGATTCGAGCAGCGCGGGCAGCGACGCCTCCTCGTTGCGCACGGGCACGACGAGCGACACGGCGAATCCTTCGGCCGCCGCCGCTTGTGTGTTCCCGCCCGTCGCCGCCTGTTCCGCTTTCATCCTCGCGCCCGCCCCGTGCTGCTCTCTCTGTGCGCCTCAACTCAAAATTACGCCGCGCCTGCCGTCCTCTGAATATGTTTCGCCGGAGAGTTGTGCGGAGAGAGACGTGCGTTGATTCATTCACCCTGCGCCGCTGCTGTTGCTGTCGCCCCGGCGCTCGCCTCGCGCGAATCTCCGGCCAACGTCTCCGCCGCCGTGGGGAGCGGCGACGAAGCGGCAGCGCCGCGCCGGTCGCGTATGAAGCGCGCGGGATTGCCGCCGACAATCGCGTAGGCCGCCACCGGCTTCAGGACGACCGCGCCCGCGCCGACGATGGCGTGCGCGCCCACGTCGGCCATCACCGTCGCGTTCGCGCCGATCCATGCCCCCTCGCCGATATGGACGGGCACGAGCGGGTTGTTGCCCTGCAACTTGATCGGCACGTCCACGTCGTCTGCGCGATGATGATGTCGCCCGGCCAGAATGATCGCGCCGGGGCCGACGAGCACGTGGTCTGCGATCAGTGCGTACTCCACGTACACGTCGCGGCTCATCCACACGTCCGTGCCGATGCGCGTGCGGCGGTCGCCGATGCTCGTCCCGTGATTGAGGATGACGCCCGTGCTGCCACGGCACACGCCGAGCCGGCGGTAAACTTCCTGCCTGAACTGCCAGCCGAAGGTGAGCGGCACCATCCCCAGCAACTCCGTCACGAAAGGCCAGTGCGCCAAGCCCTTGCGCTCGAACACGTCGATCAGGAAACTGACCGGCACGCCGAGGAGCAGCACCAGCGCGCGGCGCACGACCTTGAAACAGAGTGTGACGAACTTCAACATCTTCTCTCGCGCCGCAAACAGTATGGGAGCCAACTTCGAGACGAAAACTTCGCGCGCCGCAAACCGACTTCGAGACGAAAACTTCGCGCGCCGCTCAACTCGCGGCGACGAGATTGTCCTCCGCGCCCGCGCCGTGGAGAACTTCGCCCGCATGCGTCTCCGGCAGCAACCCGTAAGCGGCGAACCAGCGCGACGTGCGCCGCAGTCCTTCCGCGAAACTGATGCGCGCCCGGAACCCGATCTCCTGTTCGGCGCGCGCCGCGCTCAGGCGCGACTCGGATAGTTGCAGGAGCGTCCACCCCTCGTCGAACTTGTCGCCCGCGCCGCCGCTGCCCTCCGCGCCCCCGCCGCCCGACTTCAGTTTCTCGATGTAAGGGCGCAGGCGTTTGCGCTCGCGCAGCGCGAGATAGGCGCGAAACACCGTGGCCTGCATCGCCGGACTCTGGAACACGAACGAGCGAAACTCCTCGCTGCGCGCCACCGCGCCGAGCGGCTTCACGGACGCGCGCACCCAACCGCGCCAATCCAACTCGCCCGGCACGACCTCCGCGCTCATCCGGCGCGGCGCGCGCACGCCCAGCAACTCAGCGTGCGCGTCTATGTACTCGCTCCATTTCAGAGGCGCGCCGTCCGTCACGAACAGCGGACGACCGAACCCCTGCTCCGTCTCCAGCCCGCAACGCACAGACTCGACCAGATCGTCCACGTGGATCAGGTTGCACCAGCCGCCGTCTTCGACCACGCACACCTCGCCCCGCGCCAGGAGCTCCATCAACTCCGCGCTCCAACGCAGGTAAGACCCGTAGACCATGTGCGGCCGCAACACGACGCCCTCCAACCCGCGCCCGCACTCGGCGACGACCAGTTGCTCCGCGCGCGCTTTCTCGTCGGCATAAGGCTCGCCCGTCCTGACGAGCGGCGTCGCCTCCTGCGCCGCCTCGACGCGCGCCGGGAGCGAGCGGCCATAGACCGCCGCGCTGCTCATGTGCACGAAACGACGTATGCCGAGCGCGCGCGCGGCCGCCAGCAGAGGCTCCGTCTCCAGACCCGCGCGGTCGCCCACGCCGAGGTGGACGATGGCGTCGCAGCCTTCGGCCGCGCGCCTCACCGCCGCCGCGTCCGTCAAATCGGCCTCCACCACTTCGAGCGGGTAACGCATGATGCGCGCCGCCGTGCGATAGCTCCGCACCATGCAGCGCAACTCGCCGAGCCGCCCCTCCGCCGCCCACATCTCCACCATCCGCGACCCGACCGACCCGGCCGCGCCCGTCACCAGAATTTTTCGATAACGTCGCTCCGCGCGCACTCCCTGCTTCGACGCCCGCCGCGACACGCCCGCCGCCGCACCGCCCGCTCCAATGTCCTCCGCATCACCCGCCGCATCACCCGCTGCATCACCCGTCGCCCTGTCTCTTGCCGCATTGCCCACCACGCCGCCCAACGTATTGCCCGCCGCGCCGCCCGTTACCGCATTGCCCGTCGCCGCGCCGCCCTTTACATTGTCCGCCGTCGCGCCCCGATTCCAACTCTCCGGCGCGGGCTGTCGCATCCGGTAACACGCCTCAATCGCTTCCACGGTCGGCAGCGCGGCGCGCGCCGGAACGATTAGTTCGGCTTCGCCCCTGATCGCGCCGACGAAGTTCTCCATCTGCCGCGTGAACGGGTCGCGTGCCGCCACGGCCGCCTCCGCGTGCGCCGTCGTGTGAAAGTTGCCCGCCGCTTCTCCTCCTGCGCGCCCGAAGGTGATCTTGATCTCGGTGCGCGCGTGCGGGTCGATGTCGATGTAACCGTTCGTGCAGTGGATGCGCGCGCGGTTGACGCTGCGATAAGCGCGCGACAGTTGAACGACGCCGGGGACGCGCCCCACCGACTCTGTTCGACAACTAACGCTCGCACGCGCCAACGCTTCGACGCCCCCCTGCGCGTCATCCTCGTAGCCCTCCACCTCGACCGCGCCGAGCCACGCCGTCAGTTGATCGAAGACGTGCGGCCCGAGGTCGATCAACACCCCGCCGCCCGCCCAGGCCGGGTCGAACGTCGCGCGGTTCAGCGGCCAGTTCCACACCGATTCGCGCACCTCGAAACTGATCGGCTTGCCCACCAGTTCCCGCCGCAGAGCATCCGTCGCCAGTTCCGTCGAGGCGAAGAAGCGGCGCACGAAACCGCAGGCCAGCAGTCGCCCCGCGCTCTCGCTCGCCTCCGTCATCTCTTCGGCCTCGGCCTTCGTCAGCGCGAGCGGCTTCTCGCAGAGCACGTGCAGACCCGCGCGCAGCAGTTGCAGGGAGAGCGCGGCGTGATGCACGTTCGGCACGCAGATAACGGCCGCGTCCGCGTGCGCGGAAAGTTGATCGAGGTCTGCGATCACCACTGCATCCGGACAGAGGCTCTGGCGCAGGCGTTCGGCGCGCGCCGTGTCCACGTCGTAGAGCGCTGTTGCGCGCGCGCCCTCCGTGCGCGCCACGGCCTGCGCGTGCGAATGCGCGATAGCCCCGCACCCGACGAGCGCGATCCGAATTTGCCTGTTTTGAAGTTCCCTCATGTCTCGATAACTCTGCCTTAAAAGTAATCCCGAATAATCACGCGCGAAATAATCGCCCCCGCCCGCCGTCGCCGCCCGCGTCTACGGGGAAGCGAAACACCGGAGCGGCCGCGCCCCTAGCCTCTCGCCCGGCGATTGTCAGCGCGCGATGGGGGCGACCTTGCCCGTGACCTGATCTATGTGATAACGCGCGAACGAGCGCAGCCACTGCGCGCGCCGCAGGGCGTCCTCGTCCTTGTGCAGACGCCCGTGCAGATACCAGCGCACGCCGAGCGCGCTCCAGTGCAGCGCGTTCGCCACCCAGCCCAGACGCCACGAGAGCGGGTTGCGGTGGCGCGCGGCGAACACGTGGAAGGCGTCGAGGTAGCGATAGTGCTTGTCGTTGTTCTTGTAGAGTTGATTGCTGCTCTTGTTTTCCAGATGCACGATGGGCGCGCCGTGAACGTAACAGACGCGCAAGCCTGCCTCGCGCATCCGCCAGTACCATTCGATGTCCTCGCCGTAGAGAAAGAACTCGTCCGGCAGCGGCCCCACGGTGTCGAGCACCTCGCGCCGCACGGCCACAAACGAGTTGCTCAGCCAGTCGACGTCGCCCGTCTCGACGACGTACCAGAGCCGCGCCAGACGCTGATTTTTCTTCAACACCACGGGGCCGAACTTGTTCAACCCGGCCGCGACCGACAAATCGCTCCACAGCGTCGGGAAACGCAGGCCCGTCGGCACGAAGTCGCCCTCGCCGTTCAAATGCTGCCCGCCCACGGCGGCCACGTCCGGGTGCGCGTCCAGGTATTCCACCAAACGCTGCACCGCCCCTTCGAGCACAATCGTGTCGCTGTTCAGCAGCACCAGGTAACGCCCGCGCGCATACTTGAACCCCAGGTTGTTCCCGCGCGCAAACCCGAGGTTCGCGCCGCTGCGCACGAGGCACACGTCCGGGTGATGCTCCGCGATGTACTCCGCGCTCCCGTCGCTCGAATCGTTGTCCACGAGGATGATCTCGGCCGGCAAATCCGCGAGCGACTCTTTCAACGTGGCGATACATTGCGCCGTCAGCTCGCGCGTGTTCCAGTTGACGATGACAACGGAGACGCGCGGCGCGTCCGCCCCTGCCGTCAACTCTTCC
Source organism: Pyrinomonadaceae bacterium (assembly GCA_035645855.1). Taxonomy (GTDB): domain Bacteria; phylum Acidobacteriota; class Blastocatellia; order Pyrinomonadales; family Pyrinomonadaceae; genus JAIVJZ01. The sequence continues at coordinate 18,009 of DASQLU010000024.1, forward strand.
CGCGCGCTTTCTTTCCCTTCCACCAGCATAGCCCTTCTATTAAACCTTACTTCGCTTCAAACTTTAACCGCCGCCTCACGCCGCTTCGCCCCGGCGACCGGGCGCATGACTTTTCGCCGCCCGCGTCAAGCTCGCCTCGCCGACCGTGCCTACCTCAGACGCGCCTCGCCGCCCGTGCCGCCTTAGACGCGACTCGCCGCCTTGCGCCCGTCTCAGACATGGCTCGCCGCGTGTGCCCGCCCCGTCTCCTTGCGGGCGATTTCCAGGTCGGCCGCGACCATTTCCTTGATCATCTCCGCGAACGTGTACTCCGGCTCCCACCCTAACTGCTCTCTCGCCTTCGCCGCATCACCCACCAGCAAATCCACTTCCGCCGGGCGCAAAAATCGCTCGTCAATGCGCACGTACTCCTCATAATCCAGCCCCACTTCCGCGAACGCACGCTCGCAGAACTCCCTCACCGTGTGCGTTTCGCCCGTCGCCACCACGAAGTCGTCCGCCTCCTCCTGCTGCAACATCAAATACATCGCCCGTACGTAGTCCTTCGCGTGCCCCCAGTCGCGTTGCGCGTCGAGGTTGCCGAGGCGCAACTCCTCCGCCAAACCCAGCTTGATGCGCGCCGCCGTCGAAGTGATCTTCCGCGTGACGAACTCATAGCCCCGGCGCGGCCCCTCGTGGTTGAACAACAACCCGCTCGCGCAGAACATCCCGTAGGCTTCGCGGTAGTTCCTCGTCAGCTCGAAGCCCGCCACCTTCGAGATGCCGTAGGGCGAGCGCGGGTGAAAGCGCGTCGTCTCGCGCTGCGGCGTCTCGGCCACCTTGCCGAACATCTCGGACGACCCGGCGAAGTAGAAACGGCACCCGGGGCGCAACTCGCGCAGCGCGGCCAGCAAATAGTGCGTGCCGTTGATGTTGGTGTTCATGGTCGAGAAGCCGTCGGCGAACGACTCGGCGACGAAGGACTGCGCGGCCAGGTGATAGCACTCGTCGAAATCAATGCGGCTGACGACGTGGAAAAGGGACGGATAGCTTTCGAGCGAGGCCGGGTGGAGGGTGACGCGGTCTAAGAGATGCGCGATGCGCGCAAAGCGGCGCGAGGGGTCTTCGAGGGCGACGCGGCGCACGAGGCCGTGCACCTCGTAGCCGAGAGACAAGAGATGCTCGGCCAGGTAGCTGCCGTCCTGCCCCGTGATGCCCGTGATTAATGCCTTCTTCGTCAATGGTTGCTCTCCGAATAAAATTGTGTGGCGGGGCTTGCTTGTGCCCGCGCGTTCAAGGTTCAGCGGCGACGGGGCGGCGTATAAGCCCCGGCCATAAGGTTAATTCATCCTGCCGTTAAATTCATCCCGGCGTTAAATTCATCCTGCCGTTAAATCCATCTCTGGCCGTCACGGTCGAAAGCGGGCCATTACGTCAACGACGTATTGTTGTTGTTCGAGCCGCAGTTCGGGATAGATGGGCAAGGCCAGCGTTTCGCGTGCGGCGCGCTCGGCTTCGGGCAGCGCGCCCTCTTCGTAGCCGAGATAGCGGAAGCACTCCTGCAAGTGCAGCGGCACGGGGTAGTAAATTTTGACGCCGACGCCGTGCGCCCGCAAATGCTCGACGAGCGCGTCGCGGTGCGCGGGCACGCGCACGACGAACTGGTGAAAGATGTGGCGGACGTTTTCGCGGATGAAGGGCGCGTGCAAAGTGAAAGGAAGGCGCGCGTTCGTCAACAGGAGCGAATAGGTCTCGGCGCGTTCGCGGCGCGCCTGCGACCAGTCATCGAGGTGCGGCAGTTTGACGCGCAAGACCGCCGCCTGCAACGCATCGAGGCGACTGTTGAGGCCGATCTCGGTGTGCAGGTATTCGGTCGCGCCGCCGTGGACGCGCAGGCGGCGCAGGCGCGCGGCGAGCGCGTCGTCGTCCGTCGTGAGCAGCCCGGCGTCGCCCGCCGCGCCGAGATTCTTCGTCGGGTAGAAACTAAAGCACCCGACGCGGCCGAGCGACCCGGCGCGCCGCCCTGCGTCTTCCGCGCCGATGGCCTGCGCCGCGTCTTCGATGACGGGCAGGGCGTGCCGCGCGGCAATTTCCGAGAGCGCGTCCATCGCGGCGCACTGGCCGTAGAGGTGGACGGGCAGCAGAGCGCGGGTGCGCGAGGTGATGGCGGCTTCGACGAGCGACGGGTCGAGGTTGTAAGTGTGCGGTTCGATGTCCACGAAGACGGGCGTCGCGCCGGCGCGCGCAATCGCGCTCGCGGTGGCGAAGAAACTGAAAGGCGTCGTGATCACTTCGTCGCCCGCCCTGATGTCCAGAGCCAGCAGCGCGAGCAGGAGCGCGTCCGACCCGGAAGCGCAACCGACGGCGTGACGCGTCTCGCAGTAGCGCGCCAGTTCTTCTTCGAGCAGGCGCACCTCTTCGCCGAGGACGAACTGTTGCGAATCGAGTATGCGATCCGTAGCCGCGCGCAACTCTTCGCGCAAGAGCGCGTGCTGCTGTTTCAGGTCGAGCAGGGGCACCTGCATTACGGGTGAAGGTGTCGTCATCGCAATTTATAACTCTAACTCTCTAGCTCTATCTCTCTAACTCCGACTCTAACTCCGACTCTAACTCTCCAACTCTATCAGCCTGCCGCCCTGATTGATCGACTCCTGCGCGGCTTCGAGCAGGCGCACGACGCGCAGGCCGGCCGCGCCGTCGGTGAGCGGCGCGCGCTTGTGTGTGATGGCGTCGAGAAACTCGGCGGAGACGTGTGTCAGGGCTTCGGTCGAATCGAGTTTGGGAACCCACACGTCGCCGGTGCGATAGCTGACGAGCGTCTGGTAGGCCGCCTCCTTGTCGCTGTCGCTCTCGATGCGGTTCGTCGTCACGCCCTTGTCGTAGACGCGCACTTTCTCGGTCGGCTCGATGTCGTCGTAGACGATCATCTTACGGCTGCCGGCGATGAGCGTGCGGCGGATTTTGACGGGCGAGAGCCAGTTGAAATGAAAATGCGCGATGAAGGAATCTTTGAAGCGCAGCATGACGTAGGCGATGTTCTCGATCCCGGCCTCGATGTGCGAACTGCCCGTTGCCGTCAGGGCTACGGGCGAGCGCGCGACGAGGTAGTCCATGATCGAGAGATCGTGCGGCGCCAAATCCCAGACGACGTTGATGTCGCGCTGGAAGAGGCCGAGATTGATGCGGACGGAATCGAAATAGAGCAACTCGCCGAGTTCGCCGCTCTCGACGATCTCCTTGATGCGCCGCACCGCGCCCGTGTAGACGAACGTGTGATCGACCATCAGGGTCAGCCCCCGACGCTCGGCCAGCGCGACCAGTTCGCGCGCCTCCGCGCCGTTCGTGGTGAAAGGTTTTTCGATGAGGACGTGCTTACCGGCGAGGAGCGCGTCTTTGGCGAAACGGTAATGAGTGGCGACGGGCGTGGCGATGACGACGGCCGCGAGTTCGGGGTCGGCGAGCAAACGGGCGTAGTCGGTGGCGGTGCGCGTGGCCGGGTAGCGACGGCCGATGGCGTTCAGGCGCTTCTCGTCCGTATCGCAAATCCAGCGCAGTTGCGCGCGCTCGTTCTCCGCGAAGTTGCGGATGAGGTTCGGCCCCCAGTAGCCGCAGCCGATGACGCCGATGGTGATCATAGAGAGAGTCGTCAGTAGTCCGTAGTCAGTAGTCCGTAGTCAGTTGTGCGATTGAATTTGGCCGACGGGGCGCGGTCTATCTCAGGCGGCCTGTTTCGTGCGGCATAGTTAAACACGCGCGGCGGACAACTGACTACCGGCGAAGGAGCGCAAGGCTTCGGCCACATGCTCGATCTGCGCGCCCGTCAACTCCGGAAACATCGGGAGCGAGAGGAGGCGCGCGGCCTGGCGTTCGGCTTCGGGGAAGTCGCCCGCACGGTGGCCGAGCGACGCGTAAGCGGGTTGCAGGTGGACGGGCACGGGATAATGTATGCCGGTCTGGACGCCGGCCGCCGCGAGGTGCTTTTGCAGCGCATCGCGCGCCTCGCACTGGACGACGTAGAGATGATAGATGTGGCGCGCGTAGGGCAACTCTCGCGGCAACGTGAGCGCGCCCGCTGCGTCCATGCCGGAGAGCAGTTCGCGGTAGCGCGCGGCGTGCGCGCGGCGCAGCTCGTTCCAGCCGTCGAGGTACTTGAGTTTGACGTTCAAGACCGCGCCCTGAATGCCTTCGAGACGGAAGTTGTAACCGATGATGTCGTGTCGATACTTTTGCTCCGAGCCGTGATCGCGCAAGAGCCGCACGCGCCGCGCCACTTCCGCGTCGTCCGTGACGACCGCGCCGCCCTCGCCGTATGCGCCCAGATTTTTGCCGGGATAGAAACTGAAACAGTTCGCGCGGCCGAGCGCGCCCGTGCGGCGTCCTTTGTAGAGGCTGCCGTGCGCCTGCGCCGCGTCTTCGATGACGGAGAGATCGTGGCGCGCGGCGATCTCGAAAATGGGGTCGAGGTCGGCCGGCTGCCCGTAGAGGTGGACGGGCATGATGGCGCGCGTGCGCGAGGTGATGGCGGCTTCGATTTTGTTTACGTCAATCGTGTAGGAGACGGGGTCGGCATCGACGAAGACGGGCGTCGCGCCGGCGGTGGAGACGGCTTCGGCGGTGGCGAAGAACGTGTTGGCCGGGACGATCACCTCGTCGCCCGCGCCGATCCGGCAGGCGGTGACGGCGAGCTGGATGGCGGCCGTGCCGCTCGACACGCCGACGCAAAAGCGCGCGCCCAGGTATTCGGCGAAGGCCGTCTCGAACGCCTCCACCTCGCGGCCGAGAATGAAGGCCGCGCTCTCCACGACGCGCCCGATGGCCTCGTCAACTTCCCGCTTGATGGCGCGATACTGCGCCTGCAGATCAACGAAAGGAACATTCATATTGCGGATTTCGGATTGCGGAATGCGGATTGACAAGCAGCGCGGAGCGGGAAGGAGTTCCCTGTTTTTTAATCCGCATTCCGCAATCCGAAATCCGCATTTCTCAAGATTCGTGCCGGGTTGCCGGCGACGGTCGCGCCCGGAGGCACGTCGCGCGTGACGACCGCGCCCGCGCCGACGGTGGCGCGCGCGCCGATCTCGATGCCGCCGAGGACGACTGCGCCCGTGCCGATTGATGCGCCGCGACGGACGCGCGTCAGTTGGAGCGTCCAGTCGGCCTCGGTCTGGGGCGTGCCGTCGGGGCGGGTCGCACGCGGGTAACGGTCGTTGATGAACTGCACGCCGTGGCCGATGAAAACTTCGTCCTCGATGTGGACGCCCTCGCAGATAAAGGTGTGGCTGGAAATTTTGCAGCGTGCGCCGACGCGCGCGCCCCGCTGGATTTCGACGAAGGTGCCGATGCGCGTCTCGTCGCCGATCTCGCAGCCGTAGAGGTTGACGAAGTTGTAAATCTGCACATCGCGCCCCAGCACGACGTCGTCGGCGATGGCGCAGAATTCTCTCATAAGGTTTCAGGTTTCAAGTTTCAGGTTTCAAGTTATAAGAACTTCAGACCTGAAACCTGAAACTTGAAACCTGAAACTGTTTTATTTCGATTTCGCGGTGTCGGCGTATTCGTCCGCGTCGGTCGCCAGCGTCTGGTCTTCGTCCTCGTTGGCGTAATAGCTCGAATAGTAGCCGGAGTAGTAGTAGTAGTCGGAAGATTCGAGTTTGACGTTATTGAGGACGATGCCGTAGATGTGCGCGCCCACGTCGAGGAGTTGCTGCTTGGCGCGGCGCACCACGGCGCGCGACGAGCGGCCGCCGTGGACGACGAGCATCACGCCGTCAACCATCGTCGAGAGAATCGAAGCGTCCGTGAAAGAGATGGCGGGCGGCGAGTCGATGATGATGTGCGTGAAGTTGTCGCTCAGAAGCGTGATCATGCGGCGCATCTCTTCGGAGCCCAGGAGTTCCGCCGAGTTCGGCGGGACGGGGCCGGAAGTGATGATCTTCAGGTTCGGCAGTTTCTCGTACTCCTGCACGATGCCGGCGATGTTCGTGTCGCCCGACAGGAAGTTGGTCACGCCGCGCGTGTTCTGGAGGCCGAAGTGCGCGTGGATGCGCGGGCGGCGCAGGTCGCAGTCGAGGATGAGTACTTCCGCGCCGGTCTGCGCGAGCATGACGGCGGTGTTGACGGCCGTCGTCGTTTTGCCCTCGGACGGCTGGCTCGACGTGACGAGGACGGTCTTCGGCGGCTGCCCGGCCGAAGAGAGCAGGAGCGACGTGCGCAGGTGGCGATAAGCCTCTGCGACGGGCGAACGCTTCTCTTCGATGAGCGCGAGCGCGGTGGCCGTCGGGTCAGACGCCATTGCGGCGGCAGCCCCGCCGCGTGCGGGAAGCGCGAAACGGCGTTCGGCGCGCGGCGCGGGGATGAGCGCGAGCGTCGGGAGGTGGATGTGTCGATCCACGTCCTCGATGGACTTGAGCGTGTCGTCGAGATAGTCGAGCAGGAAGGCGAGGCCGATCCCTGCGGCCAGCGAGAGCAGCAGCGCGATCAGGATGTTGCGCACGCGCGGCGGCCCGACGATCTCGGCGCGGCGCGCCGGCGTCGAGATGGAGATGTTGTTGGGCACTTCCGCGCCCGTCACGTCGAACTCCTTCTTGCCCTGGATCGCCGTATTGTAGAGTTGCTGCGTGGTCTCCAGTTCCTGTTGTCTGATGCCGAGTTCCATCTCGGAACGGCTCTGCCCTCTGGCCTCGCCGCGCGCCGCCGCGTTCGATTGCTTGAGCTGGTTCTCTTTCTGCACGGCGGCTTCGTAGCGCGTCCTCATCGCGCTCACCACGTCTTTGGCCTGCTTGTTAAGCGCGACCTGTATCTGCTCCTTCTGCTTGTCGAGTTGCTTCACGGCAGGCCACTCCGGCTGGTACTTGACCAGCAACGCCTGACGCTGCTCCTCGACCGCGCTCAGCTTGTCGCGCAGCTCCTGCACCGACTTATTCTCAAGTACCTGCGGGATGGCGAACAGGTCGGGCGACCGCTGCGCCGCCTCGTAAGAGGACTGCAAATCTTTGCGTGCGGCCTCGGCCTCCATCATCTGCGTGGTGGAGGTGGTCAGGATCGAGGCGGTCAGGTTCTCGCCCTGAATCTTGCCGAGCGGCAGCCCGCGCGCCGTGCGGAAATTGATCACTTCCTGCTGCTTCTGGCGGATGTCGGCTTGCAGCTCGGCGATGTTCCTGGCGAGTTGCTCGGCCGACTTGACCGAGCCGGAGGTCTCGCGCTCGATGTTGTCCTGGATGAAGACGGCGGCCAGCGTGTCCGCCACCTTCATGGCGAGTTCGGGGTTGGTGTGCTCGTAGACGATCTTGACGAGGTTCGTGCGCTCGACCGGATCGATGGTCAGGTTGGCGCGCAGGGCGTCTTCATAGGCGAGCATCTTCGCGCTCTGCTCCGGCGTCAGCTTTTCGGTCTCGGCGACGGCCGCAGGCGCGTCGTTGACGATGCCGAGGCCGCCCCCCTCCTGCCCGGCGGCGGGCGCGGCGGCCGGTTTCTGCCGCGAGAATATGCGGCGCACGGCGGCAAACAAACTCGGACGCGCCTGACCGCCGACGAAGGTCGGGTTGTTTTGCAGGTCGAGCGCGAGTATGACTTTGCGATGGAGGCGCGGGTTTTCCAGGAGGGCGAGTTGCGTGCCCCAGAAGCCGGGGTCGTTCTGCGCGTTGATGACGAATTCTTTCGTCTTCAGGAGGTTCTTCGTCTTCTGCTCGATCTGGATGGTCGATTCGGCGCGATAGATGGTCGGCTGGCGATACATCTGGATGGCGACGAGCGACGTGACGACCACGACCAGGCTCAGGAGCAGCCACTTGCGTTTCAACACGACCGAAAGGTAGTCGCGCAGGTGCGTCGGCTCCGAGAGCGAGTAGGTGTTGTTCGGCCGGTCGGGCTGCGTCAGTTCGCGCAGAGGGCGGTCGAGGTTCGTACCGGGGGTCAACGGCAGCAGGCGATTATCTTGAGACATCTTCTTTCAACCTTAAAACTTCAGAAATACCAACTCGGTCGGGCACACATGCAAGCCTCGCATGATAACAGAGACGGGGGGAAGGATGAAGGCCGGAAAGGGCGGCTAAAGGCCGCCGGGTAAAGGGAAAAGGGGAAGAGGGAAAGGGAAATACGACTGTTCCGTGCGCGACGTGCTTTCAGTTTTCCCTTTATCCTTTATCCCTTCCCCCTCCCCCTTCTTCCTTAGCGAATTCGCGCAATGCTTCCTGCCAGGCGGGCAGGGGCGCGAGGCCGATGGCTTCCGACAACAGGCAGCGCAGGCGCGAATTGCGCGGGCGGGGCGCGGGGCGTTGCAGCGAATCCATCGAGACTTGTTCGATCTCCACTTCCGCGACGCCCGCCGCGCGCACGGCCTCGCGCGCGAATTCCAGAAAACTCGCCCCCTCGCCGCCGCCCGCGACGTGATACGTGCCGGGCAGGTCTCGCGCGACCAGTTCGCGCAGGCGCGCCGCCAGGTGCGGCGCGTAAGTCGGCGTGCCGTAGGCGTCGCCAATCGCTTTCAGATGCTCGCCGCGCCGGGCGCGTTCGACGGCCGTGGCGAGAAAGTTTTTGCCGCCCGCGCCGAAAATCCAGCCCGTGCGGACGACGACGGTGCGCGCCGAGGCGCGCAGCGCGCGCCGCTCGCCCTGTAGTTTGGCGATGCCGTAGGCGCTCTGCGGGTTGGGGTCGTCGCGCTGCGTGTAGAAGCCTTCCTTGCCGCCGTCGAAAACGTAGTCGGTCGAGATGGTGAGGAACGACGCGCCCACAAGACGGCTGTGCGCCGCCAGAATTTCCACGGCCTCGGCGTTGACGAGCACCGCGCGTTCCGGGTTCAACTCGCAGCCGTCAACGTCCGTCCACGCGGCGCAGTTGACGATTGCTTCCGGTCGCTCGCGCTCGAACAGGTCGCGCACCTCGTCGGCCTTCGTGATGTCGAGGGTGGCGCGCTCGTGCGCCGACACCTCGTCGCCGCGCGCCGTGCAATGCGCGACGAGCGCGCGCCCGACCATGCCGCCCGCTCCCGCGATCAAAATTTTCACTTCGCGCCCACCTCCACGCCGTACTGTCGCGCGTAAAAATCCCTGTACGCGCCGCCGCGCACGCGCGCGATCCACGTCTCGTTCTCCGCGTACCAGCGGATCGTTTTGGCGAGACCGCTCTCCCACGTCTCGGCCGGCTTCCAGCCGAGTTCGCTTTCAACCTTCGACGGGTCAATCGCGTAGCGGCGGTCGTGGCCGGGACGATCCTTGACGTAGCGTATAAGCGAGGCGGGTTTGCCGAGCGCGGCGAGAATCGATTCGACCACTTCGATGTTGCGCCGCTCGTTGCGCGCGCCGATGTTATAGACCGCGCCCGCCTCGCCCCGTTCGTAGGCGAGCGCGACGGCGCGGCAATGGTCTTCGACGTAAATCCAATCGCGGACGTTCAGGCCGTCGCCGTAGACGGGGATCGGCTCGTCGTGAAGCGCGTTCGACAGGAGGAGCGGGATCAGCTTTTCGGGAAACTGGCGCGGCCCGTAGTTATTGCCGCAGCGCGTCGTCACGGTGTCGAGGCCGAAGGTGTGGCGCGCGGCGCGCACCATGTGCTCGGCCGCCGCCTTCGAGGCCGCGTAGGGACTGTTCGGCGCGTAGCCGGATTCCTCCGTGAAGAACGCTGACTCGTCTTCGGGCAGACTGCCCATCACCTCGTCGGTCGAGATTTGCACGAAGCGACGGACGCCGCGCTCGCGTGCGGCGTCGAGCAGAACCTGCGTGCCGAGGATGTTGGTGCGCAGGAAATCATCTGCGCGCTCAATGCTGCGGTCAACGTGCGACTCGGCGGCGAAGTTGAAGATCGCATCCGTGCCCTCGACGAGCGCGGCGCGCACGGCCTCACGGTCGGTAATGTCGCCGCGCACGAAGCGATGGCGCGCCGTGTCGTCCAGGCCTTCGAGGTTGTCGGGGTTGCCGGCGTAAGTGAGCGCGTCGAAATTGGTGATCGCGGCGTCCGGCCAGCGCGCGAGCGCCAGTCGGATGAAGGCCGAGCCGATGAAGCCCGCGCCGCCCGTAACGAAAAGTTTTGGCATGAAATGTTTGCGGGGATGAATTTGATAGCGCGATGCCGGCGGCGCACGACGCCTAAACCTCTGGAATCCAAACGCGCCGCGCGCCGTTGATTGCTGGCCTAAATGCCCTGGCGAACGCTTCGCCGGAATTTGGTTGAGCCAATTAAGTGTCGGAGTATAGGGGCGCGCTCGAAAGGGTGTCAAGAATCGCGCGCGGTCATGCGGGGCGAGATTTCCGCGCGCGCCGCGCGCCTCCGGGCACGACGAATCGCCGCCGGCAGTGGCCTCGGCCGGCCTCGCATGCACGCGCGGCGGGCGTTGATTTTCGCGAGTCGGCGCGCAGCGGTTGCGCGGCGGCGGCGGGGCTTCGCGCCGGTGTTTAACACGTCCTGGAAACTATTGACAGCTTTTAGAATTTAGTATAAAAGCTACGGGCTTCATGCATGAGATCAGGCCGCGCATCCCGTGCTTTGATAATTCCGAATGGCAACGCTGCCGTCCTCGCGAGCGGCACACACGCAACCCCGCGACGCAACAGTCTTGAATGTCTTACCGATAACCACACGAACAGCTTACCCACGCTGAAGGAGAGTTTCTCATGAATAAAGGCCGCTTAACCATCAATATTCTAACTACCATCACTTTCATTTTCGCCCTCGCTGCCATGACGCACGCGCAGGCGACCCGCACCTGGGTGTCGGGTGTCGGCGACGACGTGAACCCGTGCAGCCGCACCGCCCCCTGCAAAACTTTCGCGGGCGCGATCTCGAAGACCGCCAAAGACGGCGAGATCAGCACGCTCGATCCGGGCGGCTTCGGCACGCTGACGATCACGAAATCCATCACCGTCAACGGCGGCGGCGGCGGTCAGGGCTACGGCTCGGTGCTCTCCGCGCTCGCGCCGCAGGGCTTTCTCGTCAACATCACCGACCCGGCCGACGTGCGCAAGGCCGTGCGTCTCAACTGGCTCGACATCAACGGGGCGAGCAGCGGAACCGACGGCGTTCGCATGATCGCCGGCCTCTCGCTCCACATCGAGAACACCAATATCGACGGTCTCACCGGCGACGGCGTCGAAGTCAACGTCACGACGGGCGTCGCCGAACTCTACATGCGAAACGTCTCCATCAGGAGTTGCGTGGGCAACGGCGTCCTCCTCAACGGTAACGTCTCCGGTCTCGTGGCCGCTACGCTCGAAAACGTCGCGATGGTTAATAACGGCGACGGCTTCGAAGCGGGCGCGCGCTCAAACGCCGTCATCCGCAACTGCGTGATTTCGAACAGTGACGGCGTCGGTGCCGCCGGTGTCCGCGTCACCGGCGCGACCTCGGCCGTGAACATTGATTCCTGCACCATCTCTTTCAGCACGAGCGGCGTTCGGACTGACGCCGGCACGGCGCGCGTCTCCAACAGCGTCTTCACCAACAACTCAACCCAACTACATCAAGTCGGCGGGACGCTCAACACGTATGGCACCAACCGGCTCGACGGGTTCCCCAACTCGGGGACGATCACGGCCATCTCACAAAGCTAGCCGCAACCCTGTCTCCCCTGTCGAACTCCGCCCGCCTCATTGAAAGAGGCGGGCGGAGTTTTTCTTTCCCGCCTTCAATGAGGCGGGCGGAGTTTTTACTCCCGCCTCCCCGGCCGCTCCTTGCCGATACCTGATGCCGCCACGCAGATGCGCGTCCGCGCGCGGAGGCACCCGCAGGGATGTCGCTTGACTCTCGAAAGATGACGCCGTTACATTGGATTCTTTGCGTACCCTGCGGCGCCGCGACTGTGGGCGGGCGGGAAGCGAACCGACGCCGCCGAAGCGGGCGGGCGGGCGAGCGATGATCAAGCGATTATCAAGCAATTATCAGGGGACGGATGTGAGCGGGGTGGCGTGATAGCTCTCGATTCGGCACACAGGAAGCATTCGTATCGCGCCGAGCGCGACTTCGGCCTGCTGGTCGGCGGCGTCTTTCTCGCGCTCGGCGGCTGGTGGTCGTATCGCGGCAGATACCCGGCGCTCTCCGTCCTGCTGCTCTGCGCGGGCGCGACGCTCGTGTTGCTCGGCGCGCTTCGTCCGAAGTGGCTCGTCGTGCCGAATCGTCTCTGGATGGGACTGGCCGAGGCGTTGGGCTTCGTGATGACGCGCGTTATTTTAGGCGTCATCTTCTTCCTCATCGTGACGCCCATCGGGATCGTGCGCCGTTTGACGGGCGGCGACCCGCTCGGCCGTCGCGCGGGGCGCACCGAATCGTATTGGAAGCCTTACACGGAGCGGCGGGCTGATCCGAAGCACTACGAAAAGATGTACTAGGAAAGTCGAGAGGTCAATGTCGAAATCGCAGGTTCTGCTCCAGTTGTGGGAGCTGATGAAATACAACAAAAAGTACTGGCTCCTGCCGATCATCGTCGTGCTCGCGCTGACGGGGCTGGCGCTCGTCTTCGCGCAAGGCTCTGCTCTCGCACCGTTTCTCTACCCACTGTTTTAAGGACGGCGTGAAGGTGTAATTCCTCGTGACGAGCATTCTCGGACTATCGGCTTTTTACCACGACTCGGCGGCGTGCCTCGTCGTCGACGGCGAGATCGTCGCGGCGGCGCAGGAGGAACGCTTCACGCGCCGCAAACACGACCACCGTTTTCCCACGCACGCCGTCCGCTATTGCCTCGCCGAGGCCGGGCTTCGCGCCGACACGCTCGACTACGTTTCCTTCTACGACAAACCGCTCCTGAAATTCGAGCGGCTCCTCGAAACTTATCTCGATTACGCGCCCGCCGGTTTTCCTTCATTCCTCAGGGCGATGCCCGCGTGGATGAAAGAGAAACTCTGGATGTCGGACTTGATCGGCGCGGAGATGGCGCGCGTCGAAGGCATCGTGGATAACAGGGATGCGAAGCGGCGCGCGAAACAGTTCGGCTGGAAACTCCTCTTCGGCGATCATCACGAAAGCCACGCGGCGAGCGCTTTCTACCCTTCACCGTTTGAAGAGGCCGCGATCCTGACCGTGGACGGAGTGGGCGAGTGGGCGACGAGTTCCATCGGCGTCGGGCGCGGCAACGAGATCAGCCTCTTGAAAGAGTTGCGCTTTCCCGACAGTCTCGGCCTGCTCTACAGCGCGTTCACTTATTACACGGGCTTCCGCGTCAACAGCGGCGAATACAAGGTGATGGGACTCGCGCCTTACGGCGAGCCGAAATACGTCTCGCTCATCCGCGACCGCCTCGTCGAGATACGCGACGACGGCAGCCTGCGCATGAATCACGAATACTTCGGCTACGCGCACGGCCTGAAAATGACGAGCAAGGCGTTTGCGAAGTTGTTCGGCGACGAGCCGCGCCAGCCCGAAGCGAAACTGACGCAGCGCGAGATGGACTTGGCGCGCAGCATCCAGGTCGTCACCGAAGAGGTGATGTTGAAGATGGCCGCTTACGCCCATCGTGAGACGGGCGCGCGCAAACTCTGCATGGCCGGCGGCGTCGCTCTGAACTGCGTGGGCAACGGCCGTATCCTGCGCGAGAGCCAGTTCGACGACATCTGGATTCAACCGGCGGCGGGCGACGCGGGCGGCGCGGCCGGCATCGCGCTCGCCATCTGGCATCGCTACCTCGGACAGCCGCGCGTGAGTCCTGAGCGCGCGGGCGCGTGGGTGTCGCCGCGCAACGCCAACGGGGCGAACGGGGCGAACGGGGCGAACGGCTCTCTCCCGCCTTACGCCGACGGGATGAAGGGTTCTTATCTGGGGCCGCGACACACGGAGGCGGAGATCGAAGAGTTTCTGCGGGCGCGCTCGCTGCCTTACAGGAAATACCGGCGCGAGGAGTTGCCGCAGGCCGTGGCGGAATTGCTGGCGGGCGAAAAAGTGATCGGGCTGCATCAGGGGCGGATGGAATTCGGGCCGCGCGCGCTCGGCGGGCGCAGCATCATCGGCGATGCGCGCTCGCCCCGGATGCAGTCGGTGATGAACCTGAAGATCAAATACCGCGAGAGCTTTCGGCCGTTCGCGCCGAGCGTGACGCGCGAGCAGGCGTCGGAGTGGTTCGATCTCGACACCGACAGCCCCTACATGCTGCTCGTGGCCGACGTGCGGCACGACCGCCGCCGCGCGGCCACCGAGGCCGAGCAGGCCTTGTGGGGCATCGAAAAACTGAACGCCGTGCGCTCCGACATCCCGGCCGTCACGCACGTCGATTATTCGGCGCGCATCCAGACCGTGAGGCGCGAGACGAACCCGCTCTACTGGGAGATCATCGAGGCCTTCCGGCAAAAGACGGAGTGCCCCGTCGTCGTCAACACGAGTTTCAACGTGCGGGGCGAACCCATCGTCTGCACGCCCGAAGACAGCTACCGCTGCTTCATGCGCACGGAGATGGACGCGCTCGTGCTGGAAACCTGCGTGCTCCTCAAGGAAGAACAGCCCGCATTCACGGAAGCGGCGGACTGGCGCGACACTTTCGCGCCCGATTAGGAACAACGCCATCGCGCCGGGATGCGTTTGAGTTTCCGGTCAACGCCGAACTCGACGCGGCGTGAAAACGTCGCCGCAGCAATGAGATAGGCCGGGAGCCGGACTAATCAAGTCCGGCTCCCGGCCTCTCTTTTAAAGAACGCGAATCCGTCCCCGAAATTCGTGCTAATTCGTGAAGTTCGGGTTCGGCGCGATGGTGATCGGCCCGACCAGGTCGGGGTTGTTGAAAGAGGCGGTGACTTTGTAGAGCACCACGTTGCCCGCGACGGCCGTGCCGTTGGAGATGCCGGGGCCGAAGTTGTTCGCGACGACCGTGTCGACCACGCGCAGTTGGACGGCGTCCTCCGTCAAGATGCCCGCGCCCGGGCTGGACGGGCCGCTCACGGGGATGCGGAAGCCGTTGGCCTGAATCTGCGAGTTGGAGATGACGACGCGGCCGAAGTCCGTCAGGTGGACGCCGTAGTCGCGGTTGTTTTCGATGCGGCAGTTGTCTATGTTGACGCGCGTGCTGCCCGCCGTCACGATGCCTTCCGCGAAATTGCGAATGACGAGGTTGCGCAGCGTGACGACGGTGGTCGGCATCGTGTTCGAGCCGTTGAAGATGACGATGCCGGGGCCGGCCTGGCGCGCGGTGTTGCCGCCGGCCGGGTCGCCCTGAAGGACGGCGTCAATGGTCGCGTCCACGCCGGGCGCGGCTTCGATGGTGACGTTGCCGGGGTTCGCCGTGCCTTGATCCGGGAAGGCCGGAATGGTCATGCCGATGAGCAACTGTTCGGCGAAGCGGCCGGACTTCACGATGATGATGCGCCCGTTGTTGTTGGCGCCCGTGCCCGCCGCCGCGCCCGTGCCGGGGCCGAGGGCGGCCTTGAGCGTGCCGAAGATACGATCCGCGCCGTCCGTGTCTTCGGCCGTGCCGATGCGGCCGTCGCCGTCGAAGTCGCCGCAAGTGCCGGTGCTGACGATGGTCGTGCCGGGGACGGGGCTGTCGCAGTTGCCCTCGACCAGAACCGGGTGGTTGGCCGAGACGTTGACAGTGCTCAGGCTGCCGCTCACGGCCACCAGCGCCGCGAGCGCGAACGCGTACAGGCCTACGCGGAGCCTGCGGGATGTAGAAGATTGTTTCATGTTTTTTCTCTTTCTCTCGATGAATTGTTGGGCAAGATACGCGCGCCGGACGCCCAGCCCACGTCGGGCGTCCGCGGAAAGTTGTCGAAACTCGTGGCAAGATTCTTGTGGATGCAATCGCGCCGGCGGCACGTCAGGCCGCCCGTCGAGTATGACTTCAATGAACGATGCGTTTCGCGCGCCTGTCTCCAGGGAAGGTTGCGGCGGCACTCTTCGCAAAGGCATGCGAAAAACGAATTGACTCCAACCGGATATGCTCGATATACGCTTGCAAATTAGGTGTGGATTTAACACAGTCCGCCGTGCAGGTCAAAGAAAAAATCGGCCGCGCTCGCATCCGCATCGAAGTTTGGCGGCGCGCGGCGGCGATGCTCTCCCGGCCGCACGCAAACAAAGACGGGCGCGGCGGCAAACCCCGAGAGCCGCAAAGACTCTCTAACCGGAAGGAGCGCGCCTTTGGAAACTTCCCGGCCGCGCGTTAGAGTTGCGGCTCGGACGGCAACAAAGTGAAGAAGTTTTTAAGATTGAGCGGGCATCGCCCGGGAGAAGACTTATGCGTGCAATGTTGACGGCGATCTTAACTTACGCGGTGCTGGCCGCATCCACGCCCGCCGGCGCGGCCTTCGCGCAGACGCGCCCGCGCACGACGAGCGCCGCCGGAAGAACCAATAGTGCGAGCGCCGGGGTCGCGCCCGCGTGCAGGACGGCGCAGTTGGCGATGCCCGGCGCGGACGTGGGCGCGAAGATCAATGCGTGCGACGCCGCGCTCGGCGCGGACAGGTCGGGCGGCGAGATTCACGTTAACGGCGGCGGCACGATCTCCACTATCGTCAACCTCTCGCCCGGCCGCACGCTCTGGTTTCACGACGGGACGTACACGCTGCACCAAGCCTACACGGGCAACCCCGCGCAGGACATACAGACCGAACTGGGAATGATTCGTTACCGCGACGGCGCGACGATCAAGGGCGACGGTTGGGGCACGATCATCGTCGAGCCGCCGATCACGAACCGCCCGACCGTCTTCGCCCCCTACATCTCCAGCGTGCTCACGAACGGCGGTTACTTTCACGGCGTGACGCGCGGCGTGACGATCCGCGACCTGCAAATCAAGGGGCAGCAAACCGTCGCCACGAACGGCACGTATTCGACCATAGAGATCGGCAACAGCCACGATGTGCTCGTCGAGAACGTCTTCCTCAATCAGACCACGGGCAACGGCATCACGGCGGGCGGATCGTCCAGCCTCTCCTCGCTCGACGGCTGCGGCGGGGGCGGTCGCGTCGAGCGCGAGTGCGCGAGCAACGTCGTGATGCGCGGCAACCGGCTGTTTCAAGTCCAGAACCAGGGCTTGAACGTCGTCAACGGGCGCGAAGTGTCGATCATCAACAACGTCATCAAGGATCACAATCGCATCAGCGGCAGCAACGGCGCGGGCGTGGACATCGAAACTAACACGGTGACGGATACGGCGCAGGCGATCCGCATCGAAGGCAACATGCTCGACTTCACCAACTCGCCGCAGCCCTCGGCCGGCAACGGCATCAACGTGCAGTCGTCGGGGCAGGCGGTCTATGGCCCGGTGGAGGTTTTGAACAACACGCTCATCGGCGGCGCGCTGGCGGGAGACGGAGCCGCGCGCATGGTCTACGGCATCTTCGTCGCGGCGGGCACGCGGCAGGTGACGGTCGCGGGCAACAAGATTCAGCGCACGTCGAATTGCGGCATCATCGTCTACGGCACGGGGCACGTCATACGCGACAACGAACTGTCGAGCGTCGCCGGCGGCGGCAACGTGGCGATCAGCCTGATGGGCACGAGTCGCACGTCGATCAGGGGCAACCGGGTGCGGCTGGAGCGCGCCGCGCACGCGGCCAGCGACGTGATCGAGGAGGCCGCGGGCACGGGCGCAAACAACAACGTCATCGAAGGGAACGTCGCCGACACGCCGCCGAAAATCACCGGCGCGGGGTCGAAGGTCGCCTCGCACAAGACCTGGGCGATGGCGCGGGGCAGGCCGTGACGCTTCGGGCGACCTCGCGGCTGTGGGGGAAAATCACTCTATCGTCATGGGTAAATGGAACAAACTTACAGAGTCATCAACGAGATGAAGGTGAACGGCGTAATTGATAGTTACGCTGTCGGTGGTGCTATCGCCGCCATATTTTACATAGAGCCATTTACCACCTACGACTTGGATGTTTTTTGTGCGTTTAGTGCGCCCGGTAGTGGAATTATTACGCTCACGCCAATTTACGATTATCTAGCCCGACTGGGTTATAAACCCGAAAAAGAAACCATCAATATCGAGGGGTGGCCTGTCCAGTTTCTCCCCATTTTTAACGCACTGATTGATGAAGCTGTCGAAAGAGCCAACACCGTGAATGTCGGGCAAACCCCTGTCAGAGTGATGCGCCCGGAGCATTTGGTTGCTATAATGCTGGACACGGGTAGGGCAAAAGATTATGCCCGGATCAGTTGTTTCCTGGATTTGGGGGCGGTTAATTTAGACGACTTAACAGACGTTCTCTCTCGGCATAACCTGGGCGCCAAGTGGGACGACTATCGGAGGAAGTTCCAGTGATGAAAAAATACCCGGATGTGTCGGAGCTATTTACCCTGAAAGACGAGCGCCGGCAGCGCCTGACCCGGCTCTCGGTCGAAGAGAAGCTGGACATTACTGATCGTCTCCGCCAGGCGTCGCAGGAAATTGCGAAACAATCGTTAGGCGGGAAGCAACCCACAAAAACCCATGCGGCCAAAGCGGGTTAAGCGCTGGTAGTGGCCTAATAGAGATGGGATAGAGAAATAAAATTGCAGAGATACAATCGGGGCGCGTGGTCAATCACGCGCCCCGATTTTCGTAAAGGCTCCGTAGGGCGAATCCGAAGCTTTCGGGACACGGCGTGTCAGGGCACGGTTGCGGCGGGGCGGGGTGAGGCATTCATGATCTTCAAGGAAACGAAATTGGCGGGCGCATTCGTGATCGAGCAGGAGTTGTTCGCGGACGAGCGCGGATTCTTCGCACGCAGTTGGTCGGAGCGCGAATTCGCGGCGCACGGCTTGGACGCGCGCCTGGCCGAGTGCAACATCTCTTTCAATCACCGCCGGGGGACGCTGCGCGGAATGCATTTCCAGAACGCGCCGCACGCGCAGGCCAAACTCGTCCGCTGCACGATGGGCGCGATCTACGACGCGATCATAGACCTGCGCCCCGAATCGAAGACTTTCCGGCAGTGGATCAGCGTCGAATTGACGGCCGCCAATCGCCGGATGCTCTACGTGCCGCCCGGTTTCGCACACGGTTTCCAGACGCTCGCCGACGACACGGAGGTGTTCTATCAGATGTCTGACGTGTTCGCGCCGGAATGCGCGGGCGGTGTCAGGTGGAACGACCCCGCCTTCGGGATCGAGTGGCCTGATAACGGCGGCGCGGAACGAATCATCATCGCCAGGGATCGTGAGTATCCTGATTTCGCCCTCTAGAGTTTGCAGGCCAGCGCGTCTCGCAGCGGAAAAGATCGCCGCGCGCATACCGTAACGAATCCGCGTCGCACGCCCCTTGCGAAGTCGCCCTCCCGCTGGAATTGAATCGCCCTGCAAAATGAGTTTTAGCCGGATAACCCGAGGAATTATCAGGGCGCGGCGGGCGTTCAGGCCGCAGTTGCCCGTACTTGACGCTACTCTCCCATTTGGCTAAACTGCGGGGTCATTAACTAAAACCCCCTTCCATGCGCGCATTCCGCCGATGAATTTGTGGGGTGATGCGTCTACTGGCAGCGACATAGCTCGCTTCATTTTTACAACGCGAGATTGACGGGCGGGGCACGGAGAGCCGTACACCTTGCACCAGCCCGCCGGCATTCCCATGAGCAGTAGTTCTATCAGCCCGGAGACATTACACGCCGCGCCGCCCGCGCCACGCTTGCCGGACAAGCCGCTGGTCGTCATATCGGCGCACAAATCATGGGTGGCGGTTAACCTCAGAGACCTGTGGAACTATCGCGAACTGCTTTATTTCCTCACGTGGCGCGACGTGAAAGTGCGTTATAAACAGACTCTCCTGGGCGCGGCCTGGGCGCTCCTGCAACCGCTGTTGTTGATGCTCATCTTCACCTTCTTTTTCTCCCGCTTGGCCGGGATCAGCTCCGGCAGTGTGCCGTATCCGCTCTTCGCCTATGTCGGGCTGTTGCCCTGGACTTTCTTCGCCGGCGCGGTCGCCAACGGCGGCAACAGTCTGGTCGGCAGCACGAACCTCATCACGAAGGTTTACTTCCCGCGCATGTTCATCCCGGCGGCGGCGGTGGGCGCGGGTCTCGTTGACCTCGCCATCTCGTTCGGGCTGCTGGTCGTGTTGATGATCTACTACGGCGTCGGTCTCCACGGCAGCCTCGCGCTCCTGCCGCTGCTGATTATCCTGACGACGCTGCTCGCCCTCGCGGTCGGCATGTTGATGTCGGCTTTGAACGTCAAGTATCGCGACATACGCTATGCGATGCCCTTTATGATTCAGGTTTGGATGTTCGCCTCGCCCGTCATTTATCCCATCCCCGACAACTGGCGCTGGGTGCTGGCGCTGAACCCGATGACGGGCATCATCGAAGGCTTTCGCGCCGCCCTGTTCGGCCAGCAGTTCGACTGGGCGGCGCTCGGTCTGTCCGCCGCCATCACGCTGGCTCTGCTGGTCTATTCCGCCTTCACCTTCACCCGCATGGAAAAAAGTTTCGCCGACGTGATTTAGCAAACAGATGAAACCGATTATCAAGGTTGAGGGTTTAGGCAAGCGCTATCGCATCGGCGCGCAACGCACGCCTTACGGGAGCCTGCGCGAGACGCTGGCCGGCGCGGTGCGCGCCCCCCTGCGTCTCTGGCGGCGCGGTGCGAACGGCGCGCAGCCGACTTTCTGGGCGGTCAGGGATGTGAGTTTTGAAGTCCGGCCGGGCGAGGTGGTGGGCATCATCGGCAGAAACGGCGCGGGCAAGTCCACGCTGCTCAAACTGCTGTCGCGCATCACTGAACCGACGACCGGGCGCATCGAACTCTACGGGCGCGTCGGCAGCCTGCTCGAAGTCGGCACGGGCTTTCATCCGGAGTTGAGCGGGCGCGAGAACATTTACCTGAACGGAGCCATCCTCGGCATGGCGCGTACCGAGATCGCGCGCAAGTTCGATGAGATCGTCGCCTTCGCCGAAGTCGAACGCTTCGTGGACACGCCCGTCAAGCATTATTCGAGCGGCATGTATTTGCGGCTCGCCTTCGCCGTCGCCGCGCATCTCGAACCGGAAATTCTCATCGTGGACGAGGTGCTGGCGGTCGGCGACATGCGCTTCCAGCGTAAGTGCCTGGACAAGATGCAGGACGTGGGCAGGCAGGGGCGGACGATCATCTTCGTGTCGCACAACATGCCCGCCATTGCGCGCCTCTGCCCGCGCACGATCCTGCTCGATAGCGGCACGGTGCTGCGCGACGGGCCGTCGCATCAGGTGGTGAGCGCATACCTGAGCACGGGGCTGGGCACGACGGCCGCGCGCACCTGGGACGACGCGGCCACGGCTCCCGGCAATGAAGTGACGCGCCTGCGCGCGGTGCGCGTCCGCGCGGCGACGGGCGAGGTCACGGACGCGCTCGACATTCGCCAGCCCGTCGGAATCGAAGTCGAGTATGAAGTGCTGACGCCCGGCCATATGCTCGCTCCCAACCTGCATTTTTATAACGAGGAGGGCGTCTACGCCTTTGTGATTACCGATCTCGAACCGGGCTGGCGCAATCGCCCGCGCCCCGCCGGGCGTTACCTGAGCACCGCCTATATCCCCGGCAATTTGCTCTCCGAGGGCACGCTCTTTGTCGGCGTCGCGGTCAGCACGCTGAACCCGGAGATCGTGCATTTCTACGAACGCGACGCCGTCGCCTTTCAGGTGATCGACAGCATGGACGGCGACTCCGCGCGCGGCGATTATGCCGGCCCGATGCCGGGCGTCGTCCGGCCGATGGTGAACTGGCGAACGCAATTGATGAACACCGGCAGCACGGCCGAGGTCTTGCAGGAGGCGCTGCAATGAAAGTCGTCATACTGGCGGGCGGGCTGGGCACGCGCCTCTCCGAAGAGACCGAGATCAAGCCCAAGCCGATGGTCGAGATCGGCGGCCAGCCGATTCTCTGGCACATCATGAAGCACTATGCGCATTACGGCTTCAAGGAGTTTTACATCGCGCTCGGCTATCGCGGCGAAGTCATCAAACGCTTCTTCCTGGACTATTACAGCCTGAACGGGAGCATGACGATTGATCTCTCCGTCGGCACGGTGGACACGCACGAGCGAGAATGTGAAGATTGGATCGTCCACTTAAAGAATACGGGGCAGGGCACGTATACGGGCGGGCGCGTGCGCCGTCTCGCGCCCTTCCTCCGGGACGGCACTTTCATGGTCACTTACGGCGACGGCATCTCGGACATCAACCTGCCCGAACTGCTCGACTTTCATCGTCGCCACGGGCGCATCGCCACGGTCTCGGCCGTGCGCCCGCCCGCGCGCTTCGGCGGACTCGTCTTCGATGGCGACATGGTGGTCGATTTCACGGAGAAGCCGCAGATCGGCGAGGGTTGGATCAACGGCGGCTTCCTGGTTTTCGAGCCGGAAATTTTTAACTATCTCGAAAGCGACTGGAGCAGCCTCGAAGCAGACGCCCTCGAACGGCTCGCCGCCGACAATCAACTGGCGGCCTACCGGCACGAAGGTTTCTGGCAATGTATGGACACGCTGCGCGATAAGCGCCTGTTGGAGAGTTTCTGGCAGGAAGGCCGCGCGCCCTGGAAAGTTTGGAAGTGAACGAACCTCAAAACAAATTCTGGCTGGATCGGCCGACGCTCGTTACCGGCGCGACCGGACTCATCGGCGGTTGGCTCGTGCGCCGCTTAGTGTCCGCCGGCGCGGACGTCGTCTGCCTGGCGCGCGATTGGGTTCCGCAGAGCGAGTTCGTGCGCGCACGCTTGATCGAACAGGTCAAGGTCGTGCGCGGCGACGTGCGCGATCAGGCGCAACTCGAACGCACGCTCGGCGAATATGAAGTCGATACGGTGATCCATCTCGCGGCGCAGACCATTGTCGGCATCGCCAACCGCAATCCCATCTCGACTTTCGAGACGAACATCGCGGGCACGTGGGCGCTCCTCGAAGCCTGCCGCCGTTCTCCCTCCGTCAAACAGATCGTCATCGCCTCATCCGACAAAGCCTACGGCGACCACGAGACGCTGCCCTACAGCGAGGACGCGCCCTTGCAGGGGCGGCATCCATACGACGTGAGCAAGTCGTGCGCAGACCTCATCGCGCAGTCTTACGCGACCACTTACAAGACGCCGGTCGCCGTCACGCGCTGCGGCAACTTTTACGGCGGCGGCGACCTCAACTGGAACCGCATCGTGCCCGGCACGATCCGCTCCGTGCTGCGCGGGCAGCGGCCGGTGATTCGTTCGGACGGCCAGTTCGTGCGCGACTACTTTTACGCGGAGGACGGCGCGGCCGTGAACATGGTGCTGGCCGAGGCGCTGGCGCGCGACCCCGACCTGCGCGGCGAGGCGTTCAACTTTTCAAACGAAATTCAGGTGACGGTGCTGGAACTGGTCGAACGTCTCCTCGCGCTGATGAATTCAGACCTCCGCCCGGACGTGCGCAACGAAGCGACCAACGAAATTCGCCATCAATACCTGAGCGCGGAGAAGGCGCGGCGCAGGCTCGCATGGCAGCCGCACTTCACCCTCGACGAGGGACTGCGCCGCACGATTGACTGGTACACAACTTTCCTGGGAACTTCCGCATGAACCAGCCACAGTTGCCCGCCTGCCGGTCTTGCGGCGCGGCCGACCTCATCTCCGTCCTCGATCTGGGTCGCACGCCCCTCGCCAACGCCCTGCTCACCGCCGAGCAACTGGCCGCGACGGAAGAAGCCTACCCGCTCGAACTCGCCTTCTGCCCGGCCTGTACGCTCGTGCAGATCACCGAGACCGTGCCGCCCGAAAAGTTGTTTCGCGAATACTTCTACCTGTCGTCTTTCTCCGACACGATGCTGCGCCACGCCGAGGCAATCGTCGGCGAACTGATTCCGGCGCGCTCGCTCAATCCCGAAAGCCTCGTGATGGAAGTGGCGAGCAACGACGGCTACCTGCTGCAATACTATAAGCGTGCGGGCGTCCCCGTGCTCGGCATCGAACCGGCGACGAACATCGCGCGCATCGCCGTGGAGGAACGCGGCATCCCGACCGTCTGCGATTTCTTCGGCGCGGAACTGGCCGCGCGCTTGCGCGACGAGGGACGGCGCGCCGATGTGATTCACGCCAACAACGTGCTCGCGCACGTCGCAGACCTCAACGGGTTCGTGCGCGGGATCGGGCTGCTCTTAAAAGATGACGGCGTGGCCGTGATTGAAGCTCCATATGTCAGGGAAATGATCGACCGCACGGAGTTCGACACGATCTATCACGAGCACCTCTGTTATTTTTCGCTGACCGCGCTCGACAATCTCTTTCGCCGCCACGGGCTGCTCATCTCCGATGTCGCGCGCCTGCCCATCCACGGCGGGACGCTGCGCATCTACGCGATGAAAGACGAGGGGACGCAAAGCCGGCGGCCGTCGCCCGCCGTCACGCGCCTGCTCGAAGAAGAGTCGGCGTGGGGCGTCGGCGACGAGGAGTTTTATCGCGGCTTCGGCGCGGGGGTCGAACGCCTGCGCGGCGACCTGATCACGTTGCTCGCCGACTTGAAGGCGCGGGGCAAGCGCATCGCCATCTATGGCGCGTCCGCCAAGGGCAGCACGCTCCTCAACTACTTTCGTCTCGGCCGGGAGACGTTCGATTTCGTCGTGGATCGCAGCACCGTCAAGCAGGGCTACTACACGCCGGGCACGCACCTGCCGATCCACGCGCCGGAGAAACTGCTCGCGGAGATGCCCGATTACGTCCTGCTGCTCACGTGGAACTTCGCCGACGAGATTCTGGCGCAGCAGGCGGAATATCGCGCGCGCGGCGGGCGTTTCATCATCCCCATACCTGAAGTGCGCGTCGTCGAGCCGGATGAGACGCGCGCGGGCGCGTAGTTTATCTCCGCCGTGTCTCGGGCGGTGATTTTCAGGAGCGGGGAAAATGCGTTAGGCTGTCTATTATTAAGGTTATGAAAATAGCGTTGTTTGCCGCTGGCGCGGTTGGGCTGGAAGTGGCGAAAATTTTCAATGAGAACAGGGAATCGCCGGCTTGTCTCGTTCTCGACTCTAAGAACGCGGGGGGAGCTAACTCACAGATTATAGAGCAGGCGGGCGACACCGGGGCGGAGAACGTTTTTTACAGCGATCAC
Source organism: Pyrinomonadaceae bacterium (assembly GCA_035645855.1). Classification (GTDB taxonomy): domain Bacteria; phylum Acidobacteriota; class Blastocatellia; order Pyrinomonadales; family Pyrinomonadaceae; genus JAIVJZ01. The sequence goes on from DASQLU010000024.1 coordinate 42,917, forward strand.
TTATACGAGGACGAAACCTTATCCGCGCTCAAAAAATTCGATCTCGATTTAATCATCCTCGCCTGGTGGCCTTACATCATTAAAAGTGCGGCGCTCGGCATCCCGCGCCTCGGCTGCCTGAACTTTCATCCGAGTTATCTGCCATACAACAGGGGCAAGCATTACAACTTCTGGGCAATCGTCGAGGAGTCGCCGTTCGGCGTCAGTCTCCACTGGATCACCGCGGGCATCGACGACGGCGACATCGCCTTCCAGCGGCGCATCGAGACCACCTGGGAGGATACGGGCGCGAGCCTCTTCCACAAGGCGCAGAGAGAGATCGTCGCGCTCTTTGCGGAGAAGTTTGCGCAGATCATGAAGGGCGAGATACCGAGGATTCCGCAGGAGTTAGACCGTGGCAGTTTTCACTACGGCAAGGAGCTCGACGCGGCGTCCCGGGTAGACCTCGATGCCTCATACACAGCCCGACACTTGCTGAACCTACTGCGCGCGCGGACTTTCCCGCCGCACCCGGCGGCGTGGTTTGTGGACGAAGGCGAAAAATATGAAGTGCGCGTTGAGATAAAGAAGATTTCGGGGTGAAAGGTGAAATGATTGATGGACGAGTTTGAGAAAAGAAATCAGGACTTCGTGCGGCGGATGGCGGCCGACGAGCCGTTGCGGGAACTGACGAAGGAGTGGTTCGTCGCCAGTTCGAAACACGAATATTCATACCACTTCAGTTGGCTCGGCAGACCGATCATCCAGTTTCCGCAAGACATCATCGCCTTGCAGGAGATCATCTGGAAAGTGAAGCCCGACCTCATCATAGAAACCGGGATCGCGCGCGGCGGGTCGCTTATTTTCTCCGCCTCGATGCTGGAACTGGCGGGCGGCGACGGCCAGGTGCTCGGCGTCGATATTGATATTCGCGCGCACAATCGTGAAGAGATCGAACGACATCCCATGTACAAGCGAATCACGATGATCGAAGGATCATCCATTGATGAGGATGTCGTCGGGCAGGTGCGAGATTTTGCGCAAGGCAAGCAGCGCGTTCTGGTTATTCTGGATTCCAACCACACGCACGAACACGTGCTGCGCGAACTTGAGTTTTACTCTCCGCTGGTGACGAGCGGGAGTTACCTGATCGTATATGACACCGTGATCGAGGACATGCCCGAGGAGCTTTGCGCGGATCGGCCGTGGGGGAAGGGCGATAATCCGAAAACGGCCGTCCGTGAGTTTTTGCGGAGCAACGACGGCTTCGTGGTAGATGACGAGATTACCGGTAAATTACTGATCACGGTCGCGCCCGAAGGTTATCTTCGTTGTGTGAGGGATTAGGTTTATGGAACGCATACTTGTCTCCGGCCCTTCAATCACGCAGAAGGAGATCGATTACGTCACCGACGCGGTGACGAACGCCTGGTACGCCAACGCCAACCTCTATCACGACCGCTTCGAGAAGGCGTTCGCGGACTATCTCGGCGTGCGCCACGCCGTGACGCTGCCTTCATGCACCTCCGCGATTCACCTGTCGCTGCTGGCCTTGGGCGTCACTGCTGGCGACGAGGTGGTCGTGCCGGACGCGACGTGGATCGCCTCGGCCGCGCCCATCAACTACGTCGGCGCGACTCCGGTGTTCGCCGACATGGACAGGCAGACGTGGTGCATGTCGGCCGAGACGCTGGCCGCCGCCATTACGCCGCGGACGAAGGCCGTCATCGCCGTCGATCTCTACGGCAACATGCCGAACCTGCCCGCCTTGATAGACGTGGCGCGCCGGCACGGGCTGCCCGTCGTCGAAGACGCGGCGGAGGCGGCCGGGGGGGAGTATGCGGGGGGCAAGGCGGGCAGTTTCGGCGATACGGGCGTGTTCAGTTTTCACGGCTCGAAAACTCTGACCACGGGCGAGGGCGGCATGCTGGTGACAAACGACGAAGACATCTACCGCCGCGTGCTGTTCCTGCGAGACCACGGGCGCAAGCCGGGCGACAAATTGTTCTGGAACACGGAGGTGGCCTACAAGTACAAGATGAGCAGCATGCAGGCCGCGCTGGGGCTGGCGCAGTTGGAGCGCATAGACGAATTGATCGCACGCAAGCGCGAAATCTTCGCGTGGTACAGGCAGGAGCTTGAGGAGATCGAAGAGATCACTCTTAACTACGAACTGCCCGGCGCGAAGAACGGCTACTGGATGGTGACGGCCGTGCTCGACAGCAATTACGGCATCGAGAAGGATGCGTTGCAGCAACAACTGAGCGCGGAGGGCATCGATTGCCGCCCGTTCTTTCACCCGCTCAGTTCGATCCCGGCCTATGCCGCTCTGCCGCAGGCCGAAGAGGCGCGCGCGCGCAACCGCGTCAGTTATGAAATCTGCCCTTACGGCATCAACCTGCCTTCCGGTTTGAATTTGACGAGAGAGCAGGTGAAGTACGTCTGCGACAAACTCAAAGGGCTTTTAGAGCGGTCACAGTCATTTTAATGTTAAGAGTTAATGTTGAGGTCGCGCGCTGAATTTATTGAGAATTGAAATATGCCTGATGAACCTTTAGTCAGTATCGGACTCCCGACATACAACCGGCTCGCCACTTTGAGACGCGCCATCGAATCCGCTCTCGCTCAGGATTATCGAAACTTCGAGTTGGTCATCTCGGACAACGCTTCGACCGACGGGACGGAGGACTACTGCCGGGAAGTTTGCCGGCGGGATAAGCGGGTGCGCTACACACGGCAGCCGAAGAACCTCGGCCCGACCGTGAACTTCCGCGAAGTTCTGGTGCAGGCGCGCGGCGAGTTGTTCATGTGGTTGCCCGACGACGATTGGCTCGACCCGGCTTTTGTTTCCCAGTGCGCGCGTTTCGCTTCCGCGCACCCCGACTACGCGCTGGTTTGCGGCGGCGCGAAATATTACCGGGGGGAAGATTTCTTCTATCAAGACACGGTGATGAATCTCGCGCAGGACTCCGGCGCCGAGCGCGTCCTGGAATACTTCCGGCAGGTCAGGGGCAATAGCGAGCACTACGGCCTGATGCGACGCTCGCACGTGCTGGAAACTCCTTACCCGCACACCCTCGGCGGCGATTGGGTATTCATCGCGTCCATTCTCTTCAAAGGCAAGCTCAAGACGATAGAGAACGTTTGCGTCAATCGCTCCTCCGACGGCCTGTCGCGTGACCTCGGAGATTTGGCCGCCTACTTCGGCTTCACCGGGTCGCAGGCGAAGAACCCGCACCGCACGATTGCCGGCATCGTCTTCAAGGACATTGCTTGGCAGTCTCCGGTCTACAGGCCGCTCGGCAAAGTCGGGCGGCTCGTGTTGGCGTTGCGCGCGGCCGAGGCCGTCGGCCTTAAATCGTTCCTGCCCTCGTGGGGCATCCGCACCCGACTCCGACAGGCGGTGCGAGGTGTTTCCTGAGAGCAGCGGCCGCGCGTCGAGGCGGCTTCCGGTAAACGGTCAATGAAGATTGCAGTCTGGCATAACTTGCCGAGCGGGGGCGGGAAGCGCGCGCTCTACGATCACGTGCGCGGTTTGCGCGCGCGCGGTCACACGGTCGAATCATGGTGCCCGCCGACGGCGGACCAAAGCTATTTGCCGCTCCGCGAGTTGATCACCGAACATATCGTGCCGCTCGACTGGCAGCCGCGCGCGGAAAAAAAACTGGCCGCGAAATTATCGACCCTGCGCCTCGATCCGCTGACCCGCGTCGAAGCCCTCGACCGCCATTGTCGCCGGTGCGCGGAGGAGATCGAGCGTGGTGATTTCGACCTGCTCTTCGCCAACAGTTCGCTCTACCAGGCGGCCAGTTCCATCGGGCGCTACGTCCGGCTGCCGAAAGTTATTTACCTGCAGGAGCCGACCCGCGAATACTTCGAAGCGATGCCGGAGCCGCTCTGGAACGCCCTGCCGCCCGGCGAGTCGTATTTGTCACCGGCCTACTTGCGCGATTACCTGAAAGACCTCTTCAAGACGCAAACCTGGCGCGCGATGCTGCGCGAAGAGGTGCGCAACGTGAAGGCTTTCGACACCGTGCTCGTCAATTCTTTCTACAGCCGCGAGAGCATCATGCGCGCCTACGGGCTGGACGCGAAGGTCTGCTATCTGGGCGTGGACGCGGAAAGATTTGTCGATCTCGAACTTCCGCGCGAAAACTACGTGGTCGGGCTGGGAGCTTTCGTCAAACTCAAGAACGTGGAGTTCGCCCTCCACTCGCTGGCCGGGATGGGCGAGCCGCGCCCGCGTCTCGTCTGGATCGGGAACGCCGCCAATTCTTCATACCTCGAAGAGATGAAACAACTGGCCGCCCGGCTCGGAGTCAACTTCGAGCCGCGCGTGCGCATCGGCGACGACGAACTGGTGAACATTCTGAATCGCGCCCTGCTCATGATCCACTGCTCGCGCCTCGAACCCTTCGGGTTTGCGCCGCTCGAAGCGAACGCCTGCGGCACGCCCGTCGTAGCAATCGCCGAGGGAGGCGTCAGGGAAACCATTCTGGACGGCGTCAACGGGCTGCTGGTGGACAACGACCCGCGCGCGGCGGCCGCGGCTATCGCGCGCCTCTCAGGCGATCCCGAATACGCGCGCCGGCTGGGGCGCACGGGGCGGCGGCAGGTGATCGAGAAGTGGTCAATCGAAGCCTCCATCGAGCGTCTGGAGCAGAGGCTCGGCGCGGCGATGGATGGCCGGGGCGAAGAGCGCGAGCGAGCCGGGAGCGTCGCGCGCGGCTGAGACGCATAAACGACAGCCGTTTTACTGGCCTCAGTTACGGCTGAGGCTTATTTTTTGCGCCTGTTTTGCCGGGCAAAAGCCATGCGCACGGCGTTTTCGGGGAATGAGCCATTTGATTCTCCATGCAAAGAACTTTATGCTTTACCCATATCAAATAGAAACGCGGAGCACAAACAATTGACGAAGAAGGCATTAATCACGGGCATCACGGGGCAGGACGGCAGCTACCTGGCCGAGCATCTCTTGTCTCTCGGCTACGAGGTGCACGGCCTCGTGCGCCGCGTCGCCCTCGAAGACCCCTCCCGCCGCTTTGCGCGCATCGCGCATCTCTTAGACCGCGTCACCCTCCACCCGGCCTCGTTGGAGAGCTATCCGTCCCTTTTCCACGTCGTCAGCCGCATTGACTTCGACGAGTGCTATCACCTGGCCGCGCAGTCCTTCGTCGCCGAGTCGTTCGCCGATGGCTTCTCGACCATGAACACCAACATCAACGGCACGCACTATTTGCTGGCCGCGCTCAGGGAGTTGCGCCCCGGGTGCCGTTTCTACTTCGCCGGGTCGTCCGAGATGTTCGGCAAGGTGGCCGAGACGCCGCAGCGCGAGACGACGCGCTTTCACCCGCGCTCGCCCTACGGCATCTCGAAGGTGGCGGGCTTCGAGTTGACGAGGAACTACCGGGAAGCCTACGGGATGTTCTGCGCGAGCGGGTTGTTGTTCAACCACGAGGGGCCGCGCCGGGGCTATGAGTTCGTGACGCGGAAGATCACCTCGACGGCGGCGCGCATCAAGCTGGGTTTGGCGGAGGAGTTGCGTCTCGGCAACCTGGACGCGCAGCGCGACTGGGGGCACGCGAAGGACTACGTACGGGCGATGTATTTGATGTTGCAGCAGGAGGAGGCGGACGACTTCGTGGTGGCGACGGGGGAGACGCACACGGTGAGGGAGTTCTGCGAGCGTGCGTTTGCGGAAGTGGGGCTGGATTATGAGGAGTACGTGCGCATTGACGAGCGATTTTTGCGCCCGGCGGAAGTGGATTTGCTGGTGGGGGATGCGGCGAAGGCGAGAGAGCAGTTGGGGTGGGAGCCGGAGTACACGTTCGCGGAGATGATCAAAGAAATGGTCGAGGCTGACCTCGAAGCCGCCTCGCGTTACACCGAACGATAGACGCTCTCGTTGAAGGCCGCTCGTTGAAACTTCTCATCGCAGCTTTCATGCTTCTCTTCGTGCTGCACCGGCGCGGATGGTAAATTTTGTTTCGACCACGTGACGCCCTGCGAATGCGAGGCACGCGCGAGTGCGCGGGGCATCAGCACAAGGCGTGTGTCCGTGTTTGTAAGTCCGCGCAATCGCAGCGTTGCCCGGGCATCGCTCCTGTGGGAAATGTGCCCGGCAACTTAACGGAGGCGGCTGATGGATTCTCCTGATCACATATCGGATGCGCGTACCGGCACGGTGAAGGGGCCGGGCGAGAGGCCGCACGAGTTTCTCTTCATCACGGCGGACAACCGGCGCGCGCGCATCGGCGAGTTCGTCTATTACCTGGCGCGCGACGGCGCGGAGGTGCGGCAGATTCTGGGCAACATCACTTCGCGCAAACTCGTGCGCAATCTGCCCGATGCGTTTTTGTCCGACCCGGAGACGCCGCCCGCCGTCATCTCCGCGCTCATTGGACTCGACGGCGAGGGCTGCGAGTTGTACGAGATCAACGTCGAGACCATCGGTTACTTCCATCCGCAGATGGGCGATTTCGTCAACCCGCGCATCCCGCCGAACGCGGGCGACGCGGTCTTCCTCGCTTCTTCCGAGACGCTCGCCGGCGTGCTCAGTTCGCGGCGCGTGAACGAGACGGGCGCGGCGCACCTCGGCAGTCTTCTGACGCGCGGCGCGAATGAAGTGCCCGTCGTGCTCTCGGTCAAGGATGTCGTCTCGACGCATCTCGCCATCCTCGCCTCCACGGGCGCGGGGAAAAGCTACACGGCGGGCGTGCTCGTCGAAGAATTGATGATGCCGCACAACCGCGCGGCCGTGCTCATCGTCGACCCGCACGGCGAATACGACACGCTGCGTTCGATTGAAGCCGACCCGCGCTTTCGCGCCGACGCGGACGGCTATCATCCCGAAGTAAAAATCTTCACGCACGAACGCGTGCGTGTGCGTTTCTCGTCGCTCACGGAGGCCGACATCAAATACCTCCTGCCCGAAGGCGCGAGCGACAAGATGCTGCACTATCTCTCGCAGGCTTACCGGAAGCTGACGGCGGGCGAGCGCGGCGCGCGCGGCCTGTGGGGCTATCACGATCTGCGCGATCTCGTGACGGCCGAGAAGTACGGCGACGAGGACGCGCGCGGCAGCGGTTCTGGCGGCAACGCCGGTTCGATTGACGCGCTCCTGTGGCGTCTCGACAACCGTTTCGACCGCCACGATTCGATCTTCTCCGACCACGAGCACATCGAACTGAAGGAACTCTTCCGCCCCGGCCGTTGCACCGTCCTGCAACTGTCGGACATCGAACAGCAGGAGCAGCAGGTCGTCGTCGCCACGCTTTTGCGCCGCGTCAACAAGGCGCGCATGGCGACCGTGCGCGGCGAGGCCGACGCGTCGAGCGAGAGTTTCCTGCCCTATCCCGTCTTCACGCTGCTGGAAGAGGCGCACCGCTTCGCGCCCGCCGGGCAGGCGGTCGTCTCGACGAACATTCTCAAGCAGATACTCTCGGAGGGGCGCAAGTTCGGCGTCGGCATCGGGCTGATTACGCAGCGTCCGGGCAAGCTCGATCAGGACGTGCTCTCGCAGTGCATGACGCAGGTCATCATGCGTATCGTCAACCCGATTGACCAGGACACGGTGGCGAAATCGGTCGAGGGCGCGGGGCGGCAACTCTTAAACGAACTGCCCGCGCTGACGAAGGGGCAGGCCATCCTGAGCGGCGTCGGCGTCAACACGCCGGTCATGTGCCGCGTGCGCGAACGCCTCACCAGGCATGGCGGCGAGACCTTCGACGCTCCGGACGAATGGGCGCGCTGGCACACTGAAAGCGAGCAGCAGCACCGCGAACAGGAAGAAGCCGTCGTCCTCAAACCCGCTTCGACGAAGAAGGTCGAGAAGTTTCGCGGGATTCAGATTTGACCCGGGCGACGGACAGCCGTGCCCGCTCGCCCGGCGGCTTTGCACCGGGCGCACGCCGCCGGAAAATCCCCTATCGCCCTGTCAATCGCGGCTGTAATACCAAGTTGCAATAAAAAAGGAGGTGGTTTATAGCTCCGGCCACCAATGGTAATTGGTTCGAGCCGAGACTTCTGCGGCACCGATCTTTTGACAACGTGAACAGACCTTCTGCTCTAACTCGTCCATGCTCTCGTGCGCTCGATTAGCGACCCCTTCTTTGACCAGCGGCCAGACTCGCTCACTCGGGTTCAACTCCGGCGTGTAGGCGGGCAAGCTGATCAAAGAGATTCTCTCCGAGACTTTCAGCGTCGTGGCACGATGCGCGGGTGCTCCATCCCACACCAGCACAATGCGCTGACCTTCTCTCGTGTGCTCTTTGGCGAATGCGTCGAGAAAGAGTTGCACACACGAGGCGTCGAGTCGCGGCAGCATGAGCCAGCAGACGCGCCCCATTCGGGGATGCACAGCCGCATAGAGCCAGAGCCATTGATAGCGCTCATCAACTATGGACAGAGGTCGCTCTCCAACTGGTGCCCAGATACGCCTCAGAACGGGCTTGAGGCCGAAGCGCGCTTCGTCTTCGCTCCAGACCTCTATGGTGTCCGCAGGGTACGCCTTGTGCAGGGCTTGAGCCTCAAGTCCTATCTTTTTTTGAACTCGGCTTGGGCTTCAATGGAGGCGCGCCGCTTGTTTGCAGGGCGGGGCACCTGAAGGCTAAAGCCGAGCCGACGCATGGCGCGCCAGGCGGTCGTTTGGTGAACTTCCCGGCCGCTCTTTTCCGCAATCCAAGCGGCGACCTTCGGTGCTGTCCATAAGCCGCCGTCCGGGGCAACGCAACGCAACGCTTTGTCCAGTTCTTTACCCAGCTTGGCATCCACTTTGGCGCGATGACTCGGCCTTGTGGACTGTTTACGTGCTACTGCTTTTGTATCTCGGTTATAGCGACGCGTAAGACTTGTGATCCAAGAACTGGATCGTCCCATTCGGCGGGCAGCATCGGCAGCCACCACGCCTTTTGAAATTAAGTAGAGAGCATGCCAGCGCACCTTCTCTTGTGGCTTCTGACAAGAGCGATAACGCTGGCGTAGTTCTTCAGTTGTCAAATGTGGGTTGAGTTCGATTCGTCGTGCCATGACGACTTTTTACTCAAACACGCTTTTTATTGCAAGCTGGTATAATATCTTCCCGCCCCGAAGTTTTATCCAGAGTCTATCGTGTGCGGGAACTCACGCACAAAGACCTACGCCACTTTCCTGTCTCTCGCACGCTCTCCGAGAGTTATAGCGATTCGCGTGCGCTCCGGTGCGTTTGTATCCGGCTGTAACCTGGCGCCCGCTCTCCCGGCAATCGAGACGCGTAAACGTGTCCGGCTTTGTATCCCTGTCCGTTTTGATTCAGGCAATTCCATGCCGGATAAATTATTGACAGCCTCGATTCATATCTTTATTGTGTGTGCTCCGCCACGGCCGTTGTTTCTCTACCGGCCCTTTTACACCTCAATCACTGTCTAAGGAGACCAGCACATGAGCCAACCAAAGTATCGGGTAAGCGACAAAGCGCCCAGAGGCCTCTTCCTGCGCAGAGCGCCAGACAAAAACGACAACTCAAACAAGATCACAATCCTGCCGATGGGGCATCCGGTGACGAAGAAGGCACAGTCCGCCGTTCCCAAATGGTGGGAAATTTCCACTACAGTTCAAGGGACTAGCGTGGACGGCTTCGTCAACAGCGATTTCCTCGTCGCCGACACCATCTTTGTCCCGCCGTCGGCAGCCACCGGCATCTCGGCCGTCCACCTGAGAACGAACAACCCTGTCAGGCGCAGCAGTAAAGAGTACGCCGCCAACCCTCTCAATGAGAATTCGCAACCGACGCGGGACAGCACTGCGTCGCCCTCCGATAAGGCGAAGCAGTTGACGGACATCGTTAAGTGGCTGGATGTCGAGAATAAAGGGCGCTACCTGCCAAACTCCAAACACACGTACTGCAACATCTACGCTTACGACTACTGCTACCTCGCGGGCGTCTACCTGCCGCGCGTCTGGTGGTATCCCACGGCCATCGACAAGCTGAAGAAGGGCAACTCCGTCTCCCCCATCTATGGGAAGACAGTCCATGAGTTGAATGCCAATAGTCTATATGAGTGGCTGAGGGAGTACGGGCCGACGTTCGGCTGGAACGCCACGTTCGACTACACGGCGATGCAGAACGCCGCCAACAACGGTCAGGTGGTGATCATCTGCGGCGCGAATAAAGTGCCCAACAAGTCCGGCCACATTACCGCCGTAGTCCCTGAGACGGCCAACCAGAAAGCCACGAAGAACGGCTCGACCGTGACGCATCCCCTACAGAGCCAGGCGGGAGCCACCAACAAGAAATACATGACCAGAGCATGGTGGACTCTGCCCATCTTCCGTGGTTGGGGCTATTGGATCAACATGACCTAGAACAGTCGGCGAGTTATTTCAAACTTTGTTTAGCGGCCGCCAATGCCCGCCGCTAAATTGCCGCATGAGCAGGGGGGAGTTTGTCGCACGCGCCTTTTACCTGTGTGAGACGTGTGCGACAAACTCTCTCCCACCCGCCGGTTCGCCGACGCCGATTCGACCGCCCTTCTCTATCTCCGCACCCGCATTTGCTTTTACCCGCCCCCGCGATGCTAAGATAAACGTGCTTGTCCCCCAAATAAGCCCCGCGCCGTTCTCTCCCTTCGCACGGCGGTAATTTGTTTACTCTCACGCGAAGTTTTTGCGACGAGCGCGCGCTAACTTTGGTTGAGCGCGCATATGTAGAGGGATACGGATGCCTGGTTCAACGAAGATTCAAATCTCCGGCCGCGTCGTGGAATTGCTCTCCGCGCGGCGCGACGAAATTCTCAACATCTGGATCAAGGAACGTCTGGAATCCGAAGACTTCCGCGACGAATTGATCTCCAAGCACGAGTTGCGTCAGCAGTCGCAGCAGATCGTGGAAATGCTGGCGCGCGTGCTACAGGAATCCGACGGCGCGGAATTCGACGATGCTTCGTTCGATGAACTGCGCGCCTTCCTCAACGAGATTTCGCGCCAGCGCGCCGTCAAAGGCTATACGCCTTCGGAGAACGCCACCTACATCCTCTCCCTGCGCAACGTCGTGCTGCCCATACTCGCCGAAGACTTCGAGGGCGATACCGTGACGCTCGTCGGCGAGATGGATCACTTCACGCGCCTGTTGGATAAGATGGGTCTGGTGATGGTCGAAAACTTCATCCGCTCGCGCGAGGAGATCATCCGCCAGCAGCGCGCGGACATGCTGGAGTTGTCCACGCCGGTCATCAAAGTGTGGGACAAGATTCTGACGCTCCCCATCATCGGCACGCTCGATTCGCGTCGCGCGCAGATGATGACCGAAGCCCTTTTGCAGCGCATCGTCGACACCGGCTCGACCGTCGCCATCCTCGACATCACGGGCGTGCGCACGATGGACACGCTCGTCGCCAACCACCTGATCAAAACCGTGACGGCCGCGCGGCTGATGGGCGCGCGCTGCATCCTGACGGGTGTCTCGCCCTCGATTGCACAGACGATGGTACAACTCGGCATCGATCTCACGGAGATCACGACCCGCGCGCAGATGTCCGACGGCATCCGGCTCGCCCTCGAAATGATCGGCCGCAAAGTCGTCTCCGCCGCCGCGCTTGCGCGCCTCGGCAACAACTCAAACCACGCCGCGACGCCAAAAACTGAAACGACGGCGACGAGTGATAGGTGATAAAAACAGTGACAGGTGACAGGTGACAGGTGACGAGTAAAAGCAATCTGCTTTTCTGACTTGTCACCTGTCACCTGTCACCTGTCACTGTTTCAGGAGTAAAGCCATGAACGGCTCGCAGCGCATCCCGATTCTGAAAGTTGGCCGCGTCCTCGTCGTGCCCGTGCAGGTGGACATGGACGACCAGACCGTGATCGGGTTACAGGAGAGGATTCTCTCCGAACTCGAACGCACGGGCGCGCGCGGCGTCCTGATAGACATCTCGCTTTTGGAGATGGTCGATTCCTTTATCGGCCGGATGCTCTCGGACATCGCGGCGATGGCGCGCATCATGAACGCGCGCACGGTGGTGGTCGGCATCCAGCCGGCCGTCGCCATCACGCTCGTCGAACTCGGACTCGAACTGCGCGGCGTGGACACCGTGCTCAACGTCGACGAAGGCATCAAACTGCTGCGCGACGAATTCGGCGCGGACGAAGAGGCCGAGGAAGAGGACGCGGAGCTTCAGGGGGAATGGCATTCACTTGGAGAGCCGCGCCATCACGCTTGATTCGGAGCACGACATCATGGTCGCGCGCGGCGAAGTGCGCGCGATGGCCGTCGCGCTCGGCTTCCGCCTGATCGACCAGACGCGCCTCGCCACCGTCGCCTCCGAACTCGCGCGCAACATCATCAAGTACGCCGGGCGCGGCCGTGTGATCGCGCAGCCTGCGCGGCACGCCGACGGGCGCGCCGGCCTGCGTCTCATCTTTGAAGACTCCGGCGCGGGGATTCCGAACATCGAGGCCGCCATGCGCGACGGTTTCTCCACCGGCCGCGGACTCGGACAGGGGCTCCCCGGCTCGCGCCGCCTCGCACACGAGTTCGAGATCGTGTCTTCCCCCGAACGCGGGACGCGCGTCACGGTCGTGCGCTGGATTTAGCGAAACGATGAACGATGAACGATGAACGATGAATTAAAGTCATCACTTCATCGTTCATCGTTCATCGTTCATCGTTTCTTATATGAGAGTCATTCGGTCAATGGAGGTCGGTGACGAGGCGCAGGTGGGCGCGGTGCGCCGCGCCGTGCACGCTTACGCGCGCGAGGCGGGTTTCAACGAGCGCGAGTTGGCCGAGATTGACATCGTGGTGCAGGAGATAGGGACGAACGCGGCACGCTACGCGACGGGCGGCGGGCAGATTCATTTCACCCGGCCGCTCGGCGCGGAGCCGGGACTGGAACTCTTCTACGCGGACAGCGGCCCCGGCATCTACGACCTCGACCGCGTCGTGCGCGACGGCGTTTCGACCGGCGGCTCGCTCGGCGCGGGGCTCGGCGCGGTGCGCCGCCTGATGGACGAGTTTGAAGTCTATTCGACGGTGCAAAGCACTGCGCGGCTCGCCTCGTTTGCGCGCCGCACGACGCACGGCACGGCCATCCTCCTGCGCAAGTGGGTGGCCGCCGCGCGACTGCCCGACAAAACACACGCGGCGACGACGACCGCGCACCGTATCGGCGTCTGGACGCGCCCGCACCCGCACGAGGACAAAAACGGCGACGCCTATTTCATCCACCGCCGCGCGGGGCAAATGCTGCTCGCCGTCGTCGACGGCCTCGGTCACGGGCAGGGCGCGCACGAGGCTTCGCGCGTCGCGCTCTCGGTGCTCGCGGACTGGCAGGGCGAGGGGTTGGAAGACCTATTCCGCGCGGCGCACGCGGCTCTCAGGCACACGCGCGGCGCGGTGATGGGCGCGTGCATTCTCGACACGGAGCGCGGGGCGTTTCATTATGCGGGCGTCGGCAACATCGAGGTGCGCGTCTTCAACGCGCCCGAACCCGCGCGCCCCATCTCGCACAACGGCACGCTCGGCGCGCGGATGGACAAGTTGCGCGTCTGGTCTTATGCGTGGGCGGAAGGCGCGTCGGTGGTGCTGGCGTCGGACGGCGTGAGCGCGTCCTGGGACATGAACGATTACCCCGGCCTGTTGCAGCATAGCCCGCAACTGCTCGCCGGGATTCTGATGCGCGACTACGGCCGCGACACCGACGATGCCACAGTGCTCGTCGCCCGGTAAGTTTCAGGTTTCAAGTTTCAGGTTTCAAGTTACAGAACCCACAACCTCTAACCTTAGACCCGAAACTTTCAAGTCGGGGAACACGTAACCTCAGACCTGAAACTTGAAACCTGAAACTTTTATGGAAGGCATCGAAACCACCCGGCTCGGAGACATCTATGTGCGGCGCGAGGCCGACATCGTGAAGGTGCGCGAGCGCGTGCGCCGCCTCGCACGCGAGATGCGTTTCGACACCACCACGCAGATCAAGATCACGACCGCCGTCTCCGAACTGACGCGCAACATCTACGAGTATGCGGGGAGCGGCGCGATCACGCTCGCCGTCGCCTTCCGCCGGGGCATCCCGAACGCCGCCGGCCTGCAGCTCACGGCGCGCGACGAAGGCCCCGGTATTGACGAAGCGAGTTTGCGCGCCATCATGCGCGGCCAGTACAGCTCGCCTTCGGGGCTGGGCGTCGGGCTGACGGGGACGCGCCGCCTGATGGACGAGTTCGAGATCGAGTCGGCGGTGGGCGCGGGCACGCGCGTCACGACCATCAAGTGGTTGCCGCCGGAGGAGGCGGCCGGCGTCAGGGAACGGGTGGACGCGCTGCACGCCGATTTCAACGCGGAAGAGGGCGAATCCGCCGTCGAAGAACTCGCGCGGCAGAACCGCGACTTCGTGCGCATCCTCGGCGAACTCGAAGAGAAACGCGAGGAGCTCGAACGCCTCAACGAGCAACTCACCGCCTCGAACGCGGAACTCAACGAGGCCAACGCACGCCTGCGCGACCTGGCCGACATGCGCGAAGAGTTTCTCGCCCTGACCACGCACGACCTGCGCTCGCCCCTGACGGTCATTAGCGGCGTCATCAGTTTCTTCACCTCCGGCCGCCTCGGCGAACTCTCGCCCGAACAGAAGAACATGGTGCGGATGGTAGAGCGCAACACGCAGAATTTGATCGAACTCGTCAACGATCTGCTCGACGCCGCCAAGCTCGAATCCGGCTCGCTCCAACTCGAACTGACCGACGTAGACCTCCGCGCGCTGATCAACGAAGTCTGCGAGCCTTTCGTCCAACTCGCGCGCGAGAAAGGTCTCGTGCTCACGCTGGAGGACTCGCACGCGCCCGTGCCGCCCGTGCGTGCAGACCATGCCAAGCTCCGGCGCATTATCGTCAACCTGCTCTCGAACGCTTTGAAGTTCACGCCCAAAGGCGGGCGCGTCTCGGTGCGCGCCGAATTATCCGGCGACGCGGAGGTGCGCATCGCCGTCGCCGACACGGGCGTCGGCATCGCGCCCGACGATCTGCCGGTTCTCTTCGACAAGTACGAGCAGGCGCGCCATCGCACCACGCGCGGCGAGAAGGGCACGGGACTCGGCCTCTACATCACGCGCCAACTCGTCGAACTTCACGGCGGCACGATCCGCGTCGAGTCCGAAGTAAGCAAAGGCTCAACTTTCTCTTTCACCCTGCCCATCATGAACGAAAATCTGCACGAAAGCATAAGTGATGTATGATGCCTGCGGGGTAGCAGGCACAATATCTTATGGAACGTAAAAATCTAAAAGCGCGGGTCTTCTTTCTAGTCTACGTTGCTATTGGCTGCTTCGGGGCGATTGGTCAGACGATGTGGCTACACAACGATCTTGTCCATTCATACCCGTTCAAGATGATGCATGTGCCGCCTTCTGAATTTTATGTTCGCATCGGCGAAGTGGGCGCAATCATCTCGCCCGCCGTGGCGATTGCTTCCATCTTCCTGTTCGCGTTTGCCAGCAAGTATTGGATACCAGCTGTTCCAGTCGCTGTTTGTCCGTTGATATTCTGGCTGGTGTTTGAATATTTCTCTTGGATAAGTTCGTATCAGGGCGCGACGCTGAGACAGCCGCAGTTCGAGGGATACACGGGAGAGACGGTTAGACTTCTGTTCATCAAAACGTCGCTTCTACTATCAGTCTCAGGTTTAATAATCGGATTCGTGTGCGGCGTTGTGACCTCACTGGTTGAGGGTTGGTTGAGCAGATCAGCAGCGACCTTTAAATAGCCCTTCGGCACCCTTCAGCAGATTACAACCCACGCTGCGGCTTTTCATTTTCCACTCAACATCATCCATCAATTCATATGCACTATCACTTGATCGGAATTTGCGGGACGGCGATGGCCTCGCTGGCCGGGATGCTCCAGGCGCGCGGGCATCGCGTGACGGGGTCGGATCAAAACGTCTACCCGCCGATGTCGACGATGCTGGCGGAACTCGGCATCGAGGTGATGCAGGGCTACGCGCCCGAGCATCTCGAACCAGCGCCGGATTGCGTCGTCATCGGCAACGCGCTCTCGCGCGGGAATGCGGAAGTCGAAGCGACGCTCACGCGCCGCCTGCTTTATCGTTCGCAGGCCGAGGTGGCCAAAGAGGAGTTCATACGCGGGCGGCGTTCGCTCGTCGTGGCGGGCACGCACGGGAAGACGACGACGACGAGCATCGCAACCTGGGTGCTGGAAGTGGGCGGGCTGAATCCCTCGTTCCTCGTCGGCGGCGTGGTGCAGAATTTCGGCGCGAGTTTTCGCGTCGCCGCCGGGAGCGACTATTTCGTCATCGAGGGCGACGAGTACGACACGGCCTACTTCGACAAGGGGCCGAAGTTCATGCACTACCTGCCGGAACTCGCCATCGTGGGCAACATCGAATTCGACCACGCGGACATCTATCAAGACCTCGCGCACGTCAAGCTGGCCTTCCGCCGCCTGATGAATCTCGTGCCCGCCAACGGCCGTCTCATCGCCGGTTGGGACAGCCAGCACGTGCGCGCCGTGGTGGCTGAGTTCGGCGCGAAGCTCTACACGCAACTCGAAACTTTCGGCACCGGCGACGATGCGCGCTGGCAGGCGCGCGACATCGACCCGTCGGGCGAACTGACGAGCTTCCGCGTCTTCCGCGAGGGGCGCGAATGGGGAGACTTTCAAACAACTCTCATCGGCGACTTCAACGTGCGCAACTGCCTGGCCGTGATCATCGCGGCGGACGCCTGGGGCATCGAGCGCGCGGCGATCCGCGAAGCCCTCGCCACGTTCAAGAGCGTGCGGCGGCGGATGCAGGTGCGCGGCGTCGTCCGTGGCGTGACGGTCATAGACGACTTCGCGCATCACCCGACGGCCGTGCGCGAAACCCTGCTGGCCTTGCGGCAGAAGTATCGCGAGGGGCGGCTCGTCGCCGTCTTCGAGCCGCGTTCCACGTCTTCGCGCCTCGCCGTCTTCCAGCAGGATTACGTCAAGGCGCTCGGGCAGGCCGACCGCGTGGTCGTCGCTTCCGTCTTCAACCCCGACACGCTGACACAGTTCGGCGCGCTGCTCGACACGGAGGAACTGGCGGCCGAGGTCGCCGCCGCCGGAACGCCCGCCGAATCAATCGAAGGCGCGGACGAGATCGTGCGCCGCCTCGCGCCTGAACTGCGCGCCGGCGACACCGTCGCCATCATGTCCAACGGCGGCTTCGGCGGCATCCACGATAAACTGCTCGATGCGCTGAAAAGCGAGTGAGCGGTGAGCCGTAAACAGTGAGCAGTAAGTGGTGGCGGTGAGCCGTAAACGGTGAGCGGTAGGCGGCGAGGCGCGAGCGGCGGTGAGCAACGCCGTGTTGAGAGCGGCGCGAGCGGCTGCTGACCGCCGGGCGGTGAAGCGGCTATTCAACGTGAGTTCGATATAAACTGGAACGGCGTTGCAGCCTCAGCCCCGGCAGGGGCGACAGACAGTAGCCCACGGCGTGAGCCGTGAGGATAAGCCGCCACACGACGAGAGAAGCCCCGGCAGGGGCGAAAGAGGCTCAAGGTAAAATCTCTTTCGCCCCTGCCGGGGCTTCTCTATTTTACCTATCCTGAACCCACGGCTCACGCCGTGGGCTACAACTATTACGCCCCTGCCGGGGCTTCAAGAACACGGCATCTGCTTAAATCGAACTTACGTTTAACCGTCGGCGGCGATGGTCTTCGCGGATGCCCGCCGTGGGTGGGAAAAGGCCGCAGGGGTTGGCGGTCAGAGTTGGGCGCGGATGAAAGAACGCGGGGCGCTTTCGCGGCATCTAAATGGGCGTGAAGAAGTTAATTTTACTGGTCTGCCTGGTGTTGCTCGCCTTCGCGCTGAAGCACCTCGACCGCGCGGGTTTCCCCGCCGCTCGTCATGCCTCGCTGCCCTTCAAGATCGCCCTGCTGTCGGCGAAAGAGGCCGACCGCGAGTTGAGCGTGCCGGTGGATGGCGTCTCCGTCAGGCGGATACATAACACCTGGCACGCGCCACGCTCCGGCGGTCGTCTACACGAAGGGCAGGACATCTTCGCCGCGAGCGGCACGATTGTGCGTTCGGCCACGGAAGGCTACGTCGTGCAGGTCGGGGAAAATTCCCTGGGCGGCAACACGGTCTTCGTCGCCGGCGCGGGCGGGCGCACATACTACTACGCGCACCTGGATTCCTACGCGCCCGGCCTCGCCGTGGGCGATTACGTCACGCCGGAGTCCGTGCTGGGCTACGTCGGCACGACCGGCAACGCCGCGGGCGCTTCGCCGCACCTGCACTTCGGCGTCTACGCTGCGGGCGGCGCGCTCGATCCTCTGCCGCTGCTCAAAGACAGGCGCGAATTGCCCGCGCCCGCCGGAGCTAGCGTCAGCAGTTCTCCCGTTCCTCTCGTTAAAACCTGAAACGCGGAAGACGCGAACGCGCGAGCGCGAGCTGCTGCTCACGGGCTCGCGCGTCTTCCGTTATTTCCGCGCATCCCTTCAGTCCACCAGTCAGGCCGTTCGTCGCGGCGTTGCCGTCGCCGGCGAGCGGGCGTGCTTTTCGGAGGCTGCGCGCCGCCCACACAAATTTAATAAACATTTGTAACCGCGTTGAAGTGCGTCGAGAGTAGAAGAACAATGGTCGTGTTTGCACGCGCCGGGGGGGTGATGACAGCTTGACGGAGTTTTCGATGTTCGAGTTTGCCTTGCAGGCCGCGAAAGGTTCTCTTCTCGAAGAACTCGGCAACGTCTCAATCGTCTCACGAAAAACTTTCGACGACTGCCCGACGTTCAGCTTCCGCACGAAAGTCCCCTGCCTGGAATATGTGAGCCTGATGATCGAGAACGCGCTGTTGCTGCGCACGCACCGCGAGGGGCGCGTCTACGCGGGCTTCGAGAAGCTGTCGCGCATGGAGTACGTGACGGATCGCTTCCTGCGCATCTCGGACATATCGGAGCGCGTCTACGTCTTCGGCGTGCCGGATTGGAAGCCGCCCCGCCATCCGAACATGGGGCTGGTCAAGTTGAAACCCGGCACGAAGCTGGCGCGCGAGTGGTTCGTCATCGCTCATTCCAACAAGTACAACGCCGCGCTCGTCGCCGTCGACGAAGACGGCTTCGACACACCCATCCTCGACGAGCGCAACTTCCGCTCCTTCAAATCCACAGACCCGGCCGTCGTCGCGCGACTCGCCGCCGCCGCCGAAGATTTAATCGACCGTTCGGTCGGGAGTTAAAGACGCAATTCGAGCCGGGCGCGCGGCGGCCGGAAACTAGCTTCCCGGCGCGGGCGCGTTTTAAGATGTGCGCGTCCGACATGAAAGGGAGGCTCATGAAAAGGCTAATCAACTTCGCCGCATCATCGCTCGCCGCATCGTCGCTCGCCGCATCATCGTTCACCGCACTGTCGCTTGCCGCCGCGCCGCACGCCGCCGCCGGTCGTGCGAACGGAGGACGGCCGGCAATTCACCTGGCCGTAAGCCAGGCGGCGCAGTCGCCCAAAGGCTGGAGCCTGACCGGCAGCCACCGCGAACACTATTACCTGACCACCGACGGCAAGGTGCGACACGGCGGCAAGACGAGCGCCACACTCATCTCAAAAAACTCCGCCTCCGATGAAGGGTTCGGCTCGATGAAACAGGAGATCAAGGCCGACGAGTATCGCGGGCGGCGCATTCGTTATTCCGGTTATCTGAAGACGGAACGCGCCGCCCAGCGCGCCGCGCTCTGGATGCGCGTGGAAGGCGCGGACGGGAAAATTCTCGCCTTCGACAACATGGAGGAACGCCCCGCCACGGGGACGACGAGTTGGAAGAAGTACGAGATCGTCCTCGACGTGCCGGAGGCCGCGCAGCACATCGCTCTCGGCGCGCAGTTCGAGGGCAAGGGGCAAATCTGGGCTGACGATCTCAAGCTCGAAGTGGTCGGGCGCGATGTCGCTTCCACGGACATACAGGCGTCGCCGGAGTTGAAGCGAGAGTTGGAAGAGGCGGATGAGGAATACCGACGGACGCGCAAAGAGGAGTTCGAGCGGGCGTTGCGGCAGACGAAAGAGCGTCTCTCGACGATGCCCGCGCGCCCCGTCAATTTCGACTTCGAGAGTTGAAACGAGTTTCGACCCGGAGACTTGAAACGAGCTTCGACTTTGATAATGAAACGAGCTTCGACTTCAAGAATTGAAACAAGCTTCGACTTTGATAATTGAAACGACCTTTAACTTCGAGGATTACCACGGCGGCGTTTACGGCGTTGCGTGCGCGCCGCGAGAAACGTAGCCGCGCCGCGCACGCACGAACAGCCCGCCGCGCCGCGAGACGACATCAATCTTGCGGTAATCGCCCGCTGCTGCCGCCACGACTCCCGGCGCGAGCGGCCGCTGCGGCCTGTAGGTGAGCACGTAACGTGCGTCCACGTCGCGCGCCACTTCGTCCGCCTGCCCGAGCATCTCCTCGGATGAAACCGGCAGCCACATCCCCCCGCCCGTCTCTTCCGCGATGGCCGTCAGTTCCAGCTCGCCTCGATCTCGCGCCGCCCTGTAATCGGAGTCGCGCCTGAAGAGGCGTTCGAGGGCGATGGTGGTTCCGCCCTTGCGCCGCAGTTGATCCACCATGTCAATCACCGCCTTCGGCCCACGGTAGCGCGGCAGGGACATTAAAACTTCCTCCGGCACGTTTGCGTCCACGCGCTGGCGCGTCGCGCGCGGTGCGGGCGCGTGGCGTGCGAGAGACGTGTAGCTGAGAACATGCACGGTGACGTTCGCCTCGACGAGAGATTTGATCGCCGCCTCGTACTCGCGCTCGCCGTAAATTGATTCGATCCCCTCCGTGATCATGATCAGGTGACGATTCCCGGCGGGCGACTGCCCGAGTTGTTCGACGGCGGCGGCGACGCCCATTGAGAAGGCGCTTCGACGGCCGGGGAAGAGTCTGTTATTCAGAGCCTTGACGACGACAGCGCGCTCCTTCGTCCAGCCCTGCAACAGTTCGAGGCGCTCGCTGACCTGCATCAGCGCGAGCGAGTCTTCGGCGTGTAGTTTGGAGACGAGGCGCAGCGCGACCTCGCGTGTGAGGCGCACGCTCCCTGCGCCGCGCTGCCCGCCCGTGTCGAGGAGCAGCAACACGCTGGCGGGAACGCGGTAGAGGCTTCGCAGTTGTTGGACGACGCCGTCTTCGCGCACCAGCAGATCGTCGAGTTCGACCGAGGGGTCGAAGCGTTGGTAAGCGTCGAGAGCGGTAAAGGGTATCCGCACCTCCTCTGTCAACACCCTGATCTCATCGCGGGCTTCGTCGCCCTGGACGGCGGGAGTTTGCGCCGCGCACACGACGGCCAGCGCGCACTGCACTGCGACGGCGAACGAGAGTAGACGCAACTGTCTCAACATAATCAACGATTCCTGTTGCCTTGTGTATAGACACGCGGCGGCGGAATTGGTTGGCCGCTGTTCCCCGCCCGCGCGCGGCTGCCGTTCCCCGTACGCGCGCGGCTGCCGTTCCCCACCCGCGCGCGGCTGCTAGTTCCCCGCCCGCGCGGCGCAATCGTCGTCGCACGCCTCGCGGCCGTCGAAGATTTGCTGGATGAGTCGGTCGGGACTTTAGAGCTAATGGCGCGGCGGCGCAGATTGTCGCCCGCGCCCGCTTGCCACGAGCGATCTGTCTTCAACTCGTTTCTTCGGGGCTGCCGGGGCGACGCGTTTGCCCTTCCGCCGGAGCAGCGCGAGCGCGCCGAGGGCGGTTGCGGCCAGCAACAGGCGTTTGCGGTTCGGGTAGAATTCGAGGTGGCGCGTGAAGGGGCTGAAGCTGGTCGAGCGGTGCGTGTACTCGCCCGTGATCGCGCCCGCCTCGTTCATCGGCGTGAAGAGGTTGTCGCCGGGGCGCGGGGGTTCCTCCCGTTGCTGTAGTTTGAAGGCCGCGCCGTCGGCGAGCATGAGGCGGTCTAAGAGCGTGGGGCTGATGCGCTGCAACACGGACAGGACTTTGCCGCCGTCGCCGGCCACGATGTCGCGCACCGGGTGCGTGGCGGCGTGGAGGATCGCCTCGGCCACCAGCGACGGTTCATAGACGGGAAACATGGCGCGCGGCTCGACCCCCATGCGCGTGCGCGCGTGATTGTAGTAGGGCGTGTTGATGACGGCGGGCTGGATGAGGGTGAGATGGATGCCTGCGCGCTCGTGTTCGAGTTCCATCCTGACTGCTTCGGTGAAACCTTTGACGGCATGTTTCGTCGCGCAGTAGGTTGACTGCAAAGGCACGGCGCGATCCGAGAGCACCGAGCCGACGTTGATGATCGCGCCGCCCCCGGCAAGGCGCAGGTGCGGCAGCGCGGCACGCACGCCGTAGATCGTCCCCAGCAAATTCACCGCGACGATGCGCTCGATCTCCGCGAGGTCGATCTCTTCAAGCGTGCCGTACTCGCTGACGGCCGCGTTGTTGATCCACGTATCGATGCGTCCGAAGTGTGCGGCGGCCTCTTCCGCCAGGCGAAAGACCTGCGTCGAATCGGCCACGTCCGTCACGACAGAGAGGGCGCGCCCGCCCGCCGCTTCCACTTCGCTCGCCGCCGTCCGCAAGGCCTCCGCGTTTCGCCCCGCCAGCGCGACCGATGCGCCGCGCCGCCCCAACTCAATCGCCGTCGCCCGCCCGATGCCGCTCGACGCGCCCGTCAAAACGACGACCTGCTCGCTCAATGGTCTCAACATAATCCCCCTGTCAGTTGTTCGTGGTCAGTTGTCCGTGGTCAATGGTCAGTTGTTCAAGACAAACTTTAGAAACTCGCGTGATGGTCACATGCAACTGACAACTGACCACGGACAACTGACATTTCTATCATTCGCGTTCGCGCGCCGGGCGGCCGGAGAGCGTGTTGGGCGCGTCCAGATGCGCGCCTTCGTGGACGGCCACGCCGAGTCGTTCGACGAGTTCGCCGCCGAGCCAGCCCGTGAACAGCGACAGCGCCACGCCGAGCATCGAGAGGACGAGGGCGAGAGTTTCCGGCGCGTGGTCGGGCGTGCCGCGCCTGAGCCACCAACTGAGGCCGAAGAGTATGAGCACCACATCGTTGCCGACGCCGTGAACCAGCCCGACCCGCTTGGCGCGCGTGCCCGCGGGGATCGCCCACCAGTCCACGAAACCGGGGACGGCCGCGACGATGCCGCCGACGACGCCCGCCGCGATCATCCAGTAGGCGGCGTTGGCGATCTGTCCATTGTTCGTCGCGAGATAGATGATGTCGAAGATGGCGGCGGTCGCCAGCAGGCCGAGTGGGAAGACGATGAGGATCGGGTGCGCCCCGTGCCCCAGAATTTTGAACTTGCTTTCCATCGAATTTCTCCCTTTGCGGTTGTTGATCGAAAGACGAGACGAGGCTCACGGACGCTTGCCTGCGGGGGAAAACGCGAGAGACCTCCAGCACACTTCTACGGGGTGGCTGAAAGTCTAGCCGAGCGGCAACTTCATCACAAGTGGGAGTTGTTTCCGAGAAGTAACATTGTCGTCAATAAAGAGTGGTCGGCCGGCCGGTCGCCGGCGGTCGCCGCAGGGCGCTGCCGCCGCCGGCACGAGTCATACGCCGCGCGCCGCTGACGGCTGTCCGTCGCCGGCGTGCGTTGGGCGGCACGGCCTCCGTGGTCTGCCCGTTTGGACTCGACGCCGTTCGGGGTACGTTGATAGCCTTTGAGTTTTCCGTGGCGGCGCGCGGAAATGGAAAAGCGGTGCCAGCCCCTACGCCGGCACCGCCCATCACACGATCTCTTGAGGATCGTGAGGCCACACGGGACACCCCATCCCGTGCGGACGACGGGCCATTTGAGGAAACCCGCCATGTGCAAACATGATACAAAGTTTGGCTCCCGGTGACCACCGGGAGACGCCAGCCCACGGCCTAGGGGAGCCGTGTCGGAGCTAACCCGGCCGCGCAGCCGTGTTGTCCGGTTGGTTTCGATCAATATTCACTGGCGCAGTTCGCCTAGCGCGAGTTCAGTTTCAATTGAGGTTGGTGAGACGGTGCAGGGCTTTGTTGATCTGGCGGCGGATGCGCGCCGCTTCGTCCGCGAGCATGTCGCGCCCGTTGGCCGCTTCGCTCTCAGCCCGGAGCATGCTCCGGTAGAGGCCGTCCTGCCGGGCGCGCTTAATGCCGAATTCGATTGTGCGCAACTCTTCCTTGAGTTGAAAGAGCCGCCCGTGCAGGTCTTGCGGGTTGTCTCCGGCCGGGGGCGCGGCGCAGTAAAACTGCAGGTCTTCGTCGCCGAGCAACGTGTGCAGGCTCTCCACGTCGCCCTCACGGTAAGCGCGCGTCGCTTCGGCCATGATCAGATGACGCCTCTGCGCCTCGGCGTCGTCCGCCGCGTGGTCTGGATGAAAGAGCTTGGCGACCGACCAGAAAAGTTTGCGCAGGCCGCTCACGGGCGCGGGCTTTTGCGCCCCTGCCGACGCGCCGTCAACTTCGGCGTCCTCCGGCTCGCACGCGCTCTCCCGCAGGCGCGCTTCGGCTTCCCTGATGGACTGCTCGATCTCGGCCAGTTCCGCCAATTGCTTCCCGACGATCTGCGCGTAACGCGCCTTGAAACTCTGCAATTCTTGTTGCAGAGCGGTCAACTCCGCCTGCCGCTCGCCGAGCAGCCCTTCCAGACGCGCCACTTCCGCGACGAGATCAATTGTCTCGTCCCGCGTCGCCGACGTTTGCAGACTAAGTTCAGGCATCACCACAAATTCATCATAACGTACAGGCCGCCCGGACGAATAACGGCGCGCGCGCAAGGATAACTTCGCGCCCCTCATTATCAACGACCGTTCATCAATCCGCGCGCGGCGCGACGCGCCCCGCGCCCGCCGCGCACACGTGACAGAGCTTACCGGGCGAAACTAAGATGCACTATACTGTCAGCCGCTCAACAACTAATGACAACCAACTGCGGACAACCGACTACTGACAACTGACTACCGGCTACTGACCACGGACGACCGACGACTCCTTATGTCCATTCTCCAACGCATCCGGGCGCGCGCCGCCGCCGACCCGCAACGCATTGTTTTGCCGGAGGGCGAAGACCCGCGCACCATCGTCGCCGCCGCCATCTGCGCGCGCGAACGCCTCGCGCACATCACCGTGCTCGGCAACGAGGAGCGCGTGCGCGCCGCGCAGCGCGAGGCCGGCGTAGACCTCGGCGGCATGGTCGAGGTGCGAGACCACACGCGCGCTCCCGACTTCAACAAGATGGCCGCCTTCTATCACGAACTGCGCAAGGCCAAAGGCATGATGCCCGACGAGGCGCGCATCAGTGTGCAAGACCCGCTCTATTACGGCAACCTGTTGGTGCGGATGGGCGCGGCCGACGGCTCGGTGGCGGGCGCAACCAACACGACGGCGCACACCGTGCGCGCCGCTCTCCACTGCGTCGGCGTGCGCGCCGGGTTCAAGATCGTCTCCAGTTTCTTCGTGATGGCGCACCCGGACGCGCGCTTCGGCGCAGAGGGCGCGATGATCTATGCGGATTGCGGCGTCGTCATCGACCCAACGGCTGCGGAACTCGCCGAGATCGCCATCGCCTCGGCCGATTCGTGCCGCGCGCTGCTCGAAGTGGAGCCGCGCGTCGCGATGCTCTCGTTCTCGACGAAGGGGAGCGCGAAGCACAAGTTGATCGACAAGGTGGTGGAGGCGACGCGCACCGTGCGCGCGCGCATGCCCGAACTCGACATCGACGGCGAGTTGCAGGCCGACGCCGCGCTCGTCCCCGCCGTCGGCGAATCGAAAGCGCCGGGGTCTCCGGTCGCGGGGCGCGCCAACGTCCTCATCTTCCCGGATTTGCAGGCGGGCAACATCGCCTACAAACTGACCGAGCGGCTCGCGGGCGCGACCGCCATCGGCCCCATCCTGCAAGGACTCGACAAGCCCTGCAACGATCTCTCGCGCGGCTGCAAGGCCGAAGACATCGCCGACGCCGTCGCCATCACGGCCGTGCAGGCGCAGGCGCGAAAGTGAAGCACGCGGCTTTCGCGAAATTGCTCATCGTCGGGATTTTGCTCACCCCCGTGTGCCTGCTGCTCGCCACGGGTTCGGCCGGCGCAGGTCACGGGGATTACTTTTACGCCAAACTTCTCTATCCCTACGCAATGATCTCCGTTCTCGTCTTCGACTCGCTCCTGCTGCCGTCCATCCTGTTTGCGGTTCCGCAATTTCCACTCTACGGCGCGTTATGCGGTCTCGCCGCCGCGAAAGGGCACAGGTGGATGGTCGGCCTCGGGATCATCATGACGCACGCGCTGGCCGTCGCGCTCTGCTTTTTGCTCCTGAGTTCAAACTTCGCATAAATAACACGGCTCAAGGGGCGACGAATCGGGCAACGCGCACCGTGCTTTGCGCGCATCAGATAGAAGTACATCTATCCGATTCCGCAGCCAGGATTTTATCTATGCAGCCACATCGCGCGTTTCCGCTCTCACTCGTCGCTCTTTTCGTCCTCGGCGGCGCAATTCTCGTGCAGGCGCAATCGGGGCGCGTCGTTCCGAAGCCGCCGCCGGCCGACGATCAAATACGCGTGTACACGGAAGAAGTGCGCCTGCCCGTCTACGCGCGCGACGAGTTCGGGCGTTTCGACCCGACGCTCGAAGTGGACGACATCGTGGTGCTCGAAGACAACGTGAAACAGCAGGTGCGCAGCATCCGTCGTATTCCCGCGAGCGTCGTGCTCGTGCTCGCCACGGGCGGCGAGTTGAACCCGGCGCAGCGCACGCGCACCACGCGCGAGGCCGCGCTCAGTCTCGTCTCGCAGTTGCGCGCGGGCGATGCGGTCGCCGTCATGCAGTTCGACCGCCGGATACAACTCATCCAGCCGTGGACGACCGACCGCGACGCCGCCTCGCACATGCTGCGCACGAAACTCTGGGGCGGAAGCGGCGCGCGCCCGGCCGAAGCCCTGCAGGAGGCGGCCATGCTTTTCGCCGATCAGCCAATCGGCAATCGCCACCTCGTGCTCGTCACGGACGGCGTGGAGACGCCGGGCGGGGGCGCGAACCCGGCGCAGGTGTTACGCGTGCTGGAAGGCAACGCCGGCGTCGGCGGTCGCGCCGCTTACGCCGAGGCGGTCAAACGCCTGCTGGCCGCGCAGGTCTCCGTCCACGTCATCAGCTATTCCACTTTCGGCTTCAAGGAGTCGAAGGAGAAGGCGAAAAACGCCCCGCTCGGCGCGCCGCCCGGCAGCGTCAAAGCCTCCGGCATCCAGACCGCCGGCATCGACCCGACGATGCCCTCGACGATGAATCGCGGCGGCGCGGCCGGCCCTGCGACCGGCGCGGTCATCACCCTCGACCCGGCCATGCGGCGCATGCGCAAGGCTTACGAGCGCGCCATGAAGCGCGGCGAGGAGACCATGAAGACGCTCGCGGCCGACACGGGCGGGCGTCTCTGGATACCGCTCTCCACCGAAGACCTCGCGCTGCAGGGCAGCGAAGTGGCGCGCGAGATCGGCACGCAGTACGTCGTCACCTACACGCCGACGCGCCCGCTCGCCTTAAGTTCCCCGACGGAGACGCGCCGCGTCGCGGTGCTCCCGCGCCGGGGCGGACTGCAAGTGCGCACGCGCCGCCTCTACGTTGCCGGGGCGGCCTTGCCGCCCCCGCCGGAAGCGAAAGCGGAAGTGAAATAAACAGCCGCTGCGACGAGGGCGACAGAAAGTAGCCCACGGCGCGCTTCCATGGGGTTCGTCGCTACCCCAACATGCACGAAGCCCCGGCAGGGGCGAAAGAGGTTCAGACGTGAACTTCTTTCGCCCCTGCCGGGGCTTCTCTATTTTATCTATCACTTGCTCCCACGGAACCGCGCCGTGGGCTATTAATCTTCCGCCCTTGACAGGTTTTAACTTTTCCCCCTCGCCTGTTGTGGCGAAGAGCGCGCGTCGGGGGCGACGAAAAGTTCGCGCCCGGCGGGCGGTGCGGCCGCTGTTTGCGCGTGCCGTCGATCTTGTTTACTTAACCTTCTTCGCCTGAATCTCTCGACCATCGGGTCTGCGCATCAACAAGTGCGTGACCTGCCCCTTGTCGTCTTTGAAGAAGGTGAGATGAAAGTTGACGGCGGCGGCGAAGAAACGATTGTCGCCCTGCGACACCAACTCAACCTTCCTCTGCCCGCGCGGCGCGGCGTAGAGCTTTTCGCCGTCCTTCGACACTTCGAGCAGGCCAAGCCCCGTCACGTCGTACTCCCCCGCGTAAGCGTCCAAGGCGGCCGGGTCAACTTTCGCCGGCGGGCTTTCGAGGTTCTTGATGATCGCCGCGGCGTTCGAGTTCTTCGGGTTGAGTTCCACAGCCTTGCGATAGTTTGCGAGCGCGAGTTCGCGCTCGCCCGCCACCAGATAGGCCTCGCCGAGACTGTCGTAAGGGTTGGCGGCCTGCGGATGTGCTTCGACGTTGAGTTTGAAAATTTCAATCGCCTCTTTCAACTTGTTCGCGCCGAGCAGTTGATAGCCGAGCGCATTCAATTCGCCCTCGCCGAAATCATAAGCCGCCGCCTGCGTCGCCTTGAGTTCGCGGTACTGCCGTATGCCCGCCGCCACGTCGCCGCGCTCCGTGATCGTCTTCATCAGAGCTTCGGCGATGGACTGCTTCGGCATCTCGAAGGGCTGGTTGTAGAGGATGTTCGTGAGGTCGCGGTTGATGCGGCCGAGATTTTCGCCCCGCGCGGTGTTGTCCAAAAGGACGACGAGATGTTTTTGATCCGGGTAGCGTGTGAGCAGCGTGCTGAAGCCGTGTATGCCGCCGCTGTGCGCGATTGAGTTGACGACTTCTTTCGACTGGCCGAGCGTTACTTTCGAGATGTTCCAGCCGTAGGCGTAGTTGTCGAGAAAGGGCTTGTACATCACTTCCCTGCTTTTGGCCGAGACGACCTTGTCGGCGTAGAGCGCCTGATCCCAGAGGTACAAATCTTCCACGGTCGAATAGAGCGAACCGGCGGCGTAGGGGATCGACATGTCGAGATAGGGCGCGTTTACGTAACCGGCGGGCGTCTTCTGGTAGCCGGAGGCGCGCTTGCTCAGGATCGTGTTGTGGCGATCATAGCCGCTGTTCTTCATGCCGAGCGGCTCGAAGATGTTTTCTTTGATCACCTGCTCGTAGGGCTTGCCGTGAACTTTTTCGATGATCGCGCCGAGCAGGAAGTAGCCGGAGTTGTTGTAGCGATACTTGGCGCCCGGCTCGAATTCGAGATCGCCGCTGGCGTACTTTTTGACGAACTCCGCGACCGTGTAAGAATTGCGGCTCGCCTCCTCCATGAATTTCGGCAAAGACGTGTAGCTGGGGATGCCGGAGGTGTGCGTCAGGAGGTGGTGGATGGTCACTTTGTCGCCCACGTCCTTGCGATAGTCCGGCAGGTACTCGGAGAGTTTGCCGTCGAGTTTGAGTTTGCCCTGATCGACGAGTTGGAGGATGAGCGCGGCGGTGAACTGCTTCGTGATCGAGGCGAGCCGGAACTTGGTGTCGACCTCGTTCGGCACGTTCCACTCCATGTTCGCCAGCCCCAGCCCTTTTTTGTAAATGACCTTGCCGTTCTCCGCGACGAGCGCCGAGCCGTTAAACTGCCCGATCTTGTGGGCGCGCGCCAGATATGCGTCAATGCGCGCGGCCTTATCGCCGCCCTCCTGCGCGAACCCGGCCGGCTGCAACGCCAGCGCGACCAACACGACAAACAGCCACGCCACACCCGGACGCGCAACTTCTCCGACTCTCTTCATCTTTTATTCTCCTCAAAAACCGATATTTCAAATTCCGGCGGGCGAGCAGGCGAACCGGCCAGCCGGCGTGCCTGCAAAGGCCATACGCCGGCGCGGCGCGCAGAGTTTCGCCCGAATTATGTTGCGAGAGCGTGTGCGGGTGTGAAGGCGGGAAGAAGCAAACGTTGAACGCGGAAGGATGAACGATGAAGTGAAAGCTGCCTGTCTTCAGTTCATCCTTCCGCGTTCAGCCTTCCGCGTTCAACGTCTCTCTCCTCCGTGGCGGAGGGTTGTTGATGACAAGGGCTAATCTTTTACGACGTTCTCAATTCACGAGCGCGCCGATGAGCGCTTCCGGGTTCGCGTCGGCCGTGTGTTCGGCCGGCTGCCCGTCTCGCCGCTCCTGCCACTTGCGAAACGATACGGCGCGCAACTCTTCCCACTCCTCGCGCGGGATGCGCCGGAATGCCGCCACCACTTCCGGGTCGAACTGCCGCCCCGTGAACTCCTCCAACTCCGCGACCGCCACTTCGTAAGAGCGTCCCAAACGGTAGACGCGGTCGCTCGTGATAGCGTCGAAGGCGTCTGCGACGGCGAAGATGCGCGCGTTGAGGTCGATCTCCGTCCCGCGCAAGGCCAGCGGGTAGCCCGTCCCGTCCCACTTCTCGTGGTGCTGCCCGACGACGCGCGAAGCCCCTTCCAGAAATTCGATGCCCCGCAAAATCTGCTCGCCGTGGATGGGATGACTGCGCATGTTCACCCACTCCTCCGCGGAGAGTTGCGCGGGCTTGTGCAGGATCGCGTCCGGCACGCCGATCTTGCCGATGTCGTGCAGCAGCGCGCCGAATTCCAGCGAGCGCAAGTCCTCATTCGATAACTTCAGCTCGCGCCCCAGCCGCAAACTGAAACTGACGACGCGCTCCGAATGCCCGTGCGTGTCCGTGTCGCGCGTTTCGAGCGCGGCGGCGAGCGCTTTCAAAGTGGTGCGGTAGGCGTCTTCGAGCGAGGAGAGGGCTTGCGCCAGTTCCTTCGTCCGCAGTTTGATCGATTCTTCGAGGAAGGTTTCGTAGCGGCGTTTGCTGCGCAGCAATTCCTGGTGCTGGCGCGCGCGCTCGACGGCCACTTCGACGTGGCGCAGGTCGAAAGGCTTCGTCACGTAGTCGAACGCCCCGGCGCGCAACGCCTCGATGGCGTGCTCGATGGTTTGCGCGCCGCTGATCATAATGATCACGGTCTCGGGCGCGACCTGGCGCACGTGCGGAATCAACTCAAGGCCACTCATGCCCTCCATGTTGATGTCTGTGATAAGGAGGTCGAATCTCATCGCCCTGAGCAGCGCGAGCGCCTCCTCGGCCGAACCGACGGCGTGGCAATCGTAGTCATCGCACAAGAACTCCTGCAGGATGCTCCTGATTTCCGGTTCGTCGTCGGCGATTAGCAGACGCCCTTTGGTGTTTGATTGTTCAGACATATCGGCCGCCCTTCAGTAGAGAAACTACCGCCCCACGGAAATCGCGCTGCCTGTGAGCGTTGGCGCGCTTCCGGCCAAAAACATTCATCTGGCAAAAAGTGATCGGGTCGAACTAAATCTATTCAACCGGGGAGGGTTGCATGAAGGCTGTTCGCAAGTGTCGTGCCAGTTGTCTGTGTACGCATGAGCCCGTCGCGGGCTTCCGCCGCGCGCAGAGTTTTCGCAACACACGCCGACGGCCGCCGGAGTTAATGCTGCGACGCAACTCGCAGGGCGCAAGCCTTGAACGCAAACTTCTTTACTCTCCGCACGCCTTCAAATTGCCATTCGCCGACGCCGGAACGCACGCGAAGTAAACCAGTCGGTGTCGGCAAAACAGCGCCCGGCGTTACGCTGCAAATCGCCGCGGCGCGCTTCCGTTCGTCGCCGCGTTTTGCGTCTACCTTTTCGCTCCGGCCGCGCCGCGCATGTAGTGAATTGAGTCAAGCATTTTCGCCCGCCGGCCGCAGGCGCTCCGGCGCGCACGCGCCCGCCTCTTCCGCGCGTGCGCCCCGTTCCTCTGCGCCATCAGCAACATACGGTCGCCGCGAGCCGGCGCATCGCCCGTCGCCTCAGAAAGCTCTTTAAGTCCGCGAGCTCGCCGCACATACGATTTCGCCGGCTCCGAAAAATCGCGCGGCGCGAGGTACGCTTATTGCCATAGGCAGACGCGAGCAGCATTTAGACTTCGCTTCCGAAGACTCACACCGATACCTGAACAGGACGCCACCCGACAGAGGAGAAGCCAGGTGACAATCGTTAAGCATTTACGCACGGTTTCAGCGTGGCTCACGCTCTTCTCGCTCCTGCTTGCGCCGTGCGCCGGCCAATCGCCCGACACGATGGCCGGCGCACGCTCTTTTTCCACGCTGCCCGCCGAGAAGATGTCGCCCGACCTGCGGGAACTGCTTCGCACGGCACCGGCACAGGAGCAAGCCAGAGTTATCGTCCAGTTCAAGAAGACGGCCGGACGTTTGCCCGATTCGCTGTTGTCGCAACTGGGCGCCGTCTCGTCCAAACAATTTCAGAAATTGAATTTGCGCGCGCTCCGCCTGCCCGCGCGCGCCGCGGAGACTCTGGCCGCCCGCGAAGAGGTGAGCTACGTCTCGCTCGACCGTTCGGTCGCCGCCGCCGGCCACGTCACGACGACGACCGGAGTTGAGGCCGTGCGCGTGCAAACCACGGCCGGACTGCTCGGCCTGACCACGAACACCACCACGCTCGACGGCTCGAACATCGGCATCGCCGTTCTCGATTCCGGCATCGACCCGAACCACGTCTCCTTCAGGGACGCCCTCGGTTTCAGCCGCATCGTCGCCAGCCGCGACTTCACGGGCGAAGGGCGCACCGACGACGTTTACGGCCACGGCACGCACGTCGCTTCCGCCGCCGCCGGTAACGGGCAGGTGGCCGGGGGCGCGTACACGGGCATCGCCCCGAACGCAAACCTCATCAACCTGCGCGTGCTCGGCTCGGAGGGCGCGGGCACGACTTCCGGGCTGCTCGCCGCGCTCGACTGGGTTCTGGCCTACCGCACGGCCTACAACATCCGCGTCGTCAACCTGAGCCTCGGCGGCACCGCCGTCGACTCTTATCGCAACGACCCCGTGTGCCAGGCCGTCAGGCAGTTGGTCAATGCGGGCGTCGTCGTTGTGGCCGCCGCGGGCAATCACGGGAAAGACGGCGGCGTCAAAATTTACGGCCGCATCCATAGCCCGGGCAACGAGCCTTCGGCGCTCACCGTCGGCGCGTCAAACACCTACGGCACGGACGCGCGCGCGGACGATACGGTGACGACCTTCAGTTCGCGTGGCCCGACGCGCAGCTTCTGGACGGACTCTGCCGGTGTGCGCCACTACGACAACCTCGTCAAACCCGACGTGGTCGCGCCCGGCAACAAGCTGGTCTATGCCGAAGCCCCGGACAACCGCATCGTGACGGCTCATCCCGAACTCGATGCCGGCGTGAGCAACTACGCCACGCGCCGGATGATGTACATGAGCGGTTCTTCGATGGCGACGCCCATCGCCGCCGGCGCGGCCGCCCTGCTCCTGCAAGCCAATTCGCGACTCACACCGAACATGGTCAAGGCGCTCCTGATGTACACGGCGCAGCCGCTCGCCAACTTCAACATGTTCGAGCAGGGCGCCGGGCAACTCAACATCGAGGGCGCGGTCAAAATCGCCAGGCTCGTCCGCGGCGATTTGTCGGCGGGCACGCCGCTCGGTTATCCTCTGCTGAACACGAGCGTGCCGCCCGCGCCGCAGAGCGAGATCGCCGGACAATCCTTCGGCTGGTCGCAGGGCATCATGCTCCACCACACCTACGCCACCGGCACTGATCTCATCACGAAGTATCAGAAAGTTTACGCCGTCAGCGAACTGCTCGGCGACGGCGTGGCGGTCGGTATGGACGAGCAGCACGTTGACGAAACGCGCATGACGGACATGGTCGCGCTCGGCCAGAATATTCTGACGAGCGACGGCGCGACGCTCGGCGGCGGCGTGATCTTCATGAGCACGCACCTGCTGCTCGGCGACGGCATCGTCATCGGCGACGGCATCGTCATCGGCGACGGCATCATCGTCGGCGACGGCATCATCGTCGGCGATTCGCGCCTTGCGGCGCAATCTTTCAAGGGGGAAGGCGACGACACCTCCGCGATGAGGTGAAAGCCGCTTTCGAGGTTGACGGCCGCGTGAGAACTTGAAATACTCACTGCCGCCCGCCTCTCCCAAACTTGTCGGCACCACCTCGCAATTGACCGAAGCGGACTCCTTTTCGGGAGTCGCGCGCTAAATGTATCTTTATTAATGCCAGAAGGTTCAGGAACATAATCGGATTGTGTGCCGCGCCAGGGGCGTCTCCCGATGAATTTCGACGCCAATCGCCGCATATAAGGAGGAGTCAGGTGAGAAACTCGCACCATTGCCCAGCCGCCAAACGGCTCACAACCCCCCTGCTATTACTCGCCTTGCTCGTCGCCCAACTGCCCGCGCCCCCCGTTGCGCGTGCGGAAAAGGGCGACGCGGCGGCGACGGCGGGTGACGAGGGGCGCGCCAGGCGCGCCGCGCAAAATAAAGTCTCGGCCGACCTGCTCGGCAACGCACGCAAGGGGCAACTCAAAGAAGCGCGCGTGCAGGTCATACTGCAACTGAACGGCAAGGCCGACGCCGCCGTCGACCTCCTGCTGCAACGCTACGGCGGGCACACGATACGCCGCATGTTGAAACTCAACACGCGCGTCGTCGATCTGCCGGCGCGCGCCGTCGAGGCGTTGGCCGCGCACCCGGAACTGACCTACATCTCGCCGGATCGCGAGAGCGTCCCGACGGGACACATCTCGATGACGAGCGGCGCGGATGCCGTGCGCACCACGTCGGGCACGCAGGTCGGCGGTCTGGACGGAACGGGCATCGGGATCGCCATTCTCGACTCCGGTATCGACGCCGGTCACAAATCGTTTCTGGATCGCGGCAGCAAGCTGCGCATCGTCGCCAGCCGCGACTTCACCGGCGAAGGCCGCATAGACGACCCCTACGGGCACGGCACGCACGTCGCGTCCATCGCCGCGGGCAACGGCCGCATCTCCAACGCGGAATATCTCGGCATCGCGCCGAACGCGAACATCATCAACCTGCGCGTGCTCAACTCGCAGGGGCAGGGCATGGTTTCGGGCGTGCTCGCCGCGCTCGACTGGGTGGCCGCCAACCGCACGCTCTATAACATCCGCGTCGTCAACATGAGTTTGGGCGCGCCCGCCATCGAGTCTTACCGCAACGATCCGGTGTGTCGCGCCGTCAGGCGGCTGACCGATCTCGGCATCATCGTCGTCGCGGCGGCCGGCAACAACGGAAAAAACAGTTCCGGGCAGAAAATTTACGGCTCGATTCACTCGCCGGGCAACGAGCCTTCGGCGCTCACCGTCGGCGCGTCGAACACCTACGGCACGGACACGCGCGCGGACGACGGGGTCGCCAGTTTCAGTTCACGCGGCCCCACGCGCAGTTTCTATAAGGACTTGCTCGGCGCGAGACACCACGACAACCTGATCAAGCCCGACGTGGTCGCGCCCGGCAACAAACTGATCTATGCAGAAGCGATCAACAACTATCTCGTCAGCCAGAACCCGCAACTCGACGCGGGCGTCAGTCCGGTTGACGGCCGGCGGATGATGTACCTGAACGGCTCTTCGATGGCGACGCCCGTCGCCACCGGCGCGGTCACGCTGCTGTTGCAGGCCAACCCGACGCTCACGCCGAACATGGTCAAAGCGATCCTGATGTACACGGCGCAGCCGCTCGCCAACTTCAACATGTTCGAGCAGGGCGCCGGGCAACTCAACATCGAGGGCGCGATCAGGCTGGCGAGACTCGTCCGCACCGACCTCGGCGCGCTGACGCCGGTCAGCGCTCCGCTCCTGAACTCGCTCGCGCCGCCCGCGCCGCAGTCAACCATCGCCGGACACACCTTCAACTGGTCGCAGGGCTTGATTCTGGGACGCACTTACGCGACCGGCCTGAACCTCCTCTCCAGATACCAGAAAATTTACGGCCTGGGCATTCTCTACGGCGACGGCATCCTTTATGGTGACGGCATTCTGTACGGTGACGGCATCCTCTATGGTGACGGCATCCTCTACGGCGACAGCGTGCTGACGAGCAACGGTGGCCTTCTCGGCAGCGGCACGTCCTTCACGAGCGTCAAGACGCTCTACGGCGACGGCATTCTGTACGGTGACGGCATCCTCTACGGTGACGGCATCCTCTACGGCGACAGCGTGCTCTTCGGGAGCAGCACGATGCGCACGGACGCCGTCACGCAGGCGCAGTCCGCCAGAACCAACGGCGACCTGACCTCCGATACAAATCTGGAAGTCGATACGGGTGTCGATTGTGTCGACTACTAAGGCGAGCAGTTCAGAGCGCCCTGCACTTCATTTGAGCCGTAACAGGATACAAGCCTCAAAGGAGATCGTTATGTCCCATTCAGTGAGATTGAAAAAGGTTGACGCCATCGAGACCACCCCCGTCTCGTCGCTCTATGCGCCCGCCCACAACGTCCGGCCTCTGACAGAAGCCGAGCGGCAGGAAGTCCTCGCCTTTCTCCCGTTGAACTCCGTCGATACCATTTACATGCGCGGCCTGATTCTCGACAACGGCATGCAGAGCGACTCGAACCGCGGCACGCTCTACGGCTGCCGCGATGCCGAAGGACAACTCCAGGGCGTCGCGCTCATCGGCCACGCGATGGTCATCGAGGCGCGCACCGAAGGAGCTTACGCGGCCTTCGCACGGCTCGCACGCGACATCCGCGCCCACCTCATCCTCGGCGATCAGGAAAAGATCGAGAGCTTCTGGAATCATTACGGGCACGACGGGCAGAAACCCCGCCGCATCTGCCGCGAACTTCTCATGGAATTGCGCTGCCCCGTCGAAGCGCTGACCGAAACGGCGGATTTGCGGCCGGCGACGCCCGCCGACCTCGACACGCTCGCGGCGGTCAATGCGCGGATGTGCTGCGACGAGAGCGGCGTCAACCCGCTGGAAGTTGACCCCGAAGGTTTTCGCGAGCGGCTGCTGCGGCGCATCGAGATGGGGCGCGTCTGGGTCTGGACGGAGAACGGGCGGATGCTCTTCAAAGTTGACGTGATGGCCGACGTGCCCGGCAACGTCTACCTCGAAGGCGTCTATGTCCACCCGGAGGAGCGCCGCAAGGGCTACGGGCGGCGCGCCATGTCGCAACTCGCACGCCTGCTGCTCGCGCACACCGAGAAGCTCAGCCTGCTCGTCAACGAGCAGAACAAGGAAGCTCAGACCTTCTTCTTCAAAGCGGGCTACAAAATGCGCGCCTGCTACGACACGATCTTCCTGCAACCCCGCGAAGACGAGATGAACTGACTCCGCACGGAGAGCAACTCTGATGAACAGACAGCGGTTCGCTAAACCCTTCATGTGGGGGGTCATCATCCTCGGCGCGGCGGCGTGCGCCCACTCGGCTTACCATCTGCCCTTCGCCCGGCTCGATCTATTGTTCCTCCTGCTCGCCGTCGGCACGGTGATCACGGCGCACATCGCCATGCCGCTGCCGGGCGTCAACGGACAGATCACGGTCTCCGAAACGTTCATCTTCCTCGCCCTGCTGCTCTACGGCGGCGAGGCCGCGATCATCCTGGCGGCCGTTGACGGGTTCTGTTCGTCGCGCCTGATCAGCCGCAAGCCGATCACGCTCGCCTACAACGCCGCCCAGCTCGGCGTCGCGACCTTCATCACTTTCTGCGTCCTGCGGCTCTTCTTCGGCGACGTGATCAACCTCGCGCACGGCGACTTCTCGGTCAATTTCATCATCGCCGTCTGCATCATGGGTTTCGTCCAGCACATCTGCAATTCCGTGCTGGCCGCCGCCGCGCAGGCATTGAAGTGGGATCAGTCCTTCTGGCAGGTCTGGGGACGCGATTGCCTGTGGCCTTCGATCACCTACTTCGCGGGCGCGAGCATCGCCGTCATCACGGCGAAACTGATCGGCATGTTCGGCCCCTACGCCATCATCGCCACGACGCCCTTCGTCGGCAGCATCTATCTCACCTACCGCACCTATCTCAAGAACATCCAGATGATGGCGGCGGCGGCGAAGGCCGAAGCCGAGGCGGCGGCGCGCGCCGAGGCGGCCAAGGCGCAGGCCGAGCAGGCCGAGCGTCACGTCGAAGAACTCTCGCACTACATCGCCGAGCAGGAGCGCATCCGCGAACAGTATGCGCAGGTCGAGAAACTTTCCGCGCTCGGCGAACTCGCCTCCGGCGTGGCGCACGATTTCAACAACACGCTCGCCGGCATCCTCGGCCGCGCGCAACTGCTCCAGAACACCACCGACCCGGCCAAGATCGAGAGCGGGCTGAACATCATCATCAAGACGGCGAAGGACGGCGCGAAGACCATCAAGCGCATTCAGGACTTCGCCCGCCAGCGGCGCGATCACGCCTTCACGCCCGTCGCCGTCGATCAACTCCTCCTCGACGTGAGCGAGATCACGCGGCCGCGCTGGAAGGATCATGCCGAGGCCGCCAACGTCCATATCAACCTCGAACTCAGGATCAACTCGGACGTGCTGGTGCTCGGCGACGAGTCGGAGCTGCGCGAGGTGCTGGTCAACATGGTCTTCAACGCCGTGGACGCCATGCCCGGCGGCGGCACGCTCACGCTCGCCACGCGCGAGGCCGGCGGCGCGGTCGAGATTTCGGTGGCCGACACCGGGATGGGCATGAGCGACGACGTGCGCTCGCGCATCTTCGACCCGTTCTTCACGACGAAGGGCAAGGCCGGCATGGGGCTTGGCCTCGCCGTCTCCTACGGCATCATCCGTCGCCACGAAGGCTCGGTCGAAGTCGAGTCGGAGACGGGGCGCGGCACGAGTTTCCGCATCACGTTGCCTTCGGGTAAGAACGCCGCGCGGCGGCAGGCGGCCGCGAGCCAGCCCGCGGCCGCGGCGGCCGTGCAGCCCGGCGGAACACACTGCATGAAGTTCCTGGTGGTGGACGACGAGGAGCCTGTGCGCGAGTTGCTGCGCGACATCCTGGAGCGTGAAGGCCACGAGGTGACGACCGCCGCGAGCGGCCGCGAGGCGCTCACGTTCTACGACGAGACGCGATTTGCGGCCGTGCTGATGGACGTGGGCTTGCCGGGGATGAGCGGCTGGGAACTGGCGCGCGCCATCCGCGAGCGCGACGAGAAGATGCCGCTGGCGATCATCACGGGCTGGGGCGAGGCCGTCGGCTCGAACGTGCAGAAGGCGGCGGGGGTCGATTGGGTGGTGGCGAAGCCTTTCACGGTGGAACAGATCACGGGCATCGCGCGGGAAGTTTCCCGAAAGCAGGAGGGGGGCTTTGAGCGGGTCGAAACCACCGTCGCCGCCTGACGGGGCGGGCGGCACGGAGCGGCGCAGCGCCACCCGTTACGCCGCGCAACTCGACGCGCGCCTGCTCTTTCAGCTTTCCGTCGTGCCCGACGATGCGCCCACCCCTGCCGGAACCGGAGAGGGGGAGGGCGGTGCGCACGGCAACGGCAACACGCCTGCCAGCACGCTCAGGCTCGTCGGCCACACACGCAATATCAGCGAGACCGGACTTGCCTTCATCGTCCCCACGCTGCGCATCGGCGACCAGTTCGCGCACGTCATCGGCAGCCGGCTGCGCATCATTCTCTACCTTCCCTCAGGCCACGTGGAGATTCGCGCTACGCCCGTCCGCTACGAGCGTCTCCCGCCCGAAGACACGGAACGCGGCTACCTGATCGGCGTCCGCATCGCCGAGATGGCCGATGACGAGTGGGTGCGCGTGGTCGAATACGTGCGCACGTTGCGTTAGCGGTCTTTTTTATTCGCCACACGAAATACCGGCCTGATTCAGCCGCGCACAAGAGCACGGCTGAATCAGGCCGGTTAAGTTAAAGAACTCCGCGGCCGCGTCAATTCACCACGCTTGAATGGAGAGTGGCGGACGCTTCGGCGGATTTTGAAGTGTCGCCGCAATCTCTGGGGCAGGTCGTCGCGTTTTCGCCGCACTGCGGAACGCACTTACCGTCGCCGCATTTACCGCACGCGACGGTGGCGGCCGCCGTCGAGATGCCGCAATCTTTAGGACACGTTTGTGCGGTTTCACCACACGACTTGACGCACTGCCCGTCGCCGCACCTGCCGCACGCCGTCAACGCAGCCACATCACAGCCGCCCGGATTCGAGGCATCCGCGAAACCGAAGCCGCCATACAAACCCGAACCAATGGCGACCACACAAATCGTAACAGCGATGAGGAATGTTTTACGTAGATTCAAGGTCTTCTCCTTTTCAGTGGTTACATTCAAGATGTAAATGCAACGCCCGTCACGCGCTCGGGACACGAGTCGACTTCCCTACGTGGTCGTCATACCGCCCCGCCGTCGCTGATTGCGTCACGGCAAACTCACGGCTCGTGCCGCGACAAAAGCCCGTCGCACTGACAAGTTGAATTCGTTGAAAGCCGGGGGTGAAGTTCGTCGCGGGGGATTTTATCAGCGCCAGCGCATCGCAGGCAATCTCTTTCCCTCGTCCGGCCGGTCAAGTCCCGCGTCGCATGAAGCGTCGAACTCTCCCGGCGGGCGCACGCAGGCGCGCGCGGATGGACGCCTCGTTAAAGGGCGCCGGCGTCGTCCGACTTAATTTCTTCCAGGTTGTGGCGCTTGATCATTCGCTGGAGCGTGCTGCGGTCGATGCCGAGGATGCGCGCGGCGGCCTGCTTGTTGCCGTGCGTGCGTTCGAGCACGCGCTGGATGTGGAGGCATTCGAGTTCGGAGAGCGAAAGCAACTCGCCGCCTTCGCCCGTGCAGGTCTCTTCCCGCGCCGCCGATGCTTCCCCGCCCACGGCCGCCGTCGCCGCCGACGCGCCGGCGGCCGAATCGCTGATGCGCTCCGGCAAATCTTCTGGGCGGACGATCTCGTCGCAGAGCGCGGTGGCGCGGATGATGGCGTTCTCCAGTTCGCGTATGTTCCCCGGCCAGTCGTAATTTTCCAGCATGCGGACGGCTTCGGGCGCGAAACTGACGGCGCGCTGCCCCGCGCGCTTCGACCGCTCGGCGAAACGGCGTGCCAGCGGCATGATGTCTTCGCTGCGCTCACGCAAGGGAGGCAGGTGCAGCGTCACGGCGTTCAGGCGATAGAGCAAGTCCTGGCGGAAACCGCCTTCGCGCATCTCGCTTTCGAGGTTGCGGTTGGTGGCGGCGATGACGCGCACGTCAACCTGCAGCGTGTGGTTCGAGCCGACACGGCGAATCTCGCCTTCCTGCAGGGCGCGCAGCAGTTTGACCTGGAAGGCGGGGGTCGTCTCCGTGATCTCGTCGAGGAGGATCGTGCCGAGGTGCGCTTCCTGCCAGAGTCCGCGCCTGTCCATCGTCGCGCCCGTGAAACTGCCGCGCACGTGGCCGAACAGTTCCGACTCGATCAACTCGGCCGGGATCGCGCCGCAGTTGACGGCGACGAAAGCGTTCATCGCGCGCTGGCTGCGACGGTGGATGGCGCGCGCCACCACCTCTTTGCCCGTGCCCGATTCGCCCGTGATCAGCACCGGCAAATTCGTCCCCGCCACGCGCCCCACGAGTTTCATCATCTCGACGAAGGCCGCGCTCTGCCCGACCAGATCGATGTCCGACGTGTAGACGGGCGGCACGAGGTCGCCGGTCGTCTGCTGGCGCGCGCGCTTCTCGATACCGTTCCTGACCGCCTGTGAGATGGCGAGTACCTCGTCGTTGTCGAACGGCTTCATCAGGTAGTCGTAAGCGCCGGAGGAGACGGCGTCGAGCGCGCCGACGGCCGAGCCGTGCCCGGTCATCAGCACGATCTGCGCCTGCGGCTGTTCCTCCGTGAAGCGGCGCAAGACGGCGAACCCGTCGTGGCTGCCGTCGCTGCTCAGCTTGACGTCGCAAAAGACGAGCGCCCAGTCCTCGCGTCGCAGCAGTTCGTAGGCGTGCTCGGCCGATTCGGCCTCGCTCACCGACCAGCCGTCCACGCGCAAGACCTCGGCCACGTTGTCGCGGATCAACTCCTCGTCGTCGATCACGAGGGCTTTCATGTGTTGGTTCGATTGTGGGGGCATAACTTAAAGTGTGACTCTTTCAACAACTCCGGCGTGAAAGTGCGACGCGACGAAGCTTCCGCTTTCGGTTCACAGACACAAAAGACGCAAAGCGCCGCCCGTTTCATATTTTAATCCGCGCCCGTGCTGCCGAAGCCGCCTTCGCCGCGCGCCGTCTCGTCGAGCGCGTCCGCCCAGACGGCATCGGGCGTGATGATCGCTTCGACGATTAACTGCGCGATGCGCTGTCCCGCTTCGAGCGTCAAGGCCTCGCGCCCGTGGTTGACGAGCGCGCACACGATCTCGCCCCGGTAATCGCTGTCAATCACGCCGGCCAGAACATCCAGCCCGTGCCTGACGGCCAGACCGGAGCGCGACGCGATGCGCCCGTAAAAGCCGCGCGGGATGGCGACCGACAATCCCGTCCGCACCATCGCACGCGCGCCCGCGCCGAGGCGCACCGCTTCGACGGAGAAGAGATCGAGTCCCGCCGCCCCGGCGCTGCCCCTCGACGGCAACTGCGCCGCCGGGTGCAGTTTCAGAAATTTCAGCACGCCAGTCATACGAAATGCGCAAGGAACAGAATACAGAAGTCAGAAGTCAGAAGTCAGAAGTCAGAAGTCAGAATACAGGAACCAGCAGTCAGGATCAGCAGTCAGGAGTCAAAAGAAGTGCACGTCTTCGCTGTTATTCTGACTCCTGTATTCCGACTCCTGACTCCTGACTCCTGTCTTCTCCCTCTTCATGCCCGCGCTTCGTTGATCCAGATCGGTTTCGAGTTGCAGCCCGCGCCGCTGCTGCGCCATTTCGGGCACGACCAGAAAAAGCTGCCCGCGCTCGAAGGGCCGCGCTTCACGGTCGGCGTCTCACACTCCGGGCACGGCGGGCCGGTCTCTGGCCTAGCGGCTGTCGTGTTCGCCGCCGCGCCGCCGCTCGCCCCCGTCGCCGCCCCCGCTACCGCCTTAGACTCGCCCGCGCGCGTCTCGTTGAGCCACACGGGCGCGGCGTTGCACCCGCTCTTGTCGCTCTTCCAGCGCGTGCAGCCCCAGAAGTAGCTCTCGTTTTTGAAGGGGCCGCGCTTGACGGTCGGCGCGCCGCACTCCCTGCACGGCTCGCCGCTCTCCGGCGCGGCCTTCGCCTCTTCGAGCGCGCCGCCCTCATCGAACCAGCGCACGCCGCGACACTCCGGGTAACGCACACAGGAGAGCGACGCGCGCTTGCCCTTTTCACGTGGGGCGCGCAGACGCATCGCCGCGCCGCACCCGTCGCACTTCGTCGCCAGCATCAACTTGCGCTGCTTCGCGTTCTTCGGCGCGTCGCTGATGAAGCCGCACGCCTCGCGCCCCTCGGAGCAGACGAGAAACTTCCCCGCCGCGCTCACACGCTCGACGAGGAAGCCCGCGCGCGCTTCGAGTTTGCACTTCGGGCAATCGAGCGCGTCTTCCGGGCGCGGCACGTCGGGTCGCTTCGCGCCGCCCTCGCCCGCCGCGGCGCGCTCCATCTCGGCCGACGCGATCTGCCCTACGAGTTCCGTCACCATCACTTTCACTTCGCCCATGAACGCATCGCGCGCGTATTCGCCGCGCGCCATCCGCGCCAATTTCTGCTCCCAACTGCCCGTCAGTTCGGCCGACTTGAGAAGCTGCGAGGGCAGGAGCTTGATGACGGCGATGCCCTTCGGCGTCGCCGCCAGCGATTTCCTGTCGCGCACGATGTACTCGCGCTTGAGCAGCGTCTCGATGACGGCGGCGCGCGTGGCCGGCGTCCCCAATCCCGAATCCTTCATGGCGAGGCGCAACTCCTCGTCCTCCACCTTCTTCCCCGCCGTCTCCATCGCGCCGAGCAAACTCGACTCCGAATAACGCGGCGGAGCTTTCGTCTGCTTCGCCACCGCCTCGACGTGCCTTGTCTCCACCGCTTCCCGCGCACTGACGGGCGGCAACTCCGCGTCCTCCGCTTCGTCCTCGCCGTCCGTCTTCTTCCGGTCTTCCCTGCCGGGCGGGTCAACTTCGCGCCAGCCCGCCTTGAGCACCACCGTCCCGCGCGTGTTGAAACGCTCGCCCTCGACAACGGTCGTGATCGTCGTGCGCTCCAGTTCCGCGTCCGGGTAGAAGGCCGCGAGGAAGCGACGCACGACCAAGTCGTAGATGCGCTTTTCGTCGGGCGCGAGCGCGTTCGGCTCTACGCGTTGCTCCGTCGGGATGACGGCGTGGTGATCCGTCACCTTCCTGTCGTCCACGTGGCGGCTCGTGAGCTTCGGCGTGCCGCGCGCGAGAATCGTCTCGATGAACTTCACGTAAGGCCCGACGCCCGCCGCCTCGACGTGTCCCTTCAATTCCTGATTGACGCTCGTGGAGAGGTGGCGCGAAGAGGTGCGCGGGTAGGTGATGAACTTTTTCTCGTAGAGCGTCTGCGCGAGTTCGAGCGTGCGCGCGGCGGAGAAACTGTAGCGGGCGTTCGCGGCGCGCTGCAAAGCGGTGAGGTCGTAGAGGAGCGGCGCGCGTTCCTTCGACGCCTTCTTCTCCACCTTCTCGACCACGCCCGGCTTGTCTTTGACTTTGAAGACCACGGCCTCGGCCGCGTCACGGTGATCGA
The DNA here is from genome assembly GCA_035645855.1 of Pyrinomonadaceae bacterium. Taxonomy (GTDB): domain Bacteria; phylum Acidobacteriota; class Blastocatellia; order Pyrinomonadales; family Pyrinomonadaceae; genus JAIVJZ01. The sequence goes on from DASQLU010000024.1 coordinate 87,238, forward strand.
AACGACTTCCCTTTTTGTCGAACCACGTGCCGCGATACGCGCCCGCCGCCGACTCGAAATCGGCGACCACCTCGTAATAATTGGTCGGGACGAAATTCGCGATCTCCTCGTCGCGGCCGACGATGAGGGCGAGCGTCGGCGTCTGCACGCGCCCCAGCGAATAGACGCCGTCGTGCCCCGCGCCGCGCGCCTTGATGGTCTGCGCGCGCGTGGCGTTTAAGCCGACGAGCCAGTCGGCCTGCTGGCGCGAGCGCGCCGAATCGCGCAGTCCCGTGTACTCCGCGGCGGGCTTGAGGCGGTTGAAGCCCGCGATGATCTCGTCGCGCGTGAGCGAAGAAATCCAGAGCCGTTCGACGGGTTTGCGCGAGCGCGCAAGCGTGTAGACGAGATCGAATATTAGTTCGCCCTCGCGCCCCGCGTCGGCCGCGTTGACCACGGTCGTCACGTCGTCGCGGCCGAGCAGCGCCTTGATGACTTTGAATTGATCGAGCGTTCGCTCCGAGGCGTGATACTTAAACTCCGCGGGGATGATCGGCAGCGTCTCCATGCGCCACGACTTGAACTTCGGGTCGTACTGCTCCGGGTCGTCGAGTTCGACGAGGTGGCCGATGCACCATGTGACGATGTCCGTCTTGCCTTCAAGGTAGCCTTCGCCGCGCCGCGTCGCCCCGAGCGCCGCCGCCACGTCGCGCCCCATCGAAGGTTTCTCGGTGATGATGAGTCTCATAGAATGGCTGTCCGTTGTCCGTGGTCAATGGCTGTTCGTTGTCCGTGGTCAGTTGTCAGTTGCTCGTGCTGCGCTGGCCGAGTCGCTAAAGATTAAATAGATCAACTATGAACAACGGACAACCGACAACGGACAACGGACATTTTTACAATCCGGCCATGTCCCACTTGCGCACCACGTCGTTGACGAGCGCGGCGATCTTGTCCGTCACTTTCAGGAAATACTCGTCGGCCTTCTTCTGATCGAATTTCGGATAGCCCTGTCCCGGCTGGTAGAGGCCAATGGAGGAGGGGAACGGCGTGGCCGCCCAAGTGCCGGCCGGCGGGTAGGCGGTGGCGAGGTCGTCTTTGTAGCGCTCCGGGTGGACGAGCGTCGGGTCTATCGCCTGCACGAAGGCCGTCTCGTTCAAACCGGCGTGGCCGCCGTCTTCGCCGAAGACCTGCTTCGTCACGTCCGAGGCGTAAGACCACCAGTTGACGACGAGCGTGCGCACTTTGCGTTCGGTCGCCACTTCCGCCGCGACCGCCGTGAGGACGGCCGTCTGCCCGCCGCCGTGGCCGTTGACGATGATGATGTTGCGGAAGCCGTTCTTCGCCAGGCCCTCCAAGACCTGTTTGATGAACGGGCGATAGGCCGCCTCCGTGATCTGAAACGCGCCGGGGTAAGCCTCCATGCTGCCCGTCATGCCGTAGGGCAGCACGGGCGCGATCATGGCGTTGGTGCGGCGCGCGATGCGGCGCGCGATGGCGAGCGGCGCGGTGTTGTCCGCGCCGTTGTTGATGACGCCGTGCGGTTCGAGCGTCCCCGTCGGCAGCAGCACGGTCTTGACGCGCGCCGGGACGATCTCGCGAAACTCCATCCAGTTGATCCGATCCATCTCGCGCGTCGAGACGATGTCGGGCGACTCTCCGGGCGCGGGCGTCTGCTGCGCGCTCAACGTCTGAATCGACACGGCCAACAGTAACAGCACTGAGATCGTCTGCGCCTTTTTCATCATCCACACTCCTCGGATAAGTCGGCGCGCGCAACGCCCGGCCAAGCGCGCCCGTTCCCTCTTTTAGTACTCTGAATTTTAGCCTAGCACAACGAACCACGCGGACAAATTCCCGGCCGCCCGTCGCGCATCGCGGCGTGCGCGCGGCGCGGCGCGCGAGGCCGGTTGCGGGGCGTCCGCGTCTGCGGATATATTCTCGTCCGTGCCGCCGCCTTCGGCCGCAACCGTCGCCTTCGAGGCCGCACCGGCCGATTAATTTTTACCGCGAGACAAGCGAGCCGGCGGAGCGCCGGGAGGAGAGAGACTTGAGCCACCGTAAAGAAGCAGATCGCAACGTGCAAGCCGAACGCAGAAAGTTTATCGGGTCGGGTCTCGCCGTCGCCGCCACGGCCGCGCTCGCGGGAACGTCGCAAAGGTTCCCGGCGCTCGCGTCTCCCGCGCCCTCCGCGAGCGCGGACGAACTCGAAGAGGCGACCATCGCCATGTTGCAGGAAGGGATGCGCACGGGCAAATGGTCTGCACGCGAACTGGCCGAGAAGTACATCGAGCGGATCGAGCGGTTCGACCGCAAAGGCGCCGCTCTCAACTCCGTCATCGAACTCAACCCGGACGCGCTCTCGCTCGCCGCCGCGCTCGACCGCGAGCGTAAGGCCGGGCGCGTGCGCTCGCCCCTGCACGGCATTCCCATTCTCCTCAAAGACAACATCGACACGGCCGACCGGATGCAGACCACCGCCGGTTCGCTCGCCCTCGTCGGCACGCACGCGCCGCGCGACGCCTTCATCGTCGCACGCCTGCGCGAAGCGGGCGCGCTCCTGCTCGGCAAGACGAATTTGAGCGAGTGGGCGAACTTTCGCTCAACCCATTCATCGAGCGGTTGGAGCGGGCGCGGCGGGCAGACGCGCAATCCTTACGCCATTGATCGTAACCCGTGCGGTTCGAGTTCCGGTTCGGGCGTCGCCGTCGCCGCGAACTTCGCCGCCGCCGCCGTCGGCACCGAGACGGACGGCTCAATCGTGTGTCCCTCGTCGGCCAGTTCGCTCGTCGGCATCAAGCCCACGCTCGGCCTTGTCAGCCGCTCCGGCATCATCCCCATCGCGCACAGCCAGGACACCGCCGGGCCGATGGCGCGCACCCTCGCCGATGCCTGCATCCTGCTCGGCGCGCTCGCCGGTATCGACCCGCGCGACCGCGCGACGCAAGCGGGCAGCGGCAAATCGCACGCCGATTACACGCGCTTTCTCGACCCGGCCGGACTGCGCGGCGCGCGCATCGGCGTGGCGCGCAAGTTCTTCGGCTTCAGCGACCGTGTGGACAAGCTGATGAGTGAGGCGATTGACGTGTTGAAGCGCGCGGGAGCGACGGTGGTTGACCCGGCCGATCTGCCGTCGCACGGCAAGTACGACGATTCCGAGTTTGAAGTGTTGCTCTACGAATTCAAGGCTGACCTCAACAAGTATCTGGCCGAGCGCGGCGCGGGCGTGCCCCGCTCGCTGAAAGAGATCATCGAATTCAACGAGCGCAACCGCGAGCGCGAGATGCCCTACTTCGGTCAGGAGATTTTCCTCCGGGCGCAGGCCAAAGGAGCGCTCACGGATAAAGCCTATCTCGCCGCGCTCGCCAAAAATCACCGCCTCTCGCGCGTCGAAGGCATCGACTCGACCATGACCAAACATCGCCTCGACGCCATCATCGCGCCCACGGGCGGGCCGCCCTGGACGATTGATCTCGTCAACGGCGACCACTTTTCGGGCGGCAGTTCCACGCCCGCCGCCGTCGCCGGATACCCGAACATCAGCGTCCCCGCCGGCTACGTCTACGGGCTGCCCGTCGGCATCTCCTTCTTCGGCCGCGCCTACAGCGAACCCGTGCTCATCCGGCTGGCCTACGCCTTCGAGCAGGCCACCAGACATCGCCGCCCGCCGCAGTTTGCCCCCACCGCCGACCTGCAACGGCAAGTCTGACGACGAAACATCGCGCGCGCCAATTCGACCAAGAAACGACGAGCCATCCTAGGCCGGACAGGCGCAGGGAAGGGGCTACGGAGAGAGTTGAGTAAACTTCCCTGTAGCCCCTTGCGATGTCTTTGGCCAGCCTCTGCCCGCGCCGTTGAATTTGATTCAACGCGAAGTGAACGCCGCCCGCCGGCAATTCCTCCGCGCCTTCGGTTTCAACTCAGGCGTCTTCGCCGGCCTGCTCGCGCTGTTCCGCCGCACGTTCGGATAAAAATCGTGAATCGTCAATCGTGAATCGTGAATAGAGAAAATCGTCTTCTTCTATTCACGATTCACGATTGACGATTCACAATTATTGACGATTCACGATTGACGATTCACGACTCTTAGGCGTTCACCACCTCGCCGCCGTTGGGGTGCAGAATCTGCCCCGCCATGTAAGAGGCGTCGTCGGAGGCGAGGAAGACGTAGGCGGGCGCAACCTCTTCGGGCTGCCCCGGCCGCTTCATCGGCACGTTCGCGCCGAACGATTCGACCTTCTCCGGTGGGAAAGTCGAAGGAATGAGCGGCGTCCAGATGGGTCCCGGCGCGACGCCGTTCACCCTGATGCCGCGCTCCACGAGCGACTGCGAGAGCGAGCGCGTGAAGGCGACAATCGCGCCTTTGGTCGAAGAGTAGTCGAGCAGGTCGGGGTTGCCCTTGTAGGCCGTCACCGAGGTCGTGTTGATGATCGCGCTGCCCGCCTTGAGGTGCTTGAGCGCGGCTTTGACGAGATAGAACATCGCGAAGATGTTCGTGCGGAAAGTGCGTTCCAACTGCTCGGCCGTGATCTTTTCGATGTCGTCCTGCGGGTGCTGTTCGGCTGCGTTGTTGACGAGCACGTCCAAGCGACCCAACTCGCTCACCGCGCGTTCCACGGCCTCGCGGCAAAAATTCTCGTCGCCCACGTCGCCGTCGATCAAGAGGCAGCGTCGCCCCTCCGCCTCGACGAGTCGCGCCGTCTCGCGCGCGTCTTCGTGTTCGTTCAGATACATCACGCACACGTCCGCGCCTTCGCGCGCGTAGGCGATGGCGACCGCGCGGCCGATGCCGCTGTCGCCGCCTGTGATGATGGCGACCCGGCCTTCGAGTTTGCGGCTGCCGAGATGCGTCGCGTCGTCGGCGACGGGGCGGGGCGTCATCTCCGCTTCGATGCCCGGCCGTTGTTCCTGCTGCTGCGACGGCATGGTTTTCTGCTCGTCATCCTGCTCTTCTTCTGCCATTGCTTCTATCTCCCTTTTTGCGCTCCGTTGATGGTGTTCCGCCCGCCCCGGTGATCTCTCCGGCCGCGAGCGCGCAGGCAGTTCGATCCCCTCGCAACTCGCGAATTCACGCGGGCGATCTCGAATTCTTTAAGGCGGAAACGCAGCAGTCTAGCGGACGCGGAGACGA
>DASQLU010000025.1:0-23334 GCA_035645855.1 Pyrinomonadaceae bacterium
TCGCCACGGCCTGCCCCGTCCATCTTCTCGAATGGGAAGTTCCGGCAGGTGTGGCTCGATGACCGCCCATTGTTCGTCAGTTAGTTCTTCGCCTCGTGCCATGCCGAAATGCTAGCACGGGTATTTATGAGACCGCTTCTATTCACACACTATGGTATCTTTTCGCAGGGAGAAAAAGAGAAGGGATATGGAAGAGCGTATGGCGGCTGAAGAGGCGCGCACGACGACGGCGGACGGCGCGGCCGACGCCCCGACGGCTGCCGAGGGCATCCGTGTGACGGACAGGCGGCGCGTCAGCCTCGACGAATCGGAGGAAGGCGTGCGCGTGCAGGAAGGGGCGGCGGATGCGCCGAGTTTGAAACCGAAGTACGTGGAAGAACTCGAAGCGCGGACGCGCGCGGCGGAGGGGGTGGCGAAGGACGTGCAGGCACGCTTCGAGCAGGTGCGCGCGGAACTGAGGCGCGAGACGGACGAGATCAGGCAGCGACTCGCGCGCACGGCAGAGGAACGCGCGGGACGCGATAAGGCCGCGTTCGTCGCCGCGCTCCTGCCCGTGATGGAGAATTTGCGGCGCGCGATGGAGGCGGCCGAAAGCACCGGGTCTCTCGACGCGCTGCTCGAAGGATTGCGCGGAACCTTGAGCGGTTTCGAGGGCGCGCTCGCCTCCGGCGGCGTCGAAGCGATCAAGGCCACCGGCGAATTGTTCGACCCGGAATTGCACGAGGCGGTTGACGTGACGGAGGTGGAACCGGCGCGCGACGGGGTGGTGACGGCCGAATACTCTCGCGGCTATCTGATGGGCGGGCAACTGCTGCGCCCGGCGCGCGTGCAGGTCGGGCGGGCGACGGCCGCAGGACAAGCGGCGACGGAATAAAGTGCTGTCCGTTGTCAGTAGTCAGTTGTCCGTTGCACGTGGCTCACGGGCGAATAACTGAAGATGAAAATTTCAAGTTAGTTAAGAGTTAAAACAACTGACTACGGACAACGGACAATTTTATCGAGGAGAACAAACCAAGTGGCGGCAAAAGATTTGAAGTTTAGCGAAGAGGCGCGCGGGGCGATGTTGAAGGGCGTGAACACGCTGGCGAATGCCGTGCGCGTGACGCTGGGGCCGAAGGGTCGCAACGTGGTGCTCGGCAAAAAATTCGGCTCGCCCGTGATCACCAAAGACGGCGTGACGGTGGCGAAAGAGATTGACCTCACGGATAGATACGAGAACATGGGCGCGCAGATGGTGCGCGAAGTGGCGACGCGCACGAACGACACGGCGGGCGACGGCACGACGACGGCGACCGTGCTGGCGCAGGCCATCTTCCGCGAGGGCGTTAAGAACGTGACGGCGGGCGCGAACCCGATGGCCTTGCAGCGCGGTATCCAGCGCGCGACGGAAGTGGCGGTCGCGGATTTGGAGCGGCAGTCGAAGAAGATCAAGGGGCGAGACGAGTTAGCCAACGTCGCTTCGGTCTCGGCGAACAACGACCGCGAGATCGGCGAGTTGATCGCGGAGGCGATGGACAAGGTGGGTAAAGACGGCGTGGTCACGGTCGAAGAATCGCGCACGCTCGAAACCGAGCTGGACATCGTCGAGGGGATGCAGTTCGACCGCGGTTATCTCTCGCCTTACTTCGTCACGAACCCCGACCGCATGGAGGCCGTGCTGGAAGACCCGCTCATCCTGATCCACGAAAAGAAGATCGCGGCCATGCGCGAACTGCTGCCCGTGCTCGAACAGGCGGCCAACCAAGGGCGCACGCTCCTCATCATCTCGGAAGACATCGAGGGCGACGCGCTGCCCACGCTCGTCGTCAACAAACTGCGTGGCACGATCAAGGTCTGCGCCGTCAAAGCCCCGGCCTTCGGCGACCGCCGCAAGGCCATCCTCGAAGACATCGCAGCCCTGACGGGCGGGCGCGTCATCACGGAAGACATCGGCGTCAAGCTGGAGAATGTCTCGGCCGACGACCTCGGCACGGCCAAGCGCGTCATCGTCGATAAAGACAACACGACGATTGTCGAAGGCGCGGGCGAGGCCAGAGACATACAATCGCGCGTCGCGGTGATCCGCCGTCAAATCGAGGAGAGCACTTCCGATTACGACAAGGAGAAGTTGCAGGAGCGTCTGGCGAAACTCGCGGGCGGCGTGGCTGTGATTCGCGTCGGGGCTTCGACCGAGACGGAGATGAAAGAGAAGAAGATGCGCGTGGACGACGCCGTGAACGCGACGCGCGCGGCCGCGCAGGAAGGCATCGTCCCCGGCGGCGGCATCGCCCTGCTTCGCGCGGCGCGCGCGCTCGACAAACTGGAACTCAAGGACGTGGACGAGCAGACGGGCGTGCGCATACTTCGCCGCGCGCTCGAAGAACCCGTGCGGCGCATCGCGGAGAACGCGGGCGTGGACGGCGCAATCGTCATCGGCAAAGTTGAAGAGTCGAAGGGCAAACAGGGCTACAACGCGGCGACGGGCAAGTACGAAGACCTCGTCGCGGCCGGCATCATCGACCCGACGAAAGTCGTCCGCACGGCGTTGCAAAACGCCTCGTCCGTCGCCGCGCTGCTGTTGACGACGGGGGCGGCCATCACGGACGCCCCCGAGCCGAAGAAAGCCGCCGCGCCGCCGATGGGCGGCGGAGAAGACTACGGCGACTATTAAAAAGCGCGGACGCCTTTCAGTCAGTCGCGGGACTGGGCGTCCCCGGCGGGAATTGAAGTTGAATGACGAAATTCGAGGGGTCAATCGGCTCCTCGAATTCTTTGTAATAAAAATAATCCGCCAGCGCGAGGCTCGTTCCCACATGCACTCCCGACTGCGACTGCATAAAAGTGACGGGTCGGCTACGGCTTCCATCGGAGCCGGGTAAAAGGCTGTACCAGGTCCATAGATAAGTTGAATCAGGATAATTAGGCATGGATAGCGGAAACAGCACGGACAGGATCATGACGGTATTGTCGGGACACAATACCTGATTGTCTGTCACGCACGCCTGAATCGTTCCCTGTTCACCCTGTGTCGCTATCCAGTTCGGAGCTTCCTGCGGAAAAGGAAATTGGCTGCCGGTCTGGCAGTTGGTTATTTCGTCGCCGCTATAGTTTATTAAAAATCCGCTTTCACTAAAGGGCGGAGGCGTTACTCCCTGCGGAGGCTTGCCGGTCAGGAGCGCCATTTGCGATGTAAAAGAATTGTCGGGATTGTAGTTATACATCATCAGGGAGTTTTGCGAGCGGTCGGACGTGACCTGGTACTTGCCATCCGGTTTCCACACATACAGTACCCGCGTCGGCAGCGGGTTAAAGGCTTCATTCACAGGAGTCATGAATGCAGTCATGCCGAAGTTATCGTTCCAGGTGAACAACTCGAAATTATTCGGATTGCCGAGCGTGAAGCCCGCAAATGTGGGAGAAGTCCATGACAACGGCGGGGCTGCACTTTGGAGAGGGTTAAACATCGGGAAGTAAGTGAATGAAAACATCTGGAACAGTGCGAGTTGATTCGGGTCGCCCATCGAAGGGGACGCCAGCGGCCCCTGACCGAACATCATGCGCACGGGCAAATTACTAGCGGCATCGAACCACATCCATGTCGCGGGTGCGGGTTTTGCAGTGCCCACGGCCATTTTCCACCAGTTGACCTTTTGCGCCTGCATCCAGTTGAGATAAGACGTTCCCGCGCAGGTAGCGTTCTGCAACCAATTGGTGTCGGGCAAAGTCCAGCCCATGTCAACCTGAGTCTGCGGCATAGTCCCGTCGGTTGAAAGGAACGTTCCATTCGGGCTGATGATGTACCACCACATTCTGCCGGAGCTTCCGGCGAGCTGCGCTGAAAGAAACTCTCCCTCCTGATAATTAATGTAAGCGACGCAAAGCTCGAAGAAAGGACTCGCTATGTCGGCGGGCGTGCTGTTCGATTGAACCGGGCTAAACGGGTGCAGCAGGGCGACACATTCCCACGCTGACGGTAAACTGGGGGCGCTGCCCGTAAAAGGCTGTAATGTCGGATAGTCCAACGCTGAAACTGGATCGGGATTGTTCGTTTCCTTTAACATCTTTTCTCTCCATTCGGCGGTTGCTGGAAGGATAACTCCGTGGTCAGGCGGGTGCGTGAGGCCTGTCCGTGAGCTGCGGTTGAGGTGCAACAAAAAAAAGCGGGCGCACAGTATCACAGCGGTGGCCGGAAGCAAAGATATTTATTATTTTTCGCTGCGGCCGGCGTATTCTCGTGAGCGGCGCGCGAGAATTTCGGCATACAGTGGCAGCAAAATTGCAGCACTGAATGTGCTATGCTCAGGTCGTCCCGAAACGCAACGGGACGCGGGCGCGTGGCATCTAAAACTAGCCGCCGAACGGAGAGAAAGCGGCCTTCATTTTCTCCGCGAAAAACGGGAACGGATCGTCGCCGTGGCGTAATTTATTCGGGCGGGAGCCGGCGATCAACAACCTCGCGACCCGCGGCGGGCGCGACCAACAAGATTGAAGGAATACAATGGTTGATCTGGGAACATATAAAGATCGTTTCGCGGAGAGCGGGCAGCGGGTTTTTGAGTACGCGATGCAGGAGTCGAAGCGTCGTGACCAAAATTACATCGCGGTCGAGCACATTCTCTATGCTTTCATCACGGAGGAGGCCGAACTGTTCAACTCGGCCATACGCGATCTGTCGCTCGACCCGTTTCACATCAAAATGCAGATCGAGCGGCGGCTGGACAACAATCGTTTTCAGCACGTCGGCAAGGGCTTGCGCATCGCGCCGGAGACGATAGACCTCTTCAAGCGCGCGATGGAGCGTTCGCGCGCGCAGGGACGCAAGACCATCGAAGCCACCGATCTCTTCATGGCGCTCGCGCAGGACGGCGGCATCCTGAGCGGGATGCTGCGCACGCTCGGCGCGGATTCCGAAGCATTGACGGAGAACGTCCGCGCGCGCGTTCGCCTGCGCGAGCAGGACGAGGAGCAATACCGCAAGAAGTTTGAGCTGCCGCCTTACCTCAAGCACTTCGGCACTTCGATGAATCGTTTGGCGCGCATGGACAAGCTGCCGCCGACCATCGGGCGCGAGCGCGAGATTCAACAGATGGTGGAAATTCTCTGCCACCGCGAGCGCGCCAATTCGCCGATGCTCGTGGGCGAGCCGGGCGTCGGCAAGACGGCGGTCGTCGAGGGGCTGGCGCGTCTCATCGAACTCGAACCGGAGAAAGTTCCGGCTCGTCTGCGGAACGCGCACGTCGTCCAACTCCAGATGGGCGGACTCGTCGCGGGCACGATGCTGCGCGGCATGTTCGAGGAACGCATCAAGGGCATCATCGATGAGGTGAAGGAACGCCCCGAATTGATTTTGTTCATCGACGAGGCGCACACCATCATCGGCGCGGGCGCGGCGCTCGGCACATCAAGCGATGCGGCCAACATGTTCAAGGCGTCGCTCGCGCGCGGCGACCTGCGCATCATCGGCGCGACGACCATCACCGAGTACAAGGAATATATCGGCGAGGACGAGGCGCTGGCGCGTCGCTTCCGCATGGTCAAGGTTGACGAGCCGACGATCTCGGAGACGCGAGAGATTCTGCTCGGCCTGCGCCCGCGACTCGAACGCAACTACTCCGTGACGATCTCGGACGACGCCATCAACATGGCTCTGGAGATGGCTCCGAAATACATACGCAATTTGCACCTGCCGGATAAGGCCATCGGCTGGCTCGACACGGCTTCGGTCAAGGTCGAGATCAACGAGCCGGAAGCTCTGGTCGTCCGCCCCGAACACATCATCGAAGTCATCTCGCAGGAATCGCACATCCCGCGCGACATGATCTCGCGCGACACGACCGACCGCTTCCAGCAGATGGAACTCGAACTCGCGCATCGCGTGATCGGGCAGAAAGAGGCGGTGAAATCCGTCGCGCAACGCCTGCGCCTGAACAAGGGGCCGCTCAAGGATTCGCACTACAAGCCGGACGGCGTGCTCCTGTTCCTCGGCCCGACGGGCGTCGGCAAGACGGAACTGGCGAAGGCCGTGGCCGAGTTCATGTTCGGCGACGAAGAGAAGATGGTGCGTATCGACATGTCGGAATACGGCGACGGCACGGTCGGCGTCGAGAAATTGATCGGGATGCCGCGCGGCATCGTCGGCAGCGAGCGCGGCGGCATCCTGACGGAACGCCTGCGCGAGAACCCTTACACGGTGCTGCTGCTCGATGAAGTCGAAAAGGCTTCGCCGACGCTCATGAACCTCTTCCTGCAAGGGTTCGACGAAGGCTGGTTGACGGACGGGCGCGGTAAGAAAGTTTACCTCTCGGACGCCATCGTCATCATGACGTCGAACCTCGGCTCGGAGAGCTTCAAGAAGTACGAGAAGCCGCTCGGTTTCGGCACGAAGACCTTGGGCGACGTGCGCGCCGTGAAGGGCGAAGTGATGAAGGCGGCGGAGCAGCGTTTCTCGCCGGAGTTTCGCAACCGCATAGACGAGATCGTCGTCTTCTCGCCGCTCACGATGGACGAGGTGCGGCAGATCGCCGTCATCTATCTTGAGAAGCTGCGCCGCCAGATGGAGCGGCAGGGCAAGACAGTGCAGGTGACGGAGCGCGCCATCGACAACCTGACAGAGAAGGGCTTCAGCCCGGCCTACGGCGCGCGCTTCCTCAAGCGGCACATTGACGAGCGTGTCAAACTGCCCCTGACGGCGATGTGGAAAGGCGCATCGCAGTTCGTGGTGGACTACGACGAAGGCGAGATCACGATCAAGGCTCTGGACGCGCCGAGCGTCAACTAAACGGCAGGAACGTTAGCCGGGCGAGGATTCCACAACGCCCGTTTTTGAACCGGAGGGTTTCAGCTTTCTAGCATTTATAGATTAGCTGAAGCCCTCTTTTCCTTGTCTCCGCTGAAGAAAGTTAAGACTTTAAAAGTCACTTGAGAAGTTTATGAATTTCAAAGCATCTCCACCTCAACATCTCCGGCGGCGCGTGCTGCCGCTGGTTTTATTGTGTGCCCTGCTGTGCGTCCCCGTCTACGCGCAGACGCCGGGCAACTCGCCAACGCCGACGCCGCCCGCCGTCGCTGCTCCGGCGCAGGCGGCCAACGACGAGCGCGCCGAGCAGATCGTGCGGCGCGCGCTTGAGGCGCAAGGGGGAAGCGCGTACCTCGCCGTCAAGACGATCATCGGGCGCGGCTATTATTCGCAATTCGACAAGGGTATGTCGCTGCCGCCGCAAACGTTCGTGGATTATCTCGTCTTCCCCGACCGCGAGCGCACAGAGTTTCGCGGCGCGCGCGGCCGCGCCATCCAGACGAACGACGGCGAACGCGGGTGGCTCTACGAGAGTTCCACGCGCTCGCTCACGGACATGAAGCCGGAGCAGGTGGCGGATTTCCGCCTCGCCATGCGCACGAGCACCGACAATTTGCTGCGCGGCTGGTGGCGCAAAGAGGGCGCGCGCCTCACCTATCTCGGACGCCGCGAGGCCGGCCTCGCCAAACGCAACGAAGCCGTGCGGGTGACTTACCCCGACGGCTTCGCGGTGGACTACGAGGTCGGAGCGAAAGACTTTTTGCCCGCCAAGACCCTGTACAAGCGGAAGAACGCGGAGGGCGAAGAGGTGGCCGAAGAGGATCGCTTCGCCAGTTATAAAACCATCAACGGCCTGACCGTGCCTTTCGTGCTCGACCGTTACCGCGCAGGCCAGCAGTCGAGCCGCATCAACTACGACTCGGTCGAGTTCAACGCGCCCGTCCCCGACACGCTCTTCGCCAAACCTGCGAGCATCAAAGCGATCAAATAGAGACCGGCCGCACGCGCGCCGGCCGAAGACCCGCGCGCGCGTGCGCCGCGAAAGAATTTCAACCGGACACAGAGAGCGAGACGAAGAGAGAGACTAAGAGAGACGAAGAGAGAGCGGGAGCGTTGATCGATCAACGCACGCTCTCTCTCTTTCTGTTAACGTGAGTTCGATTTAAGCAGATGCCGTGTTCCTGAAGCCCCGGCAGGGGCGTAATAGTTGTAGCCCATGGCGCAAGCCGTGGGTTGAGGATAGGTAAAATAGAGAAGCCCCTGTTAAGGGGCGAAAGAGACTCAACGTCGAACTTCTTTAGCCCCTTAACAGGGGCTTCTCTCGTCGTGTGGCGGCACCTCCCCACGGCTCACGCCGTGGGCTACTGTCTGTCGCCCCTGCCGGGGCTACAGGCCGCAACGCCGTTCCAGTTTATATCGAACTCACGTTCTGTTCGGCGCGCACGTGGGATGGAGAATTTCTCAGTCCGCGGCTTCGGTCGCGGCGCGCGACGACGAGGCCGGGACGGGCGAGGCCGCGTGATAGAGCGCGTAGATTTCCTCTTTCACTTCGGGCGGGAAGCAGACGCGGTCGAGTTGATAGCGACGCAGGCCGCGCACCGCGCCGCTCACTTCGCTGATCTCGCGGATCGTGGGGCGGGCGTAGCCGTCCTCGACGTAGATGCGCGCTTTGGGTTCCGCGCCCTCGGCCGTGTAGTAGTTGTAATAGGGCACGTCGCCCGCGTGGTCTTCGATGAAGTAGAAGCGCGGCTCGAAACCGGCGCGCGCCACGCACGCCCGCGCGGCCGCGAGAAACTGCGCGCGCTCGCCCGCCGGCATGTCGAGATCAATCGCTTTGAAGAGACGCCGGCCGATGAAGCGATGGCTGAGGTCGTTCAGGACTGTGTCTTTCGCGCGCCGCCATTGCTTGAGGTGAAAGAGCACGTCGGAGTCGTCCATCTCCAGATGGTCTTCGAGCGTGAGCGTTTGCCGGTGGAGCACTTTCTCGAAGGCAGTGCCGGGCGCGCACCACACCTCTTCGCCCGCCGCGACGAGTTCGAGCGCGCGCTTGAGGATGGAGCGCAAGACCGCTTCGGCCGAACGCAGCGTGCGGTGAAAATAGACCTGGCGAAACATGTAATAGCGCGCCTGTAGATATTCCTCGACGGCGTAGAGGCCGCGCGCGGCCACGTAGATGCGGTCGTTCTCCACGTCCACGGCGAGCGCGTTGATGATCCATTCGAGATCGAAGATGCCGTACTTCGCGCCCGTCATCAGCGAATCGCGCAGCAGGTAGTCCATGCGATCCACGTCGAGCTGCGAGGAGACGAGCTGGCCGAGGAAGGCGGGCTGGAATTTGCCCTCGATGATGTCTGCCACGCGCTGCGGGAGCGCGGGCGAGTAATCGCGGAGCACACGGTTGATCTCGGTCTCCTCGGCGAGGACGGCGCGCACCGTCCATTCCTCGTGATGAAAGCCGAGCACGTGCTCCATGACGTGTGAAAACGAACCGTGCCCGACATCGTGCAGGAGCGCGGCGGCGCGCGCGGCGGCGCGATCCTCTTCGCTGATCGGATGGCTTTCGCCGAGCCGGTCGAGCACGCGCGTGATGAGATGAAGCACGCCGAGCGAGTGCGCGAAGCGCGAGTGTTCCGCGCCCTGATAGGTGTAGAGCGCGAGGCCGAGTTGCTTGATGCGGCGCAGGCGTTGAAACTCCGGCGCATCGACGAGGCGCACGAGCAGTTGTCCTTCCCGCGTGTCGGTGCGCAGGCGGATGATGTTATGCACGGGGTCGCGGTAGATGCGTTCGCTCATTGCGGGGAATGGTAAAGCGTAAACGCTAAATGGTAAATGCGCGGGCGCCCTTTTACGGCGCGGACGGCGGCCGGAAAAGAAAGTGGGCTGGAAGCCGAAGCTCCAGCCCACTGGTGAAACGCATCTTTGACAGAGACGCGCGGGTTAGAAGGTGTAACGCAGGGCGAACTGCACGACGCGCCCGGCCTTGTTCTCGTTGAGCGGCGTCTGCGTGGCCGTCAACTTGCCGAAGTCCGAACTCGGGTTTTGCGGCAGGCGATCCGCCGGGTCGGACGAATAAGGGTCGGGCGGCAGGAACGGATCGACCGGCAGGCCGAAGCCTGTGACGCCGGTCAGGCGTTGCGTGTTGGTGAGGTTGAAGACCTCCGTGCGGAACTGGAGCGCGTGGCCTTCCCAGGGCATCTTGAAGCTCTTGCTCAGTCCGATGTCCACGGTGACGTAGCCGGGGTAGCGCAGCACGTTGCGGTCGCCGGACTCGCCCGCGCGCGGCTCGCGGAAACCACGGAAGGCCGCCGTCGGGTCGCTGAACAAATTCGGCTCCGGCCCGCGCACGGGCGACGAGCGCACCCCCGCGACGCGCACCATGTTCGACTGCACGTTCCAGTTCGTCGCCCAGCGATCCGCCTGGAAGGGTTCGCCGACGGGCAGGCCGGAGTTCCAGCGTGCGATGCCCGTCATCTGCCAGCCGCCGAGGATGGCTTCGCCCACGCCGCCGAGGTCGCCGAGAAACGCCTTGCCGCGCCCGATGGGCAGGCCGACGAGCCAGTTGGCGTTGACGATGTGGCGAATGTCGAAGTCGGAGTTGGCGTAGCTCTGATCGGGGTCGAGCGCGTTGGTGATGAACGCCGAACCGTAAGTGCCCGCGCTTTGCAGACCCGATGCGTTATCGAGCGAATGCGAGAGCGTGTAGTTGAAGTCGAAGGCCACGTCGCTTTTGAAGCGCTGCCGGACGCTGAACTGGCCGGAGTTATAGTTCGACCGGGCAATCGTTCCGAAGGCCGAGAAGGCCGCATACTGCGGGTGGAAGAACAAATTGTCGCCGAGCGGCGAGAGGCCGTCGTCCCAGAGCAATTGCAGGAACGTGTAGTCGGTGATGTTCTGCCCGCCGAGGCTGGGGAAGGCCACGCGGCGATAGGCGCGCTGCGTAGCCGTGCGCCCGAGGTCGGGGCGCGCGAGGCCGGGCAGGACGTTCTCGAAGAAGGGGATCGGCCCCAGCGAGGCGACGGGGACGCCGCGATAGCGGGCGTCGGTCAGGAGGTTGATGGCCTCGTACCACGTCTGCCCGGAAATCGGGTCTTTGAGGTTGTTGAGCTGCATGATGTCGCGCGTCGCCAGCAGGTCGCGCGCGAAGCGGCCGACGTAGCTCGCCTCGAACGACAGCCCTCGCCCGACCTCGCGGCCATAGGAGAGGTTGACGCTGTAGTTGTAGGGCGTCGTCAGCGTGTCGTCGAGCGAGGATTCGATGCGCGGCTGTTCGTCCGAAGGCGTGACGAGCGGGAAAGAGACCGTCGGCGTGATGTTCAGACCGGGCAGCGTGCGCACGTTCTGGTTGAAACTCGTGAGCAGCGGCCCGAGGTTGTTGCTCACGTCGAAGGTGTTGGCCGAGATGGTCTGCGTGGACTTGAAGCCGAGCGAGGAGTTGAGATCGAAGGTGACGGCGAGCTGGCTGCCGATGCGGTCGTAGTTCATGCGGAAGCCGCCGCGAATGACCGATTTGCCGTTGCGTCCGATGAGACGGCCGAGGAAGTTGTCGCCGAAATCGGGCGACCACGCGACGGCGACCGAGGGCGCGAAGTTGTTCCAGTCCTGCTGGTAGTAGCCTTTGCGGCCGTTGGCCTTGCCGGCCAGATCGACCGTGATCGGATCGTTGACGGGGCGACCCGCCGCCGCCCCCGCGACGCGGCGCTCGAAATACTCGCCGAGGCTCTGCACCGGCGCGACCTGGATGCCGTTCGCCTCATAGACGGGCGTGGATGTGCTCCAGCGCAGACCGTAGGAAAGCGTCAGGTTCGGGCGCACACGCCAGCTATCCTGCGCGTAGAGTTCATACTCCTGGGTGGCGAAGGTGCGGTCGATGCCCGTGCCGGGCGCGAGCAGTTGGCCGTTCTTGCCGTAGTTGAGGTTCGCCTCGTATTGCGAGAAGCGTCCGATGACGGCGGCGAGCGCGTCGCGGAGGTCGGCCTCGAAGCTGCCGCGCACGTCCGGGAAGATCGGGTCGAACTCGCCGTTCGTGTCGAGGTAGAGCGACGCGCCGGAGAAGTCGAAGAACGACGGGTTGACGATGGCGCGGTCGTAGGAGTTGCCGAACGAGGTGCGGTTGTTGCTGATCAGGCGCACGTTGCCGCCGTACTGCATCGTGTGCGTGCCCTTGATCCACGAGAAGTCGTTCACGAAGTTGTGGACGGGCGTGGTGCGGCTGAGCGTGCGCGTGCCGAGCGTCGGCGAATAGACGAAGCGGAAGAAGATGTCGTTCTGCGCCAGGTCGCCGCCGTCGGTGAAGGCGGCGCGCGTCAAGCCGTAGCTGAAACGGTTGACGAGGTTGTTGCTCAGAGTCCAGGTGTGGCCGGCGGAGATGCCCTTCGGGTGATTCCAGAACTGCGGCGCGAGCGTATCGGGGAAGGCCGCCGCCTGCGTGATGAGATCGTCCTGATACGTGCCGCGCACGAAGAGCGTCTGGCGGTCGGTCAGGTTGAAGTCGAACTTGGCGATATAGAGATCGAGGTTGGAGGGCGTTTTGGCGTTGAAGCGGAAACCGCCGGTGTTGAGGCCGTCGCCGAGCGTGCCGGTGTTGGCCGGGTAGCGGCGCGCGGCGTCGGCGAGCGCGGCGAGCGCGACCGGGTTGCGGCCGGGATCGACGCCGTTGACGGCGTTGTAAAACGAACCGATCTGCGCGCTCGTCAGGCAGCGCACGCCGGCCGGCGTGCCCGCCGGACACGACGGATCGCTCGCGCCGCTCTCCGTGCGATAGCGGACGATGCCCTGGCCGAGCGTCGGCAGCGGCACTTCGCGCTCCACGGGCGTTTCCGAAGCCTCGCGGAAGCCTTCGTAGGTGAAGAAGAAGAAGGCGCGGTCTTTTTTGATGGGGCCGCCGAGCGAGCCGCCGAACACGTTGCGCAGCAGTTGCGGGCGCGGCGCGCGCGGGTCTCCGGCTCTGGCCGCCCCGCTCTGCACGGCGAAGTCGTTGGCCGTGTAGCGGCCGGCGGCGTTGTTGAAGAAGTCGTTGGCGGTCGTCACCGTGTTGCGGTGAAACTCGTAGAGCGAGCCGTGGAAGTCGTTCGTGCCCGACTTGGTGACGAGCGACACCTGCGCGCCGGAGGAGCGTCCCTGGTCGGCGTTGGCGTTCGTTGTCGTCACGCGAAACTCTTGCAGCGAATCGGGCGTGACGCGCAGCACGCCGGCGAAAGCTTCATCGGTCACGACATCGAGGCCGCGCTGCTGTTCGTTGTTGTCAATGCCGTCGAGCGTGATGTTGGTCTGGTCGGCGCGCGCGCCGCTGACGTAGCCGCCCGGCGTGACGCCGGTTTGCAGCGAGAGCAGGCCGACGACGTTGCGCGCGTTCAGGGGCAACTCCGAGATGCGCCGCGACTCGAAGGCCGTGCCGAGCGTGGCGTCGGAAGTGTTGAGCGGGGCGTCGGCGGCGGCCGTCACCGTCACGGTTTCGGTGCCGAGGCCGGCTTCGAGTTGCACGTCCACATCGACGGGCGTGTCAACGAGCGCGGCGACGCTGGCGACCGAGACTTTTTTAAAGCCGCCCGATTCCACCTCAACGCGGTAAGTGTCGGGCGGGACGGCGGCGAAAGTGTAGCTGCCTTCTTCGTTGGTGGTTTGCGTGCGTGAGAAGTTCTTGCCTTCGTTGATGAGCGTGACGTTCGCGCCGGCCACGACGTTGCCCTGCTGGTCTTTGACCGTGCCGCGCACGGTTGAGCGACCGCTCTGCGCGAAGACGCCGCCCGCCAACAGGAGAGAAAAAATCATCCCGTATAACGCGACAGCAGTACGGCTGCGGGTAAAGTTACGCATATTGATCTGGCCTCCGAATATTCAATTCGAAGCGGGCGGCGAGGGTCGACAAGGCCGCGCGCTCACGTTTGAGGAAGATTGATTAGTTTCACCGGCGACGGTTCGTGACGGTCGTTCACGTCAGGGACGGTCGAGCTTCGTGCAAACCCCCGGCGCGCGCGTGGTGAAATTACGACGACTTGACGTGTTGTTTGAAGAACCTTCTTTAAGAGCAGGACGTGACGCCTGATAAATGTCGGGTTAATGCGGCGGCACGGACGGCTCGCTTGCGGGAATACCTGGTCGAAATTACGCACGCAACGGGCGTTCCACTTCGGGCGTGCGTGCACGGCGGCGGACAAAGGCGGAAAGTTGTGAAGTAAGAGACGGGCACGGCCACGGTTGAATCCAAAAACTAAAAGAAAATTCAGATTTTTGAATTAGTCCGCGCGGCGACAGGCGTGGACGTGCGGCAACCGGCGTGGACGCGCTCCGGTCGAGAGGGCGCGCGGCGATTGGCGGGGAAGGGAAAAGCCGGGGCGAACATTTCTCTTCGCCCCGGCCTTATACGATGACGCTCGCCCCGTCATTCGATCACGCACGCCGCGTCCGGGCGACTCACTTGATATTGTCCAGCAGGTGTCCGAGCTTCTCCTTCTTCGTGCGCATGTAATGCACGGCGGCCTCCGTGGGCGGCACTTCAATTGCCACGCGCTCGACGACGTGCAAGCCCGCCTCCTCCATTGCGCGCAGCTTCAGAGGATTGTTCGAGATGATGCGCACGTGACACAAACCGAGATCGAAGAGTATCTCGGCGCACTGCCGGTATTCGCGCAGGTCTACGGCGAGGCCGAGTCGTTCGTTGGCCTCGACGGTGTCCGCGCCGCCGTCCTGCAGGGCGTAGGCGCGTATCTTGTTGATGATGCCGATGCCGCGTCCCTCCTGCATCTGGTAGACGATTGCGCCGCGCCCCTCGGCCTCGATCATGCGCATGGACTGATGCAGTTGTTGCCCGCAGTCGCACTTGAGCGAGGCGAACACGTCGCCCGTCAGGCATTGCGAATGGATGCGCGCCAGCGTGGGCGTCTCGCGTGCGATCTCGCCTTTGAAGATGGCGACGAACTCTTCGCCCGATTCGCGCGCGCGATAACCCGCGATCTTGAACTCGCCGTACGCGGTCGGCAAATTCGCCACCGAGATGCGTTCGACGGAGAGGGCGGTCGTCTCCGGCTGGCAAGTCGTGCTGGTCTGCGTTGCTTCTTCCAAAATTTCCTGCTCCTCGCAACCGACGGCAAAACGCTTCATTTGGCTTCCGCGAAAATGAGGCGGCCGGTTGCGCCGTCCGTGTGAACGATTAATCTGCGCCGAATTATAAGTTCCCGCGTAGGCGGCGACAAGGAGGCGCATGCGCGGCCGGGACGCGTTAATCGCATGGGCGCGGGTTCGCTGTTGATCTTTTTCCTTTCATCCAGCATGCTTTCCCCGTCGCGCCTCTGAAGTTATGGAACGAGAAGATTTGGAAATCACGGTTCCCGCCGCGCCGCCCGCGTCGCACGAACGCCGCCCCGCGCTCATTTTCATGCGCGGCGAACAACTGGCCGCTCCCATCCCGCTCGAACGCGACGAGGTGACGCTCGGCCGCGCGCTCGAAGCCGACGTGCGCGTCAACGATGCCCGCGCCTCGCGCCTGCACGCGCGCATCCGCATCGAACACGACGCCGAGACCAATCTCTCGCGCTACCGTCTCACCGACCTCGGCTCGACCAACGGCACGCTCCTGAACGGCCAACCCGTGACCGACGCCTTTCTCCAGCACGGCGACAAGCTCAACATCGGCGAGCACCTCATCCGCTTCGATCTGCTCGACGATTTCGACCGCGAGTTTCAACGCCAACTCTATCGCCTGATCGCGCACGACGAATTGACCGGCCTCCTGACCAGCAAGTCTTTCTTCTCCGAACTGCGCCGCGAGGCCGCGCGCGCCGAGAGCGAAGGCCGCCCCTTCTGCGTGCTGATGATGGATTTGGATCACTTCAAGCGCGTGAACGACACCTGCGGCCACCTCGTCGGCAGCCAGACGCTCGAAGAGATCGGCGGCCTCATCACGCGCGCCCTGCGCGCCGGCGATGTGGCCGCCAGGTTCGGCGGCGAAGAGTTCGCCGCGTTCCTCCTCGACGCGGATTGCGCGCAAGCCGTCGTCGCCGCCGAGCGCGTTCGCAGCGCGATTGAGGAATATGCTTTCTCGGCCACGCGGCGCGGCGCGGCGGGGGAAGAGAATCGCACGCTGCGCATCACGATCAGCATCGGCGTCGCCGCCTACCCGGACGACGCGCGCGACCCCATCGAACTGGTCGAACTGGCCGACACCGCCCTCTACCATGCCAAACAGTCCGGCCGCAATCGCGTCAGCGCGTTCTGCCTCGCGCCCGATGCGGGAACGCCGCGCGAACTGCTCCCGCGCGCCGCGCCGCCCACGCGAAGCGAGTGATATAAACATCGAACTCACGCTCGACGCCGCAGGCCGTGTCACCAACTCGCGCGTCGTCAGCCAGGCGACGGGGGCGACCCGGCAGTAAGCCTGAGCGGGCGTGCAAAGCCTGAAACAGCGGCGGCGGGTGGTTATTTCCGCCCGCCGCCGCTTTATCCTCAAGCGGTTCCTTCAACACAGCCTGTGGCTTTTCCTTCAATAGTTTTGCAACCCGGCGGCGGCGAGCGCGTGTAACTCGTGCGGCGCCGGACGGGCGCGGCCGTGACGTTGCGCCCCCGCGCGCCCCGCGTTATGCTTTCCGTACCCGATTTCGAGTGCCGAACGCCCGGCCTCGGCTTAAAGATTTCGCCGGCATCAGAGACGTTAAAAGTAGTGATCGAAAATCTCAACCTCGCTTCCAACCCCTTTCGCAATCGCACGCTGCCGTGGACGGTGGCGGCCTTCATCGCTTTCGTCTCGGTGGCGGCGTTAATCTTTACCATCACGCAGTTCAGGCAGACGCGCGACCGCGCGGCGCTCGTCGAGCGAGACGTGCGCGGCCTGCGCACCGAGGAGGCGTCGCTGCGCGCGAAGGCCACGGCCGTCACGCAGTCGCTCACGCCCGAGCAACTGCGCACGCTCGCCGCCGCTCACAGCATCATCGACCGTCGCAACTTCTCCTGGTCGCGCCTGTTCGCAGACCTCGAAGCCGCTCTGCCGCAAGGGGTGCGCGTCTCGCGCATCGCCGTGCGCGACGTGGCGCACAGCGGCGGCGCGGAGTTGGAACTGGCCGTCGTCGCGCGCAACACCACGGACATCACCGGCATGCTCGGCACGATGGCGCAGGGGCGCATCTTCTCCGCCGACCTGCTCACGGAAAACAAGAGCGATAAGGGCATCGAATCGACGCTGCGCGTGCGCTACACGCCGGGCTTGCGTCCCGCCACGGTCACGAACGGCGTCGAGAGCGCGGCGCGCGTCGAGGGCGGTGTCGAGCGTGGCGCAACTTCCGGCGCGCCCGCAATCACTGCACAAGGGGGGACGCAATGACCGACCAGAGACCCGCCGCCGAAGGGACGGAGAGCAAACGTCGCGCGGTCTTGCCGGCGCAACTGCGCGCGCGCTTCGCTTCGACGCGCGGTGGCCGCGGCGGCGCGCGACCCGTCAGAACGATCCGCGTCCCGGAATTGATCGCCCTCACGGTCGCCGCGCTGCTGCTCGCGCTCACCGCCGGCGCATACTTCTTTCTCCTCGTGCCCGAACGCTCGCGCCTCGTCGCCCTGGAAACTGAGCGCGCGCAGTTGCAGGCAAAGCTGCGCGCATCGACCGAGGGCGTCGAGCGCAACGAGAGCACGCAGGCGAGCGTGGACAAGATCGTCACGAGCCTCAGCGAATTTGAGTTGACCGCGCTCGGCGCGCGCGACCCGCAAACCACCACGGCCGTCATCGGCGAGTTGAACGAAAAGACGCGGCGACACAACCTGGCGCGCGCGCAGTTTTCCTTCAGCCACCTCGACGAGGCTGTGCCCGGCCAGACGCGCGCGCAACAGGCAGCCGGCCGCGCCGGAAACAGCTCGAAGCGCGAAAGCGTCTTCCCGGCCATCGACATCAGCCTGACCATCGAAGGGCCTTACGGCAACCTGCGCCGCTTCATCCGCGAAATCGAGCAGAGCCGTCGCTTCATCGTCATCAACGGTATCCAACTCGAAGGCGTCTCGGATTCCGGCAACAGCGCGCGCGCCGCGCTCGTCAGTCTCCGGCTCGACATGTCCGCACACTTCCGGCGCAGCGGCGCAATGCTCTCCGGCGGCACAACCGCCACGCCCGCCTCCACATCTCAGTGAAGGTCGAAGGCGAGAATTTTTATGGCACTCCTTGAAGGCAAATCTCCTGCGGAACGCAACAAGTTGATCGCGGCCATCGCGTTCGGCGCGCTCGCGCTCATCCTCGTCGGCCGCATGTTCTTTGGCGGCAGCGACACGCCGCCCCGGCGTCCCCCCACGAACGCCAACACCCGCAACCCGAACGTCGTGAGCACGACGAACGGTGCGAACGCGGACTCGCAGGTCAGCGACCCCACGCTGCAAATCCCGATTCCCGTCAACTACACGCCCGTCAGCTACAACGTGCCCGACGCCGGTCGCAACATCTTCGCCTTCTACGTCGCCCCGGTGGCGCCGGCGCAACCGAAAGCGTCAGCCGTGGTCGAGGTTCCGACACCGACGCCCGTCCCGCCGCCGCCGCCCTTGATGCTCAGCGGCATCTCGCCTTCGAACGTCATGGCGCGCACGGGCGACTTCACGTTGCAACTCTCCGGCGACAAGTTTACGCCGGAGTCGCGCGTCTATGTCGACGGGCAGGAACTCCCGACCAGGTTCGCGAGCGCGCAGCAACTTTCCACTACCGTGCCCGCCGCGCTCATCAATGCGCCCGGCGCGCGCCAGATCGTCGTGCGCACGCCCGATAATTCGCTCTTTTCCAACGAGACCGCGCTCAATGTCTCGGCTCCGCCGACGCCGCAGTTCACCTTTGTCGGTATCCTCGGCGGCCCGCACTACAACGACAAGGCGATCCTGAAAAACCAGAGCAACGAGCTTGTCACCGTGCAGCGCGGCGACCTCGTCGCCGGTCGCTTCAAAGTGACGAGCATCTCCACGCGCTCCGTCGAGTTCACCGACGCGCAGTTGCAGATCAAACACACGCTGCCCTACGTGGAAAACCGCGCCGGCGGTGCTGGCAATCCGGGCGGCGCGCAGCCCCGCTTCCAACAGCCCCCCAAACCGCCCGACGACGACGGCGACGACGATGAGCCTCAAGACTAACAACTACGAACACGGGGATGCTCCATCCGCGACGCCCGCCCGTTCTGCCGGCGGCCGCGCCCGGCGCGCGGGCGAACGCGGCTATACGCTCGTCGCGCTGCTCGCCCTGATGTCCATTCTCGCGCTGGCACTGACGGCCGCCGCGCCGCGCCTGCGCCAGCAGTCCATACGCAACCTCGAACGCGAAGCCATCGCGCGCGGCGAAGAGGTTGCCGAAGCCATCGCCCTCTACCAGTTCGCGAAGGGCGCGCCGCCGAAGAGCATGAAGGATTTGCTCGAAGGCGTCGAGCCGCGTCCCGGCGCGTTCAAGAAAATTCAACTTCTGCGCCCGGCGGCCGCGCGCGATCCGCTCAACAACGACGGCGAGTGGAAGCTCATCCGCGCCGACGACCGTGTCTTTCTGGATTTCAAACAGAGCGTCTTGAAGTACAACGGCGGAATGCCGCCCGCCACGAGTGCGCGCTATAAAGCTTTCGAGCCGCTGGGCGCGATGCAGGGCGGCATGGTGATTGGCCTCGACGACGATAAGGGCGACGAAGCGACGTGCGATCTCGACACCTCGCCGAATGAAACCGCCACGCCCTTCATCGGCGTCGCCAGCCGCAGCCGCTGCCCCTCGGTGACAACTTACTACGGCATCGAACGACACGACGGCTGGGTCTTCACTCCCGTCTACCGCTAATCACATTTTCAATTCCGCAGAGTGCGCGTTGACGGTCGTCAACGCGCACTCTGCGCGTTTGGCGTCGTCTCCATGCGCGCGCGCTCACTCATCAAGCGCCAAAAAAAGTAACGATTAGGAATTAAGTTATTGACAACTGATCGCTTTATGTTTATAAGTCCAACATGTTGTGCGCTGTTTAGTCTAGGCCACAAGATGAAAATTGACACACTATCTTGTGGTCACAAACAACCAAGAGAAAAAGGAGCAACGAAGACTTATGGCAACTAAGAAAGCTGGTGGTTCCAAAGGCGGCAGTTCAAAGGGCGGTTCAAAGAGCGGCGGCGGCAGCAGCAGCGGCGGCAGCTCGAAGGGCGGTTCGAAGGGCGGCTCCAAAGGCGGCTCCAAGGGCGGTTCGAAGAGCAGCAGCAGCGGCGGCAGCTCGAAGGGCGGTTCGAAGGGCGGCTCCAAAGGCGGCTCCAAGGGCGGTTCCAAGAAGCGCTAGTAGTCAGTTCAACCCGAGGTACTCAACAACCTTCACAGGCGCACACAAAACATTCGGTCTCAAACCGAGACCATTCAAAGGGACGGCGAACGCTGCTACAGCAAACGCCGTCCCAATTCTTTTTATCACCCGTCATTCGCGGCTCAACCGCCGTGCGGCATTCGATGTGCGGCCGCGCCCGATTGTTCGTCGTCGGGTTTTGATCGGCGAAAGATGAGCTTGAAGCAGCGACCACGGATAAAGAACAATGGACGCGCCTATGATTAACGTTGCCCTCGTGGAACCGGAGATACCGCCGAACACCGGCAACATCGCGCGCCTGTGTGCGGCGACCGGGACGCCTCTGCACATCGTCGGCGTCGCCGGGTTTCGGCTGGACGACCGCGCCGTGCGGCGCGCGGGACTGGACTACTGGCCGGAAGTGCGGCTCTTCAGGCATCGAGACCTCGACGCACTGCGCGCGGCGCTCCCCGCGTCGCGCTTCATCTACCTCACGACGAAAGCCCGCAGGGCATACACTCACTGGCGCTACGTGGACGGCGATTGTTTGATTTTTGGCCGGGAAACGCGCGGTTTGCCGGAAGATGTGCTGCGTGCCAACGCCTCGCATTGCATCACCATCCCGATGCTCAACCCCAATGTTCGCAGCCTCAATCTCGCCACCTCCGTCGGCATCGTGCTCTACGAAGCGCTGCGCCAGACGGGCGCGTTCGAGTCGTAGGCGCAAGCCTGCGCGAAGCGTCCGAGCGTCACGCGGTTCGTTGCCCGGCTTAAAGCCGCCGCGCGTTCGCCGGCGCTGCGGCGAGCCTGTGGCTCTCTCCCGCCGCTTCTCCTGCGCGCAAGGATAATCGGGGCACGCGTGGTATGATATGCGGTTTGATGTGGCGCACCGTTTCGCGCCGTTTTGACCTATAGGGGAGTTATGACAGAAGAAAGAAAAGATATCCGCAACATCGCCATCATCGCGCACGTCGATCATGGCAAGACCACACTCGTCGATGCGATGCTCAAACAGGCCGGCACGTACCGCGAGAACGAACATATCATCGAGCGCGTGATGGACTCGATGGACTTGGAGCGCGAGCGCGGCATCACGATCATGGCGAAGAACACGGCGGTGCGCTACGGCGACGTGAAGATCAACATTCTCGACACGCCGGGGCACGCCGACTTCGGCGGCGAGGTCGAGCGCGTGTTGAAGATGGTGGACGGGGTGATGCTGCTCGTGGACGCGGCGGAAGGCTGCCTGCCGCAGACGCGCTTCGTCCTGCGCAAGGCGCTGGAGTTGCGTCTGCCGGTCATCGCCGTCGTCAACAAGATCGACCGGCAGGACGCGCGCCCGGCCGAAGTGGTGGACGAGATTTACGAACTGTTCCTCGACCTCGACGCGACGGACGCGCAGATCGAGTTTCCGATCCTCTACGCCGTCTCGCGCGACGGCGTGGCGAAGAAGAACCTGACCGACGACTCAAGTGATCTGCGCCCGCTCTTCAATCAGCTCATCGAAACGATTCCGGCGCCGCGCGCTCTGCGCGACGATTCGCTGCAATTGCTCGTGGCGAATCTTGATTACAACGAGTACGTCGGGCGGCTCGCCATCGGGCGCATCTTCTCCGGCGAGATCGCGCAGAACGAGACGGTCGCCATCATCAAGCGCGACGGCTCGGTGCAGAAGACGCGCGTCTCGAAGCTCTACGCCTTCGAGGGATTGAATCGCGAGGCCGTGGAACGCGCGAGCGTCGGCGACATCGTCGCGCTGGCCGGCATGGAGGGCATCGAGATCGGCGAGACGATTTCGAGCGCGGATAATCCGAAGGCGCTGCCCGTGATCGCGGTTGACGAGCCGACCATCTCGATGATCTTCAGCGTCAACAATTCGCCGTTCGCGGGGCGCGAAGGGAAGTACGTCACGTCGAGACAACTGCGCGAGCGGCTCGACCGCGAACTCCTGAGCAACGTGGCGATCCGCGTGGAAGAGACGGAGACGCCGGATCAATTCAAAGTGTCGGGGCGCGGCGAACTGCAACTGGCGATCCTGATCGAGATGATGCGGCGCGAGAATTACGAGCTACAGGTGTCGAAGCCGCAGGTCATCACGCAGCAGCGAGACGGGAAGACGTTCGAGCCGATTGAACTCGTCGTCGTGGATTGCCCGGAGGAGTTCATCGGCGTCGTGACGGAGGCGATGGGGCGGCGCAAGGGGCAGATGACGAAGATGATCAACCACGGCACGGGGCGCGTGCGGCTGGAATTCGAGACGCCGTCGCGCGGGATGATCGGTTTTCGCAACGAGTTTCTGACCGAGACGAAGGGCACGGGATTGATCAACACCCTGTTTCTGCGCTGGGGCGAGTGGCAGGGCACGATGCGCGGGCGCGCGACCGGGTCGCTCGTCTCCGACCGCGTGGGCGAGACGACGACCTTCGCGCTCTTCAATTTGCAGGAGCGCGGCACGATGTTCGTGCGCCCCGGCCAGAAAGTTTACGAGGGCATGATCATCGGCGAGAACGCGCGCGCCGTCGATCTCGATGTGAACGTCATCAAGGAGAAGAAACTGACGAACATGCGCGCCGCCTCGGCGGACGAAGCGATGCGCCTCATACCCGTCAAGGAACTCTCGCTCGAACAGGCGCTGGAGTTCATCGCCGACGACGAACTCGTCGAAGTGACGCCGGAAACCATCCGCCTGCGCAAGCGCGTGCTGCCCGCCAACCTGCGGCCGAAGAAGAAGGAAGCGGAAGCGAAGCAGGCATAAGTGGGGTCACGAGAAAGTAAGAGGCCGCGACGTTTTGAATGTCGCGGCCTTTTATCGTCAGCCCTCGCCCGTCAGCCCGGCATCTTCGGACTCTTTCGTGTTCTCCGCTTCATCCTCATCATCTTCATCCGCCGCCGGGTCGTAAATTTCGTAGCCCGTGCCGTCGTCATAGTAATAATTTCGCGGGGTGCGTTCCGGTGCGAGGGGCGCGCCATCGTGTTCGCCGGGTTGTGTTGTATCATCTCGCCGTTCGTCCATTTCGTCTCCATCCAGAGCTTAAGATTATGTGTCGCTTTCTGGCCTACGCGGGCGCGCCGCTCTTGCTGGCGGATTTATTATATCGCCCCACGAACTCGCTGATCATGCAGAGCTACAAGGCGCGCGAGCGCGCCGAGCCTTTGAACGGCGACGGTTTCGGCGTCGGCTGGTACGTGCCCGACGTTGACCCGACGCCGTGCGTGCAGCGCACGGTGATGCCCGCGTGGTCGAACCGCAACTTGCAGAACCTCGCCGTGAAGGTGCGCGCGACGTGCCTGTTCGCGCACGTGCGCGCGGCG
>DASQLU010000026.1:0-15182 GCA_035645855.1 Pyrinomonadaceae bacterium
GAAGAAGGACTGCAACTCGAAGCTGAACTCTTCAGTCAACTCTTCTCCACCGCCGACATGCGCGAAGGCACAGGCGCCTTCCTTGAAAAACGCGCGCCCATCTTTAAAGGAAAATGAGTCGCGAATGCGGAATGCCGATTATGAAAGCGAGAGCAGTTGCTTATCAATCCCCAATCCGAAATTCCATTCCGCAATTCATCTCCGCTTGTCACCCGCCATGCGTTTACCTATACTGAAGTTGAAACCAATTTCCAAAATATTCGGAGTCAACGGAAACAGTTGCAGCCCGTCACACATCAAGGTCAGTTGAACGCGAAGGGCTTTCGCTTTGCGCTGGTGTCGAGTCGTTGGAACGACTTTCTCACCTCGCGACTGGTCGAAGGCGCGCTCGATGCGTTGGAGCGGCTGGGCGCGGCGGAGAAGTCGGTCGAGCATTTTCGCGTGCCGGGTTCGTTCGAGATTCCGCTGCTGGCAAGCAAGGTGGCGGGGTCGGGCAAGTACGACGCCGTAGTCTGTCTCGGCACGATCATTCGCGGGCAGACGCCACACTTCGATTACATTGCGGGCGAAGTGACGAAGGGTATCGCACAGGTCGGGATGGAATCGGGCGTGCCAATCGTCTACGGCATCGTCACGGCTGATACGCTCGAACAGGCGATTGATCGCGCGGGCGTCAAAGTCGGCAACAAGGGATTTGAGGCCGCTATGGTGGCCGTCGAATTGGTCAATCTTTACAGGGAAGCATTTCCAAAGTGATGAGTGATGAGTGATGAGTGATGAGCAAAGAAAAAGTTTTACTCATCACTCATCACTCATCACTCATCACTCATTTCTGGGGTTAATAATTCATGGGTTCGAGACGTAAGGCGCGCGAATGTGCCTTGCAAATGCTCTTTGCGGCTGATGTCATGAGCGCGGCGCGGAAGGAAGAAGTTCGCGCCGACCAACTCGTGCGGCACTACTGGGCTGAGTTGGGCGAGAATGAGTTGGATGAACCGGCGCGCGAATTTGCCACGCGGCTCGCGCTCGGCGCGCTCGCGCGCATCCCCGAACTCGACGACCGCATTCGTTCGCGCGCCGAACACTGGCGCATCGAGCGCATGGCGCTCGTTGATCGCAACGTGCTCCGGCTCGCCGTCTACGAATTCGTTCATGAACCGACGCCGCGCACCGTCGCCATCAACGAAGCGTTGGAGATCGCCCGCCGCTTCTCCACCTACGAGGCCACGCAATTCATCAACGGCATCCTCGACGCCATCAAACGCGACCTCGACCAGGAGCAGCCGCAAACCGTTGTCGTGGACGAAGACGAGACCACCGCCGAAGACGAAGACGCCGCGCCCGAAGAAGATGACGAGGACGGCAACGACGGGGACGGCAACGACGGGGAACGCACCGCTTCCGCTTCCTGAGTCTGCGCGAGATGTCGCGCGAGTTTATCCCCGCTCCCCTGTAGCCTCCGTGTGAGGTGAAACGCTACTCACGGGCGGCGACAGCAGGCGCGAAGGACATGCGAAAGAGACGCGGCGCGGGCAGAGAGCTACGGGGAAGTTCACCTGTGAAACCTCAAACGAGTTCTCTCCGTTGAAATCTAAAGCGGCTTTACCCGGCGCCCGCTTCGTTCTCTCACGGTCTCTCTTGTTCGCGAGAGTGAACGCCTCCGCCCGTCATCGCGCCTGTTCGCACAACGCGCCACGTTATTAATTTCCCGCGCGGCTTCCGACTCGCCGCTTGTCACCGTCTTCCAAATGTCTCGACGCGCGTCCACGAAAAGCAACGAAGCGCGCCGCAGCCTCGCCGAATCTTTTCAGGAGTACGGGCGCGGCGTGGCCGGGGGGTTGATGTTCAGCCTGCCGCTGCTCTACACGATGGAAGTGTGGCGGGCGGGGTTCAACACGCACCCGTGGCGGCTGGCCGCCTACGTCGTGGCGACCTTCTTTCTCCTGCTCGGCTACAACCGCTTCGCCGGCCTGCGTCACGACGAGGGCATGGCGGGAGTGGTGATCGATTCCGTCGAGGAGATGGGGATCGGTTTCATCATCGCGGCCGTGGCGTTGTACCTGCTGGGGCGCGTCACGTTCGGGATGTCCCTGAACGAGGTCGCCGGGCAGATCGTGATCGAGGCGATGACGGTCGCCATCGGCGTCTCGGTCGGCACGACGCAACTCGGGGGCGGTGCGGAGGATTCGGGCGAGGGCAGCGGCGGCGGCGGTGAGGGCGCGGCGGCGCGGACAGAGCCGGGCGGCGAGGCCGGGAGGGAGGGCGGGGCGCGGGGCGGCGAGCCGGAACTGCACTTCGGCGGGCAGTTGCTTCTCGCCCTCTGCGGCGCGACGCTGTTCGCCGCCAACGTCGCGCCGACGGAAGAGATCGTCGTGATCGCCGTGGAGATTTCATGGGTGCGCCTCCTCGGGCTGGCGTGCGCGTCGCTGCTCGTCGGCGCGCTCATCCTCCACTACAGCGAATTTATGGGCGCGCGCCGGTTCGTGCGCGCCGAAGGCTTCGGCGCGGTCGTGGCGAACAGCGTCTCCACATACGCCGTCGCACTCGTTGCGTCGGGGTTGATCCTCTGGTTCTTCGGCCGCTTCGACGGCGTGACGCTCTACACCTCGCTCGCGCAGGTGATCGTGCTCGGCGTGGCCGCGACGCTCGGCGCTTCCGCCGGCAGGCTTTTATTGCAGGGATGAGTAAACTACGAAAAAACTGGGCGGAGTGGATCGTCTTTGCCGTCGGCCTCGCGCTCGTCGTCTCCGTGTTCGCCTACCTCGTCTACGACGGCGCGACGATGGGCACAGACCCGCCGAGCATCGAAGTGCGCCTCGGCGCGCCCGCCGCGCGCGCGCACAACTTCACCGTCCCCGTCATCGTCACGAACCACGGCGACGAAACGGCCGAGGGCGTCACAGTCGAAGTGTTGATGGAGGGCGGCTCGGGACAGGAACCCTCGCGCGGCGAACTCACCGTCGCCTTCCTCCCGCGCCGCGCCACGCGCGAAGGCTTCGTCACCTTCCAGCAAGACCCGCGCGCCGCGCGTCTCACGGCGCGCGTCCTCGGCTACGAACAGCCTTAAGAACACTGTAGAGAGTCCCGACGCGGAAAAGTTTGCAGTCCGCCACGTGTGTGTTGTAGCTTTTCAGGCGCACGATTAATTTCACGCTTCGGGACTAAATCGACTATGACCAAACGTGATCACGGCGCAGCCGACAGCAGCAGCAGCGGCGACGGCGTGCGAACGTCGCGCCGCCAATTTGCGAAGACGGCCGCCGGGGCGTTAGTGGCCGCGCCGCTCGTCGCTTCGGCCACGCTCAACGCGCAGACGCCGCCCGCGACCCGACAAGCGCCCGCGCCGCCGACGACGCTGCCCACGCCGCAGGCCGCGACGCAGCCCTCGCCCGTCGCCGTGGCTTACGCGGAGATCGCACGCCTGCGCTTCGGCGCCAAACTCTCGCCCGAAGACCTGACGCGCATGACGCGCGACATGGAGGGCAACGTCCGCACGGCGGAACGCCTGCGCGCTTTCAAACTGAAGAACGCCGACGAGCCGGATTTCATCTTCATCGCTTAAAGACGCAGGGGAGAAGGGGAAGGGGTAAAGGGTAAGGGAAGAAGTCGTGCACGATAAGTTCCGGTCAAGATAAAACTCTCCGGTCTTTCTTGCCACCTTTCCCCTTTCCCCCTTCCCCTTATAAATTCTTATGCTCACCGAAGACACTTTCTATTCTTCCGTCGTCGAACTGGCCGCGCGGATTCGTGCGCGCAAGCTCTCGCCCGTCGAGTTGACGGAGGGCTACCTGGCGCGGCTTGAACGCTTCGGCGCGCGGCTCGGCGCGGTCGCGCACGTCATGCGCGAGAGCGCGCTCAGGGAGGCGCGGCAGGCGGAGAGAGAGATTCGCGCGGGTCGTTACAAGGGACTGCTGCACGGCGTCCCTTACGGCGCGAAAGATTTGCTCGCCACGCGCGAAGCCCCGACCACCTGGGGCGCGAAGCCCTACCGGGATCAACGCTTCGACTACGACGCCACCGTCATCCGCAAACTCCGCGACGCGGGCGCAATCCTCGTCGCCAAGCTGGCGATGGTCGAACTCGCCGGCGGCATGGGCTACAACCAGGCGGACGCGAGTTTGACGGGCGCGTGCCGCACGCCCTGGAACACCGATTACTGGAGCGGCGGTTCGTCTTCGGGGCCGGGCGCGGCCGTCGCCGCCGGTCTCGTCGCGTTCGCCATCGGCTCGGAAACCTCCGGGTCGATCATCACGCCCGCGGCCTTCTGCGGCGTCACGGGACTCAGGCCGACCTACGGCATGGTGTCGCGCCACGGCGCGATGGCGCTCTCGTGGACGCTCGATAAACTCGGCCCCATGTGCCGCACCGCCGCCGACGCAGGGCACGTGCTCGCGGCCATCGCCGGGCGCGACCCGCTCGATGCCTCTTCGCAGGCGCGCGGCAGCTTTCAATACCCGGTGGTCTCCGCGCGCCGGAAAACTTCGCTCCGCATCGCCGTGATGAGCGACTCGTATGAGAAAGCGCAGACGGAGGTGCGCGAAAATTTCCTCGCCGCGCTCGAAGTGTTGAAGCGCGCGGACGGGCGTGTGCGCGTCGAGATGAACGTCAAGCTGCCGGATTATCCTTACAGCCCGGCGGTCGGCACGATTGTCGACGCGGAGGGCGCATCGGCGTTTCGCGACCTGATCGAATCGGGGCGTGTCGCGGAACTCGCGTCGCCGCAGGGGCGCGTCGGCGGCTATTCGGCCTCGCTCGTCACGGCCGTAGACTATCTGCACGCGATGCGTATGCGCGTCTCCATGCGGCGCGCGTGGGCTGAACTCTTTCGCAAGTACGACCTGCTCGTCGCGCCGTCGCGCTCCACGGTCGCCTACCCCGTCAGCAAAACTTTCGACCAGGCATGGCCGGGCGTCGGCGGGTCTTCGCCCATCGGCGCGAGCAATCTCGTCGGTGTGCCCGCCATCTCCGTGCCCGACGGTTTCGGGCAGGCGAACTTGCCGACCGGCATCCAGTTCATCGGCGCGGCGTGGAGCGAAAATCTCCTCGTCGAGACCGCGCACACGTATCAGCAGGCGACCGACTGGCACAAACGCCGGCCGGAGCTGAAAGATTGATTCAACAATTCATCCATTCAACGATCAAGAGCGATCCGTTTCTTCATCGAATCAATGAATTGATGAGCCGGCGAATCAGTGAACCGACGAACCGATGAACCGGCAAACCGATTCTTCCCGATGCTGAAAGCGATCCACACCGTCTGCGCCTATCTATCCATCGCGCTCGGCGCGCTGCATCTCCTCTTCACCTTTCACAACTACGACGACTTCACGCTCGACGCGCTCTGGTTCGCGGGCGCGGGCTTCGCCATCATCTTCGCGGGCTTCCTGAACTTGATCTCGATCAAGCTGGCGGGGCGCGATGCGCTCGTGCGCGCTCTGTGCTTCATCTCAAATGTGACGGTGGCCGCTCTCTTCGTCGCGGCTTCGTGGCTGATGCGCCAGCCGCAGGTCTTCGCCGGCATCGCGCTGTTCGCCGTCGCCGCTGCCGCCACGCTCGCCCCGCGCGCCCGCGAAGAGTAAGTTGTCAGGTGAATGACTCGCCGGTGGAAGGGCACGGGATGATAAGTCGTCTTCTGTATGTCGCCGCCGCGACTTCTATCTTTAACGTGAGTTCGATTTAAGCAGATGCCGTGTTCTTGAAGCCCCGGCAGGGGCGTCATAGTTGTAGCCCACGGCGCGAGCCGTGGGTTCAGGATAGGTAAAATAGAGAAGCCCCGGCAGGGGCGAAAGAAGTTCGACGTTGAGTCTCTTTCGCCCCTTAACAGGGGCTTCTCTCGTCGTATGGCGGCTTATCCCCACGGCTCACGCCGTGGGCTACTGCCTGTCGCCCCTGCCGGGGCTGAGGCCGCAACGCCGTTCCAGTTTATATCGAACTCACGTTATCTTTACAATGGCCTCCATCTCTACAACAGCCTCCATCTCCACCATAGCGACTTTCCCTACAACAGCCCCGGCAGATCGAGCAGCAGGGCGACCGTGCCGTCACGCTGCTCGAACGCGCCGCTGACGCCGCGCCAGCGCGTCGCGTGGCGTCCGAGCGTGCGCACCAGCGCTTCGCGCTCGCCTTCGATGTTATCAACCGCGATGACGAATTTGTCCGGCGCGCCCTCGCTTTGCCAGTCGTCCGCCTCGTCTCGCTCGCGCCGCACAATGCAGACGAAAAGGCGTTCGCCCGTCGCGCTCGAATTGACCGCCGTCGCGCCGCCTTCGACGAGCGAGCGCAGCGAGACGAGCGGCAGCCGCTTGCCGTGCCAGAGCGCGCTGTAGCGTCCGGCGTTGCCCGCGTCGGCGTCCGTATCGCGGGCGACGGCGGCCGGGTCGAGCGCGGCGGTTTCGATGACGTGGCTCGCGTCGAGCGCATAAGCGTGCCCCTCTGCGCGCACCACCAAGACGGTGACGAGCGCGAGCGTGAGCGGCACGCGCAACTCGAAGGTCGTTCCCTCGCCTCTCCTTGAGCGCACGCGCAACTCGCCGCCCGCGCGCTCCAACGCATGTTCCACCACGTCCAGCCCGACGCCGCGACCCGACACGTCCGAGACGCGCCCGGCCGTGGAAAAGCCCGGACGAAAGATCAGGCGCAACGCCTGCTCCTCGGTCAACCGCGCGCTCGCGTCCAGCAACCCCTGCGCGACGGCGGCGCGCGCCACGCGCGCCGCATCCACGCCGCGCCCGTCGTCCGCCACGCGCACGCGCACGCGGCTGCCTTCCGCCCCCACCTCCAGGCGCACGCGCCCGCGCACGGGCTTGCCCGCCGCGCGCCGCTCCCCGGCCGGCTCGATGCCGTGGTCAATCGCGTTGCGCAAGAGGTGCAGCAGCGGCTCGCCGATCAATTCGGCGAGCGACCTGTCAACGCGCACGTCGCCCCCCATCACTTCCAGATCGATCTCTTTCCCTGCGGCGCGCGCGGCGATGCGCGCCGAACGGGCGGCGCGTTCGAGCACGGGCATGAGCGGCTGCATCCGCAAGGCCATCACGCGCTCTTCCAGCGCGCCGAAATCTTCCCGCAGCCGACGCGCCCTCACTCCACGCGCCGGCGCACCCCCCGCCGTTCCATGCCCGTGCGCCGTCGCGCTCCCCGACGCCGCGTCCGCCTGCATTTCATCCTTCCGCGTTTCATCCTTCAACGTTGCGACCCGCGCCGCCGTGCCCGCCCCCGCCGGGGCGTCGGCCGCGCCTGTCTGTTCGAGCATCGCTAGAGTATCGGTGAACAGTTCGTGTGTCGCCGTCACCAGTTCGTCGAGTTCGTGCAGGGGCACGCGCACGAAGATCGGCGCGCGCGCATCGCCCACGCTATTCGACGCAGCGGCGACACTCGGCTCTCCCGCGATGTTCGCCGCGCCGTCGATGCTCGATTCGACGGCAACACTCGCCCCGGCGGCGACGCCGGCTTCGGCGGCGACACCGGCTTCGGCGGCGACATCCATGTCGCCCGCTGCGTCGCCTGATGTTTCGTCGCCGGCTGCCACTAAAGGGGCAGGTGCGTTGAACGCGCGCGCCGCACTGCCGGCCTGCCCCTCGCCAGCCTGCGCGTCTCCAGCCTGCGCGTCTCCAGCCCGCGCGTCGTCAGCCCGCGCGTCGTTAGCCCTCCCATCGTCGGCCTGCGCGTCGTCGGCCTGCGCCTCATCGGCTCGCGCATCGCCGGTTGCAGGCTCGTAGCCCGCCCAGGCGACCGTCGCGCCGAAGGGGGCGAGGCGTGCTTCGAGGTCAGCGCGCGGCGCGTCCGTGGTGTAGAGAATGCGGAAGCTGATCTGGCCGGGCGCGCCGTCGGCCGGGTCGCCGGGAAATGTCGAGATGATCTCGCCGCACTCGCCGAGCGCGCCCGTGAAGCGGTCGAAATGTTCGTCCAGCGTGGCGAGGTCGAAGGCCGCCGCCAGCACCAGCACGCGCGCGCCTTCGCCGATTGACTCGCTCAGTTGGCGTTGTTCGACGGCCGACAGGTCGCGCGCCATATCTGCGGGCAAGCCCTCAGCGGCGGGGCGCGCGCCCGCGTATGCGGACGCTTCGACGGCGGTCGAGACGGGCGGTGCTGCGGCGGCGGCCGACGCATGGCGGCGCAGTTGTTCGAGGACGGCATCGGGCGATTCAATCGCGGCCTCGCCGCGCGCGGCGCGTTCGAGTATGAGCGAGAGCGCGTTCGTCGCGTCTTCGCAGGTGTCCACGGTCGCATCCGTCAGCGACGCGCGACCGGCGCGCACGGCGTCGAGGAGGTTTTCAAATTCGTGCGTGAGACGATTGACCGGGGCGAGCTGGGGGAACGCGGCGGCGGAGCCTTTGAGCGTGTGGACGTGGCGAAAGATACGCGCGACCAGTTCGCGCCGCGCGCGCCCGTCGGCCACATGGACGCGGCGCAGGCGTTCGACATCCGCGAACAGCGCCTCGATTCGCTCGTCGGCCTCGGCCAGAAATTCGCGCAGGAGTTGATCATCCATCGCGCGCGATTATAACTGTAAGAGGGTAAAGGTGAAGGGAAAAGGGGCAAAGGGGAAGGGGGAAAGGCGCAAACAAAAATCCTTTCCCTTTCCCCTTTGCCCCTTTCCCCTTCCCCTTTCCCCCTTTCCCCTTCCCCTGCCTGGATTAGTTTCGCGCGCTCTGTCGCGCGAGCGCCTGCGCGCGTTCGACGAGTTGGACGAACTCGGTGCGATACCCCTGCGCGTCCGCGCCGGCGGCGGCGCGTGCGAGTTGGGCGATGTCCGCGTAGCGCGCGCCGCCTTTGTATTTAGAGTCGCGCAGGAGCATCCCGAAGCCGGCCACCGCCGAGGAGAATTTGAAGTTGTTCGAGGCGCTCTCAATCGTCGTGCCCGTGTCGGCCACCCACGCGCTGAGCAGCTTGCTGTCGCTCGCGTCCGGGTCTTTGTAGCGCACTTTGATCGTCAACAACTCTTTGCTGTTCGCGTGCGCGGAGATTTCCGCCGGGCGCTGGTACTTCAAAGCATCGACGCCGGGGTTCTCGAATTTTTGGCCGAAGGGGACGACTTCGTAGAGCGCCGTCACGGTATGTCCCGCGCCGATCTCGCCTGCGTCTTTGGCGTCGTCGTTGAAATCCTGATCGCGCAGCAGGCGGTTCTCGTAGCCGATGAGCCGGTAGGCGGCCACCTGTCGCGGGTTGAATTCAACCTGAATCTTGACGTCCTTGGCGATGGTGGCGATTGTTCCGCCGAGTTGTTCGCCGAGCACCTTGCGCGCCTCCTGCAACTCGTCGATGTATGCGTAATTGCCGTTGCCCTTATCGGCAAGCATTTCCATCGTCGCGTCTTTGACGTTGCCCGTGCCGAAGCCGAGGACGGAGAGGAAGACGCCCGTCCTGCGTTTCTCTTCGATGAGACGGGCGAGTTCGCCTTCGCTCGTCGTGCCGACGTTGAAGTCGCCGTCGGTGGCGAGGATGACGCGGTTGATGCCGCCGCGCAGGAAATTCTCGGCTGCGATGCGATAAGCGAGGTGTATGCCTTCGCCGCCGTTGGTCGAGCCGCCGGCTTCGAGCGCGTCGAGCGCGGCGAGGATTTCGCCCCGGCGGTCGCCCGGCGTGGAGGGCAGGACGAGGCCGCTCGAACCGGCATAGACGACGATGCTCAGACGGTCGCGTGCGGAGAGTTGTTCGGCCAGCATCCGCAGGGATGATTTGACGAGCGGGAGCTTGTCGGGGGCGTTCATCGAGCCGGACACGTCGAGCAGGAAGACGAGGTTGGCGGGCGGCAAATCTTCCCTGTGTATGCGCTTGCCCTGCAGGCCGATGTGGACGAGTCGCCGCCCCGTATTCCACGGGCAGGCCGCCACCTCGGACGTGATGGAGAACGGCGCATCGCCTGCGGGCTGCGGGTAATCGTAAGAGAAATAGTTGATCAACTCTTCGATGCGCACGGCGTCCTTCGGCGGGAGTTGGCCGTTGCGCAGGAAGCGGCGCGTGTTGCTGTAAGAGGCCGTGTCCACGTCAATCGAGAAGGTGGAGAGCGGCACGCGCGCGGCCTCGTAGAAAGGGTTCTCGTCGATGTGTTTGTAGGCTTCGGTGTTGAACTCCTTCTCGTCGAGATAGCCCGCGCCGCGACCGCCACCGCCCGCGCCGTGACCGCCGCCGATACCGCCGCCCGCGACGCGTTCCGCTTTCATTATCGGGGCTGCGGCATAAGGCGCGGGCACCTCGTCAATCGACGCGGACGCGGGAGCATCGTTCGATGCGCGCGACTCTTCCGTCGCTTTCGCGCCGCCGTGAGAAGCGCTGCCCGGCGCGGTCGAGCGTTCGCACGAGGACAAGAACAACGCGGCGAGGAGGCAGAGGGCGATCCGGGAAAGGCGTGCGTGGCAAAGCGTAGATGCGGGCTGAAGTGTGGGGCGCGTGAAAGTTTGCGCGGGGCGTGCGCTTCCTGCGTGTGCGTGGCTCATAAATCCTCCTCCTGCATGTGTCAATCGAGTTTTCACTACCTTGTCACCCACTTGAATGCGGGCGCGTGTGAAAACTTGCAGGAGGTGGGAAAATTTTCCGGCGCGAAGAACAACCGCCGCCGGAGCTTCGACAAATTCTCAGCGAGACGCACGGCGCGCCGGGGCGTTCGCACGCGCGGTTTGAGGCGCACGTTTCGGCGCGGGCGGCGGCGTGGGGCCGGTGTAGCGATAGTGTCCCGTGATCTTCCAGGCGAAGAGAACGTCTTCGATCTTCGGCCCGCGCCCGATGTTGTGCAGGATCATGTAGCGGCCGGGCGTCGCCGAAGGCACGTCGACCATGATGCCGATGTGGGTCTGCGAAGCGTTCAAGTCCCACGTCACGATGTCGCCGGGGAGATAGTCCGTCGCCTCGTCCGTGACGGGCAGAGACTTGCCCCTGCGCTCGAAGAAGACGCGCAGGTTCGGCACGCGGCGGTGGTCTATGTTTGTGTCGGTGGTCTTCAAATTGAACCTGGTCGGGTAGCGCGAGAAGTTGGCGACCATGTCCTCGTGAACTTCCCGCTGCAAGTCTATGCCGAGCGCGCGGTAGGAACGGATCACCTCGTCCGTGCAGACGCCCTTGCCCTCCGGTACGTCGCCGCCCGGGTAGTCCAGTTTGAAATAACTCGGATCGTACTCGACCTCGTGCGCGGCGCGCTCGTTCGCCGCCGCGACGAGGCGTTCCAGCACCGGCGACTCGTAGACGAATTTCACCGCCGGCCGCTCGTTCGCCGTCGCTGCTGCTGCGCCCGGCGCGCGGTTCGGCCGCAAGTCCGGCGCGTTCGGGCGCGGCATGCCGCACGCTCCCAGCATGAAGGCGGCGAGGAGAGCGCAGGAGCAGCAGCGGAGCGGGGCGAAGAGTGGGTTGTTCAGCGACGACATAAAATCGATTTGGCGCGGGGTTGGTTGTCGAGGGCGGTCATGTGATGTGAAATCTGGCGATGAGGTTGCGCCGCGAGTGGGCGGCGGATGCAGTGCGAAGCGGAAAGTGATAGGCTATTATTTCAGCACCAACGGACAATTAAGGAAGCGTGATGCCGCCACGGCAAGTCGCACCCGTGGCTTCTCTCCGAGCGAGGTGATAAGACTTTGAGCGCACAACAAAATCAGATCGATTATTCGCAATTCATCGCCGAAAACTTCGGCGCGAACGCCAACTACGTCGAGGCGCTGCTGGAGCGTTTCCGCAGCAACCCCGCACTCGTCGACGAATCCTGGCGCGCCTATTTCGCGGAGATGCTCGGCCAGTCGCCCGCGCCGCCCGCGCCCGCCGCAAGCGCATCTTCCGGCAACGGCTCGACGACGACGGCGAACCCCGCGCCACCCGCCGACGGCCAGAGCGCGCCGACAGCGGCAGCAACGACGACGGCCGCGATGCCCGCCGCCGCCCCGACGCAGAGCGCGACCGCCGCTCCCGCTCCCGTTGCGACGCCGCAACCCGCCGCGCCGCCTCTAATCACTGAAGCCGCGCCCGCCGCCGCCAGCGCGACGGCCGCACCGTCGCCACAGCAGGCCGCGCCGGAAGCCTCTCCGATTCGCGGCGCGGCCTTGAAGATCGTCGAGAACATGGAGACGAGCCTCTCCGTCCCGACCGCGACCTCGAACCGGCAAGTGCCCGTCAAACTGCTCGAAGAGAACCGCGCGATCATCAACAAGCATCTGAAGGAGCACGGCGGCGGCAAAACTTCCTACACGCACCTCATCGCTTACGCCCTCCTGCGCGCCCTCGACAAATATCCGCAACTGAACGACGGCTTCACGCTGTCGGCCGACGGCAAGCCCGCGCGCCTGCGTCGCCCACAGGTCAATCTCGGCGTCGCCATCGACATTCAGAAGAAGGACGGCTCGCGCACGCTCCTCGTCCCGAACGTCAAGAATGCGGGCGCGCTCGCGTTCTCGCAGTTCCTCGCGGCTTACGACGACGTGGTGAAACGGGCGCGTGAAGGCAAACTCGGCCTGCCCGATTTTCAGGAGACGACCCTCTCGCTTACAAACCCCGGCACCATCGGCACGGTCGCCTCGACGCCGCGCCTGATGGCCGGCCAGTCCGTCATCATCGCCACGGGCGCAATCGAATACCCGGCCGAGTATCATGCGATGACATCGGAAGCGCTCTCGCAACTCGGCATCAGCAAGACGCTCACCATCTCTTCCACCTACGATCACCGTATCATCCAGGGCGCGGAGTCGGGCGCGTTCCTCGCGCACGTCCACGAACTGCTCGTCGGCAAGCACGATTTCTACGAGGGCATCTTTCAAGACCTCGGCATCTCTTACCGGCCGATGCGCTGGGCTGTGGATCGCAACCCCGCGCTCCTCGGCGGCGACCGCACGCAGGAGCAGATCGTCAAACAGGCGCGCGTGCTCGAACTGATCAACGCCTACCGCGTGCGCGGCCACCTGATAGCCGACATCGACCCGCTCCACGCGATGCCCGTCAATCATCACCCGGAACTCGATCTGGAAACTTACGGCCTCACGATCTGGGATTTGGATCGCACCTTCATCACCGGCGGACTCGGCGGCCACGAAAGCTCGACGCTGCGCGAAATCCTAGACATCCTGCGCCGCGCCTACTGCGGCAAGGTCGGCACGGAATACCGCCACATCCAGAGCAAGGAACAGAAGGTCTGGTTGCGCGAGCGCATCCGGCAGGAGTTCGTAGACCCGGAACCGCTCCCGGCCGAGACGAAGAAACAGTTGCTCGACCGCTTGATCGCCGCCGAACAGTTCGAGCGTTTCCTGCACACGAAGTACTTGGGCGCGAAGCGTTTCTCGCTCGAAGGCTGCGAGACGATCATCCCGCTCCTGCACCAGTTGATCGAGAAGGCGGGCGAGCGCGGCGTGGAAGACATCACGCTCGGCATGGCGCATCGCGGGCGTCTGAACGTGCTGGCGAACGTCGTCGGCAATTTCTCGGAACGCATCTTCACCTCCTTCGAGGGCGCGGTGCATCCGAACTTCCCGGCCGACGAAGGCGACGTGAAATATCATCAGGGCGCGGTGGGCACGCGCGAGACGGCGAGCGGCCGCGAGGTGCGCATCACCGTCTCGCCCAATCCCAGCCACCTCGAATTCGTGGATGCCGTGGTGGAGGGCATGGTGCGCGCCAAGCAGGACGTGATGGATGCCGGGCGCGAAGAGGCCATCGACCGCGCGCTGCCCGTCCTCCTGCACGGCGACGCGGCCTTCGCCGGGCAGGGCATCGTGATGGAGACTTTGAACCTCGCCGAACTGCGCGGCTATCGCACGGGCGGCACCGTCCACATCATCATCAACAACCAGATCGGCTTCACCACCTCGCCCGAAAAGGGTCGCTCCACCATCTACTCGAC
This sequence comes from Pyrinomonadaceae bacterium, assembly GCA_035645855.1. Lineage (GTDB taxonomy): Bacteria > Acidobacteriota > Blastocatellia > Pyrinomonadales > Pyrinomonadaceae > JAIVJZ01. Next base: position 13,808 of record DASQLU010000026.1, read on the forward strand.
CGACGTGGCGCGCATGACGCAACTCCCGATCTTCCACATCAACGGCGACGACCCGGAGGCCGCCTTCCGCGTGCTGCGCATCGCGCTCGATTACCGGCAGGAGTTCAACAAGGACGTGGTGCTCGACGTGATCGGCTTCCGCCGCCTCGGCCACAACGAGGGCGACGAACCGAGCTACACGCAACCGCTGATGTACGCGCGCGTCAAGGCGCATCCCGGCGTGCGCACGCTCTACGCCGCGCAACTCGTCCGCGAGGGCGTGCTCTCGGAGGCGGACGTGGAGGCGATGATCAAAGAGCGCGTCGGACGTTACGAACAGGCGCAGGCGCGCGCCAAGGAGATCGTGGCCGCGAAGCCGAAGATGTCGGAGTTGCCGCCGGCAATCGTTGAAGAGGACGGGTCGGATGTCGTCGAGACGGGTGTCGCGGCCGAGACGATTCGCGAGCTCGGCCACAAGATCGCGGTCGTCCCCGTTGGCTTCAACATCAACCCGAAGATGGTCAGCCAGTTGGCGCGGCGCGAGCGGATGGGCGCGGGCGCGGTCGCGCTCGATTGGGCGTTCGGCGAGGCGATGGCCTTCGGCACGCTCGCGCTCGAAGGCACGAACGTGCGCCTGAGCGGTCAGGATTCCGGGCGCGGCACGTTTAGCCAGCGCCACGCCGTGCTCTACGACACGCAGACCGGCAACGCCTGGACGCCGCTCTCCGAACTCGCCGTGCGCTCTAACGGGCGGCCGCGCTTCGAGGTCTTCGATAGTTCTCTGTCCGAACAGGGCGTGATGGGTTTCGAGTACGGCTATTCGGTCGTGGAGCAGCGCGCGCTCGTGATGTGGGAGGCGCAGTTCGGCGACTTCTCGACCGGCGCGCAGGTGATCATCGACCAGTTCATCGCGCCCGGCGTGGACAAGTGGCAGCAGCCCTCGCGCCTCGCACTCCTTCTGCCGCACGGCTACGAAGGGCAGGGGCCGGAACACTCCAACGCGCGCCTCGAACGCTATCTCCAACTCTGCGCCGAGAACAACATGCAGGTCTGTTATCCCACGACGCCCGCACAGTATTTCCACCTCCTGCGCCGTCAGGTGCGACAGGAGATCGCGCGCCCGCTCGTCGTCATGACGCCGAAGAGTTTGCTCCGCCTGCCCGCCGCCACTTCCGCCGTCGCGGAGCTGACGACGGGCGGCTTTCTCCCCGTCATCGACGACGCGGAGATCACGAATTCTTCGGAGGTGCGGCGCATCGTCCTTTGTAGCGGCAAGGTCTATTACGATCTGCATGCGGCGCGTTTGAAATCCGACGACCGCCGCGTCGCCATCGTCCGGCTCGAACAGTTCTACCCGTTCCCCGAACGACGCCTGCAAGAAATTTTCGCGCGCTAT
>DASQLU010000027.1:0-21038 GCA_035645855.1 Pyrinomonadaceae bacterium
GTCGAAGGATTGAAACTAGGAGAAGCTGTCGCCCTCGGCGTGCTCACCGACATGAAGGATTGCTTCAACGAACGGTTCGGCGGCTTCTCCCTCACGAAGTTTGACGGGGAGATCATAGCCATCTGACATTAGGCGGCGAAGTGCTAATTGTGATTCGGTCGGCACTGTCAAAATCGGCGACGTGTCGATGACGCTGTATGCTCGGACGAAGGGCGTCAGCGAAGGGAGTTTTGAAAGCGCGCGAAGAATAAGAGAACCCGTCAAGCACCAGGCTTGCGTGCGACAATCGGCGTTGACTCGCTAGTCAAGACCCGGAATCGCCTGCCGATCCCTTAAACTCCCAACTGCCGCTATCGCGAAACTCGACCCGGCTCACCCCGACTAAAATATTGTACTTGCCTTCCAGACTTCCGTCCTTCATGACAGATTTCAGCAAGGCCGGTTTGCCCGTCAGCAAGTTGGTGGAGATTCTCGTGCTGTAAAGCATTTCGTCGCCCGCCTCAAATCCGGGATAAGTATACTTTCCTTTATTCAGCACGGCGGAGGCTAGAATCTTTTTCGGGTCTTGCTCTCCGATCAGGTACAGGGAAATCTGTACCGATTGAATTGGTTTGTCCGAACGATTCTTGACCCGCACATTTCTGATAGCCAGCCAACCGTCGCCAGAAACGGAGCCTTCAGCGGCTGAAACCTGCACGGGCATGGTATCGGCGTCCGGCAGACGGTAAGGTTCGACACTGATAGCCAAGTCGCCGGCAGCGACCAAAGACTCTCCGACAATCGGTTGAGATGTCGAAATTTCATGAGCCGGGATTAAGAAAGCCGCACACAAACTCAACACCAGAATGAGATTTGTCATAGCACCTTCACTCGCTTTCAGGAAAACTATTCAAGAGGCCTTGCCCCTTATAGCAAGGGTTTATTATTAACGCTTTATTATCAACGCCTCGGAGCTATTCCCGTTCCCAAAATAGCACGAGGCGCAAGCAGCGGCTTTCCCCGTCGGGCGCTCACTACGATGACCAAAATGGAAATGAAGATGGGAGATGCTCGATTTGTAGCTTCAATAATGAGTAGCACAACTGCCGTAGCCGTGTGGTTCGACAGCAGGTCGATGATGCCGCCCAGATTGATTTGCAACCTGTAGTCCATGTCACGACGCCTCGAACGATTTAATTGAATATCGGACAGCCCGGCGACTATGCCGGCAGGTAAGGGCTGATGTTGAAATCGCGTAGCGTGATCGTGTGGCTGCGCCGCGTGCCGTGCGCGACGAACTCCGTGATCGATTCGCAGGCGACCGCGACGGTCAGCATCACCAGATTGCGCGCCAGCGGATAATCGCACACGTCGTCCTGCGCCGCCGAGGGCACGCGATAAATCTCGTTCCAGACGACCTCGGCGTAATCGCCCGCCAGCCCCGCGTGCAGGCAGGCCAGCCCGGCCGTCGCCGCATACTCCTTCAATACGCGCCGCGACGCGCTGTTGTCGAACGCGTCAACGACGAGCGCGCTCTCCGCCAGCAGCTTCGGCGCGTTCGCCGCCGTCAACTCCTCAGTGCGCGCGTCTACCTCCACGCCGAGCGCGCGATAGAGAGCGTTCGCCAGCATCCGTGCCTTGAACGCGCCCGCGTCGGCGCGATAGTAAGGCTGCGTCGAAAGGTTGCGCGCCTCCACACGGTCGCGGTCAACCACGCGCAAACGCCTGAAGCCCATGCGCGCCAGGTTCTCCACGATGTTCGCGCCGAGCGCGCCCGCCCCGCACACCGTCAACGGAAACTCCGCCAGCCGCGCCATCACTTCCGGCGTGCGATAAAGTTGTTCATGGTAGAGACTGTTCAACACCACACCGCCCTTCCCACCCTTCGCCGCGCCGAACACGCCCGCGCGAGTTAATCTTCCCACCCGTTTTCGACCACGCCGACGAGCGATTGCAGGTCGAAGTCCGCGTCGCGGCCGCTCAGGCAGATGCCCGCGTTGACGATTGTCAGGTCGCGCCTGGCGACGGACGAGACGTGTTCCTCGCCGGCGCGCGTCCGCCACTTGACGCGCCAGCAGTTTTCGCCTTCGTCCGCGTAATCGACGAGCGCGCCGCCGTTCAATGCGAGCGCGGCGCGCAGGCGATTCTCTTCGCGTTGCCGCGCGCGGTCGGCCTCGCGCCGGCGGCGCACGTGCCGGAATGCGGGCGCGAACTCCGTCGCCAGCGCGTAGGCGGCGCGCGTCTCCGGCGTGATGCCTTTCAAGTTGACGCAGTGCGGTTCGACGCTCTGCTTGAGCAGTTCCCGCAGGCGTTCGGCGTCGCGCGCGTCCGCGCGCCGGTCGGGTTCGCCGGCGAGCCAGTTACGGCCGTCCGTGTAGGCCAACACCCCCTCGAAGCGCGCGCCCTCCGCGACGAGATGCACGCGCAACTCGCCTTCGAGGCCGAACCGCCTGTGCGCCTCTTCGATGCACGCCGGATAGGCAGCCCACGTCCGACCGCGCAGGCGTTCGACGAGACGCACGCGCAGAGGCCGCAACAACTTCAAATAACCGGCGACCTGCGCCAGCGTCGCCTCGGCCACAACTCGCGCCCTGCGCTCGTCGACGGCCGCGAAGACGCCCCACCCCTCGAAGCCGCGCGGGCGCGTCTGAAAAGTTTGCACCAGCCCGTCGAGCGACACGCGCACACGCCCGCCGCCCACGCACGGCGCGAGAAACCGCACGCCCCGCCGCCACGCCTCTTCACGCGCCGCGAGCGTCTCGATGAGCCTGCGAATATCCATGAATTAAAAGGGGAACGACGAACGATGAACGATGAACGATGAACGATGAACTGAAGACATTTGCCTTCATTCATCGTTCATCGTTCATCGTTCATCGTTTATCTTCACCCTTTCCTTTCCGGCAGCGGCGTCTCCAGAATCTCCAGGAGCAGTTCGAGCCGCGAGGGGCGGCTGAGCAGCGGCACGAGGTTCGGGAGCGCGTAGTAGTCGCCCGCGAAGGTGAAAGTGTCGAACGCCACCTTGCTCTGGCGCATCTGTCGTTCGAGGAGATCGATGTGCGCGCCGACCTTGACGATCACGACGTTCGGCGTGATGTTCAGATCGGCCGAGTAGCGCGCGTAAATTCCGTTGAAGTACGGCGCGGTGTTCTCGCCCTCGTCCGTCACGATGATGATCTGCTCGACCGCCTGGCGACGCAGCCGCATCGTCTCCAGCGGCGCGCCGATGCTCGTGCCGCCGTCCGCGCGCAGGTGTCGAAAGGCGCGCTCCCAATCGCTCAACTCGCCCGTGCCCTCGCTCGCGACCGGGTAGGCCATCGTGTCGAAAGCGTAGACATAAAGCTGCGCGCTGCTCACGCCGGAGACGAGCGCGGCGATCCGTTTGCCCACTTCGAGCGCGAGCGTCATGCTCCCGCTCTTGTCGACGAACAACGCCGTCGTCTTCGTGATGCGGCCGTGCCGCCTCACCTGCTCGCTCGCCGCGTGTTCGAGCCGCGCGGCCGTCGCGCCGTCAACGCCCGCGACCTCCGCCGCGCGCACGGCCTTGTAGGCCGAGACGCGGGAATCAGACGCCGCCGCCTTCAGTTTCTCGTCCACCAGCGCCTTCACCTCTGCGTGCGCGAGCGCGCCGCGCGCCTTCAGAGACTTCAAGTTGTTGATCGTCTCCTGCGGCGACATCGCGTTGACGAGCGCGGCGAGCACGACGGGCGTCAAAGTCCGCACCGCGCCGACGGCGACCGTGTAAGGAATGTTGTGCTCCACGATCAACTCCGCCTGCGCCGCGGCGCTCTTGGCATGTGCCAGTTGCTTCAGGGCGTAAGCGAGACTGTCCGGCGGCGGCGTATCCTTGAACAGGATGGCGTCGGCGCGCGCGCCCGGCTTGATGTGCAGGCCTGCGTAGAGCCGCTTCATGCTCTTACGCGCGCGCAGGGCTGCGCCGTCGAAGTGGCGCGGGTTCTCCTCACGCTCGCGCAGGTAACGCGCAACGGCCGTGCGCGCCGAACGCGGCAGGCCGCCGCGCGAACGCTTCACGAAGTCGACCACGCGCGCCACCTGGTAGGGCGGCAACTCCTGCAACAACACGTAGCCCGCGCCGCGATGCCCTCCGACCGTGCTCGCCAGCAAGTTTCCCGTGAACACTTCCCCGTGGTCGCGCACGTCGCCGTGGCGCGCATACCAGACGGCGAGGTGGCCGTAAAACACGGGGTCGCGCTCAAGCATCTCGCGGTGCAGCCCCGCCACTTCTTCGAGCCGGCGGTGCGGCGTCGTCAACAAACTGTTCAGCATCTCAAGGCGCGCGTCGCGCTCAAGGTTTTCCATGACACACCTCAAAACAGTGACAAGTGACGGGTGACGGGTGACAAGTCAGGACAAGACAAGTTTTGGTTTTAACTTGTCACTTGTCACCTGTCACCCGTCACTGTCTTTATTGCCCCGCGCAAGTCGGCGAAGCGTCTTGCACATAGCGGGAATCGAACCCGCGACACTACGTTCCCTGAACGTATGCTCTACCGCTGAGCTAGTATGTATGCTTCGCCGGTCAGGGCGCGGGGCGGTAATTTCGGCGACGGGCGGCAGCGTATCAGCGTCGGCGCGCTGTGCGCAGCCCGTCCTGCAATGTTCTCTTCGGTCGGCCTCCGCGCCGGGGCGGGGCGTGCGCGCAAGTTTCGCGAAGCCACTCTTGACCCGCCGTGTGAAGGGCGGGCTGCACGCTCCCACAAGTTTGGCGGGAGCGGTAGGATTCGAACCTACTACGGTTTTAAAGAACCGCGTGACCATGTATGTACGCTTCGCCGGTCAGGGCGCGCGTCGCCGCGCCCCGGCGGGGACGCCGACAGAAAATCGAAAAACAGCTTGTCGCAACTCGATGATGGGCGTGCCCCGCGCAAGTCCGCAAAGCCTTTTCACAACGGTGCTCTGCCATTGAGCTACGGGAGCACAAGCGCTCCCGACGGGAATCGAACCCGCAACCTCCCACTTACAAGGTGTAGTGTGTATGCTTCGCGTGTCAGGGCGCGGGGACGCGCCTCCTTAGTTCTTACCCGTAGACGGCCTCCGGGCGGATGATCAGATCGCCGAGCGGCGTGCGCTCGACGACATAAGCCTCTAAGCGATCCATACTCGCATCGAGAAACTGCGCGAGCCGCGTCTTGATCTCTCGATCCGTCATACACGCCTCGACGCGCAACTCGCGCTCGGCGTAATCAAAAGAGCGACCTTCAAATCGAACGTGAACCATCGTTGCACTACCTCCCCCGAGAGAAATTCAACCTTCGCACAAACAAAAAGAGCGGGTGTCCGGCTCCCTGAAGGGACGGCCGCCCCGCTCCTGACAACTCTCTGAAAACTTCGGGTTTCGAGATTTACGGAGCGGGAGGCCGCTCCCGCAAAATCACATCGGCGCTTCGCGCTCGCGGGAGGCCGGCGAGACCTCACGCGCAATCGGCAGCCTTTCAACAAAATCGGGCGCGGCGGACTGAGACGCCGCGCGCAGTTTAAATGCGTCCGGCGCGGGCGCAGCGGCAGCGACGGGCGCGAGGCCGGGCGCAAACTCACATGCGCCGCCGAACGCCTCTCCAACGTCGCCCGCCGCCTCTTCCTGTTTCCGCATCCTGCTCATAAGCTCTCGTCGCCTCTCGTCGCCTCTCATCACGGCCGCGTCGCCCCAAAATCTGCGCCTCATCGCCGCGCCGGTTATATATAACTCCACTGCGTCGCCTTGTCAACACTTTTCTCTGTCAACAGTAAATCTCGTTATCCTCCGCCCCGCCGAAGTCGCCTTGAGGAACCGATTTGGAAGCGCCGATACGAGAAAAAGCCGCGGGCGACACCGGCATGGTGTCGCCCGCGGCGCTTTGTTGAAGGCAGATAGCGTTGAAGGCAGATGCGCTGAAGGCGGCTGTGTTGAAGGCAACTGGCGGAAGCAGCCGGCCGCACGCTTTTCTCTCTGCGTCTATGCGTGTCGCTGGCGTCGTCGCAAGGCGCGTATTTCGCTGCGGCCACGGATGATCCGTGTCTCGACCCGGGAGGGCACGGCGGTGAGCTTGCCGCCGGGCGAAGAAGTGTGCGCGGCCGCGAGCTTTTCCGGCGTCGCGGCGGCGGCGGCGACGCGCTCCGGCCTGTGACGCCGGAGCGAGCGCGAGCGCAGTTCCTCCCAATCCGCCTGCGGGACGCGCATGAAAGCCGCGACCACCGTCGGGTCGAACTGCCGCCCGGCGTGTCGCTCCAACTCGGCGGCCGCCGCCTCGTAAGGCTTCCCTGCGCGGTAGACGCGCGTGCTGACCATCGCGTCGAACGCATCTGCGACGGCGAAGATGCGCGCGTTGAGGTCGATCTCCGTGCCGCGCAAGGCCAGCGGATAGCCCGTCCCGTCCCACTTCTCGTGGTGCTGCCCGACGACGCGCGAAGCCCCTTCCAGAAATTCGATGCCGCGCAAAATCTGCTGGCCGAGCACGGGATGTCGCCGCATTGTCTGCCACTCTTCCTCCGTGAGCGCGGCGGGTTTGCGCAGGATCATGTCCGGGATGCCGATCTTGCCGATGTCGTGCAAGAGCGCGCCGAACTCCAGCGAACGCAACTGCTCCTCGTCCAGCTTCAACTCGCGCCCCAGCCGCAGACTGAAACTAACGACACGCTCCGAATGCCCGTGCGTCTCACGGTCGCGCGTTTCGAGCGCGGCGGCGAGCGCTTTCAAAGTCATGCGGTACGAGTCTTCGAGAGTCGCCAGCGTGCGGTCTAGTTCCGCCGTGCGCTCGGCCACCAGCTCTTCCAGGTAATTCTCGTAACGACGCTTCGCCTCGCGCAGCCGCTTGTGTTCAAGCGCGCGGCCGACGGCCATTTCCACGTGGCGCAGGTCGAAGGGCTTCGTCACGTAGTCGAACGCCCCGGCGCGCAGCGCCTCGATGGCATTCTCAACCGTCTGCGCGCCGCTGATCATGATGACGACGGTGCCCGGCGCGATCTCGGCCACGTGCGGGATCATCTCCAGACCGCTCATGCCCTCCATGTTGATGTCGCTGATCACCACGTCGAAGCGCATCGTGCGCAGACGCCCCAGCGCCGCCTCCGCCGAGGCGACCAGGTAGCAATCGTAATCCACGCTCAGCAGTTCGTAGAGGACGCTGCGAATCTCCCGCTCGTCGTCGGCAATCAAAATGCAGGCGCGCTCACCGCTCGCTGGAACCATAGAGACACTTCCGCCTTCGTCTGAAAGATTCTTAAATTTAGAGGTTGGATTCGGGTCAGCGCGCGATTCCCTTCGGCACACGCATCTCCCGCAAGGCTCAACTATCTTACAGACTCGCGCCCCCGCGCACAACTAACATTCCCCGCCCACGCTCCCGCAACAAACCCGCCGCACTTAGAATGGGAAATCTTCCCATTTGTCGTTGTTGACGGGCAGAAATAGTATCCCATTGGCGCATGGTGCTGGATATGGGAACGATTTAATAAATAAACTGGAAAGCCAAAACAACAAAAGGCTGCGCAATAAAGATAGACACGCTGGGAATATTTGCTATCATCCACGCGACTACCTTGATAGCAAATATTCCCAGCGAAGGATAGGAATGAGCAGACAACTTTTAGTCCGAGACGTACCTGAGCAGATTCGTTCGTGGATTGAAGAAGAACGAAGCCAGCGGCACATGACACAGAAGGAGTTTGTAATTTCCGTTCTTCAGCAAGCCTGTGAAGGCAATAATGGTCAGCCGATTCTTCCCTTCGAGCCGAATCAGATTGAAGCCTCACAAGTCGAGCGCATTCCCTTCAGTTTCATTGACCTGTTCGCTGGCATTGGCGGTTTTCGCATCCCATTGGAGGGCATCGGGGGGAAGTGCGTTTTCTCATCTGAAATTGACAAGCATTCGCAAAAGACATACAGGGCTTGGTTTGGTGAGACACCACATGGTGACATCACCAAGATTAACGCAGCGGACATTCCCGACCATGACATTTTAGCGGCTGGATTTCCCTGTCAACCATTTTCAATCGCGGGTGTGTCAAAGAAAAAGAGTCTCGGACACGCGCATGGGTTTAAGTGTGAGACTCAGGGAATACTGTTTTTTAACGTGGCGTCCATCATTGAAGTTAAACGACCGCCCATCGTGCTACTTGAAAATGTCAAAAACCTAAAGTCTCATGATAAGGGACATACCTGGAAGGTCATTAAGGAAACGCTCGAATCACACGAATACGCGGTCTTTAGCAAAGTGATTGACGCAAAGGATTTTGTTCCGCAACACCGCGAGCGCGTCTATATTGTCTGCTTCGACAAAAGGGTTTTTGGAAGCAACCCGCCTTTTGAGTTTCCGAATCCACCTGAAGGTGAGCGACCAAAGTTACGTGATGCTCTCGAACCTTGTCCTGACAAGAAATACACGCTTACCGATAATCTGTGGAAATATCTTCAAGAGTACGCTGAGCACCACCGCGCTAAAGGCAACGGGTTCGGTTTTGGACTTGCTAATCTTGATGGGACAACTCGAACATTGAGCGCTCGTTACTACAAAGACGGATCTGAAATTCTGATACCGCAACACGGTAAGAATCCGAGGCGACTTACCCCTCGCGAGTGTGCGCGGATTATGGGCTTCCCTGACCATCTGCCCATCGTGGTATCAGACACGCAAGCTTATCGGCAATTCGGTAACGCCATTGTTCCGAAAGTCGCGGAGGTGGTTGTTAGACAAGTTATGGCTCTGCTGTGCTGGCAACTCACGCGGCATAGTAATGGCTGTCTTTTGAAAAGCAAGACCGATGTAGTAGCTTAACCCCACCTCAAGGATGCCCCATGCAATCACCGTTTTGTGGACTAGCAATTGAAAATGCAATCCGCTACAGCAACGCTCTCCTGAAATTTATTTCACCTAATGATGTAGGCCTGACAGGTGGACATCAATGTGGCTTCTATCTTCCGAAGTCCGTCTATCAGATGTTTACCCCACACCCGCCAACGAAAGGCGAAAACAGTAAGCATCAAGTGAGAATTCAATGGCAGGATGAAATTATTACCGAATCTGTGGTTACTTGGTATGGCAAAGCCAAAGATGAATACCGGCTGACACGCTTCGGACGTGGGTTTCCCTTCCTTGTGCATGACACTGTTGGCGACCTATTGGTGCTGATTCCCAAAACTGCGGACGAGTTTCTTGCCTACATACTCGACCTAGAAGAGGACATTGAAGAAATTCAGGCTGCGCTTGGCATGGAAGTGACAGAATCATGGGGTATCTATCAGAATGGCGTTCCGCAGTATGAGAGCGAAGACGAATGTGTTGACCGGCACTTCAGACGGTTTGCGGAACTACTGAGGGACTTTCCGCGAGGTGAATTTTTTTCTGAAGAAGCGCGGAGGGCACTAAAAGAATGCATGCGCCGATTCACGTCGTTACCGCCGGATGATGTTTTGATGACCAGTATGGACGCTGAATACCAGCTATTTCGACTGGTTGAGCGTCAGGTGTGTCAGGCTGAAATTGTTCGCGTCAAGAAGGACGTTGATGACTTCCTTCGGACGGCTTCCAGCATTATGAATAGACGCAAGGCACGCGCCGGACGGTCATTGGAGAATCACGTAGAGTTTCTTCTGAAGGATGCGGGCATTTCGCATAAGATGCGACCGACGAAGATTGATGGGAAACCTGACATAGTAATTCCCAGCGAAGAGGCATACTTTGATTCAACGTACCCCTTAGAGAAGTTGTTTGTCGTCGGCGTAAAAACTACCTGTAAGGACAGATGGCGGCAGGTGTTGAATGAAGGAAAGCGTGTGCCGGACAAATACATCCTGACTATCCAACAAGGGATATCCACAAATCAACTAAACGAAATGCACGCCGCCAACGTGACGCTTATTGTGCCGCAACGTTTACACAAGGACTACCCGAAGAAGCGTGATGTCACCCTATTGAATCTAGAGCAGTTCATCACGACCGTTCGCGCACAGATGGCTTGAATGATGCCCGATGTATTAACGCCCGAACAACGTCGCTACAACATGTCACTTATCCGCAACCGGAACACGCGACCTGAAATGATAGTGCGTTCAATGGTGCATCGGATGGGCTACCGTTACAGCCTGCACCGCAAGGAACTTCCGGGCAAACCCGATTTGGTATTCACACGGCGGCGAAAAATCATCTTCGTCCACGGCTGCTTTTTCCACATGCACGATTGCCCTTACGGGAGAGTGACGCCAAAGACTAACGCAGAGTTCTGGCAAACGAAACGGCTCTCGAACGTTGAGAGGGACAAAAGGAATAGAGTTGCGCTCGAACAACAGGGCTGGAAGATATTTGAGGTGTGGGAATGTATGACCAAACCAGCACGGATTGAAAAGTTGCCGGAAATTCTTGCTGATTTCCTAGAGTAAAGACATGCAGTTAGTTGACATGTCTCTAGCTGTTCGCATGGACACCATAGGCACATTGGCAAAGACTTTTTCGGCTGGTTGACGATGCTACCGACTCCCTATATTATTGATTTTACTAAGCCGGAGTGGCGAAATCGGTATACGCACTAGACTCAAAATCTAGCGAGGGCAACCTCATGTCGGTTCGAGTCCGACCTCCGGCATCAATCTTCCTTAAGTTTTCCGATATACTCACCGCGAATTAAATCCGATGGATAATCTCTCTCGCGGGGAATTTCTATCTACCGCCAAACTGTTCGCCGGCTCCGGCTTCTAGGAATCTTTATCTCGCTCCAGAGCTTCGTCTTTCCTGGTTTGCGACGCGGATTCCTTGTCGTTGAAAGTCTTGATTATTGCCATCGCGGCCTCGTAATCGAGGTTGGTTCTAATAATCTCGCTGCGGCCTTTCTGACCGACTTTCAGAGAATTATTCTGCCGTTTGACCTGATACTTAATCTCCGGGTCGCCCTCGAACTTTGCTTTCTGTCCGGGCATCGCTTGTAGTGTGTAGATATACATTGATCACCTTAAGATTTAATGTGGCTGATGTTGGAGAACGAGAACGCCCCGAAACTAACCCCGCTTCTTTTCCGGTTTCACCTTAAAGCCGCTACTCTCCGACACTTTCCTCGCAGGAGCGGAGAAAGGTTGTTCGTTCCGTTTATCCGCGCGTTCCGAGAGTTCTTTTTGAATGGCTTCCTTCAATCGCTTCTTGGCACGTTTGTTCATAATGAAAAGATTATACAAAAAAACTTCCATACCTTGCCATGAAATAGACTTCATTGCCGATCTAAACCGCACGGAATAATTTCCCCCGCGGGTCTCCCGCCCCCCTTTGCGCCTCCGGCGTCTCCCGCACCTCCTGTCGCCTCCGGCGTTTGCATTGAACGCGCAGGAGCGGCTATCTTTCTCGCACGGCATAAATCAAGTTATCGTCAATTCGGCTCGCAGAGGAAGGCACACGAAGTGATGTCGGGCGAAGTAAAACTCCGCAATGATCCGCTCTGGTTCAAGGACGCCGTTTTTTACGAAGTTTACGTGCGCGGTTTTTACGACTCGAACGCGGACGGCATCGGCGACTTTCGCGGGTTGACCGAGAAACTCGACTACCTGCAATGGCTCGGCGTGGATTGCATCTGGCTGCTCCCGATGTACGCCTCCCCGCTGCGCGACGGCGGCTACGACATCGCGGACTTCTACGCGATGCTCCCCGAATACGGCACGCTCGAAGACTTCAAGGCGTTCCTCCGCGAGTCGCACGCGCGCGGCATCCGCGTCATCACAGACCTCGTGGTCAATCATACTTCCGACAGCCACGCATGGTTTCAGGAGGCGCGGCGTTCGCCCACGTCACCGAAGCGTGACTGGTATGTGTGGAGCGACGACCCGCACAAGTATGCGGAGGCGCGCATCATCTTCACGGATACGGAACATTCAAACTGGACTTGGGACGAAGAGGCGCAGGCGTTCTACTGGCATCGCTTTTTCAGCCACCAGCCCGACCTCAATTACGACAACCCGGAGGTGCGGCGGGCGTTGCTCGAAGTGGTCTCCTTCTGGCTCGACCTCGGCATCGACGGCTTCCGCGTGGACGCCGTGCCTTACCTCATCGAGCGCGAGGGGACGAACTGCGAGAATTTGCCCGAAACGCACGCGGTGCTCAAACAGTTGCGCGCGCACGTCGAGGCCAACTACCCGAACGTGCTGCTGCTCGGCGAGGCGAACCAGTGGCCTGAGGACGTGGTGGAATATTTCGGCGATGGCGACGAGTTCCACATGAACTATCACTTCCCGATCATGCCGCGCCTCTTCATGGCGCTGCGTCAGGAAGACCGCCGCCCCATCGTGGAAATCCTAGAGCGCACGCCAGACATCCCGCAGAACTGCCAGTGGGGCATGTTCCTGCGCAATCACGACGAACTCACACTTGAGATGGTGACGGACGAGGAACGCGATTATCTCTATAACGAGTATGCGAAGGACAGGCGGATGCGTCTGAACGTCGGGATTCGCCGCCGCCTCGCGCCGCTGCTGGATAACAGCCGCCGCCGCATCGAGTTGCTGCACGGGCTGCTGCTCAGTCTGCCCGGCTCACCCTTCCTCTACGACGGCGACGAGATCGGCATGGGCGACAACATCTACCTCGGCGACCGCGACGGCGTGCGCACGCCGATGCAGTGGTCTGCGGATCGCAACGCCGGTTTCTCGCGCGCCGATTTCGAGCGGCTCTATTTTCCCGTCATCAGCAATCCCGTCTACGGTTATCAATCGGTGAACGTCGAATCGCAGCAGCGTTACGATACGTCTCTGTTGAACTGGATGCGCCTGATGATCCACCTGCGCAAGGAGCATCAACTCTTCGGGCGCGGGCGGATGGAGTTTGTGCGGCCGGAGAACCGGAAGATTTTCGCCTTCACGCGCGAGCACGAAGACGAGACGGCGCTGTGCGTCTTCAACCTCTCGCAGACGGCGCAGCCCGTCGAACTCGATCTCCGCGCTTACGCCGGACGCACGCCCGTCGAGATGCTCGGCCGCACGCCGTTTCCACAGGTCACGGAACGGCCGTACCAGCTCGCGCTCGCGCCCTTCGGCTTCTACTGGTTCATGCTCGAAGAGGGCGCGCAAGAGGTGCAACCGGCAACTTGATTCCTTTGCGCCTTTGCGCCTTTGCGTGAGACTTATGCTTGCGGAAGAATAACCTCACGCAAAGGCGCAAAGGCGCAAAGAAGACGAAAACATTCTTGAATCAATCGCACACGAACAAGGGGCAAATATGTCAGCAAACGAAAACACGGATGGGCGGCTCGTCGTCGTCTCGAACCGACTGCCGTTCACTTTGAAGCGCGCGGGCGATGCATGGCGCACGGAGCGGAGCACGGGCGGACTGGCGACGGCGATGGGGCCGATCCTCAAACGCACGGGCGGCATCTGGATCGGCTGGCCGGGCGACTCGTCCGACCCGCAGGACGAGCGGCGGCAAAAAACCCTCGCGCGCTGGGCTGAGCGAGACGGTTACATCGCCGTGGACATTCCCGCCGACATCACGCAGGGCTTCTACGAAGGCTACGCCAACCAGACGCTCTGGCCGCTCTTTCACCAGTTTCCTTCGCTGCTCAACTTCAAGCCCGAACACTGGCAGGCTTACAGGGAAGCCAACCAACGCTTCCGCGACGTGGTGCTCGAACACCTGCGCCCCGGCGACACGATCTGGGTACACGACTACCAGTTGATGCTCCTGCCGCAACTGCTGCGCGAGGCCGCGCCCGATGCGCGCATCGGCTTCTTCCTGCACATCCCCTTTCCCTCTTCGCCCATCTTTCGCCTGCTCCCACGGCGCGAAGAACTCTTGCAGGGCTTGCTCGGCGCGGACTATCTGGCCTTCCACACCTACAGCTACCTGCAACACTTCCGCGCTTCCGTCCTGCGCATACTCGGCCTCGACAGCCGCATGGATAGGCTCGAAGTCGGCGGCCGCTCCGTGCGCCTCGACGCGCTGCCCATCGGCATCGCGCCCGGCGAGTTTACCGAACTGCTCGCGCGCGACGCCGAGACGATCAAACGCCGCGACGAACTACGCGCGCGCTTCGACGGGCGGCGCGTGCTGCTCGGCGTAGACCGCCTCGACTACACGAAGGGCATCCCCGAACGCTTCCGCACCTTCCGCCGCCTGCTCCGGCAGTCGCCGGCCTTGCGCGGCCAGGTCGTACTCCTTCAGGTGGCCGTCCCCTCGCGCGAAGTGATCCCGATGTACAAGGAACTGCGGCAGGAGGTGGACGAACTCGTCGGCAAGATCAACGGCGAGTTTTCGACGCCCGATTGGACGCCCATCACCTACATCCGGCGCGGCATCCCGCCCACCGAACTCGCCGCGCTCTATTCGCTCGCAGACCTCGCGTGGGTGACGCCTTTGCGCGACGGGCTGAACCTCGTCGCCAAGGAATACGTCGCCTGCCAGCAGGACGGCGCGGGCGTGCTGGTGTTGAGCGAGTTTGCCGGGGCGGCCTCCGAGATGGGCGAGGCGTTTCTCGTCAACCCTTACGACGAGGAGCGCACGGCCGAGACCATCGAGCGCGCGCTGGAGCTTCCGGCAGAACGGCGGCGCGAGCGCATGTCCGCGCTCCACAAGCGCGTGGTGCGCAACAACGTCTTCGCCTGGGGCGACCGCTTCCTCGCCAATCTGCATGAGGCGGCCGACGCGCGCGCGGGTAATTTCTCGGAGAAGCCGCAAGCGTTGCCCGTCGAAGAGGCGACGGCCGCGTTTCAACAGGCCACGGAGCGGCGGCTCCTGCTCGACTACGACGGGACGCTCGTGCCTTACGCCAACCGCCCGCAGGATGCCGTGCCGCCCGCCGAACTGGTCGCGCTCCTGACGAGGCTCGCCGCCGCCCCAAAGACGGCGATTGCCGTCGTCTCCGGTCGCTCGCGCCACGATCTCGAAAGCTGGTTCGGCGGCATCGAAGGCCTGTGGCTCGCCGCCGAGCACGGCGCGATCATGCGCTCGCCGGAGACGGGGCAATGGGAGCCTTATCGCCCCAATTACACGAGCGCCTGGAAAGAGCAGGTCTTCCCCGTGCTCGAACACTTTATGGATCGCACGCCCGGCAGTCTCATCGAGGAGAAAGAGTTTTCCCTCGTCTGGCACTACCGCATGGCCGACCCGGAGTTCGGCGAATGGCTCGCCAACGAACTCGTCTCGAACCTCGAACAGATGCTCGCCGACACCGAACTGCGCGCTTACCGCGGGCAGAAGATCGTGGAAGTGAAACCGGGCTGGGCGAACAAGGGCGAGGTGCTGGCGCGACTTTCCGGCTCCGCCCCGTGCGCAGAATTTTGTCTTGCGGCCGGCGACGACCGCACCGACGAAGACCTCTTTGCGCGCCTCCCCGAAGACGCCTGGACGATCCACATCGGCGACCGCCGCACGCGCGCCAAATACTGCCTCGCAGACCAGGCGGCGCTGCTCCGCCTGCTCACGCGCTTCGCCGCCGCCGCCGAACGCACCGAAAGCCACACCGCCGGTTGAGTTTTAAAGCACTCCCCGGGCAAGCGGGTCAGCGACCGGGCACTTTGAATCGGTTACGCCTCAGAAATGAGTTTTCCGGGCTGTCAACAGCTTGTGAGAATTTTGTAAGTGGCGCACGATTCTGTGAGCGTAGCCGTGGCTCAAGAATTCCTCAAGTCTTCCGATTATTCTCCTTTTTCATCTTCGGACGCAAAGTAAACAGTCAACCGCGAGGGGCTGATAGCCGAGCGGGATTGCCCTTTGGCTGTTAGTTATCCATGCAATGCCGGCCTCGCCGCCGGCACGGCACGGCGCAACTTCGGCGCATTCACTCTCTGTGCCATTCGAAAGGGAACCTTACATTACATGGACGCCAGAACAAGAACCATCATCGCCCTGATTAGTAGCGGTCTTCACCACAAATTGTCACTGCACAGGATGGCTAATGAGGTTAATCTTTCGCCCTCCCGCCTTCGCCATGCGTTCAAGGTCGAAGTTGGCATGACCCCGACGAAATACCTCAGTGCGCTCAGGCTACAACGGGTAAAGTTATTGTTGGAGACCACCGATCTGTTAATCAAGGAGATTGCGTACAAGGTTGGGATTGCCAGCGAGAGCCGCCTTGTCAACGACTTCAAAAAAGCCTACGGGTGCCCGCCGATTCGTTACAGAGCAATGCGTGCCTCCGCAACTTCAGCCGCCCCGGCGACGCAACCCGAGAAAGCAAGATCGGCCAACGGATAGCCACTTTTGGCAATTGATTATTGTTGGTCGCAGAATCAGGGCGTAGTAGATTAGCGACTTCCCGAAATCCGGTTTGATTCACCGATTCGATCCCCCCAGATCAAGCGACGCGAGCGTTTTTCACCCTTACGCTTCAATTCGTTAAATCTAAATCTGCGGTTAGCGCCCCTCGTGCGAGAAGTGTATTTGCGTGCGTAGCGGATCGCTTTCGGCTTGCTACGTGAATGACATAGCAAACAGCCCCGCCGTCAACGGCAAGTGACGATAGGGCTTGATTGAAACCACAACCTTAACCACGACCGAGCGCGGGGGTGCAATTCCTGATGAGAGGCAGTCCAACGCGCGGTGTGCCACCGGTTCAACTAATAAGGAGTTTGACATGAAGCCCATCACCGCTCCCGGCCTGTTTCTCGGCCTCACCCGCCTCGTGGCGTGCGTCGTACTAATCGCCGCCTTCCAGTTAGTCGCCGCCGCGCAAACCCCGGACAGACCGGTGCCATGCGTGACAGAACCCTGCCCGCCGCAGCCCCCACCAATCCCGCCGGTCGACATCGAGTGCACCGAAAAGCTCCCGTGCCCGAAACCGCAGGCCACCATCACGGAGGCCGCCGCCAGCGTCGTCCCGGTGCGCGACGCCAACAATAACCCGATCTCAAACGTTCAGGCTCTCGTCAGCGTGGTGGACAACGGCGTGACGCTCGACATCACGGGACTCGCCACCGGCATGGACCCGACGCAGCAATACGTCTCTTTGTTTTACGACACCGCCTCGCAAGACACGACTCTCAACGCCTGCCTGCCGACTCCCGGCGGCCCGCAACAGACCTTCAGCCAGATGGTCATCGGCGTGTGGCTGCCGCTCGGCACTTCCACCAGAACGTTAAAGGCCAGCAAGTTCGGCCCGCCCGCCTCGCCCGTGCCGCTGGCCTATCTGGCCGTCAATCAGATCGGCACGGTCTCGGTGCGGCTTGATACAAGGGCGACGACGCCCGTACCGAATGCGCCCGACCCTTCACGATTCGTGATCCAATCCTGCGGCAGGCTCAACGTGACGCGCATCACGCGCGTGCAGGGGCCGCTCCAGTAGCCGACGGAGTCGCCGACCCGAGCAGCAGGCCGCGCCCGCGATAAAGCCCGAGTTGTTCGCGCGAGGCTCTGACCAAAGCGCCCGCCGTGCGACCGGCGACGAAGAGGTATTGCTTCGGAACCACTCGCAATGTTGGGAATAATTGTCCGGTCAGTAAACAAGGAGTTTTGTCATGAAGTCAGCCATCCGTTTGTTTGCCGTAGCAGTTGCCGCATTCATGTTGTGTGTTGCCGTGTCGAGGTCGCCGATCAGCCGGGCACAGGTCCCTAATGTCACCCCAGCGAGCGACGATTTATCCCCGCGCCTCGTCATCAGCGAGTATCGGCTGCGCGGCCCGGGCAACACTCTGAACCTGCTCGCCGAGAGCGATGAGTTCGTCGAAATCTACAATAGCAGTGACTTCTCCCACCGCGTCTTCGCCGACGACGGCTCTACCGGTTATGCCCTCGTCGCCTCCGACGGTGTGATCAGATTCATCATCCCCAACGGCACGGCCATCCCCGCGCGCGGTCACTTTCTCGGCGTCAACACCGCAGGGTACAGCATCGGCGCGTACCCGGCAGGCAACGGCACCACCGCGACCGGCGATGCCACCTACACGCTCGACATCCCGGACTTCTCCGGCCTCGCGTTATTCAAAACCTCCAACCCGGCGAACTTTACTCTCGCCACGCGCCTGGACGCGGTCGGCTACAACATCTCGCCCGCCCTCTACCGCGAGGGCGCGGGCTTCACCCCGCTTCGAGATGCGACCGGCATCAACGAGGGAAACGGCAACTACCAGTACAGCTTCAACCGCGACCAGCGCGGCGGCTACCCGCGCGACAACAACAACAACACCGCTGACTTCATCGGCGTGGAAACTTTCGGCTACGCGACCAGCGCCGGTCGCCGCCTCGGCGCGCCCGGCCCCGAAAATCTCTCCAGCCCCATCCAACGCAACGTGCCGAACGTCTCGCCGAGCGACGACTTCAACGACAACTCGACCGACTCTTCGAAATGGAATGTCTCGGTCGGCGCGTTGGGCGTCAGGGTCATCGAACAGAATATGCGGCTTGAGATCACGCCGCCCGCCGACACCACCGGCAATGACGGCTATTTCGCCGCCACCAATTTTGACCTCTCGAACGCCCGCGCGACGGTTCAGGTCGTGCAATCAACACCCGCCATTTATGGCATTCAGACTGGTTACAGACTTCTCGACCCGTCCGGCAACTACTTTCATTTCGTCGTGGGCGGCTTCGGGCTCCAGCTTGAGAGCCGGACAAACGGCGTCGTCTCGAACACAATAATCACCTACGATCCGGCTCAGCACGTCTACTGGCGTCTCCGGCACGACCCGCAAAACGACTTGATCCTTTACGAGACGAGTCCCGACAACGTGAATTGGGTGACGCAGCGTAAGGAGGCTCGACCGTTCGACATCCGTCAGTTGCAAATCAGACTCAACGTCAGTAAAAACACCGCGACTATGCCGACGAGCACCGCTATCTTCGACAATCTGGTGATCACGTCGAACAATCAGAACAGCGGCATCGTCGTCTCGGCCATCGATCCGGCGCAAGCCTTGAACGCCACGCCTAATCAGGTGAGCAGCGCCGCCGCCTTCACCTACACCGATCCCACGTCAGGCATCAGCACATCTTTCCCCGGCGGCTCAATCTCGTTTCGCCGCACAGTCACCAACAACACCGGGCGCCCAGTCACCCGCCTCCGCTTCCGCATCGTTGATATTTCGACTTTGCCGGCCCCGGCGGGGCAGGCCGACCTGCGCGCCATCACTTCCAACAACGTCTCCGTCACGCGCACCGACGGAACGATTGTCACGGCGCTGGGGACGCTGCTCGAACAGCCGCCGATGTATCGCGCGGGCGGCGGTTTCAACCACTCGCTGTCGGTCACGCTGTCACAACCGTTGGCGAACGGCGCGAGCATCGGCGTGCAGTTCCTGACCGGGGTGCGAAGCGCGGGCGCATCCCGCATCACCGTCAACGCTGAGGCGTTACCCTGAGTCGGATAGTTTGTTAGTCGTGACAGGCAACGGTGACGGTCAAGGCAAGTCGCCGCCGCGAACATGCAGCCACCTGCGGCGCGGCGGCGACTCGTCAAGCACAACTAAATTTGCTTTGGAGATAAAGCTATGGCGCACGAATCAACTGCGAACCTGAACTCTCAGCCCGCTCCCTCAAACCGTCGCCAGTTTTTGCGGCGCGCCGGACAGACGGTTGCCGCTGCGGCGACCCTCGTTAGTCTACCTTCGTCTGTGGTCGAGGCCGCTGCTGAGACGCAAGCCTCTCAGGCTAAAACGGGATCGCCGGGCGGCGGGCGCGCCGAAAAAGCGTATGAGATTCGCCGCCGCGCCGCGCTTTATCAGAGAGAACTCCCCGCCGTCGAACACCTCCCCAACAGCGACGACGGGTTATACCCGAGCCGGATCGCCAGCTTCACGAAGGGGCTGCCGCACAATCAACTCGGCGAAGTTGACGTGAAAAGTTATGCGGCTCTGACCACGGCTCTCGCGGACGGAAATCCGATGCTCTTCAGTCGTATTCCGTGCGGGGGCAAAGCAAAACTGGTCAACCCGCAGGCGGCCTTTGCTTATGAATTAGAAGGCGCCGATTCGCATAATCTCGGGATGTCGCCCTCTCCCGCTTTCAACAGCGCGGAGGCGGCGGGCGAGATGGTCGAACTTTACTGGCAGGCGCTCGCGCGCGACATTCCGTTCGCGCGCTACGAGTCGCACACCGTGACGCGGTCGGCGGCGGCGGAGTTGTCAAAACTCACCGCTTTCCGCGCCCCGAAAGTAGCGGGTCGGATCACTCCCGCTGTGTTGTTTCGGGGACACACCGAGTCCGACGCGGTCGGCCCCTACGTCTCTCAGTTTTTGTGGAAGGACGTGCCCTACGGGGCGTTGACGATCACCCAGCGCATCCGCACCGCGGTGCCCGAACTCGACTTCTTAACTTCGTACCCGGCCTGGCTCGCCGTGCAGAACGGCGGAGAGACGTGGGCTAACCAGTATGATCCCACGCCACGTTACATCCGCAACGGCCGCGATCTGGCCGAGTACGTGCATCAGGACTTCTCCTATCAAGCCTTCCTGAACGCCTGCCTGATCCTGCTCGGCATGGGCGCGCCCCGCGACGACCGCAACCCGTATAAGCACGCGAAGTCCGAGGCGGGCTTCTGCACCTTCGGCGCACCGCACCTGTTAGATGCCGTCGCACGCGTCGCCAATTGCGGGTTGAAAGCCGCCTGGTATCAGAAATGGTCGGTTCATCGCCGCCTGCGCCCGGAAGAATTCGGCGGGCGCGTACACAACCAGTGGACGGGCGCTGCGGCTTACGCGCTGCACCGGGACGTTTTGAAGTCGTCGGCAATCGAGGCCGTCTTCAAACAGCACGGCTCTTATTTGTTGCCACAGGCTTACCCCGAAGGATGCCCGCTGCACCCGGCATACCCGGCGGGTCATGCCGTGATCGCCGGGGCGTGCGCCACCGTCCTCAAGGCGTTTTTCGACGAATCCTTCCACGTCCCCACACCCGTCGTGGCGAGCGACGACGGACTTGCCCTGACGCCTTACCAGGGGTCGCCGCTCACCGTCGGCGGCGAACTCGACAAGCTGGCGTCGAACGTAGCTTTGGGGCGCGACTTCGCGGGCGTGCATTGGCGTTCCGATAGCGTCGAAGGATTGAAACTAGGAGAAGCTGTCGCCCTCGGCGTGCTCACCGACATGAAGGATTGCTTCAACGAACGGTTCGGCGGCTTCTCCCTCACGAAGTTTGACGGGGAGATCATAGCCATCTGACATTAGG
>DASQLU010000028.1:0-66282 GCA_035645855.1 Pyrinomonadaceae bacterium
AAAAGTTATGTGTCGCTTTCTCGCTTACGCGGGCGCGCCTTTGTTGCTGGCAGACTTATTATACCGCCCCGTCAACTCCCTGATCATGCAGAGCTACAAGGCGCGCGAGCGCGCCGAGCCGCTGAACGGCGACGGCTTCGGCGTCGGCTGGTACGTGCCGGAAATTGACCCCAGTCCCTGCGTGCAGCGCACGGTGATGCCCGCGTGGTCGAATCGCAACTTGCAGAACCTCGCGGTGAAAGTGCGCGCGTCGTGCCTGTTCGCGCACGTGCGCGCGGCGTCGCCGGGGATGGCCGTCATGGAGTCGAACGTCCACCCGTTCGCCTACGACCGTTTCATGTGGATGCACAACGGGGCGGTCGCCGGATTTGAACGCATCAAGCGACGTTTACGCGAGAGTTTGAAGGACGAGTTTTACAGCATGGTGATGGGCACGACCGACTCGGAGCACGCCTTCGCACTCTTTCTCAACAGCTTGCGCGTGCCCTTCGGCGAGGCGCGCGCGGAGGACATGCGCGTCGCCATCGTGGAGACCATCGCGTTGTTGAACGAGTGGACGCGGGGCGCCGGCGTCGTCGAGCCTTCGCATTACAACTTCGCGGTGACGGACGGCGCATCAATCGTCATCTCGCGCTACTGCTCGGCCGAAGGCCTGTCCGGCAACTCGCTGCACATCTCGCGTGGCAGGCGTTTCGAGTGTCTGCCCGGCGGCCTGTGCGACATGCACACGGTGCGCGCGCCGGACGAGCAGGCCGCGGCGGTCATCGTCGCCAGCGAGCGGCTGACGGACGACCCGGAAGACTGGCTCGACGTGCCGGATAACCACATTGTCACCGTCACGCCGGATTTCAACGTGCGGGTCGAAGCGATCAATCTTTAAGTTGCGGGAAAACGGGTTATGAAAATAAGCTTCAAGCATCGTGCGCTGGCCGCGCTCTCGGTCGCCTTCCTTCTCTGCCAACCGTCTATCCGGACAGACGCCGCGCAACAGACGCCGCGTCCGGTGTCGGCGAAGCGATTCGAGTTGACGATTGACAGCATCATGCGCGGGGCTGCGCTCGTGGGCTATGAGCCGGGGAGCGTGCGCTGGGCGCAGGACGGCGCGCGCCTCTATTTCCGTTGGAAGCAGGCCACGGAGCCGCGCTTAAAGGAGATGGACACCTACGTCGTCAATCGCGACGGCACGAATTTGCGCAAGCTCTCGGAGGAAGAGGCGCGCGAGCAGGCCCCGCCCGTCGCGGGAGAGTTGTCGAAGGATAAGCGTTGGACGGTCTTTGCGGACGAGGGCGACGTGTATCTCTACGAGCACGCGCGCGGCGCGCGCAGGCCTTTGACGCGCACGGCCGAAGCGGAAACCAACCCGCGCTTCACGCACGACGGGCGGCGCGTCTACTTCACGCGCCAGAACAACCTCTACGCGCTCTCGCTCGACGGCGGCGGCCTGCTCGAACAGTTGACCGACATCCGCATCGGCGGCGGTGGCGGCGGGCAGGCGCGCGGCACGGAGAGTCAGGAAGTGTTGAAGCGGGAGGAGCGCGCTTTGCTGGAAGCCGTGCGCGAGCGCGCTGCGCGGCGCGAGGAGCAGGAGGCCAAACGCAAGGCGCGCGAGCGGCGAAAACCTTTCAACGTGCCGACGGGGCAGACAATCGGAAATCTGACGCTTTCGCCTGACGGCCGCTTCGTCGTCGCCGTCATCAACGAGCCGGCGGCGGCGGCCAAGCAGACGATTGTGCCGAACTACGTCACGGAGTCGGCCTATACGGAAGACATTCCGGGGCGCACGAAGGTGGGCGACGCGCAGGGGCGCACGCGGATGGCGATTATCTCGGTCGAGACGGGCGACGCGCGCAACGTGGAGCACGCGTCGCGCGCGGAGGCCGCGCCCGTTGTGCGCACCCGCACCGAGCAGAACGCCACCGAAGGGGTCGGGCGCGAGCGCGGCGCGGAGACGCGGCCGCAAATTCAGGGTCAGGCGCAGGAGACGACGACGACAGCGGCGGCGCAGCAGCAGGGGCAACAGGGACAACAGCAGGGGCAGGGCGGACAGCAACAGGGGCAGCAGGGGCAGCAACCGCCGCGCACGCAGACCGAGGGCACGACGGCGCAGGCGGCCGCGCAAGGGACGCGCGAGCGCGACGTGCAGTTTTTCCAGTTGCAATGGTCGGAGGATGGGCGCAATGCGGCGATGCTCGCGCGTTCGGCCGACAACAAAGATCGCTGGGTGCTTTTGCTCGACCCGGCAACGGGCAAAACGAAAACGCTCGCCACGCTGCACGACGACGCCTGGGCGGGCGGCCCCGGCGCGTTCACGCTCGGCTGGCTGGCGGACAACCGCCGCGTCTATTTCGAGTCGGAGCAGGACGGCTTCGCGCACCTCTACACGGTCTCGATTGAAGGCGGCCCGCCGGTACAGTTGACGCGCGGCGCGTTTGAAGTCTCGGACGTGCGCCTCTCCGAAGACAAGTCGAAGTTCTATTTCACTTCGAGCGAAGTGAGCTTCGCCGAGCGCCACCTCTACTCGATGCCTGTCGCGGGCGGCGCGCGCCTGCGCCTCACCGCGCTCCCCGGCAACAATCAGGCCGACATCTCGCCCGACGAGCGGATGCTCGCCATCGTCCGCTCATACAGCAACAAGCCACCGGAACTCTACCTCGCCGCGAGCGCGCCCCTCTCGGACGCCAAACAGGTGACGACCTCGCCCATCCCCGAATTTTTCACGCACGACTGGATTGAGCCGCCCATCGTCGCCATCAAAACGCGCGACGGCCAGACGGTGCAGGCGCGTCTCTACAAACCCGCGCGCCCGAACGGCGCGGCCGTCCTCTTCGTTCACGGCGCGGGCTACCTGCAGAACGTGCACAGGTGGTGGAGCAGTTATTACCGCGAGTACATGTTTCATCACCTGTTGATGGAGCGCGGCTACACCGTGCTCGACATAGACTATCGCGGCTCGGCCGGCTACGGGCGCGACTGGCGCACGGGCATCTATCGCCACATGGGCGGCAAAGATTTAACCGACCACGTGGACGCCGCGCGCTACCTCTCGGCCGAGCACAACATCGACCCGAAGCGCATCGGTATCTACGGCGGCTCTTACGGGGGCTTCATCACGCTGATGGCGATGTTCACCGAGCCGGACGTGTTCGCGGCGGGCGCAGCCCTGCGTCCCGTCACCGATTGGGCACACTACAACCATCCTTACACGGCGAACATCCTCAATCTGCCGCAGACAGACCTCGAAGCCTACAAGCGCAGTTCGCCCATCTACTTCGCGGAAGGCCTGCGCGGCGCGCTCCTCATCTGTCACGGCATGGTTGACGTTAACGTCCACTTCCAGGACTCCGTCCGCCTCGCCCAACGCCTCATCGAACTGCGGAAAGAGAACTGGGAACTCGCCCCCTACCCAGTCGAAGACCACGCCTTCGAGCGCGAGACGAGTTGGGCTGACCAGTACAAACGCATCCTTAAACTGTTTTCGGAAAATTTGCGCCCTGACTCCGGCGCAATATCCGCCCCGCGGAGCGACAACTCGGGCAGCCGATAACCGAGAAAGGCCGTGCGAACCCGAACAACAGGCGCGACAGATTCACGTGCGAAGGGCAGCCAATTAGCTGCCCTTCCACTATCCTGCGCTCGCCGGCAGCCTTATGTAGCCGAATATGAAAGAACAAGCTGAGTGGCGGACATGGGATTTGGACGGCCTGAAGGTGACGCAGCTTCGGCTGGATTCCCGGTTCCACGTTCACATGTGGTCGCTTGAGCGCGACTTGCTCATCTCCTTCGGCGCTCCGTTCAAGCGACGCGCGGAGACGGGCGAAGTGTGCACGTTCGATCCTGAGCGGAGCGAGACATTGTGTCCGCTGCTCACGCTGCTGGGTCGGGCGGTGTTGCAGTTTGCCGCCTCGTCGAAGGGAGAGTGCGCTCTCCTGTTTGCGGACGGTTCCGAGTTACGTGTTGAACCGCATGAGAAATATGAGGCATGGGAGGCACGCGGAACAGGCGGGCTTGAGGGAGCCTCGCTACTGTGTGATATTGGCGGCGGCTCGCCCTGGCGCTGAGGCGCTCCCCTCGGCGTGCAGCCTGAAGCCCGGATACGCAGCCGGATAACTGCCCGCGCCTGGCTCCGCTTTACGCCGTCTCACCTGTACGTTGTCTGCGTGCGCGCGATGCCGGTCGCCGGGTGCTTCGAGGCTGTGGAGAAAACTTCATGTGGCTGTTCTTCCTGGCATTCCTCGCACTGTGCGTTTTATCTCTACGCGGCGTGCGCTGGGCGTTCGTCGCCTTCGTCGTGTCGGGACTGCTCTACTTCCCCGCCAGGGCGGGCTTCCAATTTGATCCCCACCCGTGCCAACTCAATTTCGACAGCGCGCTCGCCGTTCACTCCCTGAGCAACTACGCGCATATCGTGCTGTTCGCACTCTTCTTCTTAATGACGCGCGCACAATTTCGGTCGCCGGACAGGGCGGCGCTCGCCTGGTCGGCGTTGGCGACGATTTTGATGGGGGCGCTGGTCGAAGTTGCACAGGGCTTAACCGGCGAAGGAAACTGCCGTGCGCGAGACCTCATCCCCGATACTCTCGGCATCCTGCTCGGGTCTATCATCGCCATGCTCTTGAAGCGCATAGGCTGGAGGCCAACGCCGACCTGGTCTGTCAGGTGGCGGCGCGACACACAACAACGGCCGGCACCCGAACGCGAATAGCGTGGCTTTCATCCGCGCTGTTCCGTGCCGGTTGAGTGCGCGGCGCCGGGCGATGCCGGGCGTCAGACTTAACTTTACGTGAATGATTTGCTCAAAAAAATAGTCGGCCGCAATTTCGACTTTCTCGTCGTCGCGCGCGGCGAGCGCGGGGCTGGATTGAACTTAAATCGTTGGCGGAAAACTTGCGTCGAAACCAGAGGGGAAGTCTCAGGCCTTAAAGAACAGCATGCCGAAGAGCCAGGCGGCGACCTGAGTCTTGTAGGCATACCAGAGGCCGAAGCAGATGCCGAGCGCGCCGGCGGCGGTCTGCAAGCCCTGTCGGAAGCCGGAGAGTTTGCCCGCGCCGAGGACGAAGGGCAGGCCGATGAGTCCGGACATGAGCAACATTCCCGCAATTGAGCCGAGACCGAAAACGAGCAGGTAGAGCAGCCCGACGAGCGGCGAGGTGATTTGTGCAAGGACGAGCAGCGTCAAAGCCGCGGAGCCCGCAAGGCCGTGTACCGCGCCGACGACGAGCGGCTTAATGCCGATGCGCGCGATAGCATGCGAGTGGGACACTTTCGCGCCGGCGTGCTCTACCCTCGCGCCGGCATGTTCCTTGTCCGCGCCCGCATGTTCCGTGTCGGCTTCGTGAAAGTGGATGTGCGCGTGTTCGAGCGCATCGTGCCGGTGTTGATGGAGGTGGAGGGGCGCGGGGCTGCGGCGCGCGCGTAGCGAGCGCGTGAAGGTCGCCGCGCCGAGGCCTATGATCATCAATGCCACGCAGAATTCCAGCCCGCTCGCCACGCGCTCCGAGATCGCCACGCGCAGCCCGAGCACCAACGCCCCGACGATGACGAGCGAGGCCGTGTGCCCGACGCCCCACAGCCCGCCGACGAGCGCGGCGCGCCAGAGCGTCCGCTGTTCGCTCACGATGTTCGAGACGGCGACAACATGGTCAACTTCGGTCGCGTGTTTCAGGCCGAAGACGAGGCCGAGGCCGAGCGCGGCGAACACGCTCATTTGTGCGAGGACGGGATCGTGTGCGGAGAACAGGGCGCGCGCACGTGCGAACAGGCCGCCGTCGCCCCGTGCCGCCACGCTATAGCCCGCCGCGCCGACGGCCTCGTAACAGATGAACAATCCCGCGCAGGTGAGGACGAGCGCGCCGAGCGTGGGCAGCGCGCGTTCCGGCCATGCCCACGCAGATGCGTGCGGCCTTTCCGTTCGCTCCAGAGCGCAGACGAAAAACAGGCTCCCGCCCTTCAAGACGCACGCCAGTCCTACTCCGAACACGACGACGGGCAGCGCGCGCGGGTATGCGCGCGCGAACGCGACGAGCAGGCCGAACGCGAGGGCGAGCAGTGACGCAAGGACGAAGGCGCGTCCCGGTCTTGTACCAATCGTGCGGGGGTGCTTCATAAATTCGACCCGGCGACGCCGCGAACTGTCGCCGGGCTACATCCGAGCCCGTCGCCGTGCCGCGTCCGGTTTTGTCGTCGCCGTCCGAGACTACTTCGTTAACGCCCCGCGCGCAATCCGCGCACGCGAGGGACGCACGCGCACGCCGCGCCTGTCGTGAAGACTGCGCTGATGCGTCGGATGGCGTTAGGGCAAGAGGCGGCCGAGGAGGTCTATGAGCCAGTCGAAGTCGATGGGTTTGGTGAGGTAAGCGTCGCAGCCGGCGGCGAGGGCCTGGGCGCGGTATTCGGTTTCGTGGTGCGCGGTGAGGGCGACGATCAGCACGTCGCGCATGGTGTTGTCGCCGCGTATGCGACGCGTGGCCTCGATGCCGTCAATGTGCGGGAGGCCGATGTCCATGAGGATGATGTCGGGACGTTCGCGCGCGGCGAGTTCGACGCCCTGCTCGCCATCCGTCGCTTCGAAGACGCGGAAGCCGCGCTTCTCCAGTTCGATACGCATGAGAAAGCGCGTGTCCTCGAAGTCTTCCACGACCAGCACCTTCAGCGGTGCTGCCGTTTCAAGACTGTTTGAAGCAGTGCGTGAACTTTCCAGACCCACGTAGTCCCTCGCTGCCTGCGCGCCGATGTCGTGTTCGGCCAGCGCCGCCCGCGCCCCGGGCGCGACGAATGAAATTGCCCGGTTAGTTTTCAACATTTCAACGCTCGCGGTCAACACGCAAATTGCACGCGGCGAAGAAACCTGCGCCCCGCCCTCGACGCCCCGCGCAATTCTCACCCGACCTCGCCCTACGTGCCGTGCGCCGCCCCCATCAGCGCGCGGGGCGCGGGCGGCTGTGAGCGTGTCGCTCTCCTCAAGTACGAAAGTTTTCGTTGACATTACGAAACGCTTCGTAGTAAGGTGTCGCCCGTTGGATTCGAGGATGGCTTAGGAGGAGCACGGAAGATGCCCAAACGAGACGCGCCGGCGCGGAAACGAGACGCGGCGGTACGCAAGCGAGACGCGCTGCGGCCGACCGACGCGGAGCTGGAAATCCTGAACGTGCTGTGGCAGCGCGGCGCATGTACCGTGCGCGACGTGCATCAGGCGATCAGCCGAACGAAGCCGGCCGTCGGCTACACGACCGTCCTGAAGACGATGCAGATCATGTCGGAGAAGGATTTGGTGCGGCGCGACGAGAGCCAGCGCGCGCACGTCTACGAGGCGCGACTCGCGCGCGAACAGACGCAGCGGCAACTCATTGGCGACCTCCTGGAGCGCGCCTTCGACGGTTCGGCGACAAAACTCGTGATGCAGGCGCTCTCGGCGCAGAAGACTTCGGCCGAAGAGTTGTCAACCATCCGCGAAATGTTGGACGAGTTCGAGCGAGGTGAATCATGAGAAACTTCAACGCGTTCCTGGCGCACCCGTATGTGCAGACGCTCGGCTGGACGCTCCTCCATTTCATCTGGCAGGGCGCGCTCGTCGCGCTGGCTTACGCGTGCGTCGCGCTGTCGCTCAGGCGCGCGACGGCCAACGCGCGTTACGCGGTCGCCTGCGGCTGCATGTTCCTGATGCTCGCGCTGCCAATCGCGACGTTCTTTCAACTTAACTCGAACGCGGCGGCCACGGCCTTCGACCGGCGCGCGCCGGAAGCCGCGCCGGACGAACCGGCCGCCGCGACGAACGCGCCCGCGAAGCCGGCGGACGCGCCGGCGCGTCTCTATGCGAATTTTCTGGTCGTGCCCGACGACGAAGGGATGTCCGCGCCTTTGCAGCGTTGGGCGGAAGACCGTTTCGCCTCCGCCCTGCCGTGGCTGGTGCTTGGCTGGTTGGCGGGCGCGCTCGTTTTGCTGCTGCGGCTCGTCGGCGGTTGGGCGCTGACCGAGCGGCTCAGGCGCGCGCCGGCCACGCCGCTCGCGCGCGAATGGCGTGAGACGTTGACGCGCCTCGCGCGGCAGTTGCGCGTGTCGCGAACCGTCCGCTTGTGCGAGTCGGCGCTCGTCGAGGTGCCGACCGTGATCGGGTGGTTGCGCCCGGTTATCCTCGTGCCCGCATCGGCGCTCACGGGGCTGAGCGCGCCGCAACTCGAAGCACTCCTCGCGCACGAACTGGCGCACATCCGCCGCCATGATTACCTCTGCAACCTGTTGCAGTGCGTGGCCGAGGCGGCGCTCTTTTATCACCCGGCGGTGTGGTGGCTGTCGGGGCGCATGCGCGTCGAGCGCGAGCACGCCTGCGACGATCTGGCCGTTGCCGCCACGGGCGACGTGCTCGTCTACGCGCGCGCCCTCACCACGCTCGAAACTTTACGCGGACAACAGGGCGGCGCGCGCACGCTGGTCGTCGCCGCCGACGGAGGTATCCTGATGCAACGCATTCAACGCTTGATCAAAGTGCAGCCCGCGCAGGCGGGACGTTCGCCGCTGCTGGCGGGCGCGGCCGTCCTGCTCGTCGCGCTGGCGGGCGTCATCGCCTGCGCGCAAACTTTCTCGCACGCGCAGAACCGTGAGGCGAGCGCGGCGCGGGTCGACGCTCAGTCGAAGACGGCGCGTGCGAAGCGGCGTGTGGCCGTCACGTTCGTCTCGCTGCCCGCCGTCCAGACCTTCTACAATCCGCGCGCCGAGAAAGATACGCGCCGCCTGCTCGCCACGCTCGACGCCAATCAAATACGTGCCGTCGGCTTCGTCAACGAAAACCAGCTCTACGACGAGGAGGCGGGCGGGCGTCTCGACGAGGAGCGCGTGCGCCTGCTCAATCTCTGGCTCGACGCCGGACACGAACTCGGCACGCAGACGCGCGCCCACACGAACCTCTACAAAGCGCCGCTCGCGGAGTTTCAGCAGGACGTGATACGCGGCGAAGAGATCACCGGCCGCCTGTTGTCCGGGCGCGGCATGCGTCCGCGTTATTTCAGTTACCCGTTCCTCAACACGGGCGCGACCCGCGAGACGAAAGAGGCGGCCGCGGCCTTCCTCGCCGCGCGCGGCTACCGCATTCACCAGGTCACGATTGACAACTCGGATTGGCTCTACGGACGCGTCTACGCGCAGGCGCGTCGCGCCGAAGACGAAGCGACGATGCGGCGCGTCGCGGACGAATATCTGCCTTACATGGAGAGCATGTTCGAGTATTACGAAGAACTCTCGCAAGCGACGCTCGGCTACGAGCTGCCGCAAGTTCTGATGCTGACGGCGAACGCCCTGAACGCGCACAAGATGGAAGAACTGGTGGCGATGATGAAGCGGCGCGGCTACGAGTTCGTCACCCTCGATGAAGCCCTGCGCGACAAAGCCTACCGCGGGCAGCCCGACAATTACGTCGGTCGTGGCGGCCTCTCCTGGCTCGAACGCTGGGCGCTCAGTAAAGGCCAGACGCTCGGAGAAGAACCGGACGTGTCGCCTTTCATGCGGCAGTTCGACGTCAGCCGCGGCGGGACGGACTACGCCAAACTGTACAAGTCGAAGAACTGAACTGTACAAGTTGAAGAACTGATCGACGCGACACTTACGGAGTGTAGAACCGTGCGGCGCAAACGATCAACCGGGAAGTCGCATGCGGGAATTGAAGGCTGCGGGGTGAAGTTCAAGCCACGCGCCGCGTCCCCGGTTTGCGACGAACCGGCGCGCGTGCGTGCCCGCGCTAAAGGAGTTTGACATGAAGGTAAGACAAACGGAGCCGGGTTTCATCCCGTCCATCGCGCTCGTCGCGCTCGTCGCGCTCATGGCGCTCGTCGCGTGGCCGTCGTTCGCCTTCGGCCAGCGCGCGCGGGCACGCGACGGCGCGCACCCTTACACGGCGACGGGGGCGTCCAACGCGCCGCGTCTTTTCGCGGAAGGCATCGTCAACACGAGCGCGGACGAGTACGGCCCGGCGTTCACGCCCGACGGGCGCACGATCTATTTCGCTAAACGTTCGCCCGACCGGAAGATGGAACACATCTACTTCTCGCGCTTCGGCGGCGGCCGTTGGGGCGCGCAGCAGCTTGCGCCGTTTTCGGGGAAGTATTTCGACAAAGAGCCTTTCATCACGCCGGACGGCGCGAAACTCTTCTTCGCCTCCACGCGACCCCTCGACTCGTCCGCGCCCGCTGCTCGCGGCGACTTCAACCTCTGGGTGGTCGAGCGCGCCGCCACGTCGGCGTCGGCGGGGGGCGAGGTGTGGGGCGAAGCGCGGCCGCTCGGCGCGGCGGTCAACTCGGACACTTACGACAACTACCCCTCGGTCGCGGCCAACGGCAACCTCTATTTCTCTTCCACCCGCGCGGGCGGCCGTGGCAGCAACGATCTCTACCGCGCGCGATTCGTGGGCGGCCGTTACGCGCCCGCCGAAAACCTCCTGAGCCTCAACACGCCCGCCTCCGACGCAGACCCCTACATCGCGCCCGACGAGAGTTACCTGATCATCTCCACGACGCGAGCCGGCAGTTACGGCGAGGGCGACCTCTACGTCAGCTTCAACGTGCGCGGCGCGTGGACGACGCCGCGCAACCTCGGCGAACGCGTCAACTCCGCGACTTACGAATACACGCCGCTCGTCTCGCCCGACGGCAAATATCTCTTCTTCAGTCGCGGCTGGGGCGACATCTACCAGTTGGACGCAAGCGCGCTGCCCCTGCGCCGCGAGGCCGCGGATCGCATCGCCTCGAACGCGCCCGTGCGCCGCCGGGTCGCCGTCACGGTTGACGATCTGCCCTTCACCGGCGACGGCGGGAAGACCGGCATCGCCGAACTTCGCGGCTACACGTCGAAATTGCTCCAGACGTTTACGGCGAAGAAGATTCCCGCCATCGGCTTCGTCAACGAGAGGAAACTCGAACGCGAGGGCGAGCGTGAAGCGCGCATCGGCCTCCTCAAAATGTGGACGGATGCGGGTTTTGAACTCGGCAATCACACCTTCGCGCACGCCAGTTTCTACCGCACGCCGCTCGCGGCTTTCCAGCAGCAGGTCATCGACGGCGAACCCGTCACGCGTTCGCTCCTGGCCGCGCGCGGCAGGCGGCTGCGCTACTTCCGTCACCCCTATCTCAACACCGGCCCCGATATCCAGACCAAAGAGGCGTTTGAGAAGTTTCTGGTTGCGCGCGGCTACCGCGTCGCGCCCGTCACGATTGACAACGCGGAGTGGATTTTCGCCGCCGCCTACGCGCAGGCCGCCGAGCGCGGCGACCGCGAGACGGCCGCGCGCATCGCCGACGAGTATGTGCCTTACATGGAGAGGATGTTCGAGTTCTACGAGGGCATGTCCGTCGAACTTTTCGGGCGCGAGATTCAACAGACGCTCCTCATCCACGCCAACTCGCTCAACGCGGATCACTTCGAACGCATCGCCGCCATGTTGCGGCGGCGCGGCTACGAGTTCGTCACGCTCGACGAAGCTTTGCGCGACGAAGCCTACGCGCACCGCGACACTTACACCGGCGCAACCGGCATCTCCTGGCTGCAACGCTGGGCGATCACGCGCGGCGGTAAGTTCAGAAAAGAACCGCCCCTGCCGCCCTACATGCGGCAGTTCGACCCGGCCGGCAGCGGCTCGGATTTCAAGACCGCGAAATAGAAACGATGAAGTAGGAACGCGGAACGATGAAGTAAAAGCGAGTTGCTTTTACTTCATCGTTCCGCGTTCCTACTTCATCGTTTCCTTTTACGCTCTGCCCGCCACTTCGCCCGTCTGCGTGTTGACGCGCACCGTTTCGCCTTCCTTGATGAAGAGAGGGACGTTGACCGAGAGGCCGGTTTCGAGTTTGGCTTTTTTGCTCGCGCCGCCGGCGGCCGTGTCGCCGCGCATGCCGGGTTCGGTTTCCGTCACGACGAGTTCGACATATTGCGGGAGTTGCAGCGAAATGGGCGCGCCGTTGTACTTGAGAATTTGCAGCGAGACGCCTTCCTTCAAATAGCCACGGTCGTCGCCCACCTGCTCGTCCGTGAACATGAACTGCTCGTAGCTCGATTCGTCCATGAAGTGAAAGCCCTCGCCGTCCGAATAGAGAAACGAGGCGGGCACGTATTGCACGTCCGGCTCGGCAAACTTCTCCGTCGCCTTGAAAGTTTTTTCCAGCACCGCGCCCGACAGCAGTTGGCGCAGGCGCGTGCGCACCATCGTCGCCGCGCCGCGCGCCGTCGGCGACGCGAAGAAGACTTCGAGCACCGTGTAAGGCTGCCCCTCCACCGAGATCAGCATTTTCCGTTTCAATTCGTTCGCTCCGACGAGTGCCATTAGTTTATCCTTCTCGCTTGAAGTTGATTGAGATAACTTGAACTTAGCAAATTTTTCCTTTCACAGGCAAAGAGCGAGGCCGGATGAATCTCCCGAAATCAAAGAGCGAGGTCGGATGAACCTCCCGAAATTTTACCCCATCACCGACGCGCGCCTCACAGGTCTCTCCCACGCCGAGCAGGTCGAACGCCTGCGCGACGGCGGCGCGCGCTTCATCCAACTGCGCGAAAAACATCTCTCGCCCCGCGACTTCTACGACGCATCCGCGGCCGCCCTCGATGTCGCGCGCGAGCGCGGCGTGCGTCTCATCGTCAACGACCGCGTCGACATCGCCCTCGCCCTCGGCGCGGACGGCGTGCATCTCGGCCAGGACGACCTTGACCCGGCCGTCGCACGCCGCCTGCTCGGCGAACGCTTCATCATCGGCTACTCCACGCACACCGTCGCGCAGGCCATCGAAGCCGCCCGCCAGCCCGTAGACTACATCGCCCTCGGCCCCATCTTCCCCACGCGCACCAAGGAAAACCCCGCCCCCACCGTCGGCCTCGAAGCCCTCCGCCGCGTCCGCGACACGATTGACCCTTCGGTCGCCCTCGTCGCCATCGGCGGTATCACCCGCGCCAACGCCCCCGCCGTCCTCGCCGCCGGCGCAGACTCCGTCGCCCTCATCAGCGCGCTCCTCGCCGCGCCCGACAAAATCACGGAGCGGACGAAAGAGTTGAGGCAGAGTTTAAGTTGAAAAGTTTGAGGCTATCGGTCGGCTCGAACTGCCGGTTGTGATGAGGAAACCGGCGATTCGAAATTTGTATTATCGATTGCACCCGTGCGGGGGCTGATACGGGACTGGCGCTTTCGTGTTGCGTCACTTGAACAATTCAGACCAGCGTAAGCCCCCATCGAAGGGGGGCGTTCAACGCCGGAGCGGTGGGAGCGGCAGCGAGCGCGCGCAGGCGGCGATGCGCCGGGGGGTGGGTCTGTTGATGCGAGTCAGCCGATAATGCGGATGATGTTATCGTGGCGGCTGGAAAGCGCCGCCACCGCTGCGGCTGCCTCCACTCGCCAACATCATCCGCATTATCGGCTGACTCTCTGAACTCTCCTCGATGTACGGCGTAGCGCGAGATGAAAAACAGGCGATGCATTAAACTTCTGATTAAGCTACCTGTTCAGGAGGATGTACAGGTGTTTTGCTGGCATTATCACTTACAGCCCCTTGACTTAATTCTTTCAGCGCGGCTTGAGCATCTTGATGTTTTTGCTTGGCAGCCTTCTGATACCATAATTTAGCCAATCTCTTGTTTTGCTTACTTCCAAGACCATATTCATAAAAATACCCAAGTGCATATTGGGACTCGGCACAACCTTTCTCTGCCGCTCTTCTGTACCAATAAATCGCTAATTTATAGTTGCGTCTTGTCCCGACCCCGCTAGAATAACAATAGCCTAGCGCACCTTGTGCAATCGCAAGTCCTTGTTCTGCGGCCTTCCGATACCACTTAGTTGCCTCACTTAGATTTTGATCGATTCCATGTCCTTTCTCCAAACAAACAGCAATCTCATATTGTGCAAGTCGTTCTCCTTGTTTGGCTGACTGTAAGAAGTATTTGTATGCTCGCTTATAATCCTTTCTAACCCCGATTCCGTGGATATACCAGTTGCCTAAAGCGAACTGTGCATGTTTGTTGCCCTTCTCTGAAGATGCTTTCAACAACTCTAGACATTCCTTTCTATCCTTCTTAGCATCTACCTGGGCGGCTAGATAATGAGCGAGATTATATTGCGCTTGTGGCTCGCCAGTTTCAGCTTGCTTCCGCAGCTTTTGTATATTTCCATAAGATTCCTTTCTCATAATTGGTTACTCCTTAATCATTTCCTTAGGCTTGATCCTCGGGATCGTTTTTCTACATTCTGGGCACGGATTCTTCCGGCTCGGCTCCTCCGGTTTGTTTGGGTCGGCTGGCTGTGGGGGCCAAGGCCCTACGTGCTTATCATGTGGTTTTCTTGGGTGTCTTCTCCTCTTGTCACCCTTTTCTCCGCCCCTATCTTTCTTCTTTCTAGCTTTTCCTTCTTCATGTTTCTCCTCCGTGCTTGGCCTCGCGCCGCTCGTATGTTCATCTGCCTGCCGTGGAGATGTCGTCGTCTTCGGCAGCGGTGCTCCTGGGCTTCCTGGCGGTACAGGTACTCCCCCTGGCACTGGCGATGGGATAAAATCATAAGCTTCCCGCCTCTCTTGCTCCTCCCTTTGATTTTGGTGGTGCTGCTGCCAACGTCTATATTCATCCATTCTTCTCTGTCTTTCTTCAGGAGTGCAATAAAGACAGTTGACTGGTGGCGGCTGTGGTGGTGGCGGCTGTTGTTGTTGCTGGCCTTGATCCAGCAAGTCATCCGGCTCATGGCCGGTCGGGTCTATGTACCGCAACGGATTGTTATAGCTGTACTGATACTTGTTCAGCGATTGCGGATTGGTCAGAGTGGCATAGAAAGTCGGATTGTTCGCGGCATCGTCAACGAAGTAATACAGTTCCTCCGGGCCACCGGTGAACTCATCGGGCGAGGTAAAACGCCCTATCACCGACGAATAGTAACGCGCTTGTGCATAGTCTAGCCCGGTTTCTTCATCCCTCTCAAGCTGCGCCCATTTTTTTCGATTACCGTCGAACTGCGAGTAGCCCTGCCCGGTCGTCCTGCCGCCCACACCCGCGCCTATTTCCTCGCCGAAGGGTAAATAATCATGCCGACGAATGCCGGCCAGGCTCCCCGACAGGTCGGCAATCATGCGCGGCGTGCCTAAATGATCCGAGACCAGCCAGTTGACCTGTCCCGCGCCCTCCGCCGTAACGAGCAACTCCCCGTTCCTGTACCCGTACTCCTTCTGCGGGGACGAGGGCGCGGCGCCGGCCGCATACTCGGCTAACAGCTCACCCTCAATGCCGTAAACCTGCCACACCTCGCTGCCCAGTATCTTCCGTCGCGTGCGCCGCCCGTCGGCGTCATACGTGTAGCCGCTGGCAAACTGGTTGTTCGTGTAGTAGGTGGCCGTCATCCGGTTCTCCGCATCATACGTGCGGCTGCCGGAGATGGTATTCGGCGTGTGAGAGTCGTAAGTCAGGTTGCCCGCTTGATCGTATTGCATCACCCCGCCGTAGCCGGCAGGCACGCCCAAACGGTTCATCTGCGCGTCAATGGCGAACTGCGTCCGGTTGAGTCCCGGCGTCGTGGCGGCCTCATTGATCTGCCGGTTGCCCCAGCGGTCGTAATTAAACCACTGCTCGCCGACCATCCCCGCCGCCCCATAGAACTCCTGCATCCCGCCCAGACGGTTCAACCCGTCATAGGCGTAGTTCGTCTGCCGGATTTCCCACGCGCTCGCCGACACATCGGTCGGTATCCAGTATTGCTGTGAGACCACGTTGCCGTTGTTGGCTGTCGTCCCATAATCAATGACGACGGCGCCGCGCTCGGTTGACCACGTGTCATAACCCAGCCCTAAACGGATGTCCTTGAGTTGCCCGCGCACGGTGAACTGCTGCTTGTGGAAGAGCGGTGTTTGCGTGCCGAATTGCTCCTGCTTGATCCGGCTGGCCTCGTCATACTGGATGCCCTCTTCAATGCCATTCGCCGGGTTGATGCCGGTCGCGTAAGTCCGTGCTACCCCGTCGCCCAGGTTGCCGGTAAACTTCTTGAGGCGCCCGGCCACGTCGAACTGCGGGTACTGCGCACTGCGCCCCGAAGGATAAGTCTGAGCGGTGACGTGCCCCATCCGGTCGTAGCTGCGCGTGACGTAGTAAGCCGGGCTCCACACGCCGTTCGTATTGAAGTGCTGGCGCTGTTGGTAAATGCGCCCCATCGAGTCGTAACCGTCGACGGCAGTGTGCTCCCACGTCTGGCTCTCCACCTTATAGTTGTACCAGAAGCGCCCGCGACCGTTCACCGCCCCGTCGTAGTTGCGAATGACATCCGGGTTCACGGTCGGCGTGTCCGAATAGTCAACCGTCGTGTTCCGGTTGATCTGGTCATACTGGTAAGTGGCCGTCACACCTCGCGCATCGATCTTCGCCGAGAGTTTGCCGTTATTGTCGTAGACATAGGAGAGCGACCATTGCGTGTTGCCCGTCACCGGATCGGGAGGGGTCGTGAGGGTCGCGTTCGTCGTCTGTTCCGGGCTCTTCGCACGGACGAGCCGCCCGAGCGAGTCGTACATGAAGAAGCGCATCTGCCCGCCCTGCTCCACCTTGCGCAGGTTCCCCAGCACGTCGTAAGTGTAACTCGTCTGGTAGTTCAGCCCGGCCGGGTCTTCATAGACGGCGCTTAAACGCCCCAAAGCATCCTTCACGCTCCGGCGTCGCTTGCCCGCCTGATCCGTCACCGTCACCTCGTTGCCGCCGTAGGAGGTTGTGATGACTGTGCCGTCCGGCGTCGTCACGGACGTTACCCTTGAGAGCGCATCGTAGCCGCTTGTAGTCCAGAGGCCGGCAGGGTTGATCGGCGTGCCCGATCCGCCCGACAGATACGGGTTTGAGACTCGCCACACCCGCCCCATCGCGTCGTACTGTGTATCAGACGTGATCCACTGACTGCCATCCAACTGGAAGGAGCGCACGCTTCTGCCCAACCCGTCGAAGAACCGGTACCCTTCAGTGTTCTGCGTTGTGTTGATCGCCGTGCGAGTGCCGACGTAATCGCCGTAGGCGTTGCGGCCATAAAAGTAGTCTGTCCACCCGTCGTCCGGGTTATCAACCCTCGTCAGCCGGTTGAGCACATCGTTGTACTGGTAAGAGGTCGTCTTCGAGTTAGCGTCCGTCGTCGAAGTGACCTTGCCCGTCGAGAAGTCATAGCTCGTCCACGACTCCAGCGGGGTGTTCGTGCCGCGCTGGTTGGATGGGTCGGGGACAGCCGAGATGGTGTGCGTCGGGTAGGCATAGTGATAAGCGGAGGCGTACTCCACCTGCGACAAAATGCCCTTCGCGTCCGACGCCTTGCGAACGTTGCCCGCCTGATCATACTGCGCGTGCGTCTCCAGCCACGCGCCCGTTGTGTCAAGCCAACTCCTCGTCGTCGTCGCATTGGCGCGCACACTTGTGCCCGGGTCAGTCCAGCCCGCCACCGCCCCGTAAGTCAAGAGCGGATAGGCCGCCTCGTCATACTTGATCTCGCTCTGCGCGACGATTGTCCCGGCGGCGTTCCTGACCCGCGTTGACGAGGGCAGCCCCACGAGGTTGCGGTCGCGGTACGCTTGCCTGACGCCCGCGTCTATCGCCGTGTCGCTCACCACGTAACTCGTCTCGTCCGTGCGCACGAGCGCGCCGTTCGGGATCGAGTCTATCGAGATCGTCCGCGCCGTCGAGGGGGAGAGCGAAGCGTTATAATCGTACTTACTTGTCGCGATAACGTTCCGGTCGGCGTCGTAAGCCATGGTGGTCGTCGAAGCCAGTGCGTTCCCGCCCGTATCCAGCATGAGGCTCACAGTCTTGTCGACATAAGGATCGCGCGGCCAGCCGCTCCCCGCAGGCGTCACCGTCCACCACTTGGTCAGCGTGCGCCGGAGCATCTGCCCGGTCGCCGAGTAAGCCCGCTCCTCATAGGCCATCCCCGCCAGCGGGGTGTCGAAGCCGTAATAGGTCGGGCCGCTCGCGTGCAGCGAGCGCTCGCTGCGCGTGCCGTCCGGCGCGGTCGTCGTCGCCGTCGCGTTGCCGTTCCTAACAAGGGAGTATTGCCACCGATGGGTACTCTCTTCCGTGCCCGTGCCGCTCGGGCTGATCCAGTGCTCGACCACGCCGCGGTTGGCCTGGTCGTAGGGGTAGTTGTAATCGCCTATCGTCGGCACTTCGTCGTAGCGAAAACGCTCGTAGCCGCCGCCCGGACTGATGACCTTATCTATTTCCCCCCAGACGTTGTACTTATACTGGTAAGACTGACCCGTCGGCAGCACGACCTCGGCCAGCACCACCGGGTTGAAGACCTGACTATCGGCACAAATGTGCACCGGATAGCTCGTGTCAAAGAGATACGGAGAAAGCGCCTGATAGTTGTTGGGGCTGACGCAGCGGCGGTTCGACGTGTAGCGCAGCGGATCGCCGGGTGTGCTGAGGGCATCGGCCAACAGCCTCCAGCGCAGCGTGTAAGTCACGCTATTGCCGTTGACCCCCGGCACGCTGTAAGGCTGGTCGCCCACGGTCGGATTGGCGGGCAGCGGGTTGCCGACACTGCGTCCCAGCGTGTCGCTCCACGTCCTCGTGCTCGCCGTATAGGTGAGAGTGTTGCCGTTGCGATCCACGTAAGAGGTGGCCCGCCTTCCGCTTATCCACTGCCCCTGATAGCCCTGCACGCTCTCGTCCGGGCCGAAGAAGTAACGCCCCCCATCGGCGAGGTAGAGCACGCCGGCGTCGGCGTCATAGCGCGTCCGCGAGCCGTCCACCGCATAGAATATGCCGGTCGGATCGTACTGCGCGTGCGGCGCGTCGTCCTTACGCAACTCGTGGCTGGAGCCGTCGGACAGGTGAACGTGAAGGCGGTTGATGTAGAGGTAGACGCTCGACTGGTTATCGGGATCGTCGCTGGTCGGGTGGCCGTATTCGTCGAATGATTGCAGCGCGCCCGTGAACTCGATGCGGGGCGGCTCCAAACTGCTCGTCCAACCCGCGACGGAGTTTTCGGAGAACTTGGCGCGCGTCCAGGTGTTGTAATTGATGTAAGACTGCCAGGACATCGCGTATTTAATGCGCCACTGCTTCGACGAGTAGCGGAGGGAGATGGGCAGGGACACGCCCGCGCGCCCGGGCGCGCCGCCGAACGAGACGCTGAGACTCATCCCCAGCGTTGAAGGGTCAACGCGCGCATCGCTTCTGAGCGCTTGATCCGGCTTATTCTCCGTGTACTGCTTGTCCTGTGCTCGCACAACCGTCATCAGGCAGAAAAGACAGGCGAGCGCGGGGATTAAGCTGACGGCGCGGCGACGTTCGACCATGCACTGCGCGAAGAGCAGTGGAGACAGAAGAAGTTGGCGGAGGCCGGTGAGTACGCTGAGTGTCGGCATGATTCCTCGTAATATGTGTGAGATAAAGGAATAGTTAGCCAGGTAAATATGTGTAACAGCGACCGGCGGGGCGCGGCGCGCTGCCCCCACTTTCTTTATCGCTTGTCGGGCTTGAGCGATTTCATCCGGTGCGTGAGTTCCCGCATGAGCCGGGCGGCATCGTGCTGCCCGTCGCGCTCCTGCCGCGCGATACTTTGATCGTAGCGCGCATAGTCCGCCGGGTATTGCTCAAGTTCGGCGAAGAGGCCGGCGGCTGGTTCACCCATTTCAATTTCGGTCGGCTCCAATACTTGCCGCCTGCGCCCTGACTCTTCGACGCGCTTGATAAGGAGTCCGCCAAGCGTGGGGGCGCGGAACTCTTCGACGAATCCCGCGTCGCGCTGCTTCGCGCTGCGCCAGACGATGGCGCGCTGCCCTTGCACCACGTCCTCCCGTTTGAAGCGTGGGTCGGCTCGCAGGTATGCCTCTACGGCTTCGGGCTGGTCCTCCGTCATCGGTGCAATGAAGACGAGTTGCCGCCGCTCTTCATCGAGGCGGAAAGCCCCTAACCCGATGTAGCCGAAGACGGTCTCTACCCGGTCGGCGGAACCGTTCTGGCCCCGGATGGTGTGAACGAGTTTGTAAGCCCCGTCCGCCCGCTGGTAGCGTTTGCTGGTCTGGAGGAGACGTGGCTGGCCGTCCGGGCCGGTCATGGTGCGCGTCCAGGAGATGGTGAAAGCCTGCTGGCGGTCGGGGCGTTGTGAAGGGGGCGGGGCGAGGCCACGCCCAACGAGCGACGCCGGGGTTGGCGTAACGACTTTGAGTTGGGTGGGCACTCCGCGCACACCTAGTCGCACCGCCGCAGCGCCCGCCGTGATGAGGCAGGCCATCACCAGGATGAGGGCGGAAACTTTTATGACGGGCTTTCTTGTCACCGGATCAATTGTCGTTGGCATGGCGTGTTCTCTTTAATGCGCGCCGCCGCACGAGGGGCGGTAAATTCATAAACAGCAGCCGCTCAGGTCTGCGCTTGCGCCGCGGCGGTTGTCTCGCGATCCACCCTCGGCGGTTTCCTTCATACCGCGTCGTGAAAGAAACCCCCACAGTTACCGGCAAGTAATGAGAGGAATTTATTCATTTCAGAAGTGACGATAAATAACGACCGGATACAGTGCTCTTACTCCAGCATGAGGACACACGACGATGCGTGAAAGCGCATGAGCTTTTCGACGAGAGGTGTGCAACAGTAAGAGGAGACTGCATCACATAATTTCCTGAGTGGTGGATTGCAAAATGAGGGACACGCGGGCGGGTGATGCCCGGTATCGAACA
Organism: Pyrinomonadaceae bacterium; assembly: GCA_035645855.1. Lineage (GTDB taxonomy): Bacteria > Acidobacteriota > Blastocatellia > Pyrinomonadales > Pyrinomonadaceae > JAIVJZ01. Next base: position 20,643 of record DASQLU010000028.1, read on the forward strand.
TTGCTCTCAAACGCCGAACGGGTGATGCCGGGCAAATTACACCCGCGTCCGAAAAGCTGTCAAGATTTATTTTCGCATTTGGCGGAATTAGGATTTGGCTGGCAGTATTGGCATATCGACCTGGCTGTTGCGGGTGAGTTATTGTTTTGGTCAGATCAGTTGATCTGACCAATATTGTGCTCATACGGAATTGCCGAAATTTCTATCCGTTAAAAAGCATGGGCGAAGTTCGTTGAACTTCGCCCATGCCTTTTCCTCTTGTCATAAGCCTTTTGAGCTTAGTAAAGGAAAATTTCTGAGGCAGCAGGATATAGATGGAAGTTAAGTTGGCGTAGCATTACGAGCTTTATGACAAACTTTTCTTAGGCTATAAACTTTGTATTTTCTCCAAGGGGAAGGATACAGTGGAAGACGACTGCGTAGTGGGAAGCAGCGGTTACAGCCTAATCAAACAGACAGGACGTTATGTGTCATAAAACCCTTTCGAGAGCGAGAGTGAAAACCTCAGTATTTCGGGCTGCTTCAGGTGTTGGAAATTGGGGTTCAGGAAACTACAGTTTTTTGACGGAGGGAGTATAGCAGAAGATAATGAGTTAAGAGTGGACGCCTAAACGCGAAGTCGTAACCGTGAATGATCTGATCGCGCCACAGGGCCTCATCAGATATTCCCGTTGCTTTTGATGCTCGGCTCACTTTGCCTCCTTCTACGGGCGTCTGGGCTGACGATCTTCGATGAATTTCAGGACTTGCTAATGCGAAAAGATAATAGCATGCACGTGCCACCCATCGGCGCGCGACGCGAGCCGGGTTTCGACGAGCCGATCCGGCGTCAGTCAGCGCGTCCTTAAAGGGTCGCCATAACTTTTAGCTTGCGTTTGCGCGCCCGATTTGCGAGTATGAAAGTGGTGCAGGCGGTGACTAATTGATCCGCTTGTCGCATCCGTAAATCCCGCCGCCCGTCGTCTTTCTCGACAAATTCCCTTCAGTTTCAATGGAGTATTCAAGGGCATGAGTTTCTTCGATCTGCCTCCGGTTATCGAGCGCATGTTGCTCGTCTCGGACAAAATCAGCGACCTCAACTTCTCGGTCGGCCAGCAGCCGCAGGTGGAGATCAACGGCAAGTTGACTTCCGTGCAGCCGCTCGGCCTGCAAAAACTCTCGCCCTACCAGACCGAGATCATCGCCATGTCGCTGATGGAGGGCAACCCGGACGCCGCCCACCGGCTCGCGCAAACCGGCTCGGTGGATTTGAGTTATTCGCTGCCCGCGAAGATTCGTTTTCGCGTCAACATCTTCCAGCAGCGCGGCACTTATTCCATCGTGATGCGCGTCATCCCGACCGAGATACCATCGCTCGCCTCGCTCGATCTGCCCGCGCAACTTTCCGAGATTACTGGCCTGCGCAACGGCATCGTCCTCGTCACCGGCCCGACCGGCGCGGGCAAAACCTCCACGCTCGCAGCCCTCATAGACCAGATCAACGAAGAGCACCACTACCACATCGTCACCATCGAAGACCCCATCGAATACCTCCACCAGCATCGCCGCTCGACCATCAACCAGCGCGAGATCGGCACGGACACGAAGGACTTCCCCTCCGCCCTGCGCGCCGCGCTCAGGCAAGCGCCGAAGGTCATCCTGATCGGCGAAATGCGCGACTACGAAACCACCGAGATCGCGCTCGAAGCGGCCGAGACGGGACACCTCGTCCTCTCCACCCTGCACACGATTGACGCCTCGAAAACCGTCGACCGCATCATCGGCCTCTACCCGAAAAACGAGGAACAGGTCATCCGCACGCGCCTCGCGCAAACCTTCCGCTACATTCTCTCGCAACGCCTGCTGCCGCGCGCCGACGGCAAGGGGCGCGTCGCGGCCGTCGAGATCATGAAATCCACGCCGCGCACGCGCGAGTATTTGCAGAACGGCGAGACCGAGGGCAAGACCCTGCTCGACGCCATGCGCGACGGCAAGTTCGACGGCATGCAGCACTTCGACGGCGTGATCAAAGAGATGATCGAGCGCAAGACGGTCACGCTCGAAGACGGACTCGCCTTCGCCACCAATAAAAACAATTTGTTGCTCGAACTCAAAGGGGTCAGCGGCAAAGACGATTTCATGCACGGCGGCGACAACCCCGTGCCCGCCCCGTCGCGCAGCAGCGGCAGCCCCCAGCGCAGTTCGCCCGTGGTGTTCGATCTGAATTAGACAGCAGCGACGTGCGACGCATGACGTGCGACAAGTTAAAACTAAGAACTCGTCTTCAACCCGTTGCTCATCACTCGTAACTCATCACGCAGCAACTTTCATCCGTCACTCGTCATTTGAATTATGGTTATCATCTGCCAGCAATGCACCGCGCGTCTCCAACTCGACGATACGAAAATTCCGGCGCGCTCGTTTACGGTTCGCTGCCCGAAGTGCCAGCACATGATCAGCGCGCAGCCGCCCGCCCCGGCGACGGCCGAGCAGGGCGCGGCCGGTCTGGGAGGCGGTTCCTCGACGGCCAACTCGCGCTTCGAGCGGCCGCGCCCAGCCCCCGCTTATAGACCCGAAGAGGACGCCGCTTCACCCCAGGACGCGGCCGCCGCCGACCGGGACGAGGCGGCGCAATTGCTCGCGTCGCTCTTTCAACGTGCGATGGGCACGGCCGCGGAGGCGTCGAAAGCCACGCACCGGCGCGGCTCGGAACACCGCCGCGCGCTCATCTGCGCCAGCGACGGGCATCGCTTCGCCGTGGCGCGCGCGCTCGTCGAAAACGGTTACGAAGCCTACGTGGCGGAAGACACGACGCAGGCCATCGAACGGATGCGCGAAGATCAGATGGATGTCGTGCTGCTCGATCCGCAGTTCGACCAGCAGGAGCAGGGCGCGGCCTTCATCAAGCGCGAAGTTTCCGCGCTCAGGCCGGCCGCGCGGCGTCGCCTCTTCTTCGTGCATCTCCTGCCCGACGTGCGCAGCGGCGACCAGCATGCAGCCTTCGTCAATCACGCGAACCTGACGATCAACCCCTCCGAGATCGAGGAGATGCCCTACGTGCTGGAGCGCGCCATACGCAACTTCAACGAGCTCTATCACGACTTCAACCGGGCTTTTAAAGTGGCCGAATTCTAGAGCCGGGCGGTGCGACCCGCCGCCCGCCGAATCAACACGCGGACGTTGTTGACCATTGCCGGATGCGCTTGTAATCTAACAGGCGCATCCGGCTTTAATTTTATGTCCCACGAACGCGGTGTGTGAGAGATGAACGCGCTACCATCACAGCACGAGCGGCACGGCGACCGGCACTACGACGGCGGGCACGCGCCGCACGAACACCATCTCTCGGCGCGCGCCGAACGCAGCCGCCGGCGACTGTTAATCGTGCTCGCGCTGACCGCGTTCTACATGCTGGCCGAAGCTTTCGGCGGGTGGTGGACAGGCTCGCTCGCGCTGCTCGCCGACGCCGGGCACATGCTGACGGACGTGGCCGCGCTCGCGCTCGCTTTGATGGCCGTGTGGTTCGGCGCGCGCCCCGCCACGCCGAGTAAAACTTTCGGCTATCATCGTCTGGAAATTCTCGCCGCGCTCGTCAACGGCGTCGCGCTCGTCGTGATGGCGCTCCTGATCTTCTATCAGGCCTACGAACGCTGGCACGACCCGCGCGTAGTGGCGAGCAACCTGATGATCGTCGTCGCCAGCGGCGGCCTCTTCATCAACCTCCTGTGCGCCTGGCTGCTCCACGGCGACCATCACGACGACCTCAACATGCACGGCGCGTGGCTGCACATCATGGGCGATGCGCTCGGATCGGTGGGCGCGATCATCGCGGGCGTGTTGATGTCGGCCTACGGGTGGTACAGGGCGGATGCGCTGTTCAGCGCGGGGATCGCGTTGCTCATCGTCTGGAGTTCGTGGCATCTCATCAGGGAATCGACGAACGTTTTGCTGGAGGGCACGCCCGCCCACATCAACCTCGCATCGGTCGAAGAAGTTATCCGCACGACGGCGGGCGTCCACGGCGTCCACGACCTGCATGTCTGGACGATCACTTCGGGACGCGAAGCCCTGAGCGCGCACGTCGTCCACGCCCACACGGTCTTGCAGCCCGAACTGCTCAAAGAGTTGCGCGTCAAACTCCACGACCGCTTCGGCCTCGACCACCTGACGCTGCAAATGGAGACCGAAGATTTCGAGGACGAAACCTTTCACTTCTGCCACGCGGGCACGGCCTGTTTCAGTTCGGGGAAAGAATAAGTAGTTTCAGGTTTCAGGTTTCAAGTTTCAAGTTAAAGAACGAAGAACTTCAGTCCTGAAACTTGAAACCTGAAACCTGAAACTCGCTCCTTATGGAAATCAATCTTCTGCTCACACTCGACCTCCGCGAGCAGGCGGCGTTGCAGGCCGCGCTCGTCACACACGGCGCGCCCGATCACCTGGTGACGCTCGCCCTGACGGGCGCGTGCCGTATCCCGACGCTCGACGATGCGCGCCGCCTGCGGCGTTGGCTCGCCGATGCGCGCTCGGCGGGCGGCGCGGATTTCGCCTCGCTCGATGTGATCGAAAGCGCGCTCGGGCGGTTCGGAATCTAAACGGGTAGGGCACAGGGAACAGGGGAAAGGGTAAGGGGAAGGGGGAAAGGGTAAGGGCAAAGCCAGGAGCATAAGGGCGAAGCCAGGAGCGGGAGAGGGAATCGAGCGATCTTCTTTTCCACCCTTACCCTTTCCCCCTTCCCCCTTACCCTGTGAATTTTATGTCGAATATCGAATTGGCTTACGGCCGCGCGCGAATCTCTTTCGTTGACGAAGGCGGGCGCTTTCAGGTGCTCGCGCCGGAGGACGCGGAGACGGCCGCGCCGCCGCTCTCCGATGCGCAGATGGGCGCGCTCATCGACGACCCGTTCGACTCGCAGCCGCTCGAAGACATCATCTCGCCGAACGAGAGCGTGCTCATCGTCGTCTCGGACGCGACGCGCGCGACGGCCAGCGGGCAGGTCGTCAACCTGCTCGTCCGGCGTCTCGTCCAACTCGGCGTCGCGCCCTACGATTTGCGCATCATCTTCGCCACCGGCATACACCGCCCCGTCAATGCCGCCGAGCGGCGCGAACTGCTCACACCCTTCGTCCTCCAGCGCATACGCACGCTCGACCACGACCCCGCGGATGCGACGCAACACGTCCAACTCGGCGAGACCGAACGCGGCACGCCCATCGAACTCAACCGCGCGCTCGCCGAACACGACCACGTTATCCTCACGGGCGCGGTGAACTTTCACTACTTCGCGGGCTTCACGGGCGGGCGCAAGAGCATCTGCCCCGGCCTCGCCTCGGCGCGCACCGTAGCCGCGACCCACCTGCACGCTTTGGACTTCGAGACGGGCGCGAGGCGCGCGGGCGTCGGCACGGGCAGGCTCGACGGCAACGCCGTCCACGAGGAATGCGAGCGCGTCGCGGCCGAGATCGCGCCGTCGTTTCTCATCAACACCTGGACGAACGAGCGCGGCCAGGCCACGCGCCTCTACGCCGGCGACTGGCGCACGGCGCACCGTCTCGCCTGCGCCGAATACGCCGACGCGCACACCATTCGGATCGCGGAGAAACGCCCGCTCGTCGTTGCTTCGTGCGGCGGCTGGCCGCACGACATCAACCTGATTCAGGCGCACAAGACGCTCGACATGGCCGCGCACGCCTGCACCGAAGGCGGCACGATCATCCTCCTGGCCGAGTGCGCCGACGGCACGGGGCACGCCGATTTCCTACAGTGGTTCGACGCCGAAAACTCCCGCGCGCTCGCCGCCTCCCTGCGCGCCTCCTACGCCGTCAGCGGGCAGACCGCGTGGGCGCTTTTAACTAAAGCCGAACGCTTCGACGTCCAACTCGTCTCCGGGCTGGACGCCGCCGACGTGCGCCGCATGCGTATGACCCCGGCGCGCACGATTGCCGAGGCGCTCGCGCAAGTTGGCGACGATACAGCCGCCGCGCCCGGTTACGTGATGCCCCACGGCGCGCGCTTCATGCCCGTCGTCGCTTAGACAAAAAAGAGCAATAACATAGTTGACTGACTCGACGCAGATATGACAAGAGGACATTGCCCGGCGAGCCGTGGGCTTTGAGTCGCAGACCGGGGCAGGAGTCTAATTCTCTCCGGCTTAACCTGCGTGGCGTGTAGTTAAATGGCAGATGCCAACAGAGCATCCTGCTAAACCGGGAGCGGCTTTTGACACATATTAGGCGTGTTAGGCCGAATCATTCGGTCTAACACGCGTTATGCATCTGTTGCGTGGTAGGGTTCGTACCTAAAGGGAGTTTTTTATGAACAAAGTGCTTATCCTTTCAATATGTTTACTCTCTCTCTTATTTTCTGGATGTGTTGATTCAGAAAGAATTGATGAGTTGGAAAATGAAAATCAGGAGTTGAGAAATAAAATTGATGACCTCGAAACCCGGTTACATGAAGCGAAGCTTGAAATGATTCATGTTAAATCTCAAGCTGGTGAGGTGAATAGTGAAGTTGAAAGTCTTAAACATCATGTTAGGCAATTTGATTATTATGATTGGAAGTTAGTTGTTCCAGATGTTGAGTCAGATACTTCTAAAGTTGATTCAAGTTTAAAAGATTTGAATAGTAAGTTGAATGATCTTGAAAGAAAAATTGATAATGCTCAGAATCCATAATATTGAAATTTGAAAAAGAGAGCGATGATATTCAGTTCTCACCGCTCTCATAGCGGAAATCTGATGTTATTTCCTCAAAAAGTTCAAGCTCAAACTTATAAATGAAATTACCAATGCAATAATTGAAATCACAGCTATTTGTTTAGTTCGCATAGCAATGTCTTTAGCCAATAGTTTGTTTATTATCTTATCTCGATCCATGTACCAATGTTCCCCATGTTCGCCTGCTATTGAAATATGTGGAATATTATATTTCGTAGCCTCATTAGCCAATTCTCTGTCTGTCATAGACCAATAGTCTTTTTGGAAGAAATTTTTAAGCATAACTTTTTTGCTTTTCCTTTCTTTGTAGATAAACTAAATTGCCATTAGAAATAATTCCAATGGGTATTTGATTACTTAGATGCCCAATGCTCGTAGCGGGTGCGTAGTATGACCGGACGATGCCTAACAAGGCATGCACCCGACCGCGAATCGCGCGGCTCTCATGCGCGAGACTTAGCCTTAATCACGTTGGATGCGCGGCGGTTATCCCCGGCGTTGGGCAGCCTTCTTGAATATTGTTGGCTGATTGTTGATGGATTGTTGTGATTTACTTAATCGGTGGTTCGCCGCGAGTTGGAAAGACAAATCTGGCTGAAGGATTGGCAGGAAAAACATCTTTTCCATACTTTTCTCTAGACCACGTAACATCTGTCATTACCCCTTATATTCCTGAACAAGAGTATGTAACCAAACTGCCGCTTTTTGCGTCGCGTCTTGGACGAGAAACCGTTGATGATTTTTACGCCACATACTCGACCGAACAAATTGTCAATTTCTATCTACACTCAGCCGAAACATACTGGGCCGGAGTTGCGAATTTTATTGTCACAGACACGCTAGTGCAAAACTATGCACCTTCGGTGCAAGACTTTCAGTTGCGACACACTTCTATCGCATGATAGAAGTCGTGCCCGATGCGCAATAACCGACATGGCGGGCACACGATTACACGGCTGACAGCCCATCTGGTGTGGGGCACGAAGTACCGCTATCACGTGCTGCAAGGAGACATCAAAGTTCGCTGCCGCGACCTGCTGGTACAAATTTGCGACGCCGAGGACGTGCGCATACTTAAGGGTGTCGTGAGCAAAGACCACGTGCATATGCACATTGAGTATCCGCCCTCGAAGTCATTGTCGGAGTTGGTCAAGCGGCTTAAAGGGCGAACCAGCCGCCGACTGCAAGAAGAATATCCGGCGCTGCGCCAACGGTACTGGGGCAGACACTTCTGGGCTATCGGCTATGGCGCATGGAGCACGGGCAACGTCAGCGAAACGGTGGTGCAGGAATACCTTGAGCATCATCGGCAATCATCGAATCAGGAGAGCGACTCGTTCATCCTCGAATGAGTCGGACTTTCAGTCCTGCGGAAATCTATGCACTTTCAGTGCATAGTGGTTTAGTCGATATGCCGTCGAGGATGAACACGACTTGATATTAGAGGGCTGGCAAATTCTCCCACAGCTGTTACATACATTGGTTGCTCCTGAAAATCAGGACAAGTTGAAAGTAATTTTCCTCTACAAAGCCAAGATCGAACACATTGTTTCCGGTCTTAAAGCAAACACTGCCAAGATTGATTGGGTCTTAAGAAACGCTAAGGAAGAAAATACTTTTTTGGCGATTGCAAGAATGATAAGTCATTTTGGCAACTACATTGAGAAGGAAGCAAAGCAATACGATTTTCACAGCGTCAATACAGATGTTGATTTCAAGCGAAAAATAAATGAGTGCATAGAATCGCTATTGCTATGAACGATAAAGAACAATTATTTCTATGCATTGATTGATGCCACGCGACGCCCAACAACGGCATGCACCCGACCGCGAATAGCGTAGCTCTCATGCGCGAGACTATGTTGTAATCACGTCTCGTCGCGGCGGGTGATGCCGGGCGTTAGGCGTCGAACTCGGAGGTCGTAGTGACAGACAATCGATCACCCGCACCGATTGAGCGCTGGCGCCTCTGGCTATGCAGGCTCCTCATCCTCCCTATGGCCGCGATGTCGGGTGGACTCCTCCTCGTTCTTTACCGGGCTGTGGTGACAGGTCATATAACCGCGGTCTCGAGAAGATGGGGGTCGCCAGATAGGGTCATTTACTTCGCAGACAGCCCGGTAGGGTTCTTGTTATATTTCCTGCTGATAGTCATGTTTACTTGCGTCGTTATTCTTGTCACTGTTGTCGTGATCAGGATGGCTCTTAAGAAGTCTCGCCCTTACTGATCTATATCGACCCTGGCGAAACAGACGCCTAACAACGGCATGCACCCGACTCCCCTTCACGCTGCCTCTTATGTAACTTGAATGTGGGCGCGGGTGATGCCGGGCGTTAGGCGGCTCCCTTGTGTGGAAGCTGAGAGAAAGGGACGAATATCGTGGGTAGATTCTTAATCCTCGTCGCCGTGCTCGCCTTCGTCGGCATCTTCGTCTACGTCTTTGGGTTCCACGCCAAGGGAACGGACGGCTACGCCTGCGCGCTGGAGGTGTCGCGGCGCAGCCCCGTGGTGGCCGAGGAACTGGGCGCGCCGGTCGAGGCAGGGTTCTTCGCCTGGACTTCTCATTACAGTCAGGAAGGGTCGGTGACGGACGCCTCGTTCCGCACCACCCTGGAGGGGCCGAAGGGGAAAGGCGGGCTCCGTGTGCGCTGGTACGCCTCGCCCGTGGGGTCGGCGATGCGCGTGGAGTTGGAGAGGGGCGGGCGCAGGCGCGTGGTGTACGAAGGGACAATCCCGTGCCGCTGACGATACCACTCAGACAATTCGATTTGTATGGTGCCGCCGCCTGACAACGGCATGCACCCAACCACGAATCGCGCGGCTTTCATCCGCATGACCTGGATGCGTGTTTCGTTGTGTGCGCGCCGCTGATGCCGGGCGTTACGCGTCCAATAGGAGATTGAGCTATGGGCTATGATCTATACATCACCCGAGCCCCATCATGGCTGGAGACTGAGGAATACCCGATCTCAGAGTCAGAATGGAAGGTCGTGGTTGCTGCCGACCCTTCGCTTAGTGTTTCTGAAGACTTTTGGTTCGAGCGCAGCAAAGGGGAAAGCGTCGAACGGATCAAAGCTGTGATCTGGGACGGCCATCCTGAGCGCGTGCCGTTCTGGTTCTATGACGGAGCGATAAGCGCGAAGAACCCTGACGATGAAACAATCGAGAAGATGGTAGAAATAGCTGAGAAACTGCGGGCTCACGTTTTGGGAGAGGAAGATGAAGAGCATCTCGGAGGGGGGCAAGTCCGACAGCCTTGATGCGTGCGGCTGTAACGTAATTGGAGGCGCAGCAAAGGCCGCCTAACGGCATGCACCCGACCGCGAATAGCGCAGCTTCATCCGCAAAGTGTGACCCAACTATATTATTGCCCAAAAAAGAGCAGGGCTTATAACAAAAACAGGGCTTATAAAAAGAGCAGGGCAAGGGGAGAAGCGTCGCTCTCCCGTTGCCCCATGTTCTCGCGTTGTGGGAAGCCTCTCGCCGGAGTCTTCGTCTATCTGCGGTCGCCCGCGCCGCCCGCGCCGCGTGTGTCGTGAGTGTCGCGAACGTGGACTTCCTTTTTCTTGCGCGGCATGAGGCCGAGCAGCCCTGCGAGACCGAGCAGGCCGAGCCAGCCCCAGTCCGTGTCGTCTTCGCGGCGGTCGGCCGTTCTCGTCTCGCGGCGGTCGTCGTCTCGCGTGCTCCCCGCGCGATTGTTGTTCGCGTTGTCGTTGTTTTGCGCCGACGCCGTGCCCGCGCCGGCAAGCAGTGTCAGGCTGAGCAGGCCGACCCTCACGAATCTGGAAAACCTTCCTTCGTTCATCATCAAACGTCCCTCCATGTGGTTGTAGTGCGGCCGCGGCCGCGTAAATTACCGCTCGAACATTTTCAAATCACGTTAAAGCCGGTGATGTTAAAGCCTGTCGCGTTAACGCCGCTCGCCTTCGACGCCGTTGGCGTTAAAGATCGAGCGGGTCGTCGTTCTGTGCCGACGCGCGCGCGCCGCGCGCCTTGCCCGCATCTATCGGTTCGACGTTGACGTCCGTGCGGCGCAGCGTTTCGTGAACGGTCTCCGTGTGCTGTTCCACGTCCTTGTTGACGACCACCTCTTCCACGACGCGCGCCTTCTTCTTCACGACCAATTCTTCGTAAGCTTCCCTGATCTCGACGAGCGACTCCTTGAAAGCCTCCGATTCCGTGCCGTGGAAAGTGTAGTCCACGGGGCGACGCTCGACGTTGACGTGCTCCTCGCGCAGTTCGACGTTCTCCTCGACGGGCGTCTCCGTGACGTGCGTTTCGACGCGCACGCCGCCGCGCTCCACCTCGCGCTTGCCGACCTGCAACTCTTCCTCGACGACCGGCACGGCCACCTGGCTCTGCGCCCCGCGTGCTTCCAGCACCGGACGTTGATGCTCGGCCGTCATCTCAGACGAATCGGCTTTCATTTGATTGCCGCCCGCGAAGGCGTTGAATGCCGTCCCGGTGGCGTTCGCGTCGAAACCGCTCCAGCCTTCGTCGCGCCACTGCGCGGCGCGCTTGTCGATCTCCACCGCGCCGTGTTGCTTCATGATCGCCACCGCGCGCTCCGCCCGCTCGTCCGAAGCATCCACGCTGATCAGCGTGCCGCCGCGCCGCACGCCTTCGGCGTAGTAGTTGGCGTCCTCTTCGGGCACGCCGAGCCGGGTCAGGCCGCTGATCAGCCCGCCGGCGGTCGCACCGATGCCTGCGCCCGCGATGACGGCCGCGAGCGGCCCGGCCGCCAGCACCGGCCCGATGCCCGGAATCGCCAGCGACGTGAGGCTCAGCAGCAGTCCCGCCAGCCCGCCGATGGCCGCGCCCGTGCCCGCGCCCCAGGCCATGTCCTTGATCTGTTCCTCGCCGTCCTCTTCGACGTAGGCGACCGTCTCGCCCTGTTTGGCCTGCGCTCCCTCGGCCTTCTTCGACATCACGCTGATGTCATCGCGCCGGAAGCCCTCGGCCAGCAGTTCCTGCACCACGCCCTGCGCCTCCGCGCGATTATCAAACAACCCGATCACAGTTTTCGCCATTTCTTGCTCCCCTTTCAGTTTTATCCGGCACGAAGGCCGAATACGTGCCCGCTAAACTCGAACGTCCCGACAAACCTCTAACGCTTCCGCCCGACGAAACTCACTCCGCCCCGTTAGACGCCGCCTACTACTGGCCGCCCACACGCCCCCTCGTCAACTCCGGAGCAACGTCCTCATCCTCGCCGACGCGCTCGACCACCGCCTCCTCCGTCCGCAGGGTCACGCGCTGCGGCTTGTAAGTTTCGATCTCGCCCTTCGTGATGTGCAGTTCCTCTTTCAACATCAGCCGCTTTTCCACCACCAGCACCTCTTCCAGCAGCGAGATGATCATCGTGTTGCCGACGTGGCGCACGGGCACGGGCGCTTCCACCACGCGGTTGATCGGCACGCGCTTGACCTGCACCTCCTCGCGCATCAAAGGCTCGTCCACCACTTCCTCGCGCTCGTGCACCACTTTCCTGATGCGCACGCCGCCCGTGTCCACCTTGCGCTTCTGCACGTCGAGCGTCTCGGCCACGACGGGCATCACGATGCGCTCCTCTTCGCGCGTGCGATTCGAGGTAACGATGGTTTCGTCGCTCATGGCGTCGCCGGCAAATTCGCGCCGCCCGGCGGTCGTTGCCGTCGCCGCCGCTTCCTGTTGCGGATGCGCGATTTCGGAGAGGCTGAAGGGGAGCGTGAAATTGCCGTCGTTCTCCAGGATCAACTCGTCCACCGGCACCAAGGCCTGCCGCCCGTTGTCGAGATGGACGAGTACTTCGGGGCGACCGCCCTCGCGCGTCTGCGGCGCGGCGGTGTCGATGCGCCCGCGCAGGCCGTCGCGGTCGGTGACGATTGCGGTTTTCTGTCCTCCCTCTGCTGTGGCTCTCGTTTGACTCATCTTTAATTCCTTTCTCTCTGGTTCGGCGAGATTTCGGCCGTTCTCTTAAAACAGAAATCGCACGGCGGTGACGACGGAGACGAGCGCGCTCAAGATCAAAATGACGACGAGCGGGAGCGACAAACGCGCGCGCTGCGCCGGGCGTTCGTAGACGCCGACCGTGCGCCGCGTCGTTGACGCCGCCGTTGTGAGCCGTTCGGTCTTCTGCTCGGACTCAAACGGCCGCGCGCCTGCGTGCTGCTCTGCCGCCCCGCCCGTCTCTGTTTTGAAGCCCGTCGCCTGAAGTTTGTCGCCGCTCATCCGGTCGTCCTTCATTTCTCGTTAGCCCGGTTTCTTAATGATTAGTGCGCCGCACGGCATCTCGTAAAAAGAGGGAGCCGCGCGGACAGCGCCCTGACGTGTGATACCGGACGACGCGAAGCACCCGTCGGGTGAGTGCTAATCGTCGTCGTCCGGCATCATGCGCCGGAAGTCAAAAAGGCTTCCGGCGCTAACTCGTTCGCCAACCTCTTACCGGCCTTGATCATCGCGGGTCGTCGTCTTCATGTCGACTTCCTGCACGTCGACGTCCGTGCGCCGCAACGTTTCGTGGACGGTTTCGGTGTGTTCCTCGACCTGTTTGCCGACGACGACTTCCTCGACGACACGCGCCGTCTTGGAGACCACGGCCTCTTCGGCGCGCTCCGTCACTTCGACCGTGCCTTCGCGGAAAGCGTTGTCGGCGTCCGTCACCGGGCGATCAACCGGGCGGCGTTCGACGTGGACGCGCTCCTCGCGCAGTTGCACCTCTTCCGTCACCGGCTTCTCCTCGACGCGGCTCTCGACGCGCACGCCGCCGCGCTCCACTTCGCGCTTGCCGACCTGCAACTCCTCCTCGACCACCGGGATCGTCGTCTCGCCGCGATAGACGCCCTCGGCCTTGTCGCTGTTCCACTGTTGCTCGAAATACTCCGCATCTTCGTTCGAGCGCGGGTTGAAGCCCATCACGATGCCGCCCTCTTTGACGCCCGTCTCGTATTCTTTCGCGCGGTCTTCCGGGATGCCGGAGCCGACCATCGCGCCGATCAGGCCGCCGGCCGCGCCGCCCGCGCCCGCGCCGACGAGCGCGCCCGCCAGCGGCCCCGCCACGAGCAGGCCGAGTCCGGGCAGCGCCACGGAGGTTCCGATGGCGGCAATCGCGCCGAGAATCGCGCCGGTCGTGCCGCCGATGGCCGAACCCTTGCCCGCGCCTTCGAGCGCCTTCGAGCCGAGTTCCGAGTCGGCCGCGTCGCTGCCTTCCGGGTAATATTTATTGCGCGTGTCGTCCGACATGATGACGTTGATGTCGTCTTTGCTGTAGCCGCGTTCGGAAAGTGAGGTGTAGGCGCGCTCGGCGCTGTCTCTGTCCCTGAACATGCCCGTCACAACCTGCGAGCGTTTCTGATTCGTACCCGTCGAATTTGCCATCTGTTATCTCCCTTTTATCTGCACGTATGATTTTTTTCGCCTCGCGGCACCGGGAAAACTGAGAAACGAGCTTCAGTCGGCCCCATGCCGTGTATGATTTCGCGTCACCGACGCAATTCTGAAAGCCCCTAGTGCAAAGAGCGTTCCCAAATGCGAGATGCTTCGACGTGTCGCCCCGACCGGGCGCGCTCTAAATTCTTCGCACGCGCCCCTAAGAACGCGCGCGCGAACATTTCCGGTGTCGGCCGACGTAAGAGGGTTACGCGCGGCGAACGCGCGGGGCGCGCGGTCTGGACGGTTGCGTGCGCGCCGGCGCGCAAGTTGAACGCGGCAAGCGTCGCGGACTTGAGCGTGGCTTGCGGCGCGCACGTTTGAGCGCGAGCGCGCGTGGCTGAAGTTAAGCATGAGCGCGCGGGGCTGAAGTTGAACACGGGAGCGCGCGGGGCGGAAGTTGAACACGAGAGCGCGCGGCTTCGATTCGGGAAGGGGTGAATTTGATGAGCGGCTATTACGACGCCAACCTGATCGGCGATTATTTCGACAACTACGGCGAGCGCGAGTGGGCGCGGCTGGACGCGGACGTGGAGAGCCGCGTCAGTTTCCGACTGCATCGAGAGTTGCTGGAAAAGTTCATCGGGGCGGGCGCGGAGGTGTTGGAAATCGGCGCGGGGCCGGGGCGCTTCACGATTGAGCTGGCGAAACTCGGCGCGCGCATCACGGTCGGCGACCTCTCGGCCGTGCAGCTCGAATACAATCGCGCGCGGGTCGGCGCGGCCGGGCACGCGGGCTCGGTGGCGGCGCGGAAAGTTCTGGACATCGTCGACCTGTCCGAGTTCGCCGAGGGGACGTTCGACGCGGCGGTCGCCTACGGCGGCCCTCTCAGCTACGTGCTGGAACGCGCCGACGACGCGCTCGGAGAACTTTTGCGCGTCGTGAAGCCGCGCGGCCACGTGCTGCTGAGCGTGATGTCGCTCGCGGGGGCGACGCGAAAATTTTTGCCCGGCGTCGTCAAGTGGGCGCGCGAGCGTAGTCTGGAAGAGGTGGAACACGTGTTCTCGACGGGCGACCAGTTGGGCGAGATTGGGGCGGGACACGTCTGCCACATGTACCGCTGGGCGGAATTGGAGGCGTTGCTCCGGCGGCATTCGTGTACAATCGTCGCCGCGTCGGCCGCAAACTTTCTCTCGGTCAACAATCACGACGCGCTCGCGGAGATCGAGGCCGACCCGGTGCTCTGGGAAAAGTTTTTCGCTTGGGAACGCGAAGCCTGTCGCCAACCGGGCGCGCTCGACGGCGGCACGCACATCATCGCCGTCGTCCGCCGAACTTAAAAACCGTCGTCCGGCGAACTTAAAAAATTGTCTTTGTCCGGCGAACTTAAAAAATTGTCTTCGGTGAAGGGAAGGGCAAAAGTGAAAGCAATCTTCAACGTGTTTCGTCCGGCGCGCGCCGCGAAAGTGTTTCATCTGGCACTCGTCCTATCCGTGTGCGCCGTGGGCGCGAGCGCGCAAACCGCGCCCGTCGAATCGGGGATGGCGACGGCCACGCCGGGCGGCGAGCCGCGCGTCGCGTTGACGGAAGCGGCCACGGCTTACGACGCGGCGGGGCGCGTCGCGCTCGGCGGCCGGCTTCGCACCACCGCGCTCGCGGGCACGCAGGATGCCCCGACGCGCAACGTGCTCGTCGCCATCGAAAATCGCAGCGGGTTTTTCTACAACTACGTCTCCGGCTCGGCCACCTTTTACGACACGAGCGGCGTGCGCTGCGGCGAAGGCATGTGGAAGGTCGGGACGCTGGCCGTCGGCGAAGTGGCGGAAGTGGACACGCCGGGCTTGCGGCTGACCTGTACGCCGACGACGTGGCGCATCGTAGCCATCAACCTGCTGACGCGTTCGACGGATGTGGCTAAACCGGACGGCGGCGCATCGCCCGCGCCCGACAGCGCGACGCCCGCGACGGCGGCCGGCCGCGCAACACCGGCAACGCCAGCAGACGCGCCCGCGATGAACGTCTCCGCGGCGTCAACCCTGCCGCGCCTTGAAATCAACATCAATGGGCGGACGCTCCCGCTGCAAATCGGCAACCCGATTGAGATCGTCGTCGGCAACGAGCGCGTGAGCATTGTCGTCAATCCCGCGCCGTAAAATGTGGCGCGCGCTCTCCGGGGCGCGCGACGCGAGTGTCTTGACCTTTGCGTGGCGAGGGAAGAAAATCTGAATCCGCACGGATGCCCCCAACTCTTCAACGCCAGCCACAAGGAGTAGAGACATGGCAAACGACGGCAAGAAATGTAAGCACGATTTGTGCGACTGCGCGGCGGCCGAAGACAGCGACTATTGCGGCGAATACTGCGAGAACGCGAGCGACACGGGAATCACCGAGATTGCCTGTAGCTGCGGACACCCCGGCTGCTTCTGATATTCAACCCTGCATAAAACTTAAGACGCTTCCGATGCTCGCAGTCGTCGAGCATCGGAAGCGTCTTAAGTTTTACGTCGCGCTGTGCCCCGCCTCGCGTGCCACGAAAATCATAATCTAATCACAACACAGCCCGTGGCTCATTCTCTCTATGATCCGGGCATCGAAGTTGCCTCAAGGCAGGCTCGTAGAGATCGGCGACCGAACCCGTGTCGTCGCATGGTCGCAGCGAGTCGCCGCGATGCAGTCGCCTTGAATCTCCCCTTCCGAAACTATCAGGACGCGCGCGAACCCCCTTTAGCGGGCGGCGCGGAAAATTAACGAGGGATTATGAAAAGAACATTTGTGCTCGCAACACTCATCGCGCTCACCGGCGCATCCATCGACACACCGGCGCAAGAGAGCCGCACGCGCGCCCGCGCGGTCGGCAGCAACAATTCATCCGTTCAACGGAGCGGCGACGGCAACTTGCAGATCGCTTCGGGAACGCAACTCGCGGCGCAACTGGAAACGACTCTCGACGCGCGGAAGGCCAGAGTCGGCGACCGCGTTGTGCTGCGCACCACCGAGACGCTCAAATCGAACGGGCAGGTGGTGGCGAAGAAGGGCGCGCGGCTCATCGGCCGTGTAACCGACGTGCAGCAACGCACGAAGTCGAACGCCGAATCGCGCATCGGCCTCGTCTTCGACAGGTTGGAAAGCGGTTCGCTCGCCACCCCCATCTCGGCCACGATCACTTCCATCGCGCAGGCTGGAGCGAGCGCGCGCAGCTCGAACGACGACTTCAGCGCAAGCTCGGACACGCGCGCCACCTCGACGGCGAGCGGCGGCAGCCGTTCCGGCAGCGGCGGCGGCGGCCTGCTCGGCGGCGTGACGAACACGGCGGGCGGCGTCCTCGATACGACGACGCGCGCGGGGGGCGAGATCGTCTCCGGCACGACGGGCGCGGTGGGCGGCGCGGTCGGCGGCACGCTCGGCGGCATACGCATCTCGGAAGCAACGAGCGGCACGGTCGAAGGCGGCTCGACGCTTTCGCTCACGGGCAACAACCTGCGTCTGGAAAAGAACACGACCTTCCGGCTCGTGCTCAATCAATCGGCGAGCGCGGGCGACAATCAGTAACGTCTGAATTTATCCGACGGCAAAAGACACGGGCGGCGACGCGTTTATGATTCGCGTCGCCGCTCTGCGTTTATGATCGCGTCGCCGCTCTGCGTTTATGATTCGCGTCGCCGCTTTGGTTTTATGAGAAGATAAAAGCTCGCGCCGCGCCGGCAGGGTGTTGTAGCCG
The DNA here is from genome assembly GCA_035645855.1 of Pyrinomonadaceae bacterium. Lineage (GTDB taxonomy): Bacteria > Acidobacteriota > Blastocatellia > Pyrinomonadales > Pyrinomonadaceae > JAIVJZ01. The sequence goes on from DASQLU010000028.1 coordinate 38,404, forward strand.
AAGCGACGCGCGCGTTAAAGTAAACGCGTCTCTGTTCAGGGTCAACTTATGAGTAGTCATCACGAAGGAATCATGGAGCGCGGGCGCGCGCGCACGGCGGCGTCGGACGAGGACGTGCTCGCGCGTTTGCGCGAGATCGTCGGCGCGGAAAACGTGCTGGTGGACGAGGATAAGGTCGAGCCTTACGCGGCGGACGCGGTGAAGGAGAAGTTTCCGCCCGAAGCCGTTTTGCTGCCGCGGACGACGGCCGAAGTCGCAGCGATTCTCAAACTCGCCAACGAACGCCGTTTTCCCGTCACGGCGCGCGGCGGCGGCGTCGGTTACACGGGCGGGGCTGTGCCGGTCGAGGGCGGCGTCGTCATCGGCACGGATCGCATGAATCGCATACGCGAGATCAACGCAGACGATCTCTACGTCGTCACCGAGCCGGGCGTGACGACCTACGCGTTGCAGCAGGCGGTCGAAGCCGAGGGGGTGTTCTATCCGCCCGACCCGGCCTCTTACAAAACCTCTTTCATCGGCGGCAACATCGCGGAGAACGCGGGCGGCATCCGCTCGGCCAAGTACGGCGTGACGAAGCATTACGTGACCGGCCTCGAAGTCGTGACGCCGACGGGCGAAGTGATCCGCACCGGCGGTTTGACGAGCAAGAACGTCGTCGGCTTCGACCTCACCGGACTGATCTGCGGCTCGGAAGGCATGCTCGGCATCATCACCGAGGCCACGCTTCGCCTCCTGCCGCTGCCCGAAGCGACGCGCACCGTGCGCGCCACGTTCCGCACGATGGCGGAGGCGTGCGCCTGCGTGCCGCGCTTCAACCGCGCGCGCGTGACGCCCGTCGCCATCGAGGTGTTAGATCGCAACGCCATCGCGGCCGTCGAGACAGAGTTCGCCTTCGGCTTCGGCGCGGAGGCGGGCGCGCTGCTGCTCGTCTCGGTTGACGGCCACACGTCGGAGGTGGAGCGCGACGCGCTCATCTGCGAGCGGGTCGTGCGCGACGGCGGCGGCTTCGACGTGATGCGCTCGGAGACGCGCGAGGAAGAGGAGCGTTTGTGGGACGTGCGCCGCGCCATCTCGCCCGCGCTCAAAAAATTCGGCACGATGAAGTTCAACGAGGACGTGGTGGTGCCGCGCTCGCGCGTGCCCGAACTCGTCGCGCGCATCGAAGAGATCGGCCGACTGCACGACACGTTCGTCGTCAACTTCGGCCACGCCGGCGACGGCAACATCCACGTCAACTTCATGTGCGACCGCGACGATGCGGGCGCGATGCGGCGGGCGCGCGCGGCCGTCCGCGACACCTTCGCCGTCTCGGTCGAACTCGGCGGCACGATCAGCGGCGAGCACGGCATCGGCTACGTCAAAGCGCCCTACCTCGACATGGCGCTCGGCGCGGCAACCATCGACGCCATGAAGAGCATCAAGCGCGCGCTCGACCCGAACGGGATTTTGAATCCCGGCAAGATGTTCGTCTGAGATGGTGGGGGGGCGTAATGGAGGATGCCGAGCTGCGGACAGTGGTTGATGCCTGGATCGCGGCGACCGAGGCCGAAAGGGGCACGCCCGAGGAGCAGAGCAACTGGTGGGCGATTTCCGAAGTCATAAACTGGCAGCTCGAAGGCGAGGCGGAACTGCTCTGGCGGCTCGTGCTCGCCGCCTACCGGCGGGAACTCTCCGACAAAGTGCTCGCCAGTCTGGCCGCCGGGCCGCTCGAAGACCTGCTTTCGGATTTCGGCCCCGCTTATATAGACCGGGTCGAAGAGCTAGCGAGGAAAGACCCTCGTTTTAACTGGCTGCTCGGGGGCGTGTGGCGGCTCTCGATGACGGACGAGGTGTGGGCGCGGGTGCAGGCGGCGCGACTCAAAGTGTGGTAGCCGTAAGTTGCTATGGAATCTCTGTTGATCGAACTCCAACGCTTGAAGCGGCTCGACCGGACGGGCTGGGTGTTGCGCGGGCTTGCGCCGGGGGCGGAGTCCGTGGCGGCGCACAGTTACGGCGTGGCGTTCACGGCGATGCTCCTGGCGGACGAGGTGCGTGCGCGCGGCGTGGAGGTGGATGTCGAGCGCGTGTTGCGCGTCGCGCTGTTGCACGATCTGGCCGAGGCGCGCACGGGCGACATGCCGCGCACGATGGCCTTGTACTACGGTGCGGCGGCGCGCAGGGCGGCCGAGCGGGCGGCGTTCGCCGACATGGTGCGCGCGCTGGACGCGCGCCGCGCCGCCGAGTATGTCGCGCTGCACGATGATTACGAGGCGCGCGAGAGTTTGGAAGCGCGTCTGGTGAAAGCGGCGGACATTCTGGACTTGCTGGCGCAGGCTTTAGCGTTCGAGCGCGCGGGGGCGCGCGAACTGGGAGAATTCTGGGAGGGCGCGCGCGAGCGCGACTTCAATTTGGAGGGCGCGGCGCGAGAGGCCGTCGCGGAGATGCTCGATGCGCTCATCGCGGCGCGCGAAGCGTTGCGTTGAGACGAGAGGCGGGCGGAGGCGGCGACGCTGCCGTCCACCCCGGCCGGAGAAGGAATGCCCGTTTGGTTAACAGAATTGACGAACACGCTCGGCCTGACGGGGCAGCGCGTCGTCTGGGTGGTCGTGTTCTCGGTCGTCACCTTCATCTTGAGCATCGTGGCGACGATAGTCGTGCTCATCAAGTTGCCGGATACCTATTTCAAGGCCGAGCACGGACGCGAGTTCTGGGTCGAGGGGCATCCGGTGCTGCGCTGGGGCGGCCTCATCCTGAAGAATTTGCTGGGCGCGGCGCTGGTGTTGTTCGGCATCGTGATGTCTCTGCCGGGCGTGCCGGGGCAGGGCGTTCTGACGATCCTGATGGGCGTGATGCTCCTCGATTTTCCCGGCAAGCGACAACTCGAACTCAAACTCGTGAGCCGCCCCAAAGTGCTGCGCGCCATCAACCGCATCCGCCACAGATTCAACCGCCCGCCCCTCGTTTTGGACGAAGGGTAAGGGGGAAAGGGAAAAGGGGGAAAGGTGTAGACGACGCTCCGCATCCCGCCTGTTTTTGTCTTTCCCTTTACCCCTTTACCCCTTTCCCCTTCCCCTCAGTCTTTCGTTGGCACGCGTTGACAAGGGCGGAACGCTTTGTTAGCTTCGCCTATTAAATTTCCAAAGGAATTTTGCCGGATCGGAGGCTCCCGGCATCGGCGTCCGACACTTTTCGATGAACGGTTCAAACTCATTTCGGGCAGGCTCGCGCGGGAAGCGCTACGCGCTCGCATTAGTGCTGGGGCTGGCGTCGCTCGCGGGCGGGAGCGGCTGCTCAAGATTCTATAAGAGCAAGGTCACAGTGCCGCCGCTGCTCGCCCCGCTCAAAGAGGCCGCGTCCGGCGAACTCATCGAAGTGGTCAACCGCATGGCGCAGGTGCAATCGCTGCGCGGCAAGATCGACATCCAGTTTTTAGATACGTCGTTTGCGCAGTGCGGCGTGACGGAGAAGTATCGCACGGCCGAGGGCGACGTGATCCTGCAACGCGACGGCAAGATTTACCTCGTCATCAACGGGCCGTTCAGCGTCAAGATCGCGGAGATGACTTCGGACGGCGAACGCTTCCGCGTCTCCGTCCTGCAGGGCGACGACAAGTGGCGTCGTTTCTTGAAGGGGACGAACACCGCGACTTATCAAAGGATAGAGAGCGGCGAGGAAGTTGACTGCGGCAAGGGCGACCAGAAGAAGACGGCGCAGATGCAGCAGCGCGCCGCCTCCGCCTTCTCCGGCCTGCGCCCGCAACACTTCACGGATGCGCTGCTCGTGCGTCCCGTCAACGTCTCGCCCGGCACGAACCTCATCTACGTGCGCAGCGAGGCATTTGCCGAGGATATGGACACGCGGCCGAACGCGAAGCGCGGCGCGCGCGTCGTGCGCGGCTATTACCAGTTGGACGAACTCGCGCCGGACGGCGATGGGCGCGCGCGCCTCCTGCGTCGCTTCTGGTTCGACCGCTTCGGCGAAATCAGCCTGGCGCGCTTGCAGACGTTCGGCGAGCGCGGCGAATTGACGACCGACGTGATTTATCGCAACCCGAAGAGTTTCGGCGAGACGACCAAATACACGCTCCCCGCCGACATCGAAATCACGCGCCCGCAGGATCGCTACTCGCTGCGCATCAGCTATCAAGTGCCCGAAGCCGCCAAGGTGGATCAGCCTTGGCCGGCGGACGTGTTCGTGCTGGAAAACAAATCGAACCTGCCGGAAGTTGACCTTGACGCCGTTAAGAAATAGAGGTCAGAGGTTAGAGGTCAGAGGTCAGTTGGAATAAAAACTGCTTCTTACTAACCTCTGACCTCTAACCTCTGACCTCTACTTTATGGAGAGCCTTGTCGCCAATAACATTCGGCAGCGTCCGTTGCGCGCGCTCGTGAGCATCGCGGGGGTAGCGCTCGGCGTGTGCCTGGTGATGCTGTTCACGGGGTTGTCGCGCGGCATGTCGAACGACTTGCAGCGGCGTTCGTCGAACATCCGCGCCGAGATCATCTTCACCCGCCCGGGCGGGATGGAGTTGACGACTTCGACGGCGAATTTGAGCACGAAGTACGTGGACGAGTTGTTGAAGGTCGAGGGCGTCGCGCAGGCCGTGCCCATTATTCGCTACGTGTTTCAGGGCGGGCGCGGTTTCGGCTTCGAGCAGGTGGAGGGCGTCGATTGGGACGGCTTCGCCGCGATGAACGAGATGCGCCTCGTGGACGGGCGCGCGCCCGCCGCCGCCGACGAGATCGTGATCGACGAGGCGAAAGCGCGCAACGGCAACACGGGCGTCGGCGGCACGCTCGCCCTCTTCGGTGGCAAGCCTTACCGGATCGTCGGCGTCTACGCTCCCGAATCGGGGGCGCGCGTGAAGATGTCGCTGGCGGCCATGCAGGACGCGCTCGAAGCGCCGGGGAAGTGCTCGTACATTCTCGTCAAAACGCGCGAGGGCGCAGACCCGCTCGCCGTGGTGCAAAGCATCGAGGCTCAAGCCTCGACCCAGGGGAACAAGATACAGTTCACGCGCGACATCATCACGAACATCGAAAAGACCATTCCCTATCTCGGCGTCTTCCTGCGCGCGCTCGTCGGTTTGTCGGCCGTGGTGAGCGGGCTGGTCGTGATGCTCGCCATGTACACGACGATCACGGAGCGGACGCGCGAGATCGGGATGCTCAAGGCGCTCGGCGCGTCGCGCGGCTATATCGTCTCGGTGATCGAGCGGGAGGCTTTCGTGATCAGCCTGCTCGGCCTCGTCGCGGGCTTCACAATCTCGTTCATTGCGGGCTACCTGATTAATCGCGCCTACGGGTTGCAGTTCGAGTATGGTTGGCGCTGGGCGCTCGTGGCTGCGGCGATTGGCGTCGGCGGCGGGGTGCTCGGCGCGCTCTACCCGGCCGTGCGCGCGGCGAATCTCGATCCGGTGAACGCTTTATCGCACGAGTGACGGGTCGCAGGTGACAAGCGACAAGATCAAAAACTTGTCTCCATCCCGTCACCTATTACCTGTCACCTGTCACTTATGAAAACTATCCTGCAAGCTGAAAACGTAGAGAAGATATACCGCGTCGGCAGCGTGGACGTGGCCGCGCTGAGGGGCGTCTCGCTGGATTTGGAGGAGGGCGAGTTCCTCGCGATCATGGGGCCTTCCGGCTGCGGCAAGTCAACGCTATTGCACCTGCTCGGCGGCCTGCTCACGCCTTCGGGCGGGCGCATCGTGCTTGACGGCGAAGACCTGACGGCCGCCTCCGACGCCAAGCGCACGGACATCCGACGCCGCAAAATCGGCTTCGTCTTCCAACGCTTCAACCTCTTTCCCACGCTCACGGCCGAAGGCAACCTGCGCCTCGCCGAACGCATTCACGCCGGCGGCGCGGGCGGCGGCGACAACTCAGACCGGCGGCGCGAGGTCTTGAGTTTGTTGAAACTCGAAGACAAGATGCACCACAAGCCGCTCGAACTCTCCGGCGGCGAGCAGCAGCGCGTCGCGCTCGCCCGCGCCATCGTCAACCGCCCGGCCATCATCCTCGCAGACGAGCCGACCGGCAACCTCGACTCGGAAAACTCCGCCATCGTCCTCAACATGTTTCAGGAGATGAACTACCGCTTCAACCAGACCATCATCATGATCACGCACAACCCGGAGGCGGCCGCCATGTGCCGCCGCATCGTGCAGATGCGCGACGGACAAATTGTTGCGCCAAACACGGGTTTACAGGTATAATCTCCGACGGTAGCAGGTGACACGGACAAGGGCGTGCGCTTTTGTCTTTGCCACCTGTTGTTTTTATGGCAACCCCTTTTTTCGGATTCGGACGGTGAGGCGGTTTTGAAGTTCCTCCAAAAACTGTTTTTCTGGTCGTATGGGCGCAGTACATGGCAATATGACGTGTTGTGCGTCCTGATTCTCGCCTTTATCTTTCTGACGCCCGGAAATTGGTTTGAAAACAGCGAACGCGGCCACCGCGAGTCGCATCAAAACGGCTCTACGACGGCGACACGTTTGTTGCTGGTCTGGCCGGAAGATTCTCCGGCAAATCCCGGCATTGCAGAGGTTGAAAGGCGCGTGCAAAGTGTCACGAATCGCGCCGACGTGCGGGTGAGAGGGTTGCGTCCCGTTGCGGACGCGGGCGGCAAAGTGGTCGCCTATGAGGTTGACATAGAATAGGCTTTCTTTATAATCGGCCGGATTTTAAGCCGGGCGCTAATGAAGTTCCCCTAATTTTTGAAGGAGTTTGCATGAAGAGATACTTGACGCTTGGCCTCGCAATAATTTTAACCGCCATTGTTGCGCTGTCCGTCTTCCCCCCGAAGACGAATGCGCAGAGCGCGGGCCTGGTCAGTTCTATTTTCTCCAAGATGGAGCGCAACCGCCGCGATTTGCGCAGCATGCGCGCCGGGATCAGCATGGAGAAGTACAACGCGCAATTGAGGGACAGCGATAAGCAGTCGGGCACGGTGATTTACCTGCCGAGCGTCGGCAAGAACGCGTTCGTGCGCGTTGACTGGCAGCGCCCGCAGCAGGAGACGCTCGCGGTTGCCGATGGCAAGTACACGCTTTTCCGGCCGCGCCTCAAAATGGCCTACGTCGGCGACGCCAATTCGAACCGCAGCAAGGCGTCGAGCGTGCTCGGCTTCGGTTTGGACGCCACCAAGTCGCAACTGATGAGTGCCTACGACGCGCAGAATATTTATGAGGAGACGCTCTGGGGCGGCGTGCACACCACGCACATCAAACTCGTCCCGAAGGGCGGCGCGCGCTACAGCTACGCGGAACTCTGGGTGGATGCCCACGGCATGCCCGTCCAGACGAAGGTTGTGGAGAAGAACGGCGACGCGACGACCGTGCGCCTGATGAACGTGCAGCGCAACGCGCAGGTCTCCAAAAACGAATTCAAGATCGACCTCGGCGCGGACATCAAGAAAGTTCGCGGCTGAGTCGCCCGAACGCTAAAGACGGCCGAAGGGTTCTGGCTCCTCTTAAGACCGGAACCCTTTGTCGTTTCCGGCGGACGCGCGCCGCGAACCGCCCACGTCTTCTTGCCTTCGGGCGCGTGGATTTCGTATCTTGCTCCCGCGAAGCCCGGTGCGCGAGGGACGCAGACTATCACTAAACAGGGCAGGAGTTAGCGCGTGGGCGCTCCGCGAGTCGCCCTTCGAACCGACGGCCAGATGAAGAGAAGCAATTTCCTTAAACTCAAGGCACGCGAAGTGGGCTTCATCGCGCGCGGCTTGTTGTCGCCGAACCATCCCGTCCTGGCGCACGTCATCCCCATGCGCCGCTGCAATCTCGCCTGCGCCTACTGCAACGAATACGACGACTTCTCCGATCACGTGCCGACCGCGGAGATGATCCGGCGGCTCGACAAACTCGCCGACCTCAAGACTTCCATCGTCACCATCTCCGGCGGCGAGCCGATGATGCACCCGGAGATTTACGAACTCGTCGCGCACATCCGCCGGCGCGGCATGATCGCCGGCCTCATCACGAACGGCTTTTATCTCACGCCCGAAAAGATCAAACGCTTCAACGAGGCGGGGCTGGAATATTTGCAGATCAGCATCGACAACGTTGCGCCCGACGAGGTGTCGAAGAAAAGTCTGAAACTGCTCGACAAGCGTTTGCAGTGGCTCGCCGAACACTCGGATTTTCACGTCAACATCAACTCGGTGATCGGCGGCGGCATCAAGAACCCGTCGGACGCCCTTGTCATCGGACGCCGCGCGCTCGAACTCGGTTTCTCCACCACGGTCGGCGTCATCCACGACGGGCAGGGCCTCCTCAAGCCGCTGGCCGATGAGGAGCAGCGCGTCTATCGTGAGCTCAAGCAACTCGGCAAACAGGAATACGCGCGCCTCGGCTGGTTTCAGGATAATCTCGCCGCCGGTCGCCCGAACGAGTGGAAATGCCGCGCCGGGGCGCGCTACCTCTACGTCTGCGAGGACGGTCTCGTCCATTATTGCTCGCAGCAGCGCGGCTTTCCCGGCATCCCGCTCGCCGACTACACGATGGAAGACTTCCGCCGCGAGTACAACGCGGAGAAGCCCTGCGCGCCGCTCTGCACCGTCGCCTGCTCGCACAAAGTCGCCATCCTCGACAACTGGCGCAACCCGCAGACCCCCTTCAGCGCCAGGCAGCCGGCCAAAGACGTGAGCGAGACGATCCGCCAGGTTCTGAGCGCGGAATAGAGACGGGGCGCGATACACCGGCCGCCCTTCACTCAGTCCAATCACAGTTGAATCGTTCTTTAATTCTCGCGGGAGCGATAGACATGAAGCCGACACCGCACGGGTCGCGCCGCCGCGCGCCTCTCATTTTTCCGTTTCTCATCCTGTCCCTCATGTTCGCACCTCCCGGCGCGGCGACGAAGGCCTATGCCCGGACACAAACCCCGGCCGTCGGCGCGCAGCAGCAGCGACAGGCCACGCCGAACGTTTCGGGCACGCTGAACTTCACCGTCTCAGTCATGGACGGGAAGGGCAATTTCATAGCCGGCCTGACGAAAGAAGAGTTCTCCGTCTGGGAAGGTAAGACGGAACGCGAGATCAATTACTTCACCGGCGACGAGTTGCCCGCGAGCGTCGCGGTGCTCATTGACGCCTCGGGGTCGGTGCAGTCGCGCATCCTGAGCGCGTCCAAATATGCGGCCGCGAAGTTTCTCGCACAGGGTAATCCGACGAACGAGTATTTCGTCGGCGAGTTCAGCAATGCGTGGCGCGGCGTGCTCGGCTGGGTGCAGGGGGCGGACGCCATAGTGGACGCCGCGGAGAGACTCTCGGCCGAGTCTTTGATTACGTCGCACACGAAAGAGAGGGGACGCGGGCAGACGGCTTTGTACGATGCCTGCGACGCCGCCCTCGACGCGCTCGCCAAGCGCTCGAAACCGAGACGCATCCTGATCCTCCTGACGGACGGGCAGGATAATCAATCGAGCGTCAAGTTCAACGAACTTCGGAAGAAGGTCAGAACGCTGGGCGTGCAGGTTTACGGCATCGGCCTCCTGGAGAAGTACGACCCACCCAGCTTAAGCGTGGCCGGGCAGGCCGTCCTCGATGAATTGACGTTGAGTTCCGGCGGGCGGGCTTACTTCCCGGAGAACAGTAAAGATCGAAAAGAACTGGATCAGGTGATCGAACGCATCTTGATGCAGTTGCGTCACCAATACGTCATCGGGTTCACGCCGACAAACGCCGCGCAGCCCGGCAAGTGGAACAAAGTCAAAATCAAGGTGACGCCGCGCGGCGCGAATCGCAAGAGTTTCGTGGTGATCGGCCGCGACGGATATTTCTCGCCGCCGCAGACGCCCGCACCCTGAGCCTCCGATGCTTGCGCTGTAAGCCTTCGATGCCCGCCCCCTCAAGCCTTTGACGACCGCGCTTCGCCCCCCGCCTCGCCAGCCCCGGCTGCTTCGCTCCGAACCCTTGACCTGGACGAGAAATCACTGCGCGCCTTCAGGGTGTGTCCACACCGCCTCCACTTATCTGCCGGAGGCGCGCCGCAGCTTCGGCGCAAAACGCGCCGGGCGACGCGTGCGCGCACGAATCACTCCGCACAAATTTTTGATATTCGCCGGCGGCCTCGACGGCGCGGCCGAGCGCATCGAGCGCGGAGGCGAGGCGAAAGGTGAGCAGCGGGTCGGGTTCGCCGCCGCGTTCGGCCGCGCGTAGTTCGGCGAGGGCGGCTTCCGTCTGGCCGTCTTCGGCGAGTTGGACGCCGAGGAGTTTGTGCGTGTGCGCGTCGTCATTGACGCGGAGCGCGGCGCGGTATTCGCGGATGGCGTCGTGGCGGCGGCTGCGCAGTCGCGCACCGGCGGCGCGCTCCAGATGCGCGTCGAAGCTGTGATAGTCGCGGTAGAAATAGATCGCACCGGCAAAGAGCAGCGCGAACGTGTAGATGAGTGTGGGCGCGTGGCGTCTGAAAGGGAAAGGGGCGCGAGACGCTTGCGGGGCATCGGCGGCAGGAATGTGTTCGACGGGCGCGGCGGCCTGCTCCACGGGCGCGGCGGCCTGCACGATGGCATCCGCCGCAACATGTTGCCCTGCGTCGGCGGCGACGTCTCCACACGCCGCGGCAACGCCCGCCTCACACGTTTCTTCAAGCCCGCCCGCGCCGATTTCTTCTTCGTCGCGCTCGTCAATCTCTCCGCCGTCAGGCGTAAAGGTTTCCTGCGAGTCGGTTGTTTCCGTGGCGTGGTCGCGTGCGGCCGGAGAAGGTCTGTAGATTCGTGCGATGAGATAGAGGGGGAGAAAGACGGGCGCGTAGATGAGCGTGGCGAGCGTCCAGGCGGCGACGGCGTAGGGCGGAAAACGGCGTGCGCGCGCATCGTGGAGCGCCCATGCGGAGGAGAGCGCCGCGAAGGCGTAGAGCAGCAGGGGCAGCCACACGGCCATTCCCCCGGCGGAGATTTGCCAGCGCGACATCACGCCCGCGTCACGGCTGCTTGGCGATGTCTTCGCCGACCGCGTGCAGCGTCATCGAACTCGACAGCCCCAGGCCGGAGAGCCGTCCCGCCATCAACACGATGACCTGACCCTGCTGCACGATGCCCGCCTCCATGAGCGTGCGGTCGCCCGCCTGGATCATGCCCTCGGTCGTGCTCGGCGGCGGATAGATGTAAGGCTCGACCGCCCAGATGATCGCCAGCTCGTTCAACACCTCGCGCGAGTGCGTGAGGGCGGCGATGCGCTGCGACGGGCGCAGCGCCGAAAGACGACGCGCCATCAAACCCGATTCCGTGAAGACCGCGATCACGTTGGCGCTCATCTCCTCGGCCGCGAAGGCCGCCGCCTCGCAGATCGCGCGACTGACGCGCCCGGACTGCTTGCCCGCCCACTTCGTGACCGAACTCGACCCGGTGCTGCGCCCCGTCTCGGCCGATTCGATGATGCGCGCCATCGTCGCCACGGTCGCCACCGGGTATGCGCCCGTCGCCGTCTCGGCCGACAGCATCAGGGCATCCGAGCCGTCCCAGACGGCGTTCGCCACGTCCGACGCTTCGGCGCGCGTCGGGCGCGGCTCGGTGATCATGGACTGCAACATCTGCGTCGCCGTGATGACGAACTTGCCCGCGTGGTTCGCCTCTTCGATGATCCGCTTTTGATAGACGGGAACGAGTTCGACGCTCGTCTCGACGCCGAGGTCGCCGCGCGCCACCATCACGCCGTCGGAGGCCGCGATGATTTCGTCCAGGTGGTCTATGGCCTCCGACTTTTCGATCTTGGCGACGAGCGGGGCTTTGCCGCCGGCGGCTTTAATCAGCGCCTTTGCCTCCACGCAGTCTTCGGCGCGGCGCACGAAGGAGAGCGCGATGTAGTCCGCGCCCGCGCGGACGGCAAACTGCAAGTCGCGCCGATCCTTGTCCGTCAGCGAAGGGATGGGCAGGGTGACGCCCGGCAGATTGATGCCCTTGCGCTCGTTCAGGAGGCCGCCGTTGATGACACGGCAGACGACATCGGTCTCGGTCGTGCGTTCGACGTTGAGGGCGATTGCGCCGTCGTCCAACAGGATGCGCGCGCCCGCGTGCACGTCGCGCGCGAGTCCCGGATAGTTGGTCGAAACTTCGCGCGCGTCGCCGTTGACGGAGCGCGTGGTCAGCGTAAAGAGCGCGTTCTCTTCGAGCTTCACGGGAAGGCCGCCCTGCAACACGCCGGTTCTGATCTTCGGGCCGGAGAGGTCTACGAGGATGGCGAGCGGGCGGCGCATGCGGTCGGCGGCGGCGCGGGCGCGGCGGATCGTCTCGGCGTGTTCCTCCTGCGTGCCGTGCGACATGTTGATGCGGAAGGCGTTCGCGCCGGCCGCCAGCAACGCTTCGAGCGTTACCGGCTCGCGCGAGGCAGGCCCCAGGGTGGCAAGGATTTTGGCTCTTCTCATTTGTTCCTGTGAATCGTGAACGGTAAATGGTAAATGGTGAATCGTCAATCGTGGAGAGAGAAAAGTCCTGTTTTCTCTCTCCACGATTGACGATTCACCATTGACGTTCTTCGGTTGTCACTCGGTCGCCGGTTTATCGGCGAGTGCGGCCTGCACGGTGCGTTCGAGTTCGACGCCCGTGGCCTCGTCGAAGCCGACGAATTTTTTCAGCAGGCGTCCCTGGCGGTCGTAGACGTAAGTCTGCGGGATCGCGGAGTTGTCTGCGAAAAAGAGTTCGGACATTTGCGCGTCCGGGTAGCCGAGCGCGTACTGGATGCCGAACTCCTCGATGAAGGCGGGCACTTTGGGGCGGTCTTCATCGCCCCCCACGTTCAGGCCGATGATGTGCAATCCCTGCGCGCCGTAACGACGCTGCAGGGCGATGAGGTGCGGAACCTCATCGCGGCAGGGCGGGCAATAGGTCGCCCAGAAATCGAGAACCAGCACCTTGCCCTGAAAATCCGACCCGCGCGCGCGCCGCCCGTCGAGCATCGTCCAGGTCGAGGCGTTGACGACCGAGACGCCGCCGCTCGCGTTCTCGGCCGCGTCGTGAGCCGTCGCCACCGGCGGCAACGGGAGCGCGGTGCGAGGCAACTTCGCGCCCTGCGGCGTGTCGGTCGCCGCACGGTTCGACGGCGACTGCGAGGCCGTGTAATCGGTCGTGCCGCACGCCGCCAGCGTGAGCGACATGACGAGCGCGCAAACGGCCAGCGCGGGCTGATGCCTCTTCAGAAATAAATGTGACGACAACATCCTCAGCTCCAAACTCCTGTCATGCGGGAGATGCGGCGTATTCTACACGACGGCGCAGAAAATGATGAACGATGAAGGGACGACTGCCGGCCGTCGCTTGCCCGCGTTCGGCCGTCCCTTGCTTCGCGTCACCCGATTTAGAATGATTCATTTACGGCTCGAATGATTCATTTACGGTTAGACGCGGGTCGAGGATAAGCTACGGACGACTGACACCGGGCGTCTGACAATTGTGCACGGACGACTGGACGCGCTATGACTGCACAGGGATTATTGAGCGGCGTCAGTTCATCATCCCGCGTTCGTCGTTCAACGTATCGCCGCCCGTCTCCGTCTCTTCGAGCGAGGGGCGTTCGTTGTGCGCGGGGACGCGATAGTCTTCGTCAGCCCAGTGGCCGAAATCGAGCAGTTTGCAGCGTTCGGAGCAGAACGGCCGATCCGGGTTGTCTCGCCATTCGACGGGTTTGTTGCAGGTCGGACATTTCTTCATAAGGCATTCGGGGAAAGGGAAAGGGGGAAAGGGGAAAGGCAAAAGCAGCATTGGAACTCGCTTGCTCTTGCCTTTCCTTTAACCTTTAACCTTTTCCCCTTGCCCTTCGGGTTTCCTCGGCTACGCCGTCGCCAGTTCGGGCGGCGGCGGCTTGATCAAAATTTTGCGGTCGACGAAGTCGATCATACCCGCGCGGCGCATGTCGTTCAAGCGGACGGTGATGCTCTCGCGCGTCGAGCCGACGAGCGAGGCGATTTCGCGGTGGGGGAGGTTGAGATCGATGAGCACGCCGTCGCTGCTCGGCTGGCCGTAGCGGGCGGAAAGTTCGTGGAGCAGTTTTTCGAGGCGCGCGGGGATAGCATCGAGGGCGAAGTCTGCGACGCGCTGTTCGGAACGCGCTAATCGTTGACCGACCAGACGGAAAGTGTAATCATAAAGCGTGCGGCTTTGAGTCATGGCCTCTTGAAAGTCCCCCACCGAAATCCGTAGCAGCCGCGCCTGCTCGAAGGCAATGGCGCACATCTGTCTGTCCCCCAGCCCGAAGAGTGCGAATTCGCCGAAGAGCGTGCCCGTGGGAAGAATATCTATGACGGCTTCGCGCCCCGTCTCCGGCTCGCTGCGGCACAGCTTGACGCGGCCGCGGGCGATCAGGTAGAGCGAGTCGGACGTGTCGCCGTCGCGATAGACGAAACGGCGGCGACGGAAATCGATGGCCGTGGCGGCGGCGGCCAGTTTCGCGATCATCGCTTCATCCAGACCGGCGGCGATTTCGGATTGGCGTATAATGTCTGCGCGATCCGCGACGCTGAGGTCGCAGGCTCTTCGGTGCGGCATAATCGGGGAAAACCTCGAAGTTGTCAGTGGTTACAGGAACTCAATCTCAGCTTATTGAAACGCACGGGGCGAGGGCGTTCGGTGCTTGTGAAGCTGATGAAAAATTGATTAGCGCGCAACGGCAATGGGCACGGGGTTGACGCGAAATCTGACGAGCGGGCAATTCGGTCTGTTGAGATTTATTCGTACATGATCGAAAGGGTTCTGGCAAGTGGTTCGACCGAACGTGAGCAACAACGGCAACCGTTCCTTGTTAAAGCGCACTCTAACATGAAGGTCTGGCTCATGCAAGACCTCTTTTCAACTTCGGTCGGGAAGCTGTAGCGTTAATATGTTAAGCAAATTCACGGTGCTGGTGGTGGACGACGAGCCGGATAAACGGCAGTTGCTCAAAGTCGCTCTGGAGATGGCGGGCTACACCGTCCACACGGCGAATGACGGCGCGCAGGGGTTGGCGGCGGTCGAGGCGCATTCCTTCGACCTGATCGTGACGGATGTGATGATGCCCCACGTCGACGGCTACGAGATGGTCAAGCGCATCCGCGCCAACCCGCAGACGCGCTTCATCCCCGTCATCATCCAGACTGCGGCGAAGGGCGCGGCGCAGGATGCGCGGCGCGGCTCGCAGGTGGGCGCGATGGGCTACATCACAGACCCCACCGATCTCGACCTCCTGCTGGCGCGCGCGCGCACGCTGCTCGACTTCAAAAACTATCTCGACTCCTGCGAGGAAGCCGCCTTCACCGATCACCTGACGGGACTGGCGAACCGCCGCCGCTTCGAGCGTCAACTCGAACGCGAGGTGGCGCGCACGCGCCGCTACGGACATCCCTTCTGCCTGCTCGTGCTCGATATAGATCACTTCAAACTCGTCAACGACACCTACGGGCACGAGGGCGGCGACGAGGCTCTGCGCCGCCTCGGCCACGTCTTGCAGACGGGCACGCGCGGCGTGGACACGGCGGCGCGCATCGGCGGCGAGGAGTTCGGCATCATCCTGACGGAGACGAATTTCGAGCGCGGCCTCGAAGTGGCCGAACGCCTGCGCAAGACCATCGGCGAGACGGACATCCCGGAAGCCGGACGCGTCACGGTGAGCATCGGGCTGGCCGAGTTCGTTGAACCGCTGCGCGACGGGCGCGAACTCTACGCCTCGGCCGACGCCGCCCTCTACGAAGCGAAGCGACGGGGACGCAACCGTGTCGTCTCCGCCACGCTCGACCCGAACCCCACGCCCGCCCTCGGCGTATCATAAAGAATGTGGATTGCGGATTTCGGAATGCGGATTGAAAAGCGAAATGCATTGAGCAGCGCGCTTGTTTTCTAATCCGCATTCCGAAATCCGCAATTGGAGGATTGAAATGGCTGACTATCGAGATAGGCTGGACGAATGGCGCGAGGCGGCGCGGCGCAAGGCGCGCGAGCTGGATGATAAGTATAAGATCAAGGATCGCGTGGAAGAGAGCGCGCGCGTGGCGCAGGACGCGGCCAGGCGCGGGGCGACGCGCGTGGTAAGCGAAGCGGAGAGGGCGCGCATGGAGGCCGAGCGTTTGGGCGAAGAGTATGACGTGCGCGAGGGCATGGGCGAGGTGCGCGAGCAGGCCATCCGCGCGGCGCAGGAGGCGCAGCGCGCGGCGCGCGAGGCGGGCGAGAAATTGCGCGGCGCGGGGCGCACCGCCGGCGAGCGTGCGGGCGACGTGTACGGCGGGGCGAAGAAGCATTACGAACGCGCGGCGCGCGCTTACAGCGTCGGTTCCGGCGTGACGCGCGCCACCACGGCCGCGAGCGTAGGTCTGTTCAAAGCCTTCGACTGGGCGCGCGAGAATCCGAAGCAGGCCGTGCTGGTGTCGCTCTCGATTGCCGGGGGCTTAGGCGCGGGCGCGGTCTTCCCGCGCCTCGACGGCGTGCTCATCGGCGCGCACCCGCACTGGTTCACACATTCCGCGCTGCCCGTCTGGGCGCTCCGGCGCGCGGGCGCGAAGTTCGACAGTTACCTGAGCGAGCGCGAGCGGCTCGTCGCCGCGGGCGACGTGACGGAGGCCGAACGCAAACGCGCGGAGTTCGAGCGTTCAATCGTGCGCTACGTGGGCGCGCCGCTCCTCGGGGCATTCAGTTGCGCGGCGGGGCTAGCCATCTGCGCGCAGATTTTCCAGCCGGGCAACATCGTCGGCGCGCCCGTCAGTTGGCTGCTCGGCGGCAACCCCGTCCTCGAAGGCGTCTGGCTCTTCTCAAACGGCGTCATCTGCTTCCAGCAGGGCTACAAGTTTTTCATGATCGCCCTCAAAGACCAGCAGGACGTGCATCGCATCGTGCGCGAAATCAAGGGTTTGCTGCCCGCAATGGCGACGGCCTGAGCGTCCGCGAATGATTGCTTCGGGCGCGATGAACATGCCCGGTAGCACGCGGCGAAAAGCACACGGCATTTTAACTTCTCAAACTTCAGGCAGCCGCCGCATAGTTAATATGCGGCGGCTGCCTCTTTATCATTGACGAATCTCTCTTCAGTTCTTCGAGAGCGTTCCGGTCTTCGGCCGTCGCTCGAAATCCGTCCGCCGTCGGGACTATGGAACGCGCGCGGCCGGCGTCCATCGAAAGTTGAACGGGGTTATCACTCGCTCGCCTCTGCGTCCACAGTAGTTGCCTGCGGCCTGCTACAGAGATGCGTCATGTGCCGGGACGTGATGCGCGGCGGCGACAGCTCAGGAGATGGTGATGGGGAAGGGCACGAAGCAGAGCAGGAAGACCGCGAGCGTGAGGAGCGCGACGAGGAGGCGCGTGCGGCCGAGGGGGCTGAGTTCGTCTGCGGCCTGCGGGTGCGGGATGCGGAGCATGACGAGCAAAAGTATCGCGTAGAGAAAGCCGCCGGGCGAGTTGTGCCAGCGCCAGCCGAGCACGGCTAGGAGCGCCATCGAGACGAAACCCGCGCGACCGACCCAGGCGTGCGTGCGCTTGCCGAAGACGGCGAAGACCGCGTGGCCTCCGTCCAGTTGTCCGACGGGCAACAAATTCAGGCTCGTCACAAGCAGGCCGATCCAGGCCGCGAAGTAAAAAGGATTCGGCGCGATGTTGGTGAGGCTGATATTGAGGGCGTGCGCGAACAGGCGCAGGAGCGGCGGATCGTTGAAAGTGATGAGCGTGCCGGCGGCGGCGGCTGTAGACGCGTCGAGGGGCGGCGCGGGTTCGGCCGTCAGGATCGCGCAGAGTGCGACGGGGATGATGACGATGAAGCCCGCGAGCGGCCCGGCGACGCCGATGTCGAAGAGCGCGCGGCGCGTGGGGATGGGCGATTTGATCTTGATGAACGCGCCGAACGTGCCGGCGAGAAAGAGCGGCGGCGCGGGGATGAAGAACGGCAGCGTGGCGCGGACGCCGTAACGGCGGCAGGCGACGTAGTGGCCGGCCTCGTGCGCGAGCAGGATGGAGAGCAGCGCGGCGGCGAACGTCGCGCCCTCTACGATGAGTTCCGTGTGCGTGAAAGCCTGCCTGAGGAGTTCGCGGACGGAGAGAAAATAGTAAGCCGGGACGTAAAAGAAGTAGCCGAGCCAGTTGGCTGGCGCGGCGAGGTTCGGTTCATATTCGCTCAAGCCCACGGCCATCGCCGCCTGCATCGTCCCGGCGAGCGTGGCCGTCAGGGCGGTCAGCAGAAAGAGCGCGGCGTGGCGCGCCCACTCGCGCGCGGTCGGGCGCGCAACGGGGCGTTCCCATGATGCAGGGCGCGTGGCGAGAGGCGAGAGCGGATGAAGTGTCTCGGACATGGCTGGCGAATAGTGAAGCGTGAAGGGGAGATCGTGAACGGCAAATGGTAAATGGTGAACGGAAGAAAACGGGCTTTTTCCATTCACCATTCACGGTTCAGTATTTACTTGTCGGACGCGCGCGTCAGCCGTCAATCGTCGCGGCCGGCACGTCCGTATCGTGTCCGGCGTCGTCTTCGGTGTCGAAGCCGTGCGCCTGTAGTTCCTTGCCGGGCTTGAAGCGAATGGTCTTGCCCGTGGGGATGGCGACCTCTTCGCCGGTGCGCGGGTTGCGCCCGACGCCGCGCTTGCGCGGTTTGACGACGAAGACGCCGAAGCCGCGCAGTTCGATGCGTTCGCCGCGCGCGAGCGCCTCCTTCATCGAGTGAAAGAGCGCATCGACGGCCTGCTCGGCCTTCATCTTCGGCACGCCCGTGCGATCCGCCACGCGGTTGACGATGTCGAGTTTAATCACGCTTGGTTTGCCTCCGTTCGCGTCCGCCGGACAGACGAAAATTGGTCTGTAAAGTATGGACGCCGCTTGATAAACGATAATAGAGACGCGCCGCGAACGCTGTCAAGGAGACATCTCCGCGCTGGCAAACGCGCGCCGAGCGCCCCGCGTTGACAAAGCGCGCGGCGCGCGGCTAACCTCGAAAGCCGTAATCTTCGAGCAGCCGACAGACCGACGGACGAGTAACGAAAAAGCCTATGTTCAAACGTCAGCGCGCGCGCCGCAGCCCGCAGTTCGGCGACATCGGGATTGATGACGACCGCGACATCGAAGTGCAGCGGCTCGACCGCGAATCGCGCAAGCACTTCTGGTCGGAGGCGCGTCTGCTCCTGCGCGATCTGGTCTTCGCCCTGCTGGTCGCCGCCTTGTTCGTCGTCTTCGTCGTGCAGCCCGTCAAAGTCGAAGGCACTTCGATGCTCCCGCGACTGCACGACGGCGAGCGCATCTTCGTCAACAAACTCGTCTACTATCACTGGCCGAAACTCGACCGCGGCGACATCGTCGTCTTCTGGTTTCCGGACGACCCGGACAAGAGTTACATCAAAAGGGTCATCGGCCTGCCGGGCGAGATCGTGGAAGTGCGCGGCGGGCGCATCCAGATCAACGGGCAGGAGTTGAACGAGCCGTACCTCGACCCACAACTCAACGTGGGGCGCGTGACGCTCGCGCCCGCCCTCGTCAAACCGCACTACTATTTCGTGATGGGCGACAACCGCGACAATTCCAGCGACTCGCGCATCTGGGGGCAGGTGCCGGAAAAATACATCTACGGCAAGGCGCTCCTGCGTTACTGGCCGCTCTCGGATGCAACCATCATCCGCCACGAGACCGACTACGGGCTGACCGCCAGCCCCACGCGGCCGACGCCCTTTCCCGAACCGGAAGAAGACGAGGAAAGCGAGCCGTGAGCCGTGAAAAATGGGCGGTCGGCAGTTAAAATTGATTCCCTGTTGCTTGCTGCTTACCGCTCACGGCTTAACTGTCTACCGTCTACTGCTTACTGAATTGAATGCTTGACCCGTTGAAGCCGCTGCTGATGATGTTCTACGCGCCCGCGCGGGCGTTGGGAGCGGTGCGCGACGGCGCGCCGCTCGGCGCGGCCGCGCTCGTCGCGCTCATCGCTCACGGGGTGTATTCGCTGTATACCGAATGGCAGGGGAGCGTCGGCATCATCCTGCTGCGCGATGTGCTCATCAGTTCGGCCTGGTCTGTGCTCTTCGTCGCGCTCGTCTTCGTCCCCGTCACGATCTTCGTCGTCAACCTGTTCGAGCGGCGCGCGAGTTTCGGGTTGATGATTCAGCAGGAATACGCCGCGCTGGCCTCCGCGCTGTTGTACACGTGGGCGGCGGCGAGCCTGGCCGCCCTGCCGCTCGCGGTGCTGGCACGCCTGACGGGACTGGAGGCGCAGGCGTTTGACGCCGCCGTGAGAGGACAGGAATTGCAGCGCGAGATAAAGGCCTCGGAACAACCCGACCCGCGCCTCGTCAATCAGATGTTCGCCGTGACGCTCGTCCTGTTGTTAGCCACGGTGCTGACGCCGCTGCCGCTCTTTGCGCTCTGGGCGGTCGTGGCCGTGCGAGAGGTCTTTCGCCTGACGTGGTTGCGCGCGGCGGCCGTGGTCTTCGTGAGCGGGCTGTTGATGATTCCGGCCATGTTCGTGATGCTCGCGCTGTTCAGCACCGTCTTCGGCTCCCCCGTTCTGCTCCTGTTGATGTTCTTTCTGTTGCGCGGCCACTTCGGCGAGGTGATGCGCACGCAGCGCGCGCGCGCCTCTTTCCGGCAGAACCTTGAAGCCGCCACGCTCAACCCGGCCGACGCCTCCGCGCATTACAACCTCGGCCTCATACACCTCCAACGCAAGGAACTCGAAGAGGCCGCAACGCGTTTCGCGCGCGCCGTCGAGATCGACCCGGAAGAGTTGGACGCGCATTACCAGCTCGGCCGCATCCGCCGGATGCAGAACGACCCGGCGGGCGCAATCGGCCATTTCGAGCAGGTCGTGGCGCGCGATCAGAGCCACGCGCAGCACGAAATCTGGCGCGAGATCGGCGCGACCTACCTGGCCGCCGCGCAGTACGCGGACGCGCACGACGCGCTCGAACGCTTCCTCGACCGCCGCCAGGCCGACCCCGAAGGACTCTACCTGATGGGGCGCGCGCTCTCCGGCATGGGGCAGGCGCGCGCGGCCGCCGATGCGATGCGTGCCTGCATCGAAGCCGTCAACACCGCGCCCGCCTACAAGTATCGCGCCGAGAAACACTGGCTCAACGAGGCGCAGCAATTTTTGCGCACGCAGGCTTAGAGGCGGCGCTGGTCTTCTCAACCTTTTATGAAAGGCATCGCCAACATGCGACGACACCTCGTCCTCACAACCTTCTTCGCGCTGTGCCCGATCCTGACGATGGGGCAACAACCTGCCTGCGCGCAGTTCCAAAGGGATGTGAAGACAACATACAACTTTAAGCCCGCGCGCCTGGAGACAGAGGCCGAGAGCGTTGCGAAGTCCGCCGCAATGGATCGCTTCTGGAACGCGGTCAAGGCGAAGCGTCACGAGTTGCTGCCGTGCCTGCGCGCCGCGCTCGCCGACCCGCAGTCCGATCCCTGGTTCCGTTTCGACGGCAGCAACCTGCTTGTCTCGCTCGATCCGTCATCGGCCTCGAAAGCAGAACAAGTTCGCCAGTACACGGCGGTTGACCTCGACGACGTGAACCTCGAAGTGTGGGTTTCGACGCTCGCGCGACGCGGCGCGGAAGGCTTCGACGTGTCGGAGGCGGGTGCGCGTTGGCTCGCCCACCCGGACGCGAAATACTACCTGCCCCGGCATGGCGCTCAAGAGGTTGACCGATTGCTCGGCGCGATCTTCATCTTCGGCAGCATGGACGAGACGCAGGCCACGCCCGCCCTCCTGAAGATCGCAGGCTCGGCAGGGCATCCCGGACGCGAGAGCGCGATCTCCATGTTGCTCATGCAGGCTACGCCCGAATCCCTGCGCGGCCTAAAGGCCGTCAACCTTGCCGGGCTGTCTGAGGGCGCGCAGGCCGTGCTGCGACGGCATCTCGAACGGCCTGTTATGATCACGCCGCGCGAGCCGCCGAAGACGAGCCGCGCGCAATTCCTGAAAGCTTTTGAAGACGCGGTGAAGGGCGACTGGAATTACTTCTCCAGACTGGTGAGTGAAGTGCCTGACGGCGAGCGGGACGCGGTGACCGTGCTGCGGCCGGAGGACGTGCCGCTCATACGGAAGGTGCGCCGAACAGGAATAGCTCAGGCGAACCCGCACGCCGCCGAGTATTACGTGAGCTTTACACAGATTTTGATGACGATGATTTGGAAACCGGAGATGACGAAATAGGATGGGCGAGCACAAACCGGCAATGATTGTCCTCGAAGACGGCAGAGCTTTCCGTGGTCGCTCGTGGGGCGCGGAGGGCGAAGTGTGCGGCGAGATGGTCTTCAATACCTCAATGTCCGGTTATCAGGAGGTGTTGACCGACCCGTCTTACGCCGGGCAGATCGTGTGCATGACCTACCCGCACATCGGCAACTACGGCGTGAACGCGGCGGACGCCGAATCGAGCCGCCCGTGGGTGGAGGGCTTCGTCGTGCGCGAGGCGAGCCGCACGATGTCCAACTGGCGCGCGGAAGAAACTCTGGACGCCTATCTCAAACGCTGGCGCATCGTCGCCATCGATCACATAGACACGCGCGCGCTCGTCCGTCATATACGCGAACGCGGCGCGATGCGCGCCTGCCTGTCCACGGTCGAACTCGACGTGGAGACTTTGGTTGCGCGCGCGCGCTCGTCCGAGTCGATGGAGAACAGGGAACTGGCGAGCGTGGTGACGTGCGCGCAGGCCTACGAGGTTCCGGCCGAAGGCGCGGAGCGTTACCACGTCGTCTGCTACGACTTCGGCGTGAAGCTGAATTCCCTGCGCGAGTTCGCGCGGCTCGGCTGTCGCCTGACGGTCGTGCCCGCCGGGACGCCGGCCGCAGACGTGCTGGCGCTCCGGCCGGACGGCATCTTCCTCTCGAACGGGCCGGGCGACCCCGCCTCGATGAATCAGGTGGTCGCCGAGATCGCGCGCGTCGCCTCGTCGGGCGTGCCGACCTTCGGCATCTGCTTCGGCCATCAACTGCTGGGGCGAGCCTTCGGCGGCTCCACTTACAAACTCCGTTTCGGCCATCGCGGCGGCAACCAGCCCGTGCGCGAACAGTCCACCGGCACAATCGAGATCACTTCGCACAACCACGGCTTCGCCGTCCAGGCCGATACGCTTCCCGCTAACGTGGAAGTAACGCACATCAACCTCAACGACAACTGCGTCGAAGGGATGCGGCACAAAGAGTTGCCGGTCTTCTCCGTCCAGTACCACCCCGAAGCCGCGCCCGGCCCGCACGACGCCGCACACCACTTCCAACGCTTCCTCGAATTGATGGAGCAGCACGCGACCCGAAGGTAAGAACCCGCTTCAGATACCTGGAGAAGAGACTAGAGAACGAGATATTTCGCGGGCACATGCTCGGTGAGCCACACCCCGTTCGCTGAACGGTAGAACGCGTAGCCGTCCGCGTGCATCCGCCCGCTCTCCACTGTAAACACGTGCGGCCTGCCGTGTCGCGCGCCGACCCGCGCGGCGGTCGCCGCGTCCGCCGAGAGGTGTACGTGGTGGCGGCGTCCTTTCAACAACCCCTGCTCACGGATCGAAGCGAGCAGGTGCGCGGCCGTGCCGTGGTAGAGCAAAGGGGGCGGCGCGAGCGGCGCATAGCCGAGTTCGACGCTGACGGAATGACCCTGGCTCGCCCTGATCCGCGTGCCGTCCTCGCTCAAAGCGAAACGCTGCTTGTCGTTATCTCTCACCACCGCCGCCAGCTCTTCGGGCGTGATGTGGAAGTCGTGCCTCCCGCACGCCGCGAGCAGGTCGGAGACGCTGACCCACCCGGCGGCGTCCAGCTCGATGCCGATCCGCGCGGGCTGATGCCGCAGCACGCGGCTTAAAAACTTACTGACGCGAACTATTCGGCCTGGCATCTCTTATGGAGTGAGACAAGGGGGCGACGCGGCTTTAGCTTTCGCCCCGCAATTCGGCTGGCGACGTGTTCGGCGCGGCCGGAGTGACGGCGGCGGCGGGAGGCGGCGCGGCGGGCGCGGGAGCGGCGGCGGCGGCCTCGTCGGGCTTGAGCAGGCTGGCGACGATGCCCTCATCCTTGCCGCGATGTTCGATCCAGTGGCGGTAGCCGACGGAGATGATGGCGATCACGGGGATGGCGAGGAAGATACCGGCCACGCCCGCCAGTTCCGCGCCGCAGAGGATGGCGAGGATGACGGCGAGCGGGTGCAAGTGGATGCCCTGGCCGATGATGCGCGGATAGGTCACGTAGTCGTGGACGATGCGCAGGACGGCAAGGAAGATGAAGACGCCGAGCGCCTGTCCCGGCGAGTGGAAACTCGACACGGCGACGGCCAGCACGAAGATGACGAGCGGCCCGGCCAGCGGGATGAATTCCAGAAACCCGGCCAGTATGCCGAGGACGAGCGCGTAGGGCACGCCGATCAGGATGAAGCCGAGCGTGCAGATGACGCCGATCAGCAGGCACGCGATGAGTTGCGCGCGGATGTAAGCGGCGAGCGTGCTGTTCACGTCCTGAAAGAGTTCGTCGCCGCGCCAGCGCATGCGCCCGCGCGGGAGCATCTGCAGGGCGGTGCGGCGAAAGCTGTCCGCGTCTTTCAAGAGGAAGAAGGCGAGGATCGGGATCAGGACGAGCCACGGCGCATAGCCGAGCGCGAAGGTCGCCGTGTGGACGGCCGTGCTTTGCAGGTATGCGCCGACCGTGTGGATGGTCTCCGAGACGGTTTCCTTGACGGACTCGCGCGCGGGCGAGGGGATGCGTTGATAAAATCGCTCCAGCTTCTGCGTGTTGTCGGAGAGGGTTTTCGAGTAGGTGGGCGCCTGCCGCCCGATCTCCGTGATCTGTTCGCCCACTTGCGGGAGCAGGATATAGATCACGAGGCCGAGGCCGCCGAAGATGAGCAGGTAGACGACGCCGATGGCGAGCGTGCGCGGAATGAAATGCTTGCGTTCGCGCCCGCGCAACCAGATGGGGCGGTGGACGAATTCCACGAGCGGCACGATCAGGTAAGCGAAGAAGATCGAGAGCACGAGCAGGAGGATGACGCCTTCGAGCTTGTACAACGCCCAGATGATCGCGGCCACGCCGAGCACGATCATGATCAGGCGCAGCACCGCGCGCGTCTGCGGCCACGAAGCCTCCGCCGCCGCCACGGCCGCCGACTCCGCAACTTCCGTCATCTCTCTCTGGTGTTCGCTCTTTTGCTCAATCATAAAATTTAACGATGAACGCGGAACGATGAACGATGAATTGAAAGCAGGTCGCCTTTCAGCTCATCGTTCATCGTTCCGCGTTCATCGTTTCCTTAGCTTCAGTAGTCTTCAATTTCGTATTCGTAATGTTGGAGGTGCGGGGCGGAAGGCTCATAGACGAGGCCGCGCCATTCGTCGCTCGCATTCATAAGCTGGAGGGCGGCGAGCGGCTGCGCCGGGTTGCGCTCGATGCGCAAGACCTCGGCCACGGCCGACACCTTCGGCGCGCCCTCGCGCATCACCGCGATCTGCACGCGGCTGCCGACATCCGGCAACTGCTCCAGATGCACCAGCGCGCCCGTCGGCCCGACGTTCTCCGTCTGCCCGTCGACGACGACGTGCTCGCCCGATGCGTCGTCGTCCCATTCGGCGCGCACCGGCAAACTGATGACGTAACGCGGCCCTGTTCGCTGCTCTGTCGGGTAGTGTTGAGACATAAAATAAAACCAACGATGAACGCGGAACGATGAACGATGAATGAGAAAGTATCCGTCGTCCGTGGTCAGTTGTCCGTCGCATGTGCCCATCGCACGAATCGCTAAAGACGGTCTTGAACAACTGACAACTGACAACTGACAACTTTTCATTCATCGTTCATCGTTCATCGTTCATCGTTTCCTTTCTTCATTCTTCTTCCTGCACCCGTAGTTTTTCGAGTACGGAGAAATCTTCGAGGGTCGTGGTATCGCCCGAGACCGCGCCGCTCGACGCGATCTCCCGCAGCAGGCGGCGCATGATCTTGCCGGAGCGCGTCTTCGGCAGCGCCTCCGTGAACCTGATCTCGTCCGGCCGCGCCAGCGCGCCGATCTCTTTCGTGACGTGACGGCGCAACTCCTCTTTCAAAGCATCCGACGTTTCCCGCGAGCCTTCCAGCGTGACGAAGGCCACAATGCCCGAGCCTTTCACTTCGTCGGGGCGCGCGACGACGGCCGCCTCCGCCACCGCCTGGTGGGAAACGAGCGCGCTCTCGATCTCCATCGTGCCCAGGCGATGCCCGCTGACGTTAATGACATCATCAACGCGCCCCATTATCCAGTAATAGCCGTCCGCGTCGCGCCGCGCGCCGTCGCCCGCGAAATAGACGCCCTCGATCTCCGACCAGTAAGCGGCGCGATAACGCTCGTCGTCTCCCCAGATCGTGCGCAGCATCGAAGGCCACGGCCGCTTGATGACGAGATAGCCGCCCCCGCCGAGAGCCACGGGCTCGCCCGTCTTCGTCATGATGTCAACTTCGATGCCGGGCAGGGGCTTCGTCGCCGAACCGGGCTTCGTGGGCGTCGCGCCCGGCAGGGGCGAGATCATAATGCCGCCCGTCTCCGTCTGCCACCAGGTGTCCACAATCGGGCAACGCCCTTTACCGATCACCTCTCGATACCACATCCACGCCTCCGGGTTGATCGGCTCGCCGACCGTGCCGAGCAGGCGCAAACTGGACAGATCGTGTTTCAAGACCCACTGCTCGCCCCACTTAATGAAGGCGCGGATGGCCGTCGGCGCGGTGTAGAAGATGTTGACGCGATGGCGTTCGATGATGCGCCAGAAGCGATCCGGCTCAGGCCAGTTCGGCGCGCCTTCATACATCAAAGTCGTCGCGCCGTTCGAGAGCGGGCCGTAGACGACGTAACTGTGCCCCGTCACCCAGCCGATGTCGGCCGTGCACCAGTAAGTGTCTTCGTCGCGCAGATCGAAGACCCACTTCGTCGTGAGGTGCGCCCAGAGCAGGTAGCCCGCGGTCGTGTGCAGGATGCCTTTGGGCTTGCCCGTCGTGCCGGACGTGTAGAGGATAAAGAGCGGGTGCTCGCTATCGAGTTCCGCTGCCGGGCAGTTGGCATCAACCGTCTCCATCAACTCATGCCACCAGTGGTCGCGCCCGGCGCGCATGTTAACTTTCGACCCTGTGCGCCTGACGACGATGCAATGCTCCACGGCCGGCGTCTTCGCCAGCGCCTCGTCCACCGTCTCCTTCAACTTCACTTCCGCGCCGCGCCGCCAACCGCCGTCGGCCGTGACGACGACGCGGCAACCCGCATCGTTGACGCGATCAACGATGGCCGTGGCGGAGAAGCCGCCGAAGATGATCGAGTGGGTCGCGCCGATGCGCGCGCAGGCCAGCATGGCGATGGCGAGTTCGGGGACGAGCGGCAGGTAGAGCGCCACGCGGTCGCCCGCCGCGACGCCCATGCGCTTGAGGACGTTCGCGAAGCGGCACACTTCGCCGTGCAGTTGCAGGTAGGTGAGCGTGCGCTGCTCGCCGGGTTCGCCTTCCCAGATGATCGCGGCCTTGTTGCGCCGCCACGTTTCGAGATGTCGGTCGAGACAGTTATAGGAGACGTTCGTCCGCCCGCCCGTGAACCACTCGGCGTGCGGCGCGTTCCACTTCAACACCGTGTCCCATTTTGTGAACCAGTGAAGCTCTCCGGCCATGCGCGCCCAAAACTCTTCCGGGGCGTCGCTCGCCTCCGCGCGCAGGCGTTCGTAGTCTGCCAAAGATTTGATGCGCGCGCCCTCGGAAAAACTCTCGGCGGGCGGAAAGACGCGCTCCTCGTGCAGCACCGATTCGATGTTCGTCGTCGGGGAAGACATAAGCTACAGCGCTCGAATCTCCTGTCGGAAAAGTTGGCGGCGCGGGCGCGCGCACGGCGAAAATCAAAATTACATTGCTGGCGAGAGTCCTGTGTATCACAAAATCGCACGACGCGACAATGACTGTGCGACGAGTCGCGCCCGCCCGCCGCGCGCCGGAGACGCCCGGCCGTGGCCGCGATCCGGCTCGGACTTGTCTGCCGCAA
>DASQLU010000029.1:0-44770 GCA_035645855.1 Pyrinomonadaceae bacterium
CGCCGACACTTTCGACGCCATCACGACCGACCGCCCCTACCAGAAGGCGATGGAACTGGACGAGGCGCTCGCCTGTATCAAGACCTACGTCGGCACGCGCTACGACGGGCGCGTCGTGGACGCTCTCGTCGAAGCGTGCGAGTCGGGACGGGTCAACGCCGTGGGCTACTGTCTGTCGCCCCTGTCGGGGCTACAGGCCGTAACGCCGTTTCAGTTTATATCGAACTCACGTATGACAGAAACGGCTTGCGGGAAACGCCTCTCAATCTCTCGATGTCGCGGCGGCTCAGGCAACCGCAGGTTGCTCGATTGGCGGTTCGACGATTGGCGCGGGCACGACCGCCGAAGGTTGATCCGACGGTTGCTCCACTGCGCGGCGCGGGCGGCTCACGCTGACGGCGTTGATTCGTCCGAGCGCGCACGCTTCGACGAGCGCGTCCACGACCCGTTCGTCGTAGCGCGTGCCGACGAACGTCCTGATGCGCGCGAGCGCGGCGTCGAGCTCCATCGCCTTCTGGTAGGGGCGGTCGGTCGTCATGGCATCGAAGGTGTCGGCGACCGAGACGATGCGCGCCTGCATCGGAATCTCGTCTCCGCGCAAGCCCTGCGGGTAGCCTTCGCCGTTGATCATCTCGTGATGCATGTACATGCCGGGGAGAAAATCGCGCATCGCCGGAATCTGCGACATGATCTTGAAGCCCTTCTGCGGGTGCGTCTTCATGATCTCGAACTCTTCATCCGTCAGCTTCGCCGGTTTCTTCAAGACCTTATCGTCAATCCCGATCTTGCCGACATCGTGCAGGAGCGCGCTGATGCGCAGGGCTTCGATCTCGCCTTCGGGCAGACCCATGCGTTCCGCTATCGCGATGGAGAAACGCGCGACGCGCTCCGAGTGACCGCGCGTGTAACGGTCTTTGCCGTCGATGGCGGCAGCGAGGGCTTTGACCGTGCCGACGAACAACTGGCGGTTCTCTTCGGCCGCACGGCGCAAATCTTCGATGTATTGTTCGAGATGATCGGTCATCGTGTTGAACGACGTGCCGAGTTCGCCGAGTTCTGTGCGGCTGCGTACCTCGATGCGCTGCGCGAAGTTGCCGGAGGCGATGCGGCCGGCGGCGTCCGCCAGTTCGCGCACGGGCTTTGTGAGTTGTTTGGCGAAGAGGAAACCGGCGAGGAGGGCGAAGGTGGCGGCGAGTAGGCTGATGAGAAAGGTCTGCTTGCGCATGTCCGTGACGGAGCGCAGCGCGGCGCGCTCGTCCTGGATGGCGATGACGCCGAGGCGCGCGCCGGAGTCGAGTTGCGCGGTGGCATACGCGCCGAGCATGGCGAGCGGCCGCCCGTCGCGTTCCGCCGTGAAGGGTTCGAGCAGCGATTGCACCTGCGTGCCCGTGTCCATCCAGTTCTGCACGATCTTGAGATCGACCATCGAACGCTCGGCATAGGCGACGCGCTTGTCCGGGTGCGCCACGGCGCGACCCGCCGCATCCACGACGAAGATGACGGGCAAGCCCTGTTCGAGCAGTTCGCTTTCGCTCTTTGAACTCGGCTGCTGCACCGCCGCGAAGACTTCGTTGAAAGAGATGACGGCGGCGACAGCCGCCACCACCTCTTCGCCGTCCGCGCCGCCCATGACGGGCGCGGCGATGGTCAAACTCATCTCCTGGCTCGAACGAATCAATTGCGGGCGCGTGAGCACGAGGCCGCGCCCGTTCATGCGCGCGAGCACTTCGCCCACGCGCTCGTTGAGTTCATCGCGGCCGATCACATCAGGCTTGTAGGCGACGTGCGGCAGACTGCCCACGGGCAGGATGGCGAGGGCGAGCAAATTCGGGTCGTCAACCACCGATTTTTGCAGACGCTTGTCGCTCCCCTCTTCGCCAAGCACGCGAACGCCGCCCGCGAGTTCGAAGGCGCGCGCCAGCCCCGTCACCACGTCGCGGTAGCGTTGGCCGTAGAGTTCGATCTGGCGCGCCTTGTCCTGTACGAGTTGCGCCTGGTAGCGGCCTTCGACCGAGCGCAGTTCTTCCGCGCTGCGATTCGAGAGCATCCAGCCCGCAAGGCCGAGCGGGACGAGGCCGACGACGAGCAGTGTGCCGAGCACGATGTAGAGCAGGCGCACGCGCCGGAAACGTTCAAGCATGTAGGTTGCGCTGAAAGCAGAGACGGAAATCGGGCGTTGCCGGGTTACGAGAGGAGAAATTCAGAGCGGGACAAGCAAGTGAAAATTCGGGGCGGCCTTACCGCGCCGACGCGCTTTAACAGGCCAATTTCATAGTACGTAGTCGAAGAGAGCGGTGTCAACGTTTACCGGGAGGAAAATCGCGGGGACGACCTTGCTGGCGCTCCTGCCCGTGTGTGCGCCGGTGTAATATTTCCGACCAAAGGCGTGCGGGCTGCGTCTAAATGGAGAGCCGGGTGCGCTGGTTTCGGCCGCTCGCCGGGGCGAGGCGCGGGGAAGGCCAACCAGTAGAGACGAGAATGGTGACGGCTGAAACGAGCGACGAACAGATCGTGGAGCGTGCGCTCAACGGCGATGCCGATGCGTTCGGCGAGATCGTGCGCCGTTGGGAGCGGCGCATCTACGCGCTCGCCTACGGCATGCTCGGACGCGAAGAAGAGGCGCGCGAGGCGACGCAGGAAACATTCATCGCCGCCTTTCGCAACCTCGGCAACTTTCGCGGCGAGGCGAAAGTCTCTTCGTGGCTGCACCGCATCGCCGTCAACCAGTGCATCACGCGGCAGCGCCGCGCACGTGTGCGTGCGGAAAATTCGCTCGAAGCGGAGACGGAGGCGGGCGGCGAGCGTTTCGCCGCGCCCGCCGGAAGCTCGCCCGCGCGCCAGGCCGAGAGGCGCGAGCGCACCGATGCCGTCAGGCGCGCCGTCCATTCTCTGCCGCCGGAACTGCGCGAAGTGATCTTGATGAAGGAATTCGAGGAGTTGACGTTTCAGCAGATCGCGGACGCCCTCGGCGTGCCCCTGAGCACGGTCAAGAGTCGTCTCTACACCGCGCTCCGGCAACTGCGCCTGCGGCTCGAAAAATACGGCGCGGAAGCGGCGCGCGCATGAGTCGCGCGTATAAGTCTGGGACGGGGAAGATGAAGTTATGAACGAGACCACGAAGATCGATTATTGCGAACGCGCCGGAGAACTGGTCGCCTATTTTTACGGCGAAGCGAACCGTGACGAGCGCGCGAGTTTCGACGCGCACCTCGCCTCCTGCGGCGCGTGCCGCGACGAACTGGCGGCCTTCGCCGAAGTGCGCGAGGCCGTCGGCCACTGGCGCGCGGAAATTCTCGACCATGCGCCCGCGCGCTCGTTCGCCGGCACGGCCGCCGGCATCGGCATCGCGCCCGAAGCCCTGCGCGACGGCGTGCGCGTTGCCGTCTTGCCGCGACGCTCCGCGCTCGCCGCCCTGCGCGAATTCTTCACGCTCTCGCCCGCGTGGCTGCGCGCCGGGATGGCCGCCGCCGCGCTGGCCGTCTGCGCGCTCTTGGCGCTCGCCGCGTTCAACGCGGAGGTTCGCTGGGACGGCGACGGGCTGGCCTTCAGCACGCGCTTCGGTCGAAATGAGACGCGGAACGCGCCGCGCGCGGAAGTTTCCAGCACAGCCGGGAAGGCGGGAGTTTCCGCCACGGCCGCGAAGGTTGACACGCAGGCGGAATTGGACAAACTCGTCGCCGAGCGCGACGCGGCCTTGCGCGAACTCGAAGACACGCGCGCACAGTTGGACGACAGCCGCGAAGCTAATCTCATCGCGGCGGTCGAAACGCTCGAACCCGTGTCCGTGTCCGAAACGCACTCGTCCCGCGCCTATCAGCGGCGCGCGCGCCGCGCTTCAAACGCGCCCGCCGCGCGCCCGAAACAGCGACGGACGGGCAGGGACGAAGAGGACGTGCCGCGCCTCTACGATCTTTTGATCGAGGCGAATTAAGCGTGTAGATTGAAGGCTCGAACGCTGGAATAATTGCCGGTCTCATCCGGCCTCCGGGAACGCGCAGCGACGAGCCGTTGAGAGAAAATGAAAGAGTTCAAACAGAAAACCGGTACGCACTTCAAACAGAAATCCGGCACACGCAAAGCGGCTTTCGTCGCGCACGCCCTGCTCGCGCTTTCTTTGTCGGCCGGCGTCGCCACCCACGCGCGCGCGCAGGATGAGCGTGCGCAGGATGAACGCGTGGCGGGCGCGTCGGCGGGGGCGCAGCGCGAGCCGGAGGCGCAGCGCGAGCCGGAGGCGAGACGGCGCGGCGGAAACAGGGGCGGTTTGCTCCGCATCCTGAATCTGACGCCGGAACAGCGCGCGCGCATCGGCGCGATCCGGCTTGAGACCGAACCGCAAGGCCGCCTGCTCGGCGCGCGCGTGCACGAGGCTCGCCGCGCGCTCGACGAAGCCATCTATGCGGCCGCCCCTGACGAGGCCGTCATCGAAGAGCGCGTGCGCGAGTTGGGCGCGGCGCAAACCGCCTTCGTGCGCCTGCGCTCGCTCACGGAACTGCGCATCCGGCGCGTCCTCTCGCCCGTACAACTCGACGCCTTCCGTCGTCTACAGCGCGAGACACGAACGCGCCGCCAGCCCATGAATCAGCTTTCAACGCCGCAGGGCGACACGCCCGCGCGCTTCAGAGACAGGATCGAGCGCCGCCGTGAGGAGCGACGGCAGCGACGCCTGCGAAACGAGCAGAACGCCGCGCCGGCCACGCAGCGCGGGCGACGCCCCGCCCCCACGGGCGACGTGAGACCTTAAGCCGACCCGGCGGCGGTGCGAAATGTTGCCCGCGGCCTCGGCTGCCGCCCGGTCTTCCCTTTCGCCCCGTCGCTTGCGGCCTCCGCCTGACGCCTGTGTTGCCCGCTTGACGCCTTGCCGGTTTATTGCGCATCATTGACGTGCTCGATCAAGCATGTCTCGCAAAGTCTGTCCGCGCGCCCTTTATCATCAGTCACACACCGTTTGTCGGCTGTCGAGGTTGGCGGATAGTTCTCGAAGGCGCATCATCCTGGCGGGCGCACCCGGCACACGGGCGCATTTGCGGATATCTAAAGTTCACACATGAACATTGCCCTACGCTCCCTGCTCGAAGTTCAGGAGACGAGTCTGCTGGTGGCGCGCGCCATAGGCAGGCTTTTCCGCCGTCCGACCTATTTCAATGAGATGATCGCGCAGATGGACGTGATCGGCGTCGGCTCGCTGACGATCATCGTGCTCACGGGATTTTTCACCGGCGGCGTGCTCACGCTGCAAACCTTTCCGACGCTCAAATACTACGGCGCGCAGGATCAAACCGGCTATCTCGTCGCCCTCTCGCTCGTGCGCGAACTCGGCCCCGTGTTGACCGCCCTGATGGTGACGGGGCGCGTCGGCTCGGCCATCTCCGCCGAACTCGGCTCGATGGTCGTCTCGCAACAGATTGATGCCATGCGCGCGCTCGGCACAGACCCCGTGCGCAAACTCGTCGCCCCGCGTCTCGTCGCGCTCTTCATCACGCTGCCGCTTCTGACCGTGGCGGCGGACGTGGTCGGCATCATCGGCGGCGGGGCGGTGGCGACGACGCTCTACGGGCAATCGGCCTCGACGTTTCTCAGTTCGGTGCGCTACGGCATCACCTTCGACGACATGATCGGCGGCGTCATCAAGCCGCTCGTCTTCGCGCTCATTCTCGGCAGCATCTCCTGTTACAAGGGCTTGAGCACGGAGGGCGGCACGGTCGGCGTCGGCCGCTCGACCACTTCCGCCGTCGTCACCTCGTCCATCGTCGTCATCATCGCCGACTTCTTCCTTGCCAAGGCATTACAGGTTATTCTGGACATGCCGGGCACTTGAGTTTTACGCTCTGACACGTATGGCCTCCACCGACATCGAAATTTCGCAAGCCCCCGACGCGCCCGCGGCGGACAACCGCGTCAGCGCGGCGGCGGCGGACTCCACCTTCGCGGCCGAAGAGGACAGCGAGCGCATCACGCCCGCCATCGAATTTCGCGACGTGCATCTCTCCTTCGACGAACGCAAGGTGCTCAACGGTCTCAGCTTCAAAGTGGCGAAGGGCGAAACCAAGATCATCCTCGGCGGCTCAGGCGGCGGCAAATCCACGGTCATCAAACTCGTGCTCGGCCTGCTCAAACCCGACTCCGGCCGGATTCTCGTCAACGGCGAAGACATCACCGAATACACCGAGGCCGAGATGATGCGCGTGCGCAAAAATTTCGGCATGGTCTTTCAGGAAGGCGCGCTCTTCGATTCGCTCTCCGTCTACGAGAACGTCGCCTATCGCCTGCACGAACAGGGCATCCCGGAAGAAGAGGTGGAACAGGAAGTGCGCCGCATGCTGCGGTTCGTCAACCTGGAAGATGCGATTGACAAGATGCCTGCGGAATTATCGGGCGGTATGCGCCGTCGCGTCGGCATCGCGCGCGCGCTCGTCGGCGGCCCGACCATCGTCATGTTCGACGAGCCGACCGCCGGTCTCGATCCGCCGACAGCCCGCACCATCTGCGAGCTTGCCATCAAACTGCGCGACCTCGAAGATGTCTCCTCCATCTTCGTCACGCACGAGATGAACAACGTCGAATATCTCTCGCGCGAGTTCGCGGCCGTCAACGACGCGGGCGAGGTCATCTTCGAGCAGGAAGGCGAGCGCCTCTGCCTCATCAACACCAAAGTGATGATGATGAAGGAAGGCCTCATCATCTTCAGCGGCACGGACGAGATGCTCCAGAGGACGGAAGACGCGTACATCAAGAAATTCTTGCGCGGGCGCTGAACCAGTTGTAGATTGCGGAGAGCGGACTGCGGGTTGAACGGCAAAACATTCTTCAATCCGGCTTCCGACATCCCGAACCCGAAATCAAATTATGCCTCCAACTAAAAAGACCCTCGGTTTTCGCGAGTTGCGCGTCGGCCTCTTCGTCATCATCGCCATCGGCGTCCTGATCTTCCTGATCCTGCAGGCGTCGGGCGACATCTCGTTTGCGCGCAAAGTTCGTTTGAAGGCGCAGTTTCTGACGGCGGAGGGGCTACGCCCCGGAGGCGAGGTGCGGCTCGCGGGCGTGCGCATCGGCAAAGTCGACGATGTGCGCCTCTTGCCGCCGAGCGACAACCCGAACGCGCCGAAGGTCGAAGCCATCCTCGCGCTCGACAGTAAAGTTGATGGCAAGGCCGTGACCGATCTCGTCCGCACGGATTCCAAAGCCCAGCTCGCCACGCCGAGCCTCTTAGGCAGCGACCGCATGATCAACATCACGCCCGGCACGTCGCTCGGCAACCCCGTGCAGGAAGGCCAGAATCTCCCCACCACGACGGAGGGCGGCATGGCACAGCTCACCGAGTCCGGCAACGAGCTCGTCGGCCAGCTCAACCAGCTCTCGCAACAGGTCACGGACATCACGCGCAAGATCAACGAAGGCCAAGGCACGCTCGGCCGCTTCGTCAACGACGAAGCCTTCTACGATAATCTCAACGTCACCATCCGCGAAACCCAAGGCATCATGCGCCAACTCCGCAGCGGCGAAGGCACGGCCGGCAAACTCATCAACGACCCCGCGCTCTACAACAACTTCAACCGCGTCACCGCCCAGCTCCAGGCCATCTCCGAAGACCTCCGCGCCGGGCGCGGCACGGCCGGCAAACTCCTCACCGACGAAGCCCTCTACAACGACGCCCGCGCCGCCATCGCCCGCTTCAACACCTCCGCCGAACGCATCGACAACATCATCACCGGCATCCAACGCGGCGAAGGCACGGCCGGCAAACTCCTCACCGACGAAGCCCTCTACAACAACGTCAACCAACTCTCCTCCGAATCCATCAAGCTCCTCTACGACTTCCGCCAGAATCCCAAAAAGTACCTGACAATTAAATTTTCGATCTTCTAGAGTATATTTCACTTGAACAGACCACAGGTAGCGAGTATGCCGCGCGCCCATGAAGCCCTACTCCCTAGATTTGCGCCGCCGCGTGCTGGACGCATACCGTGTGGCGAAGGCTCGCAACGACAACTCGCCGCCCGCTTTCGCGTGAGCCTCAGCTTCGTGCGTAACCTGCTCAGACTGGCACGAGAGACGGGTGACGTTGCGCCACGCCCTCATGCGGGCGGCCACCGCTCCACGCTCGACCCGCAAGCCATGCGTGCCCTCGTCCGACTTGTGCGCTCAACGCCTGACGCCACGCGTAATGAGTTGCGCGAGCAGGTGCGCGAGAAGACAGGACATCAAGTCTCACGCTCGACCATGTGCCGTGCGGTGCGGCGCACGGGTTGGCGGCGTAAAAAAAACATTCCACGCCTCGGAGCATGACACGCCTCGCGTGCGGCGAGCGCGCGGCAGATTCTCCCGCCGCACGGCGCGGCTTGCGGCCAGCCGCTTTATCTTCGTTGATGAGTCGGGTGTCAACATCACGTTCGCGCGCCGCTACGCCAGAGCGCCGGGTGGGGAGCGCGCGCACGGCACAGCCCCGATCAACTGGTCACACAACGTGAGTCTGATCGGCGCTCTCTCGACCAACGGAGTGGTGGCTGCGATGAGCGTTGTGGGCAGCACGGACGCTGAAGTCTTCTGCGCGTACCTGCGGGAAGTGCTCGCGCCGCGCCTGAGGGCGCGTGACATCGTGGTGATGGATAACCTCTCAGTGCATAAGGTGCGAGAGGTGCAATAGGATATGACTAGATGGATTGTTAATCTGGCTGTGTGACTTCCTCACAAAGTCCTATCTACAACACTATTTTAAACATTACCTGCTTCAAAGTTCTCTATCCGTTTTCTAATTTCACTGCAATAGCCCACGACCAGCATTCGATCTTCAGTTGCGACCTTACGGTTATGAGCCTCTTCATTACGAACTTGAATTATCTTTTCCACTTTGTTTTTTAGCCAGCCTTTATCTGGAAAAACTTTGCCGAAAATATCCCACTCTTTGAATATCAGTGTTTCCAAATGCCCTAAATAAACAAAATCTAAAAAGTCCAAGGCTATCTCGGGCGTACGTTTTCTACTTTTTTCCATATTCCGTAAGCATTCATTATAATTCTCATCTCCAATAACATCTTTCATACGAGTATGTACCTTGTCGTCTGTCCTGTATTTTTTCTGAAACTCTGACCGTACTAATCGTCGCAGTCGCTTTTCTAACTTTTTAATTTCCGGCCAAGGATCAATGAATCCTTCTCCAGTATTTTCCTTCATCCCAACATTAGCTGATTGCTGCCGGTGAGCAAGCCCGACGACTGCCGCAATCATTATTTCTATAACCTGCTCAATACTAATTGGGTTTTGAATAAACCAATTATCAATCTCCTCATCATTTTCAAATGGCAGATCTCCTTGAGACGCTTTAATCTCATTACCCACATATCTTAGAAGCGCACTAGCATTTACGACAGGATCATTATGCTCAATGTTAGCTTCAATATGTCTTCCGAGGTTTGCTAACAGTCCACCTAACTCAACAATACAAACTTGTGGTTTCTGCTCAGGAATGAACTCGGGTGGAACTGGCCGCCTTAAATCCAGAAGACGATACAGTTCTTTAATTTTATTTATCCGCTCATTTAATATGTAAGTTGCATCATGGGTGCGCGTCTCGTAACGCGCTTCATTCATGAGCAGCTTTCTGAAAACTACGTCCACATTAGGGCGGCCCGCCACTTTGTCTATGAACGCCTTGTTACCCTTGACCATCACGAGCCCTTGACGAAGACTATAAATTAACTCTGGCTGCACGAAACGCATTACTAATAGGAACAATGTTAGAATGAGGAGACTTATAAAAATTAAAGTCATTATTCGGCTCCATTGAAGAATACTTACTGAGCGTGGTCAGAATCAGATAATGCATCAAGAAGATTTTGGAGTTCGTTGCGGCTCAGGAGATCTGTTTTATCGAAATATGTGAAGTTTACATGTGAGTGGCTATCCTGCAACTCAATAAATTTATCTGCCACCTCATCGCGGCGCACTACTGTTAAAAAAGCTACTGCCCTGACTCCTAGGGAGGCGGCGCGATTCGCCAACTTAATGCCCAAATCGGAGATTAAAGCGCCGCGCCCTTCAATGTCATAAGGTAATATAATGTCTGCGAGGAGAGCGCGAATTAGTGTATTTGGCGCACCCTGCGAGGTCTCCAAATAATTGAGAGCTTCGAGGTAATTAGTCGCCTTAGTTAAATTAAATCGTGGGTCTTTGTCTATTATCCTGCCTAGCGGTAGCAAGAATCTATTACAATCATCATCTGCCCAAAGTAAATTTATTTTCATTCCTTACCTTTTTTGGTGAGACTTCGAAATGCCTTCATAGGGAAAGATCAATTCCACCGTGGTTAGGTAAGTATGATTTCCCATGCCACTCTCATGTAGTTTATGTGAACGAACTTTTATCTCACCATCATGTAGGACCATTATTTTTTGCGCTTCCGACAGGCCAATGCCCGAACCTATTGGAACCTCTGCGACAGCCTGCTGCCCGCGAAAACCGGGCTTAAGAATGTTGCGACTTTCCTCCTTCGAAATACCCAAACCATAATTTTCAAAGATAAGCGCAAACCGCTTTTGTAGAAATCCCGGGTCATAAAGCTTGCTTTTGATTTTGATAACCCTATGTGCATTTGAAACTGAATGGTATGAATATTTAATGGCGTTGTTAAGAATATTATGAAACAATCGGCTGATTTCCATCTCAGAGCCGGATACTTTAGGGAGATTTTTCAAATCATGAATCTCGAAAGTAATATTCTTGGTATCAGCAAATAACTTATGTAAGTCAACCATCTCAAGCAAAATTCCCGCTAAATCTAGCTTAGTGAAGCTTGGTTTATTGACCTCTGCATACCTCGTTTCGCTTGTATGGGATAGAAAATTGCGCACCACATACAATCCAAGTTGACACTCATGGTAAATATGCTTTCTCTGACTTATCATATCGTCTAACGATGACGGGGACGTTGATATTTGTTTTAACTGATTCAAGGTAGTTTCCATCTCCCTTGCCAGTAGTCCCATGTTTAGCATCATTAGACATAACTCATGTGCCATGTTGATAGTAAGCGAGCGAAATCCCACGGTGGCATTGATTAAACGTTGAATAATATCGGCAATGGCTGCCATCAGAGCAGCATCCGACGAATTAATGAGGCCAACATCGAGGTCTTGTTCATCCGCTTTCTTCAAAGCCTGTGCCAAGTCAGGACTGTGCTGTGAAGCACTCTCAATGACAGCCTCTCGCCGCTCCACCGCTCTTGGGTCTATAGATTTTTTTGATCCGAATAAAATTGTTAATATTCCTACACTGCCCGTATCGATTTCGCAGCGCCCGTTAACCATACCTGCGTGACAGTATTGAACATTCTCAAAGGCTTCAATATCAGGTTCGACTCTTCTAACCCTTTTCAATCCGTCCTGAACACAGCGACTCGCCATTTCCGTCGAGTTAAGCATTTCACTGCAAAATGGCGGCATTGTTTGCATCGAAGACTGAAAAACCTTGACCTCGCTCAAATAGACGAAAATCGGCAACTCGGTGGCCTTTGAAAAAGCTTCAAGAATTGACTCAACGACAGGCCACACAGACAGAAAATGTCTGATCAGAGCCTCATCCTTCACTGTTTTCCGTAATGCTTCGTTGACTTCTTTTACTGACATTTTTTTTGAATCATTTCGAGCAATCCCTCTGCACTTGGCAAGCCATCGGGAGTTGATCTGATAGCTTCGATGAAAGATGGGCTTACGGCTTGATCAGTCACTGCTAAACAAAAATATGAGAGGTCCCACTTAGATATATTTAGAGGCTCAAAACTATTTGCCAATCTCAAATAACGCGCGGCGGTCAAAAGGTTCGGGGCAGCATCAACCCCAGCTTGCGACTTTAATCTTGCGGAGACCCCATATCCTTGCGCCGCTGTGAGCGCAAATGTAGACAGGAACGGCTTGGAGGCATTACAGGTCATCAAGTTCTGTATGTGTTGTTCAATTTCATTCGCCAATGACAATGGAGTTCGCATCCAGTTTATAAATGGATGTGAAGTAAGCTCCTTAGCCACATCCTTGTAGTGATGTCCGATTCGCAACATTAAATCTGTCGTGTTATTGAGCTTCCGCTTGCCTTGATAAGAACAAGGTTCAAATCCCTTTGCGGCATCCTCGTATGACTCCAAAGCTCGCATGGCACACTGAGCGGGATTTGCACACACTACTTTTAGATTGTTAAGTTGCTCTTGATTTAGTGATGTAGACCCTTGTCCCCGTATGTAAGCACTAAATGTATTGCTATAAATTGT
The DNA here is from genome assembly GCA_035645855.1 of Pyrinomonadaceae bacterium. Lineage (GTDB taxonomy): Bacteria > Acidobacteriota > Blastocatellia > Pyrinomonadales > Pyrinomonadaceae > JAIVJZ01. The sequence goes on from DASQLU010000029.1 coordinate 12,254, forward strand.
ACCCTTACCGTTACTGGCATCTGAGCGGTAATGCTTACTATCTTCGGGAGCTTTATATTGCAACTTTTCTACTGCCTCAAAGTATCTTAGAGCTTTTACCAGTTCATGATAGTTTGAATAGTTCTGGCTCTCTGAATCCCCCGACAAACGCACGTTAATCCGACCCATCAGCATATTCATTGACGCCCACGCTCGCGCCTGAGCTAAATCCATGTTTTCTGCTACGTGAGGAACACACTTGCTCATGTGTTCGTTAAGTGGCTCTACCTTGCGTTGCAATATATCATTCCATGCCTTCTCTTCTTGCTTTGAATATAGTTCGTCTAATATGTAATTGAGGCATAACGCGGGATGGTTCGACCCATCTGGAAGTTTCAGTATCGCATTGAAGTCATTACGCCAGTATGATTTTACCCGTGCATATCTCTCGATTTCTTGCTCGGTGACGGGATTAAATCTAACGAAGTCTCCAGCATCTTTAAGCCAGTAGTCAAAATCACTCCTGAGCTTTCTCTCGTCGCTGAACTTATAGGCTTCAAAAGTAATCAACGCGGCGAGGATAAAACTTAAGCTAATAATCAAGAAAAAGGAGTGCCAGCGATGTTCGATATACCATTCGCCGATATTAATAACTTTCTCAAGTATCCAAAAACAGATATTAGCCGTAGTTTCGCCTATCAGTTGAAGTTTAGAAGGCCACAAAAATAAAAGGAGGTAGATAATGATGGGGATAAGAACTAGAGAGATATAGCTATCAGGAATATAGCTTAAAACAACTGTTTTTTCTGCTAATGCCTTGTAGACCCCGCGTACAATCGGATGAGACTGACTTAATGGTGCGCTGAGGTAACCTTTCAACCACAAAAGTATGATCGGAGTCGCAAGTATAAATCCCAATAGAAAATATCCACGTCTTGAATAATTTGGCAGACTATCTGCGGCTAAAAAAGGTCTTGTTAGAGTGGAGAAGCATTTTTCAATTATTTTTAGAGTAAAGTTACTTAGATGTTGTTTCCACATAGTATTACTGGGAAAGTACTAAAGGAAAAATTGAATGAGTTTGAGGAACTAGGTGTTCACGCTAAGATGAAGTGAAGCTATAGCTAAACAACTAATAAGTAGAAAGGGCAGCCCATTTAGCGGCTCGCAATCTATCACCGTTTTAATCTAAGATCAATCTTTATATTGCTATTTTAGAGACTTGCTAAAGAGCATTGGATAACGTAGAAGGAGCATTTGCGGGAGTTTAAATGCAGCATCGTTCGAACCAGCACTATCGCAAATATGCCGGATGATTCACCCTAATTGTTCGGAACCGAGATCACTAAGCGATAAGGAACCCTTTCATCCAACCCACTATTTAAGGACGAACTTTATTGTTTACAACCTTCTCAGAGTCAATAGCAAATCAGGCTTTAGGGAAGAACTTTATTTCTAAATAAGTCTTTGCAGACAGGCAAAAATAAAGGACTTATAGTCTCTTCAGGGAAGAACTTTATTGTTCATGAACAGTGGCTATTGACAGAAAATAACGTTCGTTCAATGAACTTCGCGCCCGCCTTTATAGCTGACTTCAACCACATTATTGCAAGCTATTTTCGCGACCCATATCCGCAGGCCGTTCACGCCTCCGCTGATGACACGGAACCTATTTTAAGGCTACGGCCATCCTCCTGTTCACTATTCGGAGGAATGGCACGCCGAGAGAGGGCACGGCTTCCAAACGCGATAGCGAGCGCGACGACGATCAGAATCCCCGCGGCTGCGAACGTTACCCGCATGCCGGTGGCAATGGCTTCGGGGCGCGCCGTCGTGATGTCCGTTGTCGCTGATGCGAGCGCGAACAGAGCGCCCATCATGGATGCGCCGGTGATGAGCCCGAGATTGCGCGATAGGTTGAGCATGCCGGAAATGACGCCCCGCTGGTCAGCCCCGATGCCCGTCATAATGATGGTGTTGTTGGCCGCCTGAAACAACGCATAGCTTGCGGTAATGACGACGATGGGGGCGACGTAACCGGCAATGCCGAATCTCGCCCTCATCACGGATAGCACAAAGGAGCCTACCGCGATTCCGACGAGCCCGATGATGGTCATACGCTCAGCGTCGAAGCGGTCAACAATGCGACCGGCCGGCACGCCGGCCAGCGCGGCGACAAGCGGACCGGCCGACAACGCGAGTCCGACGAGCGCAGTTTCAAGCCCGAGACCCTGCGAGAGATAGAAGGGGCCAACCACCAGCGTGGACATCATCACTGTCGAGACGAGAGTGTTCATCGCGAGGCTCGCACTCAGCACCTGATTGCGGAACATTGTCAGCCGGATCAATGGTGATGCGGCTCTCGACTCGGCGAGGACGAAGAAACCGACACCGAAGACTGCAGCCAGCAGCAAGGCGATGTTGAGCGAACCGAAATGGCCGCCACCGTTCGTCATGGCGAGCGCATAAGCCGCAAGCGTCACAGCCAGCAGCAGCGTACCTGCATTGTCGAAGCTCGCCCGGTGCCCTGTCCGTATCCTCCGATGATCGATGGGCAGGTAGCGATGCGCGAGAAGAAAATTGAGGATACCCAGGGGCACGTTGACAAGGAAGATCATCCGCCAGCCGAGCCCGGCGATCAGAATGCCGCCAAGCGGCGGACCGAGGGTGGTGCCGAGCGCGGACATCGTTCCAAGTAGCCCCATAGCGCTGCCGGTCTTTGCCTTCGGAACCGTCTCGCCGACAAGGGCAACGGTGAGTGCCATCATGATAGCCGCTCCGAGGCCCTGCGCCGCCCGGGCGGCAATCAGCAGCCAGAGCGTGTGCGCGACGCCGCATAGGAGCGAGGCCAGTGTGAACAAACCGATCCCGACAAGTAGCAGCCGTCTGCGGCCGATGATGTCACCGAACCGTCCGACACTGACGATTGAGGTGGTGATGGCGAGTAGATAGGCAAGGACGATCCACTGGACTGCCTGGAAGGAGGCGTTGAACGAGAGCGCCAACGTCGGTAAACCGGCATTGGCGATGCTGGTAGCGAGTGATGGCATCAGCATGGACAGTGAAAGGCAGGCCAGTGCCCGACGAATCGAAGGCGCTAGTGTTGCACTTCCAGTTCCTGCCACGTCCAGTTCTTCAATGATTGTCTTCAACATGAATTCCATCATAGGCCTTTGGCTGCCATGGCGGAAGACGCACCATTTGCACTTTATTATTGCGTTTGACGCTATGTCCTGATTTAATCAATGTATGCCGAGACCCGACCTCAATCTGCTCGTTACCCTTGATGTGTTGCTTGCGGAAGGCAGCGTTGCGCGCGCAGCCCGGCGCTTGCGGCTTAGCCCGTCGGCGATGAGCCGGGCGCTGGCGCGATTGCGCGAGACGACGGGCGATCCGCTGTTGGTCAGGGCGGGGCGCGGTCTTGTTCCAACGCCCCGAGCGGTCGAACTCCGTGAGCGTGCAAGTCAGCTTGTGCAGGACGCCGAAGCGGTTCTACGCCCGGCTGTGAAGCTCAACCTCAAACAACTCGTCCGAACGTTCACGCTGCGGACCAGCGAGGGCTTTGTCGAGAACTTCGGACCGGAACTCATTGCCCGCGCAGGCCGAGAGGCGCCCGGCGTGCGGCTCTGTTTCGTGCAGAAACCAAACAAAGAGAGCACGTCTCTTCGCGACGGGACGGTCGATCTGGAAACCGGCGTCGTGGGGGATACGACGGGGCCGGAAGTGCGTGCGCAGGCATTGTTCCGAGACCGTTTCATCGGCGTCGTGCGAATGGGGCACGCGCTGAGCAAAGGCAAGATCACTCCCGCCCGTTATGCTACGGCCAGGCACATCTCGGTCTCGCGGCGCGGTCTTGAACGGGGGTCGATTGATGAGGCCTTGAAATCGTTAGGACTGGAACGGGAGATCGTCGTGATCGTCGGCGGCTTTTCGACCGCGCTGGCACTGTCCCGTGCCTCCGATCTGATCGCCAGTGTTCCCGAACGACATACCGGAAACCTTCGTGCCGGAATGCATAGTTTCCCCCTTCCATTCTCCGCGCCGGAGATCACGGTTTCACTGCTCTGGCACCCGAGGCTGGACGCCGATCCGGCGCATCGCTGGCTGCGCGGCCTCGTTCTGGATATCTGCCGAAGCATCCGCTGAAGGGATAAAACTCTCGCAAACGTCTTGCGTAGGCCGATTTCAATATGACCCAGTGCTGATCTTTGCTCCTTACCTGGGTCGGTATAGCAGCGACGAGCGTCGGACTAATAATAAGCCCCGAAGTAACTCGCCGTGAGCATGACGACGTGTGCCAGCATGTGCGCGAGCATCGCCGACTCCAGCCCCTTTTTCCAGTAGAGGTAGCCCGCGATCAGACCGAAGATCGAATTGGCGACGATCACGTAGAGGGTCAGGGCGAGGGTGGCCTCGGGTAATATCAAGTAGGCGACCGGCAGGTGGCCGACGCCGAAAACCAAAGACGAGATCACAATCGCGCCCACGAACCAAGCGGCCTTCGGCTCGCCCTTTCTTCTCTGTAGAAGCCGCCACGCCGCCCACACCAGCAGCGTCATCACCCCCCAGCGCAGCAGTAACTCTTCGGTAATGCCGCCGTAGAGCAGGCGCGCCGGGAGCGGGAGGAGCTTGCCGAACTCGAAAATCCGCGACACAGTCTCGGTTGACAGGAACGGCTTCGCCAACAGCGTGACCACGACGATGGCGAAGCCGCCCGACAGGCCACCGATTATTCCCGGCAGGATTTGCGGCTTGAGGGAGGGCCATACGGGGTTGCCGGAGGCCAGGGCTTCGGCGGCGGGCGAAGACAGCCCGACTCTGTGAGCTAGTGAGACGCCGGCGAACACAGCGAGGGATAGCAATATCGCCGGTTGAATCAAGCTGAGCAATTTGATGGCCGGGGTGATCTGCGGAATCTCCACCCCGGCCGGAGCGGGCAGGAGCGCCACCAACGCGGGCAGGTCAACCAGCAGAAAAGAGAAGACGCCCGCCAGCCCCGCTGTCAACAGAATGAAGAACAATCGCGTTTTGAAGCTCATCACAAATTTTGTCGAGAGTCGTTCAGGATGGAAGTATGTCTGAATCCTTCCGGTGTCGTATTCGACCCGGTTGTTTATAGGGCTGTCGTCAACGGGAGTTAAACAGCAAGGCGACGGCATGTCTTAGACATGACTTAAAACTGAACCGGGAGCGAGTCGAGACCCCGCAAGATCATACTCGGGCGCCAGCGCAAGTGTTCCGGTGAGATTTTCAGACGTAAGTCCGGCATCCGGCTGAGCAAAGTGTTGACGGCGATCTGAGCCTCCATGCGCGCCAGTGGTGCGCCGAGGCAGAAGTGTATCCCCTGGCCGAACGACAGGTGCTTGTTCGGCTCGCGCGTGATGTCCAACGCGTTCGGATTCTCGAATACCCTCTCGTCACGGTTCGCCGACCCGATTACCCCGAGCGTCATCTCCCCGCGTGGGATCGTCACGCCATGAATGGTTACATCCTCGCGGGCGTAGCGTTCGGTGGACATGAAGACCGGCGCGGTGTAGCGCAGCAACTCCTCGACGGCTGATTTAATCAGCGGCGGCTCGCGGCGCAGCTTCTCCATCTGCTCAGGATGCTCCAAGAGCGCCAGTGTCCCGCTACCGATCAAGTTGACGGTCGTCTCGTGTCCCGCGATCAGGAGCAGGAAGACCATCGCCAGCAACTCGTCTTCACTCAACTTGTCGCCGGCTTCTTCCGCCTGAATGAGCGCGCTCGCCAGATCGTCCTGTGGGTCTCGTCGCCGCACTTTGAAGAAGCGGCGCAGGTAACGAATAAACATCCAGATCGCGGGGATGACTCTGACCGTGGGGTTAGGCGACGAAAGCGCCACGACCGCCTTCGACCACTTATGGAATTTATGCTGGTCGCCGGTGGGCACGCCGAGTATTTCGGTGATGATCGTCATCGGCAGCGGCAGCGCGTAATCATTGATCAAGTCCATCTCATGCCGGCTCGCGACCCTGTCGAGCAGTTCGTCCGCGAGCGTTTGCACTCGCGCCTTCATTCGTTCGACCAGGCGCGGCGTAAATGCCCCGTGCACGAGAGCGCGCAGACGCGCGTGATCAGGTTGGTCAAGGTCGAGCATGTTGCGCTCAAGCGGGCGGAACATCGGCGGCACCCAGGGCAGTTTGCGTATCTGCTCCGGCGTCAGGGCGCTTCGACGGTTCTTCGCAAAGCGTTCGTCCTTCAAAAGCGCGTTGACGTCTTCGTAACGCGTCACCAGCCAGACGGGGGTTTTGATTTTGTCCGGCAGCGTGGTGCGGCAGACTGGCTCCTCCGTGCGCAAACGCTTGAGGAGTGGAAACGGATCGGCCTTGAATTCCGCACTGACGATGTTCATCTTTTTTGTTTCCAGGACGCCTTAACAAGACCGGGATACTGATAAGACTTACAACCGGCTTACGTATCAACCGCCGCAAAATCCATCGTGTCCATGTCCACGTCCGACGCCGCGGGCTGGCCGAGCAGTTTGAGCCACAGGAAGCCGATTGTCCCCGCCGTCAGAGAGGCCAGCAGGATCGCCATCTTCGAGGCGTTGATCGTCTCCGCGTTACCGGCGAAAGCCAGATTCGTGATGAAAATAGACATCGTAAAACCGATGCCGCCGAGCAGCCCCGCGCCGAACACGTGCCGCCACTTCAGGTCGAGCGGCAGCCGGCAAATACCGATTGAAACGGCGACGAAACTCAACAGCGTAATCCCCAGCGGCTTGCCTAAGACCAGGCCGGCGATGATGCCCGAGCTGTTTGCGCCGGTTAAGTTTTGCGCCCACCCCGTGCCCACGACGATGCCCGTATTTGCCAGCGCGAAGATGGGCAGGATAATGAAGGCGACCGGCCGGTGCAGCAAATGTTCGAGTCTATGCGAAGGCGATTCCACGTCGTCTTCTTTAGCGGAGAACGGAATCGCGAACGCCAGGAGCACCCCGGCAATAGTCGCGTGGACGCCGGACTTGAGCATCAGGAACCACATCAACGCCCCGCCGAGAAGATACGGAATTAAACTCATCACCCGTAACAGACGATTGATGGCGACAAGCAACCCGAACACCGCGAACGCGCCGATCAAGTACGCGACCGAGAGTTCCGCCGTGTAGAAAATGGCGATGACGATGATCGCGCCGAGGTCGTCCATCACGGCCAGCGCCGTCAGAAACACTTTCAGAGAAGCCGGGACGCGGCTGCCGAGGAGCGCGAGCACGCCGAGAGCAAAGGCAATGTCGGTCGCCATCGGAATGCCGATCCCGGCCTGCGTCGGCGTCCCCGCATTCAAAAAGAGATGAATCGACGCGGGGAGGCAAATACCGCCCACCGCCGCGAAGATGGGAAGCAGCGCATTTCTGAAATTCGAGAGTTCGCCGTTATACAGTTCGCGTTCGAGTTCGAGGCCGATGAACAGAAAGAAGATCGCCATCAGCGCGTCGTTAACCCAGTGCTCGACGCTCAGACCGCCGAGATACACATGCCAGATGCTTAGGTAGTTTGCGCCGAACCTGGAATTGGCGAGCAGGAGCGACAGGACCGTGCAGATAATCAGCAGGATGCCGCTCGATTTCTCGGAATCGAAGAACCGCTTGAAGGACTTCGATAATCTTCTTTGGACAACGGCCATAATAATCTTCCAGCCAAATTAACAAAAATGTTTGCATTCCGCACGCGCGCACCCGCGCCCGCCGGCAACAGCGGCGCGCACAGGTCTACAACTGTTCTTTATCACCAAATCACCAACTCGACACGCGGGCAAGAGATAAGCTATGAATGAAGCATGAAGAATGAGGCGCAGGAGAGAGTCAAGGCGACGGAGGTTCCCGCTTCCTCCGGGCGGCGGGCGCGTTTGCACGAAATCATTTTCGAGGCGGATACGCGCGCCGGGCGTGCCTTCGACTTCGCCCTCATCTGGTTGATCCTGCTCAGCGTCGCGACGGTGATCCTGGAAAGCGTCCGCTACGTCCGAGAGCAATACGGAGAACTGCTTTACACACTCGAATGGTTGTTCACACTGCTCTTCACCGTCGAATACGTGCTGCGATTGTTGAGCGTGCGCCGCCCCTTGCGCTACGCGACGAGTTTCTTCGGCGTCGTCGATTTGCTCGCTATCATTCCCACCTATCTCAGTATCTTCGTGCCGGGCAGCCAATACCTGCTCGTCATACGCATCCTGCGCCTGCTGCGCATCTTCCGCCTGCTCAAACTCGCCGAGTACATCACGGAAGCCAACACGCTGCGGCGCGCGCTGCGCGCGAGTCAACGCAAGATCAGCGTCTTTCTCTCCGTCGTGGTTCTGCTCGTCGTCATCATCGGCGCGCTGATATACGTCGTCGAAGGCGAAGAACACGGTTTCACGAGCATCCCCGTGAGCATCTACTGGGCGGTCGTGACGCTGACGACTGTCGGCTACGGCGATCTCTCGCCGCGCACGCCTCTCGGCCAAATGCTCGCGTCAATCGTGATGATTATCGGCTACGGCATCATCGCCGTCCCGACCGGCATCGTCTCGGTCGAACTAGCACAAGCCACGCGACAACAAAACGTCTCCACACAATCGTGTCCCGCCTGCGCGGCCGAAGGTCATGACCCGGACGCGCTCTGCTGCAAGTATTGCGGGACGAAGTTATGAAGTGACGTTTGCCGCGACAGGCGAAGCCGTCTGAAACCCGCTCTAATCTTTTCCGTCTTAAATTTACCGCCTGACAAATCATTCCATCTGCAAAACTCTGGCTTCGTCTTTGTTGTCGTAAGCGTTATGCAACTGCACCGGCGCAGTTTTCGCTTTGCGCAGGCGCAGATTCAAAATTTCGACGAGCACCGAAAACGCCATTGCAAAATAGATGTAACCTTTCGGGATATGCTGGTCTAAGCCTTCGGCGATCAGCGTGACGCCGATGAGGATCAGGAACGACAGAGCGAGCATCTTGATCGTCGGATGTTTTTGGACAAATGCGCCGATGCTCCCGGCGAAAGCCATCATAAAAATGATGGATACGATCACCGCCGCAATCATGATCCAGAGATTATCAACCATCCCGACTGCCGTAATCACCGAATCGAGCGAGAAGACGATGTCGAGCAGCGCGATCTGGATCAGTACGCCGACAAACGACGGATAAATTTTCGCGGACTTATGACCCTCTTCGCCTTCGAGCGAGCCGTGAATTTCATGCGTGCTTTTCGCCAATAAAAAAAGACCGCCTATGAGCAGAACCAGGTCTCGTCCCGATATTTCCTGCCCGACAATAGTAAATAGAGGTGCGGTCAAACCGATCACCCACGTCAAAGAAAAAAGCAAAATCACGCGCATCCCGAGTGCCAGCCCTAACCCGACGTAACGCGCTCTTGATTGTTGTTCGGGCGGCAGCTTGCCCGCCAGAATCGAGATAAAAACTATGTTGTCAACACCGAGAACGAGTTCCAAAACCGTTAAAGTTAAAAACGCAATCCAAATTTGCGGGTCAGCCAGCCATTCCATATTCGATAAAATCTCCTTTTAATCACTTGTCTGAATACTCTCTCCAAATCATATCAGTATACATGCCATTTGCATCACGTCCCGGCGACGATTCGTTCTCTTTACCGTTAGCTGATATACCGCCTGAGAAGCCCTTCATGCTCAGTGAGCATTGAGGTGCTCAATCGCGCGGTCTCAGGTAGGACAGGTGATTATCACTCAGGCCGGCTTACTTTTCGCGCCGCGCGAAGGCACGCAGTTCCTCGCGCAGGGCGGCGACCTCCACCTGAAGTCTCTCGATCTGTTCGGCTCCGGCAACTTCGGCCTCGGCGTCCGCCGCGTCGCGCCCGACGAAGAAGGTGGCGAGCGTCGCCGTCACGTAGCCGAAGACGGCGAAGGCGTAGACGGCGAGGGCGAAGCAGAGCAGGCGTCCTTCCGTCGTCTTCGGGAAGTAGTCCGATCCCATCGTCGTCATTACCATCGCCGTCCACCAGAGCGCTTCCCCGTAAGACTCGAATCCCTGACCGTCGGGCAATTCTTTTTCGAAGGCATACATGCCTGCGGCACCCGAGAGGGCGACGATGACGGTCAGCGCGACAACGTAGCCGAAGCCGCGTCGGCGCATCGTCGCGCCGAGCGCGCGCATGCCGCGGTTGAGAGAACTGACGACGCGAAACAGTCGCAACCCGCGCGCGGCCCGCGCCGCCCTCAAAACGCGCACGACGCGGAACACGCGAAAGACGCGCAGCGCCGGGACGAGGAGCGCAAGGGCTGTGAGCCAGTTGGCCTTCAGGTAATCGGACTTGTCGGGGGCGAGGACGAACTTCAGAGCGAACTCAAGGATGAAGATGATCCAGATGAGCGTGCCCGTGGCTTCGAGTACGGGCGAGATGCCGCGCGTGAACTCCAGGATGAGGAGCCCGAGCCAGAGGAAGCCGAGCACGAGCATGGGCGTCTCCAGCCAGTCTTCAAGTCGCGTGAGCAGTTCACGCCGCTCGGCGTTGAGCAGCGGTTGTTCGGGTGCCGGGTCGTTCGCTTGCTTCAACGGGCGCTCGAAGCGTCCGGCATCATCAACATCGTCTTCGGGTCAGGCACAGCTTCGCCTCCTTTCACAAGCCTTTCGCAAACCGGGGCGTCATGGTTGCCCCGGCCGGCCGGAGTCGAGCAGCCCTGCGGGCACGAGAAGTTCGCCGGTCTGCGGATCGAGGAGCCCGTTATCTTCCTCCTCGATGCTTGTCGCCTGTGTGTAGACATCTCCGGCGATGGCGTGCCGGCGCAGTTCCTGCTTGAAGGACGTTATCCTCGCTGCCTTGCCTTCCTGATCGTCCGGGCCACCGTAATCCGAAAAGCCGAAGCCTCCCCACTCGCTCACCACCAGCGGAACCTGCCCGACGTAGAAGTAAGGATCACCGATGATCAGAGGCTTAACCGCCACGCCTTGCGTCTCGCCTCGTGCCAGACGTTCGAGCAACGCCCGCCACGCGTCGATGTCGGGAGTGTACAGGTGCGCCGTGAGGAGATCGGACTTGAGCCTGCCCTCCGTCGAGACGTGCTGCCAGCCGTCGTTATCCACCACGAGCAACTGCGGGTGGTTCAAACGCATGTAGTCGTATGCGCGGGCGACGTAACGGCGCGTCTCCGGGTTGGTGGCGATGTCCTCCGCGCCCCAGTCTTCGTTGTAGAGGCTCCAGATGACGACCGAGGGGTGAGAGCCGATGTGGACGAGCATGCGCATCATCTCCGCCCAATGGTTGTCGCGGCTCTGCTGGCTGGAACGGTGCGGGCTCGGCACTTCCACCCACAGCAACATCCCCATTTCATCGGCGAGGTCATAAATGCGCGGGTCGATGCCGGAGATGTGCACCCGCACCAGGTTGCAGCCGAGTTGTTTCATCGCCAGCATGTGTCGGCGCATCTCGTCGAAGGTGGCCGTCGCGGGCTGGTAGAGGATGCCGTCCAGGTACAGCGGCTCGTTGTTGAGATAGACCGCGCGACCACGCGCCTCTATCGAGCGCAATCCGAAATGCGCCTCGATCTGCGAGACGGCGCCCTCCTGCCCGCTCAGTTGTGCGACGAGGTGGTAGAGGTTCGGCGACGCGGGCGACCACCGTAGGGCGTCGGGCAGAGCCACGGTCACGCGCTGCCGCTTCTCGCCCGGCTCCAGCGGCAACTGCACTTCCTGTATGGCGACCGGCTGCTCGCTCCCCCGCCGAGCTACGACGAGGCGTAAAGAATAGAGACCGGGATCATGGATGCGCGTGGTCAGATCGAACGAGACGAAGTTGTCTCTGAAGCTGCTGATCACGTCCAGGCGGGAGCGCAGACGGTTACGGCTGACCGGCTCCAGCCAGATGCTTCTGACCGCCCCCGTGTAGGTCTGGTACCAGATGCCTCCCTGCTTATAAACGGTCGATTGCTGCTTGCCGCGCGGAATCTCGGCGTCATAGGAATCGCTGATTCTAACGGTCAGACGGTTGACCGGGCGGAGGTGCTCGGGCGGCAACTCGTAGCTGAAAGAGGTGTACTCGCCGAGGTGCGCTTCCTCACCTTCGATGGTGCTGAGCGGATGGCCGTTGAGCCACGCGCGCGTCTCGTAGCCGCACGCGCCGAAAGTGACCTGCACCAGACAGCCCGAGGTCGTGCACCAATCTTCCGGGACGGAGAACTCGCGCTCGTACCAGGCGACGACGGTGTCCTGCCACGCGGGCGTCGCGGCCAACTCGCCCTTGGCCTCTGCCATGTGGGCTTCAATCGAGCCGGGCCAGATCGCCGTGCCCGCGTAGTCGTGTCCGAGATACCAGCTTTCACTCAAGCCCCGGTCTTCGGGGTCGAGGCCGAAACGCCATTCCCCGTCCAGAAGTTCGTGCTCGCCCGGGCGGACTATCGAACGCGGCAGCGGGTTGAGATATTCCTCGACGACGCGGGCATCGTCCTTGTCCCGCGTAAAACCGTAATCTTCGTTCACCGTATTTGTTTCAGTCATGCTGATCAGGATTGGAGCGCTGTAAAAAACAGTTGGGCATCAATTAATTGAACCGAATAGTTTGCGGCCATCTCAATGTCTGGCGCGGGCGTAATTATCATGCCACACACCTCCTCCGGTGGGAGAAAAATAAGTTCTCACATGGATGCTCAAGTCCTTAAGCCAAGTTCAACAGTTTAAGCACGGCTGCATTGAATCTCTTTGTATATTAGAACTAACCTGCAGAACTAACCCAGCGTGGAATGCGCAGAGAGCGTCGGTTCCCCGGCGTTTAATTTTCTATCCCTGCTGCGGGTGATATGAGGATGCACAGGGTCGAGGTTGTCGCAGAGCCGGACAGGAGGAACGGCATCATTGCCGGAGAGTTCAACTACACAATGTCGATTGCCGGGCGCGCACGGTTGGCGCTTACTGCAAATTTGATGAGTCCGATACAAAGAAGCCTGCCGCGACAAAGGATTTTCTCCAGTGTTTCCATGCCTCGTCTAATAGCTGTGCATCAAAATTATAGGTATTAACGAAGCGTTCTTTTGCCTGTGCAATCGAAAGTCGTCCGGTGAGTATATCGAGGAAATAATATTGGGCGGGCTTTATTTGCAGTAAGCTCAAACGATAATTATTTCGCGTGACTACGCAATAGCTATCTTCTTCGAGGGGAAGCTCGGGCTTTTGTTTTCGCGTGACATCGAGATAGTAGCGGCAGATAGGATAAGGGTGATGAAAAAGGCGGAAGGTGGGTGCGAGTTTCAACTGCGCGTCGGGCGTGGACTCGGTCGCCAATTCGTTTTCCTGCTCTGAATGTTCGTCGAAAATCAACGATAATGAATATTCAAAGCGCGCTAGTTGGACGATGAAATCTATCCACGACTCCTTTTCTTCCTCCACGGCATCGGGTCTTGTTTCTTCCAGAAAATCGGGGAATCTTCTGCCGAGTTCGTTCAGGGTGTAGCTGTCGGACGGATAAGCGTCCAGGTACTGGTCGGCGAACATTTGAAATAATTCTTCGCCCAGCGCATAGGCCAGCGCGCTGAACTGGTTTTTCATACATTCGCGCAGACGTGCAATATAACTTTGCCGGTAAATATTCAAATGCCGCGCGGCCGTCAGGCGACTTGATTTGTTAATAAGATATTCGGGGTCGGCCGACGGCACGTCGCCGCCGCCGTCCGGCCGAATGAGCGCCGACTGCATCCAATGCTGCATCTGTGCGAGAGTAAATTGCATACCTGTCGCCATAACCGACTTCAACTCATTTGCGAAATTCGTACTGCATATCCGCGACCAAAAAATCTACCGGATTCGATACCTGAACTCCTTCCTGTCCAACTCGCTCCCGCCGTGGCTGTCTGTTGAAAGCCTTCATAAAATCTTTGGCTTTCAACAATTCGGCGCGATAGTCTTCAAACTCAGGGATATTGCTGTCCCATTCCAGCAGAGTGGCCGCGCCGCCCGTCAACTGCCAGGCAAGCGTGAACAGTTCCCACACGTCCCCGGTCACATTTCTATCATGCGTATCGATTATATAATCGCCGCAATGCTGGTGCCCGGCGAGATGTATTTGCAGGATGCGGTCGTGCGGAAGCTGCCGTATATAATGCGCCGGGTCGAAATCGTTATTGAAACCCGAGACGTACACGTTGTTTACATCCAGCAGCAACAGGCAGCCGGTCTCCTCCGTCATATAACGCAGAAAATCCCACTCGGTTATGGTGGATTGTTTGAAGGTCAGGTAGGAGCTGGGATTTTCAAAAACGAAAGGGCGTTCCAGAAAGTCCTGAACCTGTTTGACGCGGCGGCAGATGTGCCGGAGCGATTCTTCCGTCAACGGAACCGGAAGTAAATCGTGCGTGTTGAGATTGTTGATGCCCGTCCAGCAGAGGTGGTCGCTCAACCACAGGGGCTTGATTTCCCCGGCCAGATTTTTCAGTTTTCGCAGGTACTCGAAATTCAGGGCGTCGGTGCTGCCGATAGAAAGCGAAACCCCGTGCATGACGACGGGGTAACGCTCGGCGATCCGGCGCAACACCTGTCGCGGCCTGCCGCCGGAGTCCATAAAATTTTCCGAAATCACCTCGAACCAGTCCACCGCCGGGTGATGCTCCAGAATATAGTCGAAGTGCTTGCTCCTCAATCCGAGACCGAGACCGGGGTTGCACTCCGGCGAGCCATTTTTAAACATCATCCAACTTTCTTTCGGAGCATTGCGGCCAAAGGTTTCGACGCTTCCCTTCGCAGAACTACAGAGATTCGTCTCGCCGCTTTTCCCACGTTAAATCTCAACGGCCGGTCTCACTGCTTTGCGCCGCGCCACAGTGAGCGGCTTCAGTCTCTTTTTCCGACGAGCCGCGGTGCGCCGCTTCGCTTTGTTTAGCGGAGCCGCACAGAATGGGCGTCATGCTTTTTTCGCAAAGCTCCTGCGCGTCTTTGTCGGGATTGTTGAATCCGAACGTGCACCGCTTATCGCCCGCCGAGCCGCAGGAATCGTAACTGCCGAGCGATTGAATCAACCAGTTTTCCGGCGGCCCGCACTTATAAGGCGACGCTCCGAAAGAGCGTTTGGCTTTCCGCATTCTTTCTTCAAACAATTTACGTGCGAGCACCCAGACGCTTTTACCCTTATTTGCGCCCTGCGTGCTGAATCGCTCGGCCTGAATCGGCACGGCGCAAGCGCCCTGCCAGGCACATTCATTTGCGCCGGGCACGGCGTCGTCCTCGGCCGTGCCGTATAAACCGCATCCGCCCTGACCGCGACAGTTGTTGAGCGTGCGGCAATGATGTACGGCGGCGGTGGCGCAGACGCCCGTGCCCGCGCAGGTGTTCGTGCCGAGACGGTCGTGGCCTTTGCAGGCATTCAAGCCCATGCAGACGTGCAGTTCCAAAGGCACCGTAGCAGTTACGGCCGCAGTCGGCGGAGCAGGCGCGACCGCCGGGGGTGTCGGCGCGGGAGGATTCGAACAAATGCCGCCGCCGCTGCCGCTGCCGCCGCCGCTATGCCCGCAAATATTTTCCGTGGCTGAGAATTCTGTGTTGTCCATATTTTTTGTGCTGCTCTTTGAAGTTCCAAGACGACTTGACGCCCGGTCGTCGGATGGAAACAGTGTGAGTTCGGTGAGAGCGTTGCCCCTCTCGTTCAAGGGCGAGGTGCGATACCTCGTCCGCGAAGTCGGCGCGGGGCGCGTTTTGCGTTGCCGACGCCGATTGATCGATCCACTTAATTCAAGGGAACGTCCGGCAAATCGTTTATCCTCTGCCCGAGATAGGAAATCCCCGGATACAACGCCACGGCGTTGTTATAAAGCGTTATCAACTGTGACTTCGGACTTGATAACAGACCGAACGGGTAATTCTCAAAAGTCGGGGCGGCGCTGTATGTCTGTCCGTTCAAAAAGTAGGTGAAGCTTTTAATCTCGCCGCAGAGCGCATCGAGTATGAAGATCATCGACTTGTGAATGCCGAACATAAATATCTCATACTGCGTGTGCTTGCCCGCCTCTTTCTTATAACACCCTTCGGTCATCACGAAGATGTACGTGTAGACGGCATTGAGCAGAGTTGAAACGGCTTGCAGAGTGCCGGCGGGATAGCCGCCGGCTTCGGGATATTTTGCCGTTGACGGATTGGTCGGCAGATTGGCGACGAAGTACTTGCCGATGTCGCCGTCCAGACCGAAACTCGTGAATTGTTCGGAGAGGGTATTATATTCGCAGTATATCTGGGCGAATTTTTCAAAGTGTGAAAGCTCCTCCCTGTCGGGGTCGTCATAATCAGCTTTCGTTACCTTCCCGCAATCTACGGAGCCGTCAGGCTTCAACCCGGTAGCACTACCGTTACCTTCGCCCTGTTCCACAATCTGGTCGATGGCCTTCACGGCGGAAGCCCTATCGACGATATGCACCAGATCGCCGGAGTCGTCGGCATCGACGTACTGCGGTTTATGCTGCTTATCGTAATAAACCGTGTCTATCATATTCGGCGAATAATAGCGCTCGCCCGGAATGAGTTGCGGATTGTCGGTGTTGTAGGTCAGTTCGTTTTCGTTGATGCAGGCCTTAATCATGTCATAAAACTGGCCGATGGTCGTATAAGGAATAGCGGTTAAAGCTTCGGCGGTCGGGGGCAAAGGCTGCGGGCTTTCGATCTTGAGGAAGGTCATCAACTGGTTCAGGGAAAACGGAGCCAGGTCGATCTCAAACTCCGGCTCGTGACCGGGAAGCATGGTCGGGTAACTCCACGGCGACCTGCCCGTTAACAACGGCTGGCCGATGAGCGCCTGTTTGAGGTTCGACGAGAGCGCCATGTGGAGCATCTCTTCCATCACCACGCTCATAATGGTTGCGCCGACTTTGTTGGCGTAGACCATGATCTGGGCGGACAGGTCTAAGGCCACGCTGTTGGCTTCCGATAGAGCCATCCCCTTGCCCGTTAATGCCTGAACCAGACCGCCGCTGATGGAGTCCTGCATGCCATCCCGGTAACGGTTGACCGAATAATACGTGTAGAGATAGACGGGGATGGTGGCGATCTCAATTCCAATCGCCTGCTGAATAGCTTCGCCCAGATTCTCCGGCGTTACTTTCGTATCGTCTTTAAAAAATTTAGCGGGTTGCATGTGAGTCCTTTCTGGTCGGGGTCAGGTTGCGAAAGACAAACGGATCAATTTGAGAGGGTCGGAACTCAAATTTTATGATCAGCAATCGATGGGTCATGCAGTTGTGGATGTCGAAGAGATAACCGAATCGGATTCCGTATCGCTGGCTGCTTCTGTTCCGGAGAGGCAAAAGCTTTCTATTTAACAAAGGTGGCGGAAATTCTGCTGCCTCGCGAACCGAGCCCGTTCCCTTGCCGGTGAAAGCCAACGGGCGACGCTGCGCCGGGATATTGCCGGGAAGGCGCAGGCTGTTGATTGAGGATTCCGATGCGAGATGGAAACAGCACCTTACGACTGAAGCGGCCGGAGACTATCACATGAGGAGTTGTTTAGGGAAGAATTTTATCGTCTCCTCAAACGGGACGGGTCGTACCGATATTGAACTTGCCCGTTCCGAGCGACGCAGCGGTGGCTCCTCCGCCGCGAGCACAATCGGGATAGCCTTCGCCGGATTTACTTGTGGCCGAGCAGAAAGTAGGTGGGCATGTCGCCTTTGCCCTTGACGCTGACCGTGCCGCGAGCTTCGAAGCGATAGGCGTGCCGGAGGCGCTCATATGTGGCGGCCGAGACCTGTATGCGGCCGGGCATGCTGTGAGATTCCATGCGGCTCGCGGTGTTGACGGCGTCGCCCCAGAGGTCGTAGATGAACTTGGACGTGCCGATGATTCCGGCGACGACCGGCCCCGTGTTGATGCCGGTGCGGATGTCGAGCGAAGCATTGCGCGCGCGATTGAACGCGGCGAGCGCGTCCTGCATATCGAGCGCCATTTCGGCCATTGCCTCTGCGTGATCGGCGCGGCGTTCGGGCAGTCCGGAGGCAACCATGTAAGCGTCGCCGATGGTCTTGATCTTTTCCAGCCCGTGCCGCGTGGCGAGTTCGTCGAACGACGAGAAGATTTCGTTGAGCAGGTAGACGAGTTCGACCGGCGTGATCTGCGCGGACATCTGCGTGAAGCCGACCACGTCCGAGAAGAGGATGGTGGCTTCGGCGAAACTCTCGGCGATGACGCCCTGATCTTCCTTCAGGCGTTCGGCGATGGCCGAGGGCAAAATGTTTAAGAGCAGGCGCTCGGATTTCTCGCGCTCGATGCGCAACTGCGCGAGATAAGCCTGCTCCCGATCCCGGAAACGCTTCTTCTCCAGCGAGGCTTCGACGCGCGCACGCAATATCACCGGGTTGAAGGGCTTCGGCAAGTAGTCTTCCGCCCCCATCTCGATGCAGCGCACGATGCCGTCTATTTCGTCGAGGGCGGAGATCATGATGACGGGAATGTCGCGCAACTCGGGCGTCGCCTTGAGCCGTTCCAGCACTTGATAGCCGTTCAGCCCCGGCATCATGATGTCGAGCAGCACGAGGTCGAATTTGCGCCGCCCGACCGCCTCCAAAGCCTGCCCGCCGTCCGCCGCGCATTCCACTTTGTAGCCGTCGCGCGCGAGCCTGCGCGCGAGGATGTCGCGGTTGGTTTCGCTGTCGTCCACGACGAGGATGAGGCCGCCCTGTTCGGCGTGCCGGACGTGCGCGTTGTCGATGGCGTGGATGGTGCTGACGAGATTCGCGATCATCGAGGAGACGCCGGCGTCCGCCGGGCGGAGGCTCGCGCCGTTGGCCTCAAGGTCGGAGAAGCGGACGATGTCTTCGATGAGTTCGAGCAGTTGCCGCGCGGCGGTCTGGATTTTCTGGAGATCGGCGACGAACTCGGCGTGTCCCGGCGCATCGGCGTCCTCGATGAGCATTTCGCTGTAGCCGATGACGGCGTTGATGGGCGTGCGCAGTTCGTGGCGAACGTGCGCCCCGAATGAGTCGAGGTCGAGATCGGGTGTCTCGGTGCGCGCGGGGTTGAGGAGGTCTACGACGCGCGTGCGCAATTGCCGCCCCGCCGTCAGGATTTTTTCGAGGTCGGCGCGAAACTCCAGTGCGTCATCGTCCGGCGCGCCTTCGATGAGCATTTCGCTGTAGCCGATGATGGCGTTGATAGGCGAGGACAACTCGTGGCGCATGTGCGCCAGCAGAGCCGTGCGGGTGCGCGCCGCATCGGACGTGTGAGCATCCGTGCCGTTGTGCGCGTCGGCGGTCATGAAGCGGCAGCCCGGTTGAGCATCGACTCGATTTTTTCGAGCAGCCGGGGGAGTTCAATCGGCTTGGTGTCGTAGTCGTCGCAACCGGCTTCGAGCGCGCGCTCGCGGTCGCCGGACATGGCGTGCGCCGTCAGTGCGATGACGGGGATGTGACGGGTCGCGTCAGAGTTTTTGAGCTGGCGCGTGGCCTCCCAGCCGTCGAGCACGGGCAGGCTCATGTCCATCAGTATCAGATCGGGCGCGGTTGTCTCGGCCATCTCGACGCCCTGTCGCCCGTCGACGGCGATGCTCACCTCGTAGCCCTTGCGCGCCAGACGACGCGAGAGCATGTCGCGGTTCATCTCATTATCTTCGACCAAAAGTATCTTCTTCATGTTGGCTATCTCGTACCCCGTGTATCGACTGCGAATTGCCTGCGAATTGCCTGCGAATTTTCGGGCGGAAATTTATGACGGGAGTTTAACCGCGCTTTCGCCGCCGCGGACGCGGACGCTGACCTCGACCATCTCTTTGACGGCGCGGAGCAAATCGTCGCGGCTATAAGAGTCCTTCTCCAAAATCTTCTCGACGTAACCGCTGAGCCGCAGCCTGTCTTCGAGCGTGATGTCTTTGGCGGTGATGACGACGACGGGAATCGACTGCGCGCCGGGCAGCTTGTGCAGTTCGCGCACGAACTCGAAGCCGTCCATCTCCGGCATCATCAAATCCAGCAAGATCAACTGCGGGCGTTCGGCCGACACCTCGGCGAGCGCGGCGCGCCCGTCGCCGGCTTCGCGCACGCGCCAGCCTTCCTGCGCGAGCGCGCGCACCAGCAGCGCACGCGCCGCCTCGTCGTCTTCCACGACGAGCGCCGGGGCGTTTCGGTTCGTCGCCGCACGCCGGTATTTGGCGAGCGTGGCGGCGAGTTGATCGCGGTCGAAGGGCTTCGTCATGTAGTCGGCCGCGCCGAGGGCGTAGCCTTTGTTTTTGTCGTCCACGATGGTGAGCATGATGACGGGGATGTCGGCCAGTTCTGGGTCTGCCTTGAGGGCGGCGAGCGTCGCCCAACCGTCAACGCCGGGCATCATCACATCGAGCGTGATGGCTTCGGGGCGCAGGCGGCGCGCGAGCTGCAACGCCTCTTCGCCGTCGGTCGCGCATTCGACCTTGAAGCCGGCCTTGCCGAGCGCGCGCTGCAACAGGTCGCGCGCCACCGGGTCGTCGTCCACGACGAGCACGGTGCCGGCGTCTTCGGCGAGGAGCCTGGCGGGGGCTGCGTCGTCGCCCGATGCGCTCGCGGTCTCGGGCGATACGCTTCGCACGTCGGCGGGCAGGGTGATGAGGAACGTCGAGCCTTCGCCGCGCACGCTGCTGACGCCGAGCGTGCCGCCCATCATCTCGCAGAATTTTTTCGTGATGACGAGACCCAGCCCCGTGCCGCCGAACTCGCGCGTGGTCGAGGCGTCGGCCTGCGAAAAGGGCTGGAACAATTTGTTCATCTGCTCTTTCGTGATGCCGATGCCGGAATCCCTGACGCTGAAATTGATCCACTCGCGGCCGTCCGCTTCGCGCCGCGTAACTTCGAGCGTCACCGTGCCCGCCTTCGTGAATTTGCAGGCGTTCGAGAGCATGTTGAGCAGAGACTGTCGAACTTTGGTCAGGTCGGCGTGCATCGTGCCAAGATTGGGATCGGTCTGGACGACGAGCGTGTTGTCGTTTTTGGCGGCGAGCGGCTTGATGGTCGAAGCCAGTTCGCCGACGAGCGCGGGGAGATCGAAGGTTTCGAGATAGAGTTCGATCTTGCCCGCCTCGATCTTCGAGAGGTCGAGGATGTCGTTGATGAGTGCGAGCAGGTGGCGGCCGGCGGTGTGGATTTTCTGGAGATCGGGAACGAAATCTTCCTGCCCCGTGTCGGACGCCTCCTCCTGCAGCATCTCGCTGTAGCCGATGATGGCGTTCAGCGGCGTGCGCAACTCGTGCGACATGTTGGCGAGGAAGGTGCTCTTGGCCTGGTTGGCGGTCTCGGCGTCCTCCTTCGCCAGTTGCAGTTGCGCCTGCGTCTCCTGTAACTGGCCGAGGGCGTCCGACAACTCGGCGTTAGCGCGCTTCAGGGCGCGCAGCATCCGCCCGCGCTGAATAGTCCTGATGACGACGACCGCCAGCAGGAGCGTGACGAAGAGGATCGTGACGAGCTTGTAGAGCGTCCGGTTGAAGGAATGATTGACCTCGGCGAGTTGCCTTTCGGCGTCGTTCTTATAAAGCTGTTTGATCTGTTGCAGGTCGGCGCGCACCTGGTTGAAGGCGGGGATGCTTCTCGTCTGGTCGATCTGCACGGCGTCCTTGATGCTGCCCTGGAGAATCGTGCCCAGCACATCGTCGCGCGTTTTGAGATAAGTTGCCCAGTCGGCCTCGAACTTATCGACGGCCTGCGATAGCTCGGGCGAAGTAGCCTTCTGCCGTTCCTGCACGATCAAGCCGGCGATCCGCTCTTCGGCGGCATGAGACTGATCAGCGTACTCGACCTGCAAATTGGGATCGTCCGTCGTGAAGGTGTAGAGCATGATGCGACGCACTTCCTGCGTCTCATACTGCAGGTCGCCGAGCAAATCGATGCCCTGCGCCGTGCCCCTGTACATCTGTTCCACCTGTTGATTCGCGCGCACGATGTCGCGCACGACATACCAGCCGACGGCGACGACCACCACGCCGATCAACAGAAATATCAGTGAGAACCTATACCTGTGCAGGACTCGATTCATTGACCAGACCCGTCCGCTTCGTGCCGTGCGCGACCGCCGAACACGCGCTTTACCTGATGCGATAGCCACCGTCGCCCGGCCTACGCCCGTCAACGCTCAACACGTTCACCTTTGAATTGTCCACCTGATCCGCACGCACGTAGCCGATGGCGCCGGGCGTGTAATGCACGTATTGGATCATGGCGTAAGTCGTATTCAATTCTTTGGGCGCCTGCTGGATCGATTCGTTGAACTGCCCCTGGCGGAAATATTTTTGATAATAGTTTTCGTCCCACCCGTAGATCGAACGCAGGATCGCGCCGCGCTCCGACTGGCCGGGCGGCTGGCGCATGGCGATGACGACCTTCGTGCCGTTCGGCCACTGGCCGCGCTCGGCCTTGAAATATTTGC
This sequence comes from Pyrinomonadaceae bacterium, assembly GCA_035645855.1. Lineage (GTDB taxonomy): Bacteria > Acidobacteriota > Blastocatellia > Pyrinomonadales > Pyrinomonadaceae > JAIVJZ01. Next base: position 34,545 of record DASQLU010000029.1, read on the forward strand.
GCAGGGTGTCGAAGGAAATGTCGCGCGTCGAGTTTTTCGGATTGACGATGATCGCCACGGCACCCGATTGCAGCGAGGCGGGCGACGACGCGGCGGCGAAGGCGCGTGCTGCTGCGTCGTCTCCACCCGATGCCTGAGACCAGACGGCGACCCGGCTCGACGCCAGCAGTAACGTCATACAGACGGCTAACCCGAAGACTCTGACCCTCATGTACCTTCCCCTTAAAAAGTGAACGCGAGCTGCAAGATGAGTTCGTCGAGCGCGCTTAAATTGCGTCGCCCCGTGTGATCGTACTGCGCCTTGAAGGCCGCATAGTTCGTCACGTCGTAGCGCAACCCGACGGAGGGGCCGTTGCGCCGTCCGATGTTGTTGAAGAGTAGATCGCGTGCGGGCGCGTTCACATACTGGTAGCGCACGTAGGGCTGCGCTTTGCCGAAGCGGCGCGCGAACTGTGTGTAGAAGCCGGGCGTATAGGTGACGACGCTGCCCGCGCCCTCCGGCTTGTGCCGGATGAACACGGCCTCGTTCAGCCATTCGTAGCGCGGGCTTTGATAGACGACGTGCGCGGCCATGATGCGCTGGTCGATGTTCGGCGCGTTGGCCGGCGTCAGGCGATCACGGTAGAACGAGAAGCCGGTTTGAAGTCCGGGCAGCCAGTCGGGGCGCGAGATGAGTCCGAGGTTGAACGACTTGCCGTTGTTCTCGTCGAACGCGGTTTGCACCGTGCGATCCGCCGCGGAACGCGCGCTCCGTCCGTTTCCGACCTCGGCGATATAGCGCAGGCCGAGCGAGCCGGAGGGGATGCGCCCCGTCGCCGAGACGCCGACGTTGTGCAGCGGCAGCACGCCGCCCTGACCTTCAAAGGCGAAGAGAAAAGGGCGGTTGGCGGCGGTGGCGAAATAAGAGCCGTGATGAAACGTGGTGTTGTAATAGCCGATCCCAGTGTGGTATCGCCCGGCGCTCAAATTCATAAAGTCGCTCATGGCGTAGCGCAGCAACAGGCGGTGAATCTCGAACTCGAACGAATTGTCGCGCTTCGCCTCCAAGATCAGTTCGCTGACGACGCTGAACTTGTCGGACAGTTGCGACGTGATGAACAGATCGAGTTGGCCGAGGCTGAAGGCGTTCGTCGTGCCGCGCCCGTTGCTGGCGCGGAAGTTCACGTCGGCGAAACCCTGAATCTGGAGGCGCGGGCCGGTCGTGTGTGCCTCGTGTTCCGCCCCGCCGACGGCCGCCTGTGCCTGTTCCTCCTCCTCCTGTGCGGCGGCCTCGGCTCCGGCTGTCGGCGTGGCGGCCGGAGGCTGAACGGCTGCGGCGGCGGCCGGAGGCTGAACGGCCGCGATGGCGACGCCGCTGTTGGCTCTCAGTTCCCTGACCTGCCCCTCCAACTCTTCAACACGCCGCATCAGTTGTTGGAGTTGCGCCTGCGGGTCGCCCTGCGCGGCGATGGCGGGAGGCGCGGCGACCTGCTGCACAGACGCAGCGGGCGCGACGGGCGCGTTGAAATTGATTTCGAGGCGGTTGAACTTCTGGTTGACGCGCGGCGCGACGCCCGCCTGCAATTCGAAGGAGAGCAGCACGTCCGCCGTCCGGCGCTCGACGCGCGCGGCGTTAAAACCGCGCCCCTTGATTTCGCCAGACATGGCGGCCGCGTCGGCCTGCGGGATCAGGACGTAGAAGCGTCCGCCGTCGAGATAAGCCGCATAGTCGTCGAGCGAGGCGTCCGAGGCAAGCATCACGCGCGAGCCTTCGGCGGTGTCGATGACGCGGGCGGGGACGAGGCGCTTCTGGCGCGGACGCCCGGCGACCGTTGTCCGCGACAGACGAATCGGCGCGTGGTTTTTGTCGTCACGCGCAGCGGCCAGTTGACCCGGCTCCTGTGCGCGGAGCGGGGCGGAACCGGCGCAAATAAGAATGATGACGAGCGAGAATACGCCCGTAACTTTGGAGATGTGCTTCATGTTGAAATTCGATGGCCTGAGATGAACCGAGAGCAGAAATCGCGCGCCTTGCCGCCCGCATTTGATGTAACGGAGGGATAATACGACGGATGACCAACCGACGCCAATGTTCAGGGCGCGCGGCGACAAAATCGTCATGGCAAAGTAAGGCGATGCAAACAGCGGGACGACGCAAGCGGGGCGACGCAGGCCTGGCGTCGCGCTCTGTGAAAGCGTTTGCCGGCGGCGATGCCGGGCGTGAAGCGTCCGGGTGAAGAATTCAAAATGCTCAAGTCGCTCGTAAATTTATCTGGAAGAATCGAGGTCATATCTTCAATAATGGCTTCGGTCAGGCAAATCAATATTCTTAACGGTCAGTGAAGCAGTGTGCGAAGCGAGTTTCATCGACAAATCAAGCCGGCGGCACTGCCTGACACCAACTTGCACCCGCGCCGCAAAAGCGCGGCTTTCATGCGCGAGACTCGAATGCTTGTTTAGTTGTGCACGGCGGGCGACGCCGTGCGCGAGGCTTTCCCTCGAATGGTCATGAAGAAGATCGCGAAGGCGACGTTACTCGTATCCTCCATACTGTTCCTCGCGGCGGGGTTCTTCGCGTCGCGCATCTACTCATACCGCGATGACGGCTCTGATGCGCCGGCCGACGCCGCAATCGTCCTCGGCGCCGCCGTCTGGGGCGCGGAGGTCTCCCCCGTCTTCAGGGAGCGCATCAACCACGGGATTGATCTCTACCGGAAGCGACAGGTCAGGCTGTTGATTTTCACCGGCGGCCGGGGTAACAGGGACGAACCGACTGAGTCTTCCGCCGCCCGGCGTTATGCCCTCCAGCGCGGAATCCCGGCGCGCGACATCATGATCGAAGAGAAGTCTCATAACACGTATGAGAACATCCTGTATGCGAAAGAGCTGGCGGACGCGCAGGGGGCGCGGAAGGTGTTGATCGTGAGCGACCCTTTGCACATGAAGAGAGCAGTGGTGATGGCGAGAGACCTGGGGCTGGCGGCAGACCCATCGCCGACGCCGAGCACCATGTATCGGGGGCTGCGCAGCCAGGCGCGCCAACTGGCGTATGAAACCTATTTTTACATGGGCTACCTGCTAGGCCGCCCTTTCCTCAAGGGGGCGAACAGGTAAACAGGCAAACCTCATAACGTTATGCGACCTGACGCGCGGCAGCATAACGTTATGCAACCTGACGCCCGGCAGCCGTGCTTTCACTCGGCGACTTGCATGCTCGATACTTTGCATGCGCGGCCGGTGATGCCGTGCCTTCGACGCTTTCCATCGAATAACAGCGGCACGTTAAGTTATAAGGAGCGTAATTATGATTCGGAGCAAGCGTTCACAATTTTGGAGAAGACAGGTCGTGTCCGTCCTGGCATGTCTGTTTTTTATCGCGCTTTTTTTTATTCAGGTTCAACCTGCAAGAGGCCAGGCCGATGAAACCAGCCGCTCGTGGAATCAACCTGTCAAGCCTTTTCGCATCATAGGCAACATTTATTACGTCGGCGCTTCCGATGTCACGTCTTATTTGATCGCTACACCCAAAGGTCATATTTTGCTCGACAGCGGATTTGCCGAAACCGTGCCGCAAATCAAGCGGAACATCGCCGCACTTGGCTTCCGGCTCGAAGATGTCAAAATTCTGATTAACAGCCACGCACACTACGACCACGCAGGAGGGCTTGCCGAACTCAAAGAATTGACACGAGCGACATTGCTCGCGAGCGAAGCCGATGCCTCTTTGTTGGCGAATGGCGGCAAGGACGATCCCAACTTTGGCGATAGGTACGCTTATGCTCCCGTTAAAGTCGACCAAACTTTGCGTGACGGCGAAGTCGTAAAACTCGGCGACACAATTCTAACCGCTCACCTTACGCCCGGGCACACTAAAGGCTGCACGACCTGGACAACGAAGGTTTCCGATAACGGAAAAACTTACAAGGTCGTTTTTGTCGGCAGCACCAGCGCGCCCGGCTACAGATTGATCGATAATGTTAAGCATCCGAACATCGTCGCGGATTACACGCAAACATTTCGCCGGATGAAAAAATTATCGCCGGATGTGTTCCTGGCTTCGCACGGCATGTTTTTCGGGTTGCAGAAAAAAATGGAACTGTTCGCCCGGCAGCCGAAACAAAATCCGTTCGTTGACCCGAAGGGTTATAAAGATTTTGTCAAACAAACTGAGAAACAATTTCGGGCGCAGCTAAGCGACCAACAGAAAACGAATCAACAATAACGCCGCGTCTAACAAATCGTCGGACGTGAGGGATGAAACAGACTATCTTTCGGCATCGCCTGTTTACCCTCGGGAGGCAGTTGCGCGCACGCCACGATTCAGTGTTCGCCAAACTACTAAGGGGCGAGCCAGGCCACGGCGTGTTCAAACCCCATCACAAGACCGTCAACCATAGCGGCCGTGTTTATGTTGTCGGCAACGCACATACTAACATCGTCGAAAGCGCGTTCTTGCTGCTCAAACGTGGAATTTTCGGTTCGCGGCATCACATTAGCGCAAAGCATCTGCCCGTCTACCTTAACGAAATGACTTTCCGCCTTAGTCGCCGCAAGCGTTCCGCTCTGTTCTTAGACACTCTATAGTACATGATTACGGCTGATCCACTGACGTTTCAGAATCTGAGGGCGAATTATCCTGCTCTGACTCCAAGAACTTCTCAACGTTCACAAAGTCCGGCATACGCGCATCAAGGTTTGGGGGAATAGGGGGCCGCCCATCGGTTTCCCAAATCTCCCGCAGAACTTCTTCATCCTTGCGGCGTAACATCGAAAATTCCCCACTAGAAGTTAGAAGCAAAGAAAGCGAACCCCTACCAACTGCTAGTGAAAATTCCGACAGGAATTTCGCTTCGGCAACGTAATAAACAGCCTCTTTTAACGACATAGTGGGATTAAAGCGTCTATACATTAAACTGCTTAACGCCGCTTCCGCTCCCGATCCGATACTCCAAAACCTTAGCGCGTCGTAGTCGCGAGTGACGCCTGGCGGCCTTACTGTGAAAATGTGGGGCTTCGCGGTGGAGTCATATCCGCCGACTAAAAACTCACAGTCAAAGTCAATCTCTTGAATCCTACGCCTTAAGTTAGATAGCTCGCTTGTTTCTTTATTCGCTAACAATTCCACAAACGTCTGCATATCTAAGCCGAAAGGGTTTAACACTTCCTGCTCCGCAGCCTTTGCCCATGCATCTCTATAGACGCGGGCGAAAGCACTGGACACCTCTGCGACATCGGCGACAGGATTCATTGATAGCACTTCCGTAACCTCACGCATTATCGGCGGCACAAGCGTCACATCTCCAGCCCATACTGCCCCCCAGCGATTATGAAATCGAAAACTTTTGATCCCAGTGGGAATATCAACCGTCGCCGCCCCGACGTTAAACATCTGGTCTGTTACAAGGACAATAGCATCGTCCCCGCCTACGATTGCTGCAATTCCTACGGTCATGCCGATTCCCCAATCTGCCAGACGTTTTGCCCGACGCTTTTTGGGTCATAGTAACTTTGCCCATTTACTTTTGTTAAGTGAATAATCTCCAAAGCGAGTTACGAAAGTTGCCGTCGGTAGCGCGCCGCCCGACAACCGGCGTGGGTGCGCATGTCCCGCCACGAAACTTCTCATGGACGCCGCGCGTGGGCGCGCGGTCGATCCGGAGAGTTACGCGTCTATCTTTCGTGTCAGGCGGCCGGAGCGGGGCGGGCTTTATTTGCCGAAACTATAAAGCGCGCTGCGAGTTCTGATGTAAATCCTCCCGTCCGCAATCGCCGGTGTGGCGAAGACCTCGTCGTCCAGCTCGTTGACGGAGAGCACCTGCCAATCGCCCGCGGCCTTCAACACGGACACCTGACCGCCCTGCCCGACCACGAACACCTTGCCGTCGGCCGCCACGGGCGACGCGAAGTATTTATCGATAGCGCCGTGCAGTCGGCCTTGCTTGATCACTTTGCCGGTCGCCGGATCGAACGAAAGCAGAATCCCGCTGTCGTTGACCATGTAGAGGACGCCTTTGTAGAGAAGCGTCGAAGGAACCTGCGGCACAGGTCTCTGGTAGCGCCAGCGAATCGCAGACGCCGTTTGATCGCCCTGTCCTCCCAGCTTAATCGCGAGCAGGCCATTCTCCGAAGCCATCATGCCACGGAACACTTCCCAGTCCTTTGCGTTCAACTTCTCGTCGCGATCCATGTCGAACGCCTCGAAGGCCTCGGCCAACATCTTGTCCATCTTCTCCGCGCCCGCCACCTCCGACTTCGCGATCAACTTATCGTTATTCTTATCGTATCTCGCCCACGCATCTTCAAAGGGAATCGTGCTGATTTGATTTCCGGGTTGATTCTGCGGGAAGCCCCAGCCGTTGATGTACACGTATACCCCGTCGCTGCTGGCAATAGATTTCATCTCGCACGCCAGGCCGCGCACCCACCAAACTCTTTTGCCGTCCGCGACCGAGTAAGCCGAGAGTTGGAACGACTCGGGAATAACGATCTGCTTCGCCCCCTGTTTCGGTTGGAAGACAATCGGCGTCGAGTAACCCGAAATGACCGCGGGGCGTTCAACCTTCCAGCGCACGCGTCCGCTGTTCTTATCGACCGCGAGCAGATATGAACCGGGACTGTCCTGGTCGACGGGCAAAATCACTTTGTCGTCGACGAGGATGGGAGACGCACCGAACCCGTAGAACATATTGAACGGGCCGAGCGGGAGCCGCCAACGCTCCTTCCCGGCACGGTCAAAAGAGATCAGACCGGACTCCTGAAAAAAGACGTAGACGTTCGTGCCGTCCGTAACGGGACTCGGCGAAGCGGGATCGTTGACGTTTTGCAAACGCCCCTCGCGCGAGCGCGGCACTTCTCGCTGCCACAGCAGCTTTCCCGTCAGCCGATCAAGACAGATAACGAGAAGCTTATGATTCTTCCCCGGAGCGTTCCCCCGCTTGCCGGTGGCCGAACGCCCGCTGCCGCTTGGCTCATCCCTGACGTAAGCAGTGACGAACACGCGATCCCGCGTCAGCACGGGCGAAGAATGGCCGGGCGGCAGCAGCGTTTTCCAAATTACATTCTTCTCGGGGCTGAACACTTCCGGCAGCCCGGTCGATTCCGCCACGCCGCTTCCGTTCGGCCCGCGAAACTGCGTCCAGTCTCCACCCACTGCACCTGTTGCTGTAGCGAACACCGCGAACATCGCGGCCAGCGGCGCGTTTGAGAGAGCACGAATTGCGCTCCTCAACTTCGACGCCTTTCTACGGCGCGTGTTTATCTTGAGGAAGCGAAAAGTTTTGTTTAGCATGGGAACCGTCCTGTAGAGAGCTTGCGGGCGGGCGCGATTCTAGTTTAAGCGTGGCGAAAAAGATACGACGCGGCCGAATAACGCCCCGAACTATTCGGGCAATCTCCCTTCGCACCGCTGCTTTTCCCGTCGCGCTCTTTAGCGAATCTCATATACACCTTTAGCATGCGCCTGTAGCGGGAATGTGTACGTTCACCTTCAGGGGGAATGTGTATGTTCATCACGACGCGCTCTTTCGCGTGCGCTGCCCTTCGCGAGTTAACGTCCGTCTTTTTTGTGATAAAATCACCGCCCAATGCCGGATCAATCGACGCCGATAAAATCCTTTAAGTTCAACGCCGGGCTGAAGCTGCGATCAGCCGTCGGCGTTGCGTCGCCGCGAGGCAGGCTGTTGGCCGCCGTTGCTTTCGCCTGCTGCTTTTCGCTGCCGGTCAGCGCACAGCGGGAGGTGGATTCCAAGTCGCCGCCCGTCGTGGTGCAGCCCGGTGCGCCCGGACAGCCAACCCGCACACTGCCGCTGACGACGAGGGCGACGCTGCCGCCCCGTTCAGCGAAGGATGTGGAGTTCATGCAGGGAATGATCATGCACCACGCGCAAGCGGTTGAGATGACGGCGCTCATCGAGTCGCATACGCAGGACAAGGAAATCCGGTTGCTCGGGGCGCGCATCAGCCAATCGCAGTCGGACGAAATGAAGTTTATGAAACGGTGGCTCGAAATCAGGGGAGAGCCGGTTTCGCCGCCGATGCCTGAGATGCCGGGTCATGATATGTCCGGGCACGACATGTCGAGCCATCACATGCTTATGCCCGGCATGCTCACCGCGAAGCAGATGGACGCCTTAAGAAAAGCAACAGGCGCGGAGTTCGACCGTCTGTTTCTGGCCGGAATGATTCAGCACCACGAAGGTGCGTTGGCGATGGTCAAGGATTTGTTCGATACGGCGGGCGCGGGGCAGGATGCCGAACTGTTCAATTTCGCAACGGATGTCGATAGCGGCCAGCGCGCCGAGATCAGGATTATGCAAATCATGTTGGGTGAAAAACCTATAGAGGAGAAACGATGAGTCGAGTGCACACTATCGCTTTCCGTTTACTGACAGCTTCCCTTGTCTTGTGCTCGTGTTTTGCAGCCGGGACGTCGGCACAACAGACGCCCACGCCGTCTCCCGAGTCCGTGAAGACGCCGGAGTCCAAAGCCGCCAACCAGGACGGCGGCAATCCGTTTGCCCCTGAATCGGCGCCTCCGCTTCCGGCGGGGATGACGGGTTCGAATGCCAACGATCCGCGCGCCAAGCTGTCGCCGGGAATTTATGACGCCGGTGAAGCAGCGATGGGCTTGAAGCACCTTATGCTGCTCAAAAAGCCGGACGCATTCCAACTCGGCTCCGACGATCCCGACAACCCGAAGGTGCAAAAGACGCTGGGACTCATTGGCATCGGCGACGCGGCGAAGATGCCGAAGCCCCTCCAATTGGTTATGGCTCAACTCGCTTTCGCCAACTCGGACATGGCGTTCCAAGGCAACCACCTGTTTATGGGCAACTTTTACGGCGTCAGCATCTACGACATCTCCGCTCCGGCGAAGGCCAGATTGTTGACATCTATGGTGTGTCCGGGCGGGCAGGGCGACGTGTCCGTGTACAGGAACCTGCTCTTCATGTCCGTGGAGATGCCGAACGGCCGACTGGATTGCAGCCCACAGGGTTTTCCGCCCGAGCCTCCGCCTGCGGAGGGACAGGAGAACAAGCAGACTCTCCCGGCCGCGCAAAAAGATCGCTTTCGCGGGGTGAGAATTTTCGACATCACCGACATCAGGAACCCGAAGCAGGTGGCGGCGGTGCAAACCTGTCGCGGCTCGCACACGCATACCCTCGTCGTCGATCCGAAAGATAAAAACAACGTCTACATCTACGTCTCGGGAACATCTTTTGTCCGTCAAAGCGAAGAGCTGGCGGGATGCTCCGCTGAAGCCCCGGATAAAGACCCCAATACCGCGCTCTTCCGCATCGACGTGATTAAGGTGCCTTTGGCGACGCCGCAAAATGCTCAGGTGGTGTCGAGTCCACGTGTGTTTATGGACCCGCGGACGGGCGCTCTCAGCGGACTGAGCAGTGCCAGCACGCACGGAAAGGATAAGCCGTTCCCCACCGACCAGTGCCACGATATTACCGTCTACTCTGCGCTCGGACTCGCGGCCGGCGCGTGCTCGGGCAATGGAATTCTGCTGGACATCAAAGACCCGGTCAATCCGAAGCGCGTAGATGCGGTAAACGATCCGAACTACGCCTACTGGCACTCGGCCGCGTTTTCCAATGATGGTAAAAAAGTCGTGTTTACAGACGAGTGGGGCGGCGGGCTGGGTGCGCGCTGCCGCGCCAACGATCCGAACGTCTGGGGCGCCAATGCGATTTTCCTCCTGAGTAATAACAAATTGAACTTCGCGAGCTACTACAAGTTGCCGGCCGCGCAGGGCGACAGTGAGAACTGTGTCGCGCACAACGGCTCGCTCCTTCCGGTTCCCGGCCGGGATATCAAGGTACAGGCATGGTATCAGGGCGGCATCTCCCTCATGGACTTCACCGACCCTGCCCGTCCGGTTGAGATTGCCTATTTCGACCGGGGGCCGATTGATCCGAACATGCTCATACTCGGCGGCGCATGGTCTGCCTACTGGTACAACGGCCACATCTACGCGTCGGAGATCGCGCGCGGCCTTGACATCTTCGAGTTGACTCCGACGCAGCACCTTACGCAGAACGAGATTGACGCCGCGAAAGCGGTTCGGGTGGCTGAATTGAATGTGCAGAACCAGGAGAAAATTGAGTGGCCGCGACGGTTGGTCGTAGCGAAGGCATACGTGGATCAGCTTGAGCGTTCGCAGGCTCTGCCTACGGGACGAATCGCAGACCTGCGGCAGGCGATTCAAAAAGCGGAGAGTTCACGCCTGAATCAGAGAG
>DASQLU010000030.1:0-41428 GCA_035645855.1 Pyrinomonadaceae bacterium
GACGCCCGCCGGGATCGCCACCTCGGAGAAGATATCGCTCACGGCCACCATCGAATCGAGGCTCGCGAGCGCGAACGAATCGAACTGCCAACGCTTCGAGGCGTCGTAGCGCACGCGGACATTCGCGACGCCGCGCGCCCACTCGCGTTTGCCGTCAACGTCGCGCCCGATGACGTAGAAGGCCACGCGCGCTTTGCCCATCGCGCCCACCACGGCCGTCGGCTCTTTCGCGCCCGCCACGGCCTGCGCGCTCTCGTCGAAGTTCGCCTCTTTGACTTTGAAGCGCGCATCTTCGATCTCGGAGAAGTGCGCGAGAAACTCCGCCCAGCCGCTCATGAACTCCTCACGCGTCATCGTGCGCGGAGTCTTCGCAACTTCGCTGCCGGGGGTAGTTATTTTGAAGGGCGGGAGCGTGCCGTTACGCGTGACGGTGACGGTGTCGGGCGCGGCGGCTATCCAGTCGTGCGTCTTCACCCACTTGACCGCATCCTTGAGCGGCTGCGGGCGCGCAGGGTAAGTGGCGGCGTCGAGCCTGGCGGGGAAGAACTGCGCCGTGCGTTCGAGGTCGCGGTCGCGCGTGGCAATCGACAGTTCGAGCAGATCGTTGGCGAGCGATTCGGACAAGTCCTCTATGACTTCGAGTCGCGTGCGTTCCGGCGCGGGCGTCGTTGCCGTCGCGGGCGGGCGCTGGGCGCGCACTTGACTGCCGGCGAGGCAGCCGAAGGCGAGCACAAAAGCCAGAGCACAGGACAGGTAAAATTTTGCTTGCGAAAGAAACGCGGAGGAGGTTTTCGAATGTCTCATTAGTCGTTTAGAGCAGGGATTGCAAGCCTTCACAGATGTTCGCGCGTAACTGTACTATGCCGCCCTTTGCCTGTAAAGTTAGCCTACGCCCGGCAGCGGCGAACGCGAGCGTTCCGGCATCTCCCACGCGCACAATTTAAGAATCAACGGTAGTGATCGAAGTTTCAGATGAACGTCATGTCAAGTTCCCTCGCACGTCGTTTGCGGTCGCCCGTCTCGTTCGCCATCGCGCTCATGCTCCTGTTCGGCGGCGCGCAATTCACGCCCGCGCAACAGCCGACGCCCGCGCCCCAACCGGCGCAGACGCCCGCCCCGACGCCGCAACGCACCGGGCGTTCCTACAGCGGCGGCGATTCTGCGAAGACGCCCCCGCCGCCCGCGCCGCAATCGCCTTCGCCCGTCGTCTTTACCGACATCACGGCCGCCGCGCGCGTTAACTTCAAACACGCCGCCTCCGTCACCTCGCGCAAGTACCTGATGGAATCCATGGGCGCGGGCGTCGCGCTGTTCGACTACGACAACGACGGGCGGCTCGACATCTACTTCACCAACGGCGCGCGGCTCGCCGACCCGATGCCCGCCGCCGATGCCCGCCCCGACAAACGCGACGCGCGTTTCTGGAATCGCCTCTACCGCCAAAAGGCCGACGGCACGTTTGAGGACACGACGGAGCGCGCGGGCGTCGCGGGCTTTGGCTACGACATGGGCGCGGCCGCCGGGGACTACGACGCGGACGGCCACACAGACCTCTACGTCACGGCCTACGGCGCGAACGTCCTGTATCGCAATCGCGGCGACGGCACGTTTGAGGACGTGTCGCGAAGGCTCGGCGTGGCGGGCGGCGGCTGGTCTACGAGCGCGGGCTGGCTCGATTACAACAACGACGGCCGGCTCGACCTCTTCGTCGCGCGCTATATGGATTGGGATTTCGCGCGCGGCGACATCTATTGCGGCGAGCAGCGCCCCGGCTTCCGCGCCTATTGCCACCCCGACAACTTCAAAGGCGCGACGAACCTTCTCTATCGCCAGCGCGCCGACGGCACGTTTGAAGACGTGAGCGCGGCGGCGCGGATAGCAGACCCCGGCGGCAAAGGTCTCGGCGTCGCCTTCGCGGATTTCGACTCGGACGCTTTGACGGATATCATCGTCGCCAACGACAGCGTGCGCCAGTCGCTCTATCACAATAAAGGCGACGGCACGTTTGAGGATGTCGCGCTCGTCTCAGGCGTCGGCTACGACGAGAACGGCAAGACCTTCGCCGGGATGGGCGTGGACGCCGCCGACTTCGACAACGACGGCCGCCCCGACATCCTGATCACAGCCCTCTCGAACGAAACCTACCCGCTCTACCTGAACACGGGCGAGATGTCTTTCAACTACGTCACAAACACTTCCGGCGTCGGGCAGATCACCCTGCTCTACACCGGCTGGGGCACGCGCTTCATAGACTTCGACAACGACGGCTGGCGCGACATCTTCGTCGCGCAGAGCCACGTCCTCGACACGATTGAGCGCACGACGAGCTATCTCAAGTACAAACAGACGCCGCTCCTGATGCGCGGCATCCCTGCGTCGAAGCCGGGCGAGACGCACCGCTTCGCGAACGTCTCCGCCTCGGCGGGCGCGCCCTTCAACCAGGCTTACGCGGCGCGCGGCGCGGCCTTCGGCGACCTCGACAACGACGGCGACACGGACATCGTGCTCGGCGAGACGGACGGCGCGCCCGTTCTCCTGCGCAACGACGGCACGAAGAACCACTGGCTCGGCCTCTCGCTCGCGGGCACGAAATCGCACCGCGCAGGCACGGGCGCGCGCGTCTCCGTCACCGATGCGACCGGGCGCAGGCAAACTTTCGACGCGACCGCCGCCGGCAGCTATCTCTCTTCAAACGACCCGCGCATCATCGTCGGACTCGGCGCGGCGACGGGCGTCGCGTCCATCGAGATTCGCTGGCCGTCGGGGCGGAAGCAGACGATCAGCAAGCCGGAGATTGACCGTTACCTGACGATTAAAGAGCCGTAAGGCTGTGGACGAACGCGGCGCGGGCGGTCAACGGTCGCGAGCGAATTTGCCCCGGCTCAGGCGAGTCCAGGCGGAAGGATGAGCAGTTGCGACACATCGGCCAATGGATTCTGTCAATCGCTTCGGCCGTCTGCTTTTTAGCGGCGGGCGCGTCGCTCCGCGCGCAAACTTCGCCCCACGCGCCGAAGCCCGTCGCCGTCAAGTTCGATGAATTCAAATACGACCGCGACGAGGATACGGAGGCAAGGCTCGCCCCTTTCGCCAGGGCGTTGCGGCAGCAACCGCGCTCCCGCGCTTTCATCATCGCTTACGTCGGCCGCCTGTTTCGCTACGGCGACGTGGGCGCGCGGAACATGACGGCCTTCACCCGGCTCGATCTTGTCTACCGGCGCGAAGATGCGGTCGATTGGGAGCGCGTGGTCACGGTTGACGGGGGCTATCGGGAAGAGAACATGATCGAAGTGTATCTCGTGCCGCCGGGTGCGCCCGCCCCCGCGCCGCGCCCGACGCTGCGCCCCGATCAAGTCACTTTCTGCCCGTCGGTCAACGTCAGCGCGCCGCTTCATGTCTGGGACGCTAAACAGCCGCTCAGGTTCTCGGCCTCGGTCAGGGAAGAAATGACTAAAATTGTGCCGGGCTACCGCTGGTCGATTTCGCGCGGCACAATCGACGGCGGGCAGGGGACGGCCGAGATCGTCGTGCGGCAGACCTCGGCGGAATATCAGCCTCTGACCGCGACCGTCGAAATCGGCGGCTATTCGCCCGCGTGCGAGACCAAAGCGTCGAACGCCTCGCCGAAACAACTCATCCACGTGCCTTTCAAGTTAGACGAGTTCGGTCATGTCGCGACGGGCGACATGAAGGCGCGCCTCGATTATTATGCGGCGAACCTGCAAGCCACTCCTGAGATGGTGGGTCATATAGTCTTTTACGGAGGCCGGCGCTACGGCCGCAGGCTCGCGCGGCGCGGCGAAGCCGCAGCGCTGGCCGCCTACCTGAAAAACTATTTACTGAATTCGCGCGGCATCGCGCCGGAGCGCGTGCGGATGATTGACGGCGGATTTCGCGAGGAATGGACGACGGAATTATGGCTCGGCCTCCCTGACGGGAAAGCGCCGACCCCGACGCCGACCGTCTCGCCCGGCGAGATCAGGTTTCGTCCGGGAAGAACCAGGAAACGATCATGAACGCGAAACGACCGTCCGCACGATCCGCCCATGGCAACGCACGTCGTCACGGCGCGAACCCTCCGCGCTTTGACACGCAACCGGGCGACTCTTTATTTTGTTTCTTCATCCACTGGCCTCGAACGCCGTGCTTGAGTTTTTCGTGGTACCGGAAAGAAAATTGATGATTAATAAAATTTCCGCGCAAGTCCGCGCCGCACGTGCCGCGCAAATCCGCGCCGCGCGTGCCGCGCAAGTCCGCGCCGCGCGTGCAGTGCAGGCCTGCGCGCTCTGCCTGTCCGTCCTGCTCGCCGCCGCGCCCGTCTACGCGCAGGTGCCGCCGCCACAGGGCATGGGCGGAACCGCCACGGGCGAGGCGCGCGCCTACGCCACCAGGCGCACCGTCGGTATCACGGACGCGAAGGCTTCGGCCGTCTTTGAAGATGTGACGGCCAGGACGGCGCTCGCTGCCTTTCGACATCGCGCGGGCAGCGCGGCGAAGGATTACATCCTCGACACGCCTTCGGGCGGCGTCGCCGTCTTCGACTACGACTCGGACGGCCGCCCGGACATCTACCTCCTGAACGGCTCGACCTTCGCCGCGCTCGCAGGCCGTGAGCGCGCGCCGCGCGCCGCCCTCTATCGCAATCTGGGCAACTGGAAATTCGAGGACGTGACGGACAGGGCGGGCGTCGCGAACGAACGCTGGGGCATGGGCGTCGCCGTCGGCGACTACGACAACGACGGCCGCCCGGACATGTACGTCGGCAACTACGGCACGTCGCGTCTCTACCGCAACAACGGCGACGGCACGTTTACGGACGTGGCGGAGAAGCTCGGCGTGGCGCGCAAGGGTTGGTCGACCGGCGCGACCTTCGGCGATTACGACCGCGACGGCCGCCTCGATCTCTTCGTGCCCGGCTACGTCGAATTCGAGATGAAGAATTTGCCCGCGAGCCCGTCGGACGCTGTTAAGCCCGGCGCGCTGGCGCAGAATTTCTGCCAGTTTCGCGGCGTGCCCGTCATGTGCGGGCCGCGCGGTCTCAAAGGCGAGGGCGATACGCTCTATCATCAAAAGCCCGACGGCACGTTTGAAGACCTGAGCCGGCAGACCGGCACGCACGACCCGCAAGGGTACTACGGTTTCGCGTCCGCCTTCGTCCACGCGAACGAAGACGATTTGCTCGATCTCATCGTCATCAACGATTCGACGCCGAACCAGCTCTACTTCAACCGTGGCGACGGCAAGTTTGAAGAGGTCGGGTATGAATCGGGCATCGCCTTAAACGAGAACGGGCGCGAGCAGGCCGGGATGGGTCTCGGCGTCGGCGACTACAACAACGACGGGCGCATCGATTTCTACGTCACCAACTTCTCCGACGATTCCAACACGCTCTACCACAACGACGGCGAAGGCAACTTCACCGACGTGACTTTTCAGGCCGGGCACGGCGAGCCGACCATTCCCTTCCTCGGCTGGGGCGCGAGCTTCCTCGATCACGACAACGACGGCTGGCAGGACGTGCTCGTCGCCAACGGCCACGTCTATCCTTCGGTCGACAAATATCAATGGGGCACGAGTTGGGCGCAACAGCCGCTCCTCTTCCGCAACGTGCCGAATGCGCGGGGCGCGCAGCAGCAGCAAGGCGCGAGCGAACGCTTCTTCGAGCGCGTCGCCGCCGCGCCGGGCAGCGCGCTCGCGAACGCCTACACCGCGCGCGGCCTCGCCGTGGCCGACTTCGACGGCGACGGGCGGCGCGATGCCGTCCTCAACAACATCGACGCCGCGCCCGCTCTCCTGCGCAATGTTTCGGACACGAAGAACCACTGGCTCACCGTCCGTCTCGTCGGCGACACGGCGAAGAAAAGCCCGCGCGATGCGACGGGTGCGATCCTCTACGCCACGACGGGCGCGCTTCGCCAACGTCTCGATCTCATCAGCGGCGCGGGCTACGCCTCGCAAAACGATCCCAGCCTGCACGTCGGACTCGGCGCGGCCACGAAACTCGACAAGCTCGAAGTGAAATGGCCGGGCGGCGCGCTCGAAACCGTGACCGTCCCCGGCATTGATCGCGTCGTCACGATCACAGAGGGCAAAGGCGCGAAGTGACGTGTCGGGTCTGCGCGAAATCGATCCGGCGCAACTGAGCTAATCCCGCGCAACTGATTGAAAGCCGATTCCATGAAACCTGTCTTTACCCGCGCCAACGCGTCGGACGCCGACGAACTCGTCGAGTTGATGCGGGAGTTTTACGCTTTCGAGCACATAGCTTTCGATGAGAAAGCCGCGCGCGGCGCGCTCGGTCAAATCCTGAGCGACCGCCGCTTCGGGATCGTCCACTTAATCCACGGCGCGGGCGCGAAGGCGGCGGCGGGCTATCTCGTCATCACGTTCGGCTTCAGCCTTGAGTTTCACGGGCGCGACGCCTTCGTCGACGAACTCTTTCTGCGCGAGAATTTTCGCGGGCACGGGATCGGCCGGGCGAGCATAGAGTTTGCCGCCGAAGTCTGTCGCGGCGAAGGAATCGCCGCGCTGCATCTCGAAGTGGAGCGAGGCAACACGCGTGCGCTGGGGCTGTACCGGCGGGCGGGCTTTCGCGATCACGACCGCTACCTGTTGACGAAGTGGTTATCAGCCGGGCAGGACTGAAAATTTTTGCCGCACAGACACGGAGTGCGCCGAGGGGCGCACCGGGAATTTAGAATTTGAAATCTCGAATTTGAAATCTCGAATTTGAAATCGCTCAGGCTTAAATTTCTATTCCCGCTTGTTTGAAATCGCTCAGGCTTAAATTTCCAAGCCCGCTCATTTGAAATCGCTCGTGTTTAACTTTGCGCCCTCCCCCGCGTGCCCTCTGTGCCTGCGCCGGTGAATCTTACTTCTTACCTGTTCCGAATTTGAGATACGCCTCCGCCGCTTCGAGCGCCACATCCCGCCCCTGCCTCAAATCCGAGATCGTGAGTGGTGTAACTTGATCGGGGACGACGCCCGTGCCTTCCGGGTTGCGCCCTCCCGGTGAGATGTAAGCGCGCCTGCTGACGCGCAGTTCGCCGCCGCCTTTCACACGCTGGATTCTCGTGTTGAGCGTCGAACCGCTCGACTGCCTGCCGATGACGTAGGCGCGACCGCTCTCCTGCATGAAGGTCGTAAACGTCTCCGACGCGCTCGCCGAGCGCTCGTCGATCAGGATAACGACGGGTTGCCGGTAAAGTCGTTTGGGAATGTGCGTCAGGTAGCGGTCGAGCGTGCCGTCGCGCCGGCGAAAGCCGCCGGTGTAGGTGGGCGCGGCGAAGAAGTTGCTGGCGACGTTGAGCAACACCTCCGTGTGGCCGCCGCCGTTCGCGCGCAAATCTATGATGAGGCCGGGCGCATCGAACATCCCGGCTAATTCTTCATTGAAGCGACGGTCGGCGGGCGGAGCCCAACTGTCGAATTTGATGTAACCGAAACCCGACGCGAGGCGGCGCGCGGCGACGTGCGGCGTGGGCGGAGCGGGCGTCAGTTCCGGCTGCACCGTGAACTGCGTACCGTCCAAATTGACGAAGCCGAGCGTGCGCGGCAGCGGCATAAACTGTCCGTAGAGCAGCGCCCGTAGCAGACGGTTCTTCATCGAACGCTCGGAAGATGCGCCGGGAAACACGGCGCGAATCTCTCGATAGATGTCTTCGACGGCGCGGCCGTTGACGGTGCGCAAAATCATGCCCGGCCTCACGCCCGCGCGCCATGCCCCGCCGTCCGCTTCGACTTCCGTCACGACGGTCTGCCCTTCGACTTCTCCAAGCGCCAGCCCGAGCGTCCTGCCCTGTTTAGAGCGCGACGCGTCCTTGTCGGCGATCTCGGCGACGGGCGGCGGCCCGTGAAAACTCGTGTGATCGTCGCGCAACTCGGCGAGCATCAATTCAAACAGCGCGTAGAACTCCTGATCGTTCGGCGCGGCCTCCATGCGCGGGCGGAAGCGTTCGCGCACCGCCTTCCAGTCCACGCCGCGAAACGTCGGGTCGTAATAGCTCTCGTTAATCGTGCCCCAGACAATCTCGAAAATCTCCGAGCGGTCGGAAGGCGTCAGGTTGTTCGTCGGCGCGGCGTGCGTCTTCAAAGCGGGCGGCGGCGCGCGGTTCGTCCGGCACGAAGAGGCGGCCAGAACAATCGCCGCGCTCATCAACAGCTTCGACAAAAGACCCGTGCGGAAGCGACCGCCGAGGCGACCCTGGCTCTCGTTCAACCCGACCTCCTGTTTCATCACGTACCTTCGACGAACAACCGCACTGATTCACAATTCGACATATTACGCCGCCGCGACGGAAGCGAAATGCGGCGCATGAAATCAACTCTCGACAGAACCTTTACGGGAGCGCGTGCGCAAGGCTTCGGGCGGCGCGCCGGCGCGGTTTGAGTTGAACACCGGCCGATGGCGCGGGCTTCTCTTGTAGTGATTTGCCGCGCGCTCGTCAACCAATTTTCGTTTTCGTCCGCGCCGTTTCAAATTAATGTTCGATCTGTTGGAACAAAGTGCCGTCGCCGGGCGTGTCAGTCTCGCCGGAAATTCTTATCAACGCTATCGCGCTCCGCGCGGTAGTGAGAGATGCGCGGCGAACCGCACGGTGAGAACGTTCAGGATGACCACCGAGACGGCACATTTCGCGGCGCTGATGGCGGGCGACTTCCAGACGCATAAACGACAGGGGCGGCCGGACGGTCGCGACGGCTCGTGCGCCCGAAGTCTCACGCATCGAGATTCAAACCTCCGACCCGCATATAAGGTATCAACCGGCGCTCGCCCGGCACGCAAGACACGGCGCGGCCGTTGAAGTAAGAAGTTCAGACGTTGAACCCTAAAGTAAACAGGTAACCCATGAAGTAAACACCGCAGCTCGCAAGCAAACAGGAGAGATTATGTTTTCATCCAAACTCAAGGTTGTCGCCGCATTCGCGCTCTCGCTCTTTTGCGCTCAGTTCGCCGCCGGGCAGGAGGCGAGCAGCCCGCAACCCGCCACGCCCGACAACACCGTCACTCACACCAACTTCAGAAATCGCGTCTTCGAGGTGAAGCACCGCGAGCCGGACTCCCTGCTCTCCGTTTTGCGCCTGCTGACGAGCGGGCACAGGGGCGCGCAAATTTCCGCCAACCGTCCCTTCAAGACGATCACCGTGCGCGACTTCCCCGAAAACATCACGTCCGTCGAAGAGGCGCTCAAGCGGCTCGACACGCCCGAAGCGCCGCGTCCCGAAATCGAAATCCGCATGTACGTGCTCATCGCATCGAACGCGGCTGGCGGCGCGAACCAGTACCCGCCCGATTTACGCGACGCCGTCGGCCAGTTGCAGACGACGCTCAGTTTCAAAAATTATTACCTGCTCACTTCGATCATCCAGCGCGCCAGGGATCGGCAGGACTACGCGCCCAGCACCATTCAGGGCGAAGGCGTCGCGCAGATACAGTTGCCGGGCGAGAATGCGCCGCGCAACTTCCACTACCATTTCCAGGCCAACTCGCTCACGCTGAACACCAGCCCTTCGGGCATGAAGACGGTGCAGTTGGGTAACTTCCGGTTCCGGCTCGACGGCAGCGAGGCGGGCGGGCGCGCCGTCGTCAGCAGCGACGTGGGCGTGCGCGACGGCGAGAAGGTCATCGTCGGCACGGCCGGACTCAGGGACAAGGCCCTGATCCTCGTGCTGACGGCGAAACTGATTCGGTAATTTCGGCTTTCGAAATGCGAAAAGCGGATTAGAAGAACAACTGTCTTCTAATCCGCTTTTCCCATGTCAGCGTTCCGCATTATCGCGCAAGCGTTCCGCACTATTCCGTAAGCTTTCCACGTTATCGCATAAGCGTTCCGCGTTATCGAAGGATCGGGTGCGCGCCGCCGCGCGAGTGGTCGCCGGTTTCCTGAAAGCGGCGGCGGTCGTTGTGGTAGAGGACGAGGTGTTCGCCTTCGTAGCGCACGACGTTCGCCATGCGCCCGAAGTCGCGCTCGTGTTCGGCGACGACGAGCGCGGCCGGGCTGTAGGACGAGACCATCCCGGCCGCGTAGATGGAGCCGCCGCGGTCGTAGACGCTCCCGGCGTAGTAGCCCGCGTCGAAAGCCATGTCGGGCGAGTAAGCCCCGGTGCTGTCGCGCGTGCGGTCGGCGCGTGCGATGAAGACGACGTAGTCCGCGTAGTTGAGCCGCGCGCGATAACCGGCGCGGCGCGCGGCGGCGAAGAGGTCGGTCAGCCCTTCGTCAATCGCCCGCAGGGCTTCGGCGCGCGGGCGGTTGACGGAAGCGACGCGCGCGCCGCGCTGCGTCTCCGTGAAATAGTTGAAACGATCTCTCGTGTAAGACTCGGCGCGGGCGACCGTGCCACGGTCAATGCTCGACGCCGGCTGGCCGTTACGGCGTTGTCCTCTCATGCGTTGCGCGCTCGCGCCCGGCAACGAAATTCCCCCGGCGAGCGTCGCGCAGGCGATAAACGCGACGGCCACGACGCTCAACATGTACGGTCTCGTGCGTGCGTAATTCCTCATCTTCAAACTTTCCCTGAACCCTAAAAAGCCCTGATGCCCGCCCAAGAACGAAGGCTTCCGGTCGCCGACGTTTTCGGGGGGGCATCAGTTGTGTCTAAAACAGGTCGAATAATTTGCGTGCGGCGCGTCTGCGTTTGCCCGCGCCGCGCGCCTGCTCGGGGCGAAAGAGGCGGGGCAAGTTTAGCCCTGCGGCTTTCCCCGCTTGTCTTCCTTCGGCCTTTCGCGTTCCTCCCGCCGTGGCTCTTCCCTGCGCGGCTCCTTGTCTTTTTTGTCGAAGACCTTCGGGTCTTTCGGCGGAGGATCGCGCTGCTCCCTCTGCGGCTGCGCCGCCAGCGAACCGGCGGCGAACGCCGAGAAGATCAAGGCGGACGCTAAAATTTTCTTTAAATCTTTCATCATTACCACTCTTCCAGCCTCCTCGTGTTTCTGATTGTGTCAGAGACGCGCTATCGGAGGGAGAGGAGAGACGCGCATTCGTCCCGCCTTTTACCTGAGCAATACGGATGCCACAGACGCGCCCCCGGCATCCTATTGCTTTTACAGTCCATAGTTTACCGCGTCAGGCGCGCGCGCGCACGCTTTCCGGTGCGACTCATACGGTATCGTGTAGGGTGGGCGAATGGAGGTTGAGTGGGCGCTACCTTTGCCCTTACCATTCCGCCTCCCGCCGTTCGTGCCCGCACGAAAGCAACTCTCCGCCTTGAAACACGCCGATGCGCACCACCTGCCCCTCGGCGTAAATCTTCATGCCCTTTTCTTCGCAGACGACATGGAAATAGAAATCTTCCCCGACGTCATCGGCGATCACCTCGAACTCGTCGCCGGGAGACATGCCGTAATCTTCACCCCAGGGTTCGAGCCACAACGTAATGAACCTGTCACGGTCATTTGAAACCTTGAGCCTGTGAATTAACTCCGACATCGATTCGCCTCAGAAGGCTCTGCGGAGGGTGGACGACAGACGCTCAGCCGCCCGTCACCTCCTCACGAGCACGCGCGCGCTGCCGGCGTTGCCGCTGGCGTCGAAGGCGCGCAGGGAGATGGTGTGCTCGCCCGCGCCCGCGAGCGGCAGGTCGAGCGCGAAGGTCTCGCGCGGGCTGTCGGCGATGCCGTCTTCGGGGAAGACCGCTCGCCACGCCCCGCCGTCCACGCTCACGTCGGCGCGTCGCACGCGCCCGCGCGCGTCTTCCACGTTGAAACTGACGCGCACGCGGTCGCCGTTCAAAGCGGCGTCGCCCGCCGCGCGCACCGTCGGCGCGGTGTTGTCGATCTCCACGGGTTCGCTGATGCGCTCGCCGGACAACGCCGCGCCGACCGGGTTTTCCGGCGCATCCGTCGCCACCACTTTGAAGATGTAGCGACCGTCGCCGAGCGCCGCGCCGTCAACCGTGTAGAAGTTGTCGCGCAGTTTCTCGCGCAGCAGGTGAAACTCGCGTTCGCTCTGCGCGCGGTAGTAGACGGAGTATTCGAGCGTGTCGCCATTGCGATCTTCGGCCTGCCACTGCAGGGCGACCGCGCCCCGCTGAAACGCGCGCCGCGCGGGCACTTGCGGCACGGGGCCGATGAGCGCCGGGTCGAGGCCGGAGGCTTCCAGGTTCGGGTCAACCTGAATTTGAATCGCGGGCAGCAGGGCGACGCCCGTCGGCGGCGTCGTGATCGACAAAATTTCCGGCGCGACGTTGCGCGGCAGATATGCGAGGCTCACGTCTTCGATGCGCGTCCCGCCGCCCGCCCCCGCTCCTCCCGCTGCCGTCGTGCCGCCACCCGCCGCCGGTGCGCGCAGCACCGCGCGCCACTGTATGAAACGCGCGCGCGGGCTGGTGACGGCCGCGCCCGCAGGGTCGCGGTAGGGCGCGCTCCATTCGCTCCAGGTCATGTCGGGTCGCTCTGTGTTGCCGGTGCGCGTCTGCAATTCGGCCGCGCCCGCGCCGCGCCACCAGATGCGCCCCCACGCGGCGACCACCTTCGCATCGCGCACAGGCGATTCATACGTGCCTTCGCCGACCGGCTCGGCCGCGAAGCGATACAACTTTCCCTGGTTGCTCGACGCGGCGAACGTCTCGCGTCCGCGCACGACGAACGAGGAGATTTGATCTTCCGTCGATTGGATGAGGAGCGTGTCGCGACCGTCGTCGGTCACGGAATAGATGCGTCCCTTGTCGCTCGTGCCGATGAACACGCCGCCCTGCGGCGCGGGCGCGACGGCGAAGGCCGTCACCGAACTCGAACTCCACAACACGTCCGTCCCGCCGTCGGGCAGGATGCGAAAGACGGCGCTGCGCGCGTTCGCCAGTTCGTTACGGCTGCGCGCGGGAGCTTGCTGCTGCGTCGCGAACGGCGACGGCTGCCCCCCGCCGCCGACATCTTCCATCACCACGGACGAGGTGACGACCGTGCCGCTCACCGTGCCGCCGGACGAGGCCGTGTTGGTCACGGCGGCGGGCGCGCTCCCGCCGCGCGAGGCGGCATCGCTCAGCGCGAGCGCGTAGATCGAATTGTCCGCGCCAACGGAGAGCGCGTGCATCTCCCTCAGCGGCGAATCGAACAGCGCGAACGCCTTCCCCTCCGGCGAGATGCGCAGGACGAGGCCGCCCGGGTCTGTGCCCGCGATGAGTTGTCCCTGCCTGTCCACGGCGAGCGAGATAACGTGCGTCTCGTTCACATCGATCAACAGCGACTCTTCCGGCTTCGCGCCGGCCGCGCGCACGCGGTAGAGCTTGCCCGTGTCGCCCGTGCCGACGGCGAGCGCGCCGTCAGAGAGCACCGCGAGCGACCAGATGTACTTGTCCGGCGGGTCGAAATATTCGGCGGAACGGCCGTCCGCACCGATGCGATAGACGCGTCCGTCCGGCGAAGTGCCGGCGTAGAGCGCGCCGTCGCGCCCGACGACGAGCGCCGTCACGTCGAGTTCCGCCGCGTCGTACAGGAGCGCGCCTTTGCCGTCCGCGCCGACGCGGAAAATGCGCCCGTCGTGCCCCGTGCCGAGATAGACGTTGCCGCGCTCGTCTGCGGCGGACGACCAGATGAAAGCCTGTTCCGTATCGAACAGTTGCGCGAAGCGCGGCGCGAGCATGAGCGCGCCCGTGTCCGTCACGGAGACGCCGCGCGCCTCGCCCTTCAAAAGTTCCTCGCGCGAATTCGTCTCCCAGATGACGGGGCCGCCCGCGCGCGCTGTCGTGGCGGCGCAGAGGAGTAAAAGTGAAAGTGAAAGAATGGAAACGAAGCGCGGGCGAAATGTGTTGTTGAGCATCAATGAAGTTTCTATCGGGTTTGGATTAATTGCCACCGCTCTGATGATAACTCGAAAAGAAGCGTTGCTGGTACGCGGCGCAAGCCTCCGGGGCGCTCTTTCCAGAACTCTGTCCGAAAATCCGAACAAACTCTATGCAGGTTCGGCGGCTTTCGTGTGTCACATTTTTCTAATCCTTAATTCAAAAAAAGGTTAGAATCTGATGCAGTTTTAGTGATGGCAACAGGGTGCGTTAGAACTACTAAGAATCCGTTGGAGTTATCCTAATCCCTGTACGAATCAGTATATAGAATGAAAAGTCGTATTCACCTACTTCACTCTGGGAGAATAAAATGCTGGATTTAACTGTAATATACAATTCGTTTGATGTTGATGAGCCTCTCCCTGCGGAAGATGATGCCCGTTACGTTGATCTATCGAATGTACGCGGGCAACATGTTGTTAAGAGATTAGTGCAGCAGATCATTAACGCTCAGAAGCCGTCACACCATTTACTGATGGGACACACAAAATGTGGCAAGACAACTGAATTAAATCGAGCTGCCCACGTGTTGCAAAAAGAGGGATATTTGACGGTCTTCTTCGACGTGGCAGAAGTAGCAACACGCACCTTTGAATATACGATGGTGCTTCTCTTAATGGCTCACCAAGTTGTTGAACAATTGGCTAAAGAGAACATTGAAGTTAATAGCGACCATGCCAAGAAACTAGCCGAGTTCTTGCAGGAAAAAGAAGTCACGGTTGGCGGCACAAAATCTCTTGAAGGAAAAGTTGGCGCAGAAGCCGAAGTTGGTGCAGGCCTGCTGGCAAGCATCTTAGGGAAGCTGGGATTCGGCGTTGAGTTAGGAGGCAGTTTCCAACGCAGCCGCGAAATCACGACCAAAATCGAGGTCGACACACGTGGGTTTATTAATGCAATCAGAGAGCTAATCAAGGACGCCTATGACAAAGTTCTGGAAACGGGAAGCTATAAAGGTTTGGTGATTATTTGCGATGGTTGTGACAAGCTAGCCATCACCGCCACAGACGGGAGCGGTAAATCTCACGACTTACAACAAGCGCTCTTTGTAGATCATGCCAGCGATTTGCGCGCCGTCCCATGCCACGTTATCTATACCGTTCCCCTGTCTATCGCGGTCAATCTCGGAGATAATTGGGAACAGAGTCCTGTCTTCGTTCCCGCAGTTCCTGTAAATCAACTTCCCGGCGTCGAAGACGCTTATCCGAAAGACGGACGCGATGCAATGCAAAGAGTTGTGGAATGCAGGTTAAATGAGAAACAGACGAAGGTCGAAGAACTCTTTGCCGATCCTAGTCTGCTAAATCATCTGATAGATGTCTCCGGCGGTCATATTAGCGATTTGTTGCTGTTAGTCAGGGAAGCTGTGCTTGAAACGCAGATTGATGGAGCCGACAAAGTTGCTGAGGTTCACATTAACCGTTCAATACGTAGTCGCGCTCTTGAATACACCAGGCTGATTGAGAGCAACTATCTTGATACGTTGTGGAACATAGATCAGCATAAAACGGCGCAATCCAACAATGATGTTTACCGCGCGGTGATTTTTAAGAGGCTTGCGCTTGAATACATCTGCGGTAACGACAATCGGGTTGACTTACATCCCCTAGTTGCGGCGACCGAAGTTTATCGTAGACATAAAGAAGTCAAAGTAAATGAGCCAAACAAGTGACGATAGAGCCATCACTAAAAATGCAGCCAGCACGCGTTCGCGCGATAGCGTGATTGAAAGCATCGTGCAGCTCAATGAGGACAAAGCGTCTTCCGTCGTCGGCGATCAGACACATCAATTGCGTCGGTTAATTCAGACATTACATAACCGCAAAGGGAGGTTCGCCTTAATTTTCGTGGTCTGTAACGAAGTGCCGTTGCGCCGGGCATTGACTCGTGAAGTAAAAGAAAATCTTTCTGACCAAGACTTATTCGAGTTACATCTTACCGGAACAGAACACAGCCTGCTTGATAAGCTACTAAAAGTTCCTGGCACTCCGCACCCGCTGTTCGTTTACGGGCTGGACAATCTGCTTCCTTCCTCAGACAAAGATAAACTCCGCCGCGAGGAAACATTCCAAGAGCTACAGCTGCGGCGCGAACAATTCCACCTTCTTGATCGTCCACTTGTGTTATGGATGCCGGAATACGTTTACACGCTTATCGGGCAACAGGCAGTTGATTTCTGGAGCTGGCAAAGCGGCACGTTCTTCTTTACTGAAGTTCAAAGCCGGAAAGTAGGAATTGATCAGACAAGTGAAGCTACAGGCGAATCAAAAGAAGAATTTCAAAAGCATGACGCTCGGCAGGCAATCCGGCACAGATTGAAGCAACTGCCCACGCCGCCGCGCGATTTCACCGGGCGCGTACCGGAGCTTGAAGAGTTGCGGCGCGCGCTCGGGCAGGGCGGCGTGACGATTTCCGGCGTGCAGGGTATGGGCGGCGTGGGCAAAACCGCGCTCGCGCTGGTGCTGGCCCATGAGTTTAAAGACCTCTACCCGGACGCGCAAATCTACCTCGACCTGAAAGGCGTCAGCCTTCAACCGCTCACACCCGCCGAAGTGATGTGGCACGTCGTTAGTTCCTTTCACCCCGACATGAAGCGGCCGGATGACGCCGAACTGCCCGCCTGGTATAGCGATCTGCTCAACCGTCATCGCGCCCTGCTGTTTTATGACAACGCCAAAGATGACACGCAGATCGAGCCGCTTTTGCCGCCCCCGCATTGCCTGCTGCTGGTCACTTCGCGCAGGCATTTTCAGGTGCCGGGCATGTTTCACAAGAACCTCGAAGAGATGACCGGGGCGGACGCCGAAGCCCTGCTGTGCGAAATCGCTCCGCGCATCGGCACGGACGCGGCAGCGATTGCGAAACAATGCGGCTACCTCCCCCTCGCGTTGCGTCTGGCCGCGAGCGCTCTGCACAAGAGCCGCGCGCTCAGCCCCGCAGACGTCCTGCGCCGTCTGCAGGACAAGCGAAAGCGCGTCGCACTCGTCGAAGCATCCTTCACCCTGAGCTACGAATTGTTGAGCGACGAATTACAGAGACGCTGGCGCACGCTCGCTGTCTTCCCCGCCGACTTTGACGCGCCCGCCGCCGCCGCCGTCTGGCAGACCGAAGTTGACACCGCGAAAGACTCACTCACGGAACTCGAAGAATACAGCCTGCTCGACTGGGAAGAACCCACCGGGCGTTACGCCCTCCACGACCTCGCACGCGATTTCGCCGACACGCACCTGAGCGACATCGAACGCGAACAGTCAAGCTTTCTTCATGCGGCGCATTACTTACAGCTTCTCTCGACGACTGATGAGCTATTCCTGAAAGGCGGCGAAGCGATTGCCAGAGGGCTTTCGCTTTTCGATAAGGAGCGCGTCAATATCGAAGCCGGGCAGGAATGGGCAGCGGCGCGATTTGCTGATAATGAGCCGGCCGCTCATTTGTGCAATAGATATCCCGATGTAGGCATTTACGTTCTTAACCTTCGTCAACACCCACGCGATTTTATTCGTTGGCTTGAAGCCGCATTGTCGGCTGCACGACAGCTCAAAGACCATACCTCTGAGGGAAGCCACATAGGTAACTTAGGTGTTGCTTACGCCGAATTAAGCGAGACTCGTCGCGCCATCGAGTTATACGAGCAACGTCTTGCTATGGCGCGTGAGGTCGGTGACCAACACGGCATGGGCGCCGCGTTGGGCAACTTGGGTAACGCCTACGACGACTTGGGCGAGACACGCCGCGCCATCGAATTCTACGAGCAGCAATTGACAATCACCCGTGAGATCGGCGACCGACGCGGCGAAGGTAACGCATTGGGCAACCTCGGAAATGCCTATGCCGCTTTGGGCGATACACGCCGCGCCATCGAATTCTACGAGCAGCATCTCTCCATCGCGCGCGAGGTCGGTGATCTGCGCGGTGAGGGTAGCACACTGGGCAACCTAGGTAATGCCTATGTCAACTTGGGCGAGCCGCGCCGCGCCATTGAGTTCCACGGGCAGAATCTCGCCATGGCGCGTGAGATTGGTGACCGGCGTGGCGAAGGTGCCGCGCTGGGCAACTTAGGCGTTGCTTATAGCAACTTGGGCGAGCCGCGCCGCGCCATTGAGTTCTATAAGGAACAATTGGCAATCACTGACGAAATAGGCGACCGGCGCGGTACGGGCAATGCATTGAGCAATTTAGGCGGTGCATACGCCATTCTGGGTGAGCCGAAAAAGATGGCGGAATGCTTGGAAGCAGCACTAAAGATTTATGAAGAGATCGAATCTCCGCACGCCAACATCGTGCGGGGTTGGCTGGAAAAGTTACGCAGTAATAGTGGATGATACGCGCTGACATACGCCTCGAACTGAGACGCAAATTCAAGCCTGCGTTAGTTGCCGACGTAGCGGGCGTAGAGGGAGCGGGCGGTGGTCATGTCGTCGGTGCCGCGGATGATGGCGCGGGCGTCGCGGAAGACGGTTAGCTCGAAGTCGCCGGTGCGGAGGCGGAGGAGGTATTCGTTGAGGTGCACGTCGCCGGCGGCGCGCAGGCGGGTGGCGAGCGCGGGGAGGTCGACGCGGGTGGGGAGGCGGGGGGAGATTTGGACGGCGTCGCGGCCGCAGAGGACGGAGGCGAGTTCGACGGCCTCGGCTGCGAGCGTTTCGTAGACGGCGTGCGCGCAGGTCGGGCAATCGGGCGAGGGCGCGCCCAGCTTGATGCGCCGCCATTCGTTGCGCCAGACGTCGAACTGCATGAGCGCGCGGTGCAGTGCGTCGTGTTGTCCCGTCAGGAGCTTCAGGGCTTCGCTGACCTGCACGGCGGCGACGACCGCGATGATCGGCATGATGACGCCCGCCGTGTCGCACGTCTCGGCGCTGGCCGCCGGGGGCGTCTCCTCGAAGACGCAGCGCAGGCAAGGGGTAGTGTGCGGGCGCACCGTCATCGTCACGCCGTAGGAGCCGACGGCCGCGCCGTATATCCAGTTGATTTCGTGCTTCACGCAGGCGTCGTTGAGGAGGTAGCGCGTGGCGAAGTTGTCCGTGCCGTCGAGCACGAGGTCGCAGTTTTCGATGAGTCGTTCGATGTTCGCGTGATGCACATCCGCGACGTGCGGCTCGGCCGCCACGTCGGAATTGATCTCGGCGATGCGGCGGGCACAGGCCACAGCCTTCGGGATGCGTTCGCGCGCGTCGCGTTCGGTGAACATCGTCTGTCGCTGCAAATTCGACTCTTCGACGAAATCACGATCCACGATGCGCAAGTGCCCTATGCCCGCGCGCGCCAAAGCCTCGGCCTGCGACGACCCCAGCGCGCCGCACCCCACGATGAGCACGCGCGCCGTCGACAGGCGCGCCTGTCCCGCCCGGCCGATGCCCGCGAATAAAATTTGCCTGCTGTATCGTTCCATAAGATTCAAGAGGTCAGAGGTTAGAGGTTAGTAAAAATCAGTGGAGGCAAGTTGAGAGTTATCTTCTATCTTTCACCGGCCTCTAATCTCTAACCTCTGACCTCTGTTTCTCCGCTGCCGCGCTCATCACGTCGAGCGGCGCGGCCTGTCCCGTCCATAAAGTGAACTGCGCGGCGGCCTGCGCGACGAGCATGGAGAGGCCGCCCACAATTATCTCGCAGCCCGCCGCACGCGCTTCGCGCATGAAGCGCGTCTCGCGCGGATTGTAGACGAGATCGTAGGCGGCGCGCGCCCCGCGAAGTTGAGAGGCGGCGGCGGGCGTCTCCGTCTCGCGCTCGCCGCGTGTGCCGAGCGGCGTCGTGTTGATGACGAGATCGAAGTCCTGGAAGCGCGCGCCGTGGAGCGCGAGGCAGGGGGCGTCGAAAGTTTCCGCCGCGCTGCGCCCGCGTTCCGGGTCGCGCGCGTAGACGACGGCACGCGCGCCCGACTCGCGCAAACTCCACAGAACAGCGCGCGCCGCGCCGCCCGCGCCGAGCACGGCGACGCGCGCCTCTCTCAACTGCAACAATCCGGCGAGCGGCGCGAGGGCGGCGCGCGCGTCCGTGTTGTAGCCGCCGAGCGCATCGCCTTCGCAGACGACGGTGTTGACCGCGCCGATAGCGCGCGCGGCCAATTCGATTGAATCCAGCTCAGGCATGATCGCGCTCTTGTGCGGCGCGGTGACGCTCAGGCCGCGCAAATTCCAGGCAAGTTCGCGCGTGCGCGGATGCGCCATGCGCCGTAGAAAGGCGCGTGCGTCGCCGACCTCGAAGGGGATGTAGACGGCATCGAGGCCGCGCGCGGCGAAGGCCGCGTTGTGCATGTGCGGTGAGACGGAATGTGCGACGGGCGAGCCGACGAGTCCCATGATCTGCGTCCGCTCATTGATGTCTCGGACGCGGTAGAGCGTGCGCAACTCGTCCGCGCACGCCTGGCCGGGCGCGGTCGCCTCGGCGCGCGTCAATGCGCCGTAGGTGAGAAAGGCTCCGCGCGCGGGCGCGAGTATGCGCGTCAGCAGCCCGGCCTCGCCCATCGAGACGACGATGGCCTCGCGCCCCGCGCGCCGCGCCTCTTCGAGCAGGGCGAAGAGCGGCAGGCAGTCCGTGATGTCGCGCGCACGCACGGCGATCTTCAGGATGCGCGCGGGTGTGCGGAGCATGCGGGCGAAGACGGCTTCGAGGTTGCCCGGCAACCCCTGAAAGTCGTGTTGCGAGCAGATGACTTTGCCCCAGTCGATCAACTTCACGGCGCGGCGCGCTTCCTCCGCCGCGAGAAACTCGACGATGTCCAGTTCGAGGTCTGCGTAGTCGGCGCGCTCGCGGCCGGGGGAAAAATTCTCCGCCCAGAACTCGATGCGCCTTGCCGCGTCAGCCGTTTGGTGGCCGCCCTGTTCGGCGGTGCGGAAGGTGAGAATGAAGGGGCGCGCGCGCCGTGCAAAGAGCGCGGGCAGTTCGCGCGTCGCGCGCTCCAGCTCCAGGTCGTCCGCCAGACAATCGAGGCGCAACTCGACGAGGTCGCCCACAGCGGCGGCGCGCTCTACGCTCGCGCGCAGGAGGTCGCCCGCGCGTCGCACGCAGACGGGAACGCAGAGGCATGTGTGCTGGCGGGCTTCGTCGTTCATCGAGACGTTTCGGGAGGTGGCAACTTCGGCGGTCTTACTTTCGCGCCCGTCGCGCCCGCGCGCGGAAGTCGCGGAAGCGGCTTTCGCGCTTTCGGGCGCGGGGCTTGAGGGGAAGCATGACCGATCTCTTTCGAGCAGTTATTGATCTTTTTCGAGCAGCTTCGTGGTGTTCTCCGTGACGCTGGACGGCGTGTAGAAGTCCGCGCCCGCGCGTTGCGGCGGAAGTTCGCCGCCGCCGCGCGTCCCTTGCGAGACGACGGGCGGCACGTAAGCGTTGCCCGGCGAGAGATGCTTCGGCTGCTCCTGTTGCAGGTAAAGACGCGCGAACTCGGCGACGCCCGTGCCGAGCGAGCCGGCCGCCGGGATAAGCATCCAGAACCACCAGACGTGCCCCGCGATCTGATGAACGTTTTTCACCGAGAGCGCGACGAGGAGGAAGGCGATGCCGACGAAAGTTTTGACGATGGCGTGGGTGAGGTTCGGCGGGTCTGCTCTCTTGTCTCCGTCTCTCTCGCGCGCGGACGGCGGCGCCTGTATGCCCGCCGCGATTGGATCGGGCGGGTGTCCGGCGAGCGCCTGAGTGACGCGGCTCACGTTCGCGCCGCACCCGCGACAAAAACTCGCATCGTCC
The DNA here is from genome assembly GCA_035645855.1 of Pyrinomonadaceae bacterium. Classification (GTDB taxonomy): domain Bacteria; phylum Acidobacteriota; class Blastocatellia; order Pyrinomonadales; family Pyrinomonadaceae; genus JAIVJZ01. The sequence continues at coordinate 21,445 of DASQLU010000030.1, forward strand.
GCGTTCTGCGTTCCGCATTTCGGGCAATACATCGTTCAGAATCTCCTTAAAACAGGGCGTTCCGAGCCCGTTCAACTCCGGCGTCCGGGCGTCGGGTTTATCGGTCAGTGCATTTTCGAGGGCGCGTCCAGATGTCTGGTCGTAACATCGGTCACGCTCACGGGCACGCGGACGATTTCCCTGGTGTCCGGCGACGAAAGTTCTCTGCCGTAGGGCGCGTGCGAGAACACGCGCGCCGCGCCGCTTGCGCCCGCGCCGGGCGACGCCGCCAAGGCCGCCTGCGCCTCCTGCCGTGCGCGAATCAGTTGGCCGATGCCCTCGCCCACTGAGGCGAGCGCGGGGATGATGAACCAGATCGTCACCCAGAAAGCGCCGCGAAAGACGAAGAGGCCGGTGAGGAAGATGATGAATAAACCGATCCCCTTGAAGATGTCTCCGAGCGCGGCGTCCACGGTCGCCGGCGCGTGCCGCTTCTCTCTGCGTCGCCTCCTCGTCCCGTCATTTTCGGGTTGGTCTAGGGCGGCGTGCAGGGTTCCCTGCAAGGCTTGCGGCACAAGGCGTATGTCCGCGCCGCAAGCGCGACAGAACTTCGCGTCGTCTAAATTTTGCACCGCGCAACGCGGACAGTACATCCTCGTCCTCCGGGGAAAATGGATAAGGTGAAAGGGAAAGGGGTATAAGGGGAACGGATTAAGAATTGAGCGGCATCCTTCGCATCAATCGTCCAATTCAATGTCCTGCTGCTCCGTTCCTTTTCCCTTTACCCCTTCCCCTTTCACCTGTTCTCAAACGGCTCGTCGCCAGCTTGTCCCTCTTCATACGTCGCGGGGCGCGCAAGTGTTCGTTGCCTGAGCGCCTCGTAGAGCACGACGGCCGCCGCCACCGAGACGTTGAGCGACGGGATACGCCCGCGCAAAGGGATACCGACGAGCGCGTCGCAGCGTTCGCGCACGAGGCGACGCAAGCCCGCGCCCTCGCCGCCGAACAGCAGCGCGCACGGCTGCGTCCAGTCCCAATCGGTGTAGGCGATGTTGGCCTCCGCGTCCGTGCCGATAGTCCAGATGCCGCGCTCTTTGAACTCCTCCACGAGCCGCGCGATGTTCGTCGCGCGCGCCACGGGCAAATATTCGAGCGCGCCCGCGGCCGCTTTCGCCACCGTCTCCGTAAGACCGGCGGCGCGGCGTTCGGGCACGAAGAGGCCATGCACGCCCGCGCATTCCGCCGTGCGGATGATCGCGCCGAGGTTGCGCGGGTCTTCCACGCCGTCGAGTACGACGGCGAGCGGCGGCTCGCTCGTGCCGATGCGCGCCGCGAGCGCGTCGGTCAACTCGCCCGCGTCACGGTAAGCGACGGCCGCGACGTGCGCGACGACGCCCTGATGATTCGCGCCCGCCGCCGCGATCCGCTGCAACTCCGCGCGCGACGCGCGCCGGATGTTGACGCGAAACTCACGCGCCAGTTCAAACAACTCGCGCAGCCGCGACTCGTGTATGCCCTCGGCAATCGTGATGCGCTCGATGCGCCGGTTGCCCGCGCGCAACGCTTCGAGCACGGGCAACAGGCCGTACAGGTGCGACTCGTCGGGCGGCCTCTCGTCGCGCCGCTCGTAAGTTTCCCTCGCTTCCGTTTCCCTCACCTCAGTTTGCTTCGCCCCAGTTTGCCTCGCCTCGCCCTGTCTCGCTTCGGTATATCTCGACTTGCCCTGTCTCGCTTCGCCCTCTCTCGATTCCCTATGAGTCGCTTCGCCCTGTCTCGATTCCCTGTGTGTCGCTTCGCCCTGTCTCGCCTCTGTGTCCCGCGCCTCGCTTTGCACGCGCCCGCCCGCGCGTGCCTCGCGCCCGCCGCGCGGAGCGTCGCCGACGACGCGCGCCGTGTCCCCGCGCCGCGTTTCATTGCCGCGCGTTTCATTGCCGCGCGTTTCGTTGTTGCGTGGTTCGTAGCCGCGCCTTCCGTCCCGACGCGCGCTGTTGCCACGCATCCCGTCGCGTCGCGGGGCGTCGTTGCGCATCTCGTCGCGCCGCGTTTCGTCTCGGCGCGACGTATCGTTGCGCGTTTCGTCGCGGCGCGGCGAGATGCGCGTTTCGTTTGTGCGCGACGTGTCGTTGCGCGTTTCGTCGCGGCGCAAGGTGTCGTTGCGCGTTTCGTCATTGCGCGACGGAATGTTGCGCGAGAATTCTTTGCGCCTGCCTCCTGCCGGCGACTCGCGCCGCGCGCGCTCGTCGCCGGCAGGAGGCGCGGCGGCTTTCGATTTGTGGCGGCGTAAATTTTTCATGTTGTCGTCGAGAGTGCGCGCAGTCGAAAGTATTGCAGCAGTCGCCCGTAGCGCGTGAACTGTGTCTCGTTCGTCACGCTCGTGACGGCTTCGGCGTTGTAGCGGCCGGGGCGGATGCGCTTGAGGCTGCCCGCTTCCGTCTGCTCCGCGAGCGGCCACGCGAACTTCAGATTATGGCGCACGCCTCTATAAGAATCGTCGAAGGCGGCGCGCGGCGCGCGTTCGCGCAGGGTCTCGACGAGGCGTTTGAAATTCTCCGCCGCCGTCAAACTCTTCGCCGCGCCGAGACACGAATAGTCGAAGTTCTCCGCCAGGATGCGCCAGCCCGCGCGCGCGCCCGTGGCGTAGAGATCGAGCGCGCTCTCGTCATCGTAAAGTTCGCGCGTCTCGACTATTTCGCCCTCCGCGCGTCGGCCGCCGCCGCGCCGTTCCTCCACCTCGATACGCTTGCGCGCGATGCGCCCCGCGACGAGCAGCGTCAAACTTCCCCATTCGACGCGCTCGCCTACGCCCTCCGCGCTCGTCCAACCCGCGAGCGCGTCCGCGCCGAACTCCAAACGGCGGATGCGCTTTGGCGCGTCTGTCTCGACGCCGAGCGCTTCGTCCAGCACGATCTCGATTTGCCAGCCGAGTGCGCGGAGTTTCCGCTCCAACAATTCGGCCTCCGCGCGCGTCGCGGCGCGCGCGAGCGGCAGGGGCGTCCGCGCGTTCCTCATCTCGCGCAATTGCCCCGCCTCCAGGCGCAACAGCGCGGCCGCCTCCGTCAAATTATCGACGCTCAACTCGCCCTGCACATCGGGCGCGAGCACGACGTTGTAGCCCTGCTCCCACGCCTCCAGAGCGCGCAGCGTCGGGCGACGCAAATCTTCGCCCGCCGTGGCGACGGGTAACGCCGCACCGCAATAGAGACAGTTCATGCGCGTCGGCGGGTTGGCGCGCAGGCACGACTCGCACGCGACCATCTCAGCGGGCGCAAAAGCGCGCCCCCCTTGCGACGCGCCCGCGCCTTCCTCCGTCAACGGCAGTTCGTCGTCTTTATCCGACAAGGCTTCCACTCTCCGTCTCCTGATTATACGTCGCACACGCGGCTTTGCAATCGTCCCTCAAGTTCGGAGCGCACGGCCGCGCGCCGGAAGTTCGGGCGCGCGGCGCACGGTCAAAGCCCGTTAAGGCGCGCGGCGGATGTCCGCTGAGGCGCGCGGCGAAAGTCAGTGTAGACGGCGCGCACCGCTGTTTCCTCGTTGCGCCCGCTCGCGATGCAGTATAATCGCGAGCGTCTCTATTCATCAGTCAATTCGAGCAGCAAACTTTTATGTCACGAGTTCGCAAAGGGAATTTCCATCTGCCTTCAGCCGCTTTGCGCCCCCCGCCCCGCGCACTTTTGCGCCTCGCGTTTGCGGTCGCGCTCATCTCCACGGCGGGCGCGTGCGCCGGTTCGCGCGATCCAGACCCCGCGCGCCCGCGCGCCGACGGGCCGCCTTACCCGGTCATCATCGCGGCCAACGCCGAGCGCCGCGAACAGGCGCTCGCCGGATGGGCTGCCATTGCACGCGACAACAACGTGCGCAACGAGCCGCCGCCGCAGTTGCAGCCCGTGACGGCGACGATCAGCGAACTGCCCGCCACGCTGGAAGCGCCTTTGCGCCTGCCGCTCGTCGAGATCAGGGACGAAGACGGGCAGGTGCGCGCTAACTCCGAAGAGGAATCGAGGCGCGAGTCGCTGCGTCGCTTCATCACGGCCGCGGGCGCGCTGCTCGGCGTCGCGCCGCAAAACCTTTCGCTCGTCGCGCGCACGGACGAAGCGAACGGCACGCGCCGCGCGCGCTATCTGCAACAGCCCTTCCCCTACCCTCTGCGCGGGGGCTTCGGCCTGCTCGACATCGCCTTCACGGACGACCGCCGCGTCGTGTCGCTCTCTTCCACGGCCATCCCCGACACCGAACGCCTCGCGCGCGCCCTCGCCCTCGTGCGCCCGCAGCAGTTGACGGCCGAGCAGGCCGTCGAGCGCGTGCGCGGCCGCTCCTTCACGCTTTCCGGCGCGACCGCGCCGCAGCCACAGACTTACACCGTCGCGCCCGGCGACACCGTGACGCCGCGCGAACTCGTCGTCTATCCCGTCCGCCCGGTCGGCGACTCGGCGACGGGCGGCGCGCTCGAATTGCGCGTCGCGTGGGAATTAGCCGTCGGCGCGGGCGCGACGCCTTATCTCGTCTATCTCGATGCGGTCAGGGGCGAGATCATCGCGGCGCGGGCGCAGGAAGCGGCCGCGCCTGCGGACGGCAAACCTGCCGGGCACACGCTGCCCGGACAGTAGCCGCGCGCCGAGGCGTCCGACACGGCGTCCGTGCGGCCGACGCGTTTTCGCTTGACCGGACGTGCCTCGCGCGGGCATCCTAGAGGCCAATTAGAAGTCAGGCGGCACTATGACATTCCAACGTTCAAACAATTTAACAACGGAGCGTGTTTTTGCATGCAGCATTTCGATCCGACCAATAATATTTCCTGGCAGTTAGGCTATCGGGGGCGAGTCGCGGTCTTCATTGACGGTAACAACCTATTTCACGCAGCGCGGTTTCACAACATAGACATCGACTACAACAAGCTCCTGCGCGTGCTCTTAGGCGACGGTCGCCTCCTGCGCGCCTTCTTCTACACCGGCGTCGACGTGGGCGCGGAACGCCAGCAGGGTTTCCTGCTCTGGATGCGCCGCAACGGTTTCCGCGTCATTCACAAAGAACTCAAAACCTTTTACGACGGCACGCGCAAGGCCAATCTCGACGTGGAGATCGCCGTCGATATGCTCTCGCTCGCCGGCCGCTACGACACGGCCGTGCTCGTCTCCGGCGACGAGGATTTCGTCTACGCCGTCAACGCCGTCGCCTACAAGGGATGCCGCGTCGAGGTCGCGGGCTTCCGCTCGAACAGCGCGCCGAAGTTGATCGACGTGGCCGACTATTTCATAGACCTCGGCGAGATCGCCGACAAGGTGCGCAAAGAACACTCGCACGGGCCGCGTTACTACGAGCACCACCCGCACGAGGATTCGCACACACACTCGTTCCTGCCCGCCACGGAAGACGCCCCGCTCCCCGTCTCCGAACGACACGAGCAACTCGCACAGGCGACGGCCGTCTCCGCCGCCATCGCCGAAATAGAGATCGCCGACGACACCGAACACTTCAACGCCCACTCGGAGTTCATACGCATCACCGACGACCACTAAAGCAGAGGTTAGAGGTCAGAGGTTAGAGATCAGTTAAAACAAAAACTGTCTTCACTAATCTCTGACCTCTAACCTCTAACCTCTGCTCTTATGAAACTCTTCACTCTTTCGGAAGCCAACGCGATGTTGCCGACCGTGCGCCGCATCGCGGCGAACATTTCGCGGGCGCACCGCGAGATCGTGTCCGGGCAGGATGCGGCGCGCGTGGCGGCCGAGAAGGCGACGCTCGGCGGGGGCTTCATGGCCGACGGGCCGCGGTACGTGACGAATTTGCTGAGCCTCGCCGAATACACGAGCGAGTTGGAAGCGCTCGGCGTCCAACTCAAGGACTACGAGCGCGGCCTGCTGGACTTCCCCTCTTTGCGCGAAGGGCGCGTCGTCCTGCTCTGCTGGCAACTCGGCGAAGGCGACCGCATCGAGTGGTGGCACGATCTCGAAACCGGCTTCGCCGGTCGCCAGCCGATCTAAAACTTAGGGGAGCGTGCAAAGGCAGGGGAACAAAGTTCGGAACTTTCCCATGTGATTAGTTTCTAAAGGTCATGGAATTTCCGCTCGCCAAAGACACCTCACGGTTTTTTCGCATTGTAGCGAACCCGAGATTCATTCTCTCCTTTTTGGCTCTCTTAAATCTGTTCTCCGTCCCGCAAAGATTTAACGGACTGTGTTTCTACAACTGGCGAAATGAATTCTATCTGGCTTTTGAAATTTTGGTCGCGGCGGTTTCGTTGTTGCCCGCTAAATGGTGGAGTTATACCGGCGCGCTCATCATCAGCGGCACGGTGATTTACGATTTCGGTTACGATTTATTGAAGGTCTTTGGCATCATCGCTTTAACCCCCTCCGATCCGGAAGGCTTCCCGACGCCCGAAATCTGGTTCAATGTATTGCGACAACATCCCGAAGAATGGTTGCAAGTGGCTCTCGCGGCGGCGATCTTTATTTGCGCGGCGATTTATTTCGTAAAAGGCTGCTTGCATCAACGTCGTCTGCTGCCATAAACGATGCGGACGGCAAGTGTACTCTTTAGAATTTTACCTTCCCTCCATTCCCCTATCTTGTGCCTTCCCGCCGCCCAACTACATTGATTTGTGTATTTTCTGATTGACGACTTAAAGTAATCTCTGATAGCATCCGCCGCGACTCCGCAAAGGGCTTGGGTTTATCGGCTTCGCCCGTCATCCCAAATGTTTAATTTTTAAGATTTCCACAGGGGAGGCTCTCAGTCTATGCAGTGTGTCGTGTGCGGCGGCTCTTACTCCGAATCCGTGGAGAATTGCCCGCACTGCCCGGCGACAGACATCGCATCGGCCGACGAAGCCGCCCCGCCTCCCGAAGAAAATCCTATGCCAACTTCGACCGGCCACGAACGTCAAACCAAGCGCGCCACAGCCCCCACGCCCGAAACGAAAGGCGCGAGCGCGGCGGCAGCCGCCACTTCGACGCTGATCGAGTTTCCCGGCGTGCCGCCCAAACCGCAATGGCGCAAGGAACTGAGCGAGCGCGTGCGCGAGATTCAGCAGCGGCGCGCGCTCGAAGCCGCACGCGAAGCCGAAGCCTCCAACGCCGCCGCGCCGTCGCAGCCCGGCCACATCTCTTTCGGCATAGTTGACGACCCGACCTCCGACGTTAGTTCCGGCGCGGCGGCCGAAACTTCCGCGCCGCCGCTCGGCCTCGTGCCCCCGCCTCCGCAGGCGCCGCAACCGAACCCGCTCGTCGTCGCCGCGCTCAAGCGCATCGAGCGAGCGCGGCAGGCGAACCCTCTCCCGCCCGTGGCGCGCGCCTCCAGAGGCGGCGCGGCGGCCGGAGCGGCGACGGCGCGCGTCGTCGAAGAGAATTATCAAACCGCGCCGGACACGGAAATCATCCACGGCCACGCCGTCGCGCTCAACCCCACCGGCGATGCGCAGGTCGGACACGCCGCTGTCGTAGAAGAGGTCGAGCGTCCTTCCGAGACCGCGCGCAGCACGCCGCTCGCCATCGTCCCGCCGGCCGCCCTGGCAGCGCCCGCGACGAAAACGGCGGAAGCGGGTGCGACGGGCGCGCAGCCGAGAGCGCGCCGCCACATCCCCGTCGTCGCGGACGAAGCCTCGCTCTCACGGATCGAGGAGCAAATGCACGCCGCCGTGCTCTCGAATCACGCGGAGACGCCGGAGAAGAGCGTCAAGATCGTTGCGGCCGACGACTACGCGCCCGTCTCGAAACGGATCGCGGGCGGCATCATCGATCTGCTGGTTGTGGCTTTCGCCTCGACGCCGTTCGCGGCCATCATCGAACTGACGAGCGGCAACTGGGCGGACATGCGCGTCGCCGCTTCGATGTTCGGCATCGTCGTCGTGTTGATGTTTTTGTACCTGATGACGGCGACCGCGCTCGCCGGGCGCACGTGGGGCATGTCGGTCGTCTCGCTGCGCACGGTTGACGCGCAGACCGGCTCGTCGCCGTCCACCGGACAGTGCGTGCGCCGCGCCGCCGGCTACCTGCTCTCGCTCGCCACGCTCGGCCTCGGACTGCTCTACGCCTGCTTCGACGCCGAAGGCCGCGCCGCACACGATCATCTCTCAGGAACTATCGTCATCGCTGATTGACCCTCGCACCAAGGCAACACAGCCCCGCGTTGTTAGCGCAACGCGGGGCTGTGTTGTTTCTGCGCCATCCGTGCGTAGCCAATTGTCCGTGGTCAGTTGTCAGTTGTCCGTTGTCCGTTGTCAGCGGCCTATGCTTAACTTGCCCGCGCGCATTTCTACAGCCTGAGCATTAACCACTAACGACCGACGGCGGGCAACTAACAACGGGCAACCGACCACGGACAACTGACAGCCACCAGATGAACGACCAACTGATCGCCAGCATCGTCGCCGAACTCGCGCCCGCGCTCGCGGGGCGCATGCTCGGCAAGGTGTGGCAACTGTCGCGCGTCGCGCTCGTGTTCGACCTGCGCCTCGGCGACGGCCGCTACCTGTTCATCTCGGTCGACCCGGCCGCGCCGCGTCTCTACACCGTCGCGCGCACGGTACGCGAACTGGAAAAGCTGTCGCTCGCGCCGACGAGTTTCGTCCAGAGCGTGCGCAAGCGCCTCGGCGGCGCGCGCCTGCTCGGCGTCTCCAAGGACGAGGGCGAGCGCGTCGTGCGGTTTTTCTTCGCTTCGTATGACGCGGTCGGCGACGCGCACGACTGCACGCTCGTCGCACAACTCACGGGGCGCGCCGCCAACCTGCTGCTGCTCGATGCGGCCGGGCGCGTCGTCGATGCGTTGCGCACGCCGCGCGGCGAGGGGCAGGAGATCGCGGACATTTACCAGCCGCCGCCCGCACGCGCCGGCGTCGAAGAGGGGCGGCAGGCTCCGGCGCGCCCGCCCGCCTTCACGCTCGGCGCGCACGCTTCGCTCTCCGCCGCCGCCGACGCCTACTACCGCGAACTCGAACAGACGCGCATCTTCGACGCACGCGCCGCCGCCGAACGCGCGCGCCTGCGCGCGCTCGTCGAGAAGCAAAAGAAGCTGCGTCGCAACCTGGAAAAAGATTTGGCGACGCACGGCGACGCGGGCGACCACAAGCGCGTCGGCGATCTCCTGCTCGCCAACATCGCCAACGCGGAGCGCAGCGGCTCGCGCGTCCGCGTGACGGACTACTTCGCGGAGGGTGCGCCTACAATCGAACTCGAAATTGACGAGCACGCCAGTTTGCCTGAAGAGGCCGCGCGTCGCTTCGCGCGCTACACGAAGGCGAGGCGCGCCGCGCTGGAAACGACGGCGCGCCTCGCGGAATTGAACGCCGAACTGGCCGCGCTCGATGAACGCCAGCGGCAACTCGAAGGCATCATCTCCGCACGCGACGCCGCCGCGCTCGAAGCGTTCGGCGAGACGGCGGCAACGCGCGACGCGAAAGCGAATCGCGCGGCGGCGCAGGGCGCGCGGCAGGGCGGCGGCACAGGCAAAGACGCACGCCGCACGAAGGCTCAGGTGAAGGCGGCCGAATCAATCGCGGGCGCGCGGCGCTATCGCTCTTCGGACGGCTACGAAATCCTCGTCGGGCGCGCGGCGAAGGATAACGATCAACTGACGTTCAAGGTCGCGCGCTCGCACGACCTCTGGCTGCACGCGGCGGATTATCCCGGCTCGCACGTCATCGTGCGCAACCCTGCGCGCGGCGCGGACGTGCCACACCGCACCATCATCGAGGCCGCGCAACTCGCGGCGCATTTCAGCCACGCCAGGCGCGACGCCAAAGTTTCCGTCCATTACACGCCGCGCAAGTTTCTCTCCAAGCCGAAGGGCGCGGCTCCCGGACTCGTCCGCATGTCCAGTTTCCGCAGCCTGCTCGTCGAACCGCGCGAGGGCGTCGAGCGCATTTAACGCACGCTTGCCGGCATCCTCCTTCATCGTCGCAAACACTCGCCCGTCGCCACGCATCCTCACTCGCCGCCAAACATCCTCCTTCGTTGCCAAGCATCCCTGCTCGTCGCGCAACCTCGTTCGTCGCCGCCCGTCCTTTCTTTTGTAAGCATCCGCGCACATTTTCGTCACGGGCTTCGGCTATCGTGTCTTAGAATTTCAAGACACGGACGGGTAATCGAATCTCATGAGCGCAAACTTCGTCGAACCTTTGGAACAGATCGCGACAGACTTGCTGGACAATCTCGCGGACGCTCTCGTCGGCAAGGCTTCGACTTTGCGCGACGGCACGGAGCACGCCCGCGTCGAACTGCCGCGCGACCTCTACGCGCACGATGGCGCGCAGACCGAGTGGTGGTATTACACGGGGCACATGCAGACGGCCAGTGGGCGTCGCTTCGGTTTCGAGTTCGTCTTCTTCAAACGCCGCACAGACCTCGACCGCTTCGGCGTCGTCCCCCTGCGGCTCATCGCCAACCCGCTCTACCTCGCGCACTTCGCCGTCACGGACGAATCGCGCACGCGCTTTCGCTATGAGCACCGCAAGAGCGCGAACAGCCCCTTCGATCTCCCCGCCGAGATGAGCGCGAGCCGTTATTACCTGCGACTCGGCGACTGGACGATCCGCGAAGCGCACGGGCTGCACCACCTGCGCGCCACGCTCGGCGGCGATCTCATCTTCGAGGTCGCGCTGCGCCCCCTGAAGCCCGCCGCGCTCAACGGTCATGAAGGCGTCGGCGTCAGTTTCAAGGACGAGGGCGAGGCGTCGCGTTATTTTTCCTACACGCGGATGGAGGCCGTGGGCGACATCACCTGGCACGGCGAGACGGAGCGTTGCACGGGCGCGGCGTGGATGGACAGGGAGTTCGGCACCTGGCGCACGACCGACAGGCAGAAGGGCTGGGACTGGTTCAGCCTGCAACTCTCGGACGGCGCGGAGCTGATGGTCTATCACATACGCGACGCCGCGGGGCGCCCCTCGGAGTTTTCGAGCGGAACCTTTGTCGATGCCGAAGGACGCGCCACTCATCTGGCGCGCGCCGACTTCGTGCTTGAACCGAAAGGCCATTGGCAGAGTCCGCACACGGGCGCGATTTACCCGAGCGGATGGCGTCTCGGCGTCCCCCGATTCGACATCGACGTGGAAGTGACGCCCGTCATGCCGGATCAGGAACTCGACACGCGCGGCACGACGATGATCGTCTACTGGGAAGGCGCGTGCCGCGTCCACGGGCGACACGCGGGGGCTGAGGTGGAGGGTCGCGCTTACGTCGAACTCGTGGGCTACGACCGCTCGCACGAGCAGCCGTCCATCACTACGTTCCTCTTCGGCGGCGCGCTCGACCGCCGCTGGCGCAGCATCTTCGGTTGAGAGCAATCGTGGCGGAAATCGTGCAGCGCATGTTCTATTTGGCAACGCGCGGGCAGGCGCGCCCCTTACAACGTTGGGAAGCAGCGCGTGCACCATCAACACTTTAGGCGCGTCGTGGCCGGAATTAACGGGACGCCGGCGCGCGGCACGCCGGTTGCCCCTCATTTCGTCGTAGTTTTAAATCAAACTCTCTCCGAGCGGTGAGGCGACAGCCGTGGAACATAAATGTCGTATTTCACCATATTGAATTTAAAGGAAAGGGTTGAACAATGAAAAAGTTACTACTTCTGAGCGTTATGGCCTTGCTTCTGGGCGGCGCGACCGAGGCGTCCGCGCAGCGGCGCAGCAACGGTGAACGCATCCAGCGCGGCGTCCGCTCAGGCCAGCTCACGCGCGAAGAGGCGCGGCAGCTACGCGAACGCCAGCGTGCGATTCGCGCCGAGCGTCGCACCTATCGCTCCGACGGCGTGATCACGCGCGAAGAGCGTCGTGAAATTCGCCGCGACCGTCGCGAGCAGGATCGTTACATCCGCAGCGAACGCCGCGACGACGACCGCAACAACCGTCGCTGGCGCAACCGCAATAACGACGACGACCGCAGACGCGGCGACGGCTACTATCGTCGCGGCGCGGGTTCGCGTTCGCACCCCGTCTTCGGCAATGGCGGCAACCGTGGTCGCGGACGCGGCCGTAACTAACCCGACCGCGCACACGTCACCCGACAACTCGTACTTCCCGACACGAAGCCCGCGCCCGTTACAAACGGCGCGGGCTTCGTCTATTTATGCTGCCCGCGTGCGCGCGCCCGCGCGAATCGGCTATTATCGAACCGTTCCCCTCAAGCTCGAAAGATTCGCAGACAGGATAATTCACAGATGACAGCCAGCACCGAACAGAGCGCCGAACAGAGCGGCGCGAAGGACACCTCGGCGGAACTTTTCCGCCGCGCCGTCGAACTCATCCCCGGCGGCGTCAATTCGCCGGCGCGCGCCTTTCGCGGCGTCGGCGGCACGCCCCGCTTCATACGCGAAGCGCGCGGCGCGACCATGACCGACGTTGACGGGCGCACCTATATTGATTACGTCGGCTCGTGGGGGCCGATGATTCTCGGCCACGCCGACGCGGAAGTGGTCGCCGCCCTGCACGACGCGCTCGCGCGCGGCACGAGCTACGGCGCGCCCACCGAGCTTGAGATCGAGATGGCCGAAGAGATCATCGACGCCGTGCCGTCAATCGAAATGGTGCGGATGGTGAACAGCGGCACGGAGGCCACCATGTCGGCCGTGCGGCTCGCGCGCGGCGTCACGGGGCGGACGAAGCTCGTCAAGTTCGAGGGCTGCTATCACGGCCACGGGGATTCGATGCTCGTGCGCGCCGGCTCCGGCGTCGCCACGCTCGGCCTGCCCGACAGCCCCGGCGTCCCGCCCGCGCTCGCCGCCGAGACGCTAACCGTCCCCTTCAACGACACCGAAGCGCTCGCGCGCGTCTTCGACGAACACGGCGCGCAGGTGGCCGCCGTGATCATCGAGCCGGTCGTCGGCAACATGGGCTGCGTCGCGCCGCGCGCGGGCTACCTGCAAGCGGTGCGCGACATCACGCATCGCCACGGCGCGCTGCTCATCTTCGACGAGGTGATGACCGGCTTTCGCCTCGCGCGCGGCGGCGCGCAGGAACTCTACGGCGTTACGCCCGACATCACGACGCTCGGCAAGATCATCGGCGGCGGCCTGCCCGTGGGCGCATACGGCGCAAGCCGCGACATCATGAACCACGTCGCCCCGGCGGGCGCGGTCTACCAGGCGGGCACGCTCTCCGGCAACCCGCTCGCCATGACGGCCGGTCTCGCCACGCTGCGCCGCCTGCGCGACCCCGCCGTCTACGCGCAACTCGAACGCGCGGGCGCGCGCCTCTCCGGCGGACTCTCCGGGGCGGCGCGCGAGTTCGGCATCCCGACCACGACCAACCGCGTCGGCTCGATGTGGACGACCTTCTTCACGAGCGAGCCTGTCGCCGACTGGACGAGCGCGGGCACGAGCGACCGCGCTCTCTACGGCAAATTCTTCCACGCCATGCTCGGCGCGGGCGTCTACCTCGCGCCCTCGCAATTCGAGGCGGGCTTCATCGGCCTCGCGCACACGGACGAATTGCTCGACCGCACCGTCGAAGCCGCCCGCAACGCCTTCGCGGGCATCGCGAAATGAGCGGGAAATGTTTACCGGCGGGCGAGATAAATGGCCTGAGATCAACAAAAAATTTGCCTTGTCATTATTTTAAATTCATGCTAACGTGCGGCTGTATGCAGTTCCCACCCTGCATCGTTCTATAACCTTACGATAAAGGAACAACATGTCTCACAAAAAAACGCTGCTAAGCCTCGGGCTGCTTTGCGCCATCGTGTTGTCGGCTTACTCACTGCCGACGATTGCGAGCGCGAAGAGATCACGTCAAATAACAGTCTCGGAAGGTGGCCGCATCATCGCCACCGTTCAGGTGGAGGAATCACAGGGCGGCATCACGGACATCACGCTGCGCCGCGCGGGCATGCCCGTACACACTTACCGCTATCTCAAAAACTTCCCCGCGCTGAGCGCGTCCGTCGGCAAAAGGACGATCTTCACTTACTATCCGCATCAAACGGGCGAACGCGCGCCGCATAACGAAGAGGCACGCCGATTATTCGCCGCCGACATGAAAATTCTCCGCGCCGTTCGCGAAACCACGGACATCATCGCGCTCGTCGAGATCGCCTACGCTGCCGTGACCGGCGACGACAGCGCTATCTTTCAACCGCCGCCGCCTTCGCTACGCACGAGCGTCGTCGGGAAGTAGCACTCACCCGCCTCACGTTCAGCCCCGTTAAAAAGTTGAAAAGACCCTGACCCGTCCGGTCAGGGTCTTTCGTTTTAGAATGCGTCGCCACGCCCCGCGCCGCCCACTCAAGTCGCTTCAAGTTCACCCGCTCGCCCGCGCGGGGGCGCGCTTCACCGGCGCGCACGTGGACGCCCCGTCGCTGCGTAATCGATCACGCGGAGCGCATCTTCGGTTAAGATATCCGCATGTCTCTCCGACTCGACGGTCTCTCCCCCATCGAACTGGCGCTCCTCGGCAGCGCGGTCACGCTGTTCTCCACCAGTCTCGGCGCGTTGCCCACGCTGTTCACGAAGCGCGTCTCGGAGCGCACGCAGGACATGTTGATGGGTTTCAGCGCGGGCGTGATGCTCGCCGCCACCTGCTTTTCGCTGCTCACGCCGTCGATCAGGCTCGCCGTCGAGCGCAGCGGCGGCGACAAGATTTCTTCCGGCCTGCTGGTGGGCGCTTGCGTGCTGCTCGGCGCGGCGTTCCTCCACGCCTGCGACCGCTACGTTCCGCACGAGCACTTCATCAAGGGACGCGAGGGCGGCCCGCCGAGCGTCCAACTCAAACGCATCTGGCTGTTCGTCTTCGCCATCACTTTGCACAACTTCCCCGAAGGTCTGGCGGTCGGCGCGGGCGTCGGCAGTCTCGACGCGGCCGTGGCGACGCCCATCCTCGCCGGCATCGCGTTGCAGGATATTCCCGAAGGCTTCGTCGTCGCGCTGGCGCTGACCGGGGTGCAGTACACGCGCGGGCAGGGTATGTTCGTCGCCTTCATCACGGGCCTGGTGGAAGCAGTGGCCGCGCTCATCGGGTTCGCGGCGACGCTACAGGCTCAGAGCGTGTTGCCGTGGGCGCTCGCGCTCTCCGGCGGGGCGATGCTCTACGTCATCAGCAACGAGATGATCCCGGAAAGCCACCGGAAAGAGTTTGCCCGTGAAGCGACGGCGGGATTGATGGTCGGGTTCGTCCTGATGATGTTTCTGGACACGTCGCTGGGTTGATCGTCCCGGCGCTTCGCCAGGTTGAATTAAGGAGAGATCGTTTAATGAACATGCCTCTTAACATGCACGCGGCGCGAACCGCGCTCAACCGCGACCCGGAACTCCGACGCTGGGCTGAGCAGTGGTTGAAGGACAAAGAGCGTCTGGCGCAACCAGCCTTGACGGATGAGGAGTTCGAGAAGCACTGGCTCTACGTGCGACCCGAACGGATGCACGAAGGAGCTATCGAAGCCGTCTCCGCTTACACGCGGCGCGACGCGGGGCAGACGTAAACGTTAACGCCCGCCCGGGGCGCGCGCCTCGCCGCCACGCCGGACGGCTCTTATGAACAGGCGAGCGGCGCGCGTGGATGAGTTCCAGGCATCCACGCGCGCCGCTCCCTGAATCAGCCGGCCTGCAAGTTACTTCAGGTTGACCAACTCGTTGATGCGCGAGCGCACTTCGCCCGCGAGCAGCGACACGTCCTGCGCCCCGTAGTTGGCGGCGCGGAAAGCGTCCTCGATCTGCCGGTCGCTGAGGCGCGCGAGCAAATTGCCGATCCATTTCGCATCGCTGGTCGTGATGTCGGCCAGCACGCTCTTGCTCTTGCCGTCGTAGCCGAAGAGGACTCTCTGCCCCGCCGTCGTGCCCTCGACGAAGCTCGTCCGCGCGTAGTCTTTCGGCACGTTGCGGTTGTGCTTGATGAAGTTGCCGGTCTTGCCGAAGGTCGCGCCGAGATCGCTGACGACGTAGCGCAGTTCGTCGCCCGCCGCGCCGCGCGTGTGCGCGATGCGATTGTTCGAGGTCTTCAAATCCCAGTTGTTGAACAGCACCATCAAAATTTTCAGCCCGTTGAACTCGCGTCTGCCGATGAAGGGATTGCGCGCCCATTCCCATTCGCCGAACCGCTCGATGCCCGCGGGTCTGGCCTCGAAGCGTGCGTTCTCGAACGTGCCCTGCCCTTTGATCTCCACGCGCGGCACGAGGTAGGTGATGTCGGCGTTGTAGCCCACAGCCCACATCAGGCGTGTGGCGGCGGTTTCGGGCTGAGCTTCCTTGCCGACCTTCACCACCCACTCGCGCCCCGCCCCGTCGCGCACGCGATACTTCGTCGAATAGCCTCCGGTTACGACTTCCAGAAAAGTCACGCTGCTCAAATCCGGCTTCGAGGCCTCGCCGCCCGGCCCCAGCAGCAAATCGAGCGCGGCGATGTCGCCCGGCTCGCGCCACAACACGGGCGTGCCCGTCGGCTCCGTCTTGTTCTTGTCCGATTTAACGCCGGCCGCGCCTGTCTCCTGCGAGGTGGCGAGCGCCAAAACGATGAGGACGGCGATGGCCGTAAACTTGCGAATTTTGTGCAACATGTCCTTGTCCTTTCCTTTGCCGTCGCGGCCGGCGTCCTGCTCGACTGTGCCCCGCCGCTGACGGGATCAAGCGTCCGTTAAAATTCCCTACATCAACTAACGCGGAATTTCCGGCGGGAAAGAATCAGGCCGCCGCGGTAAAAATCTCGGAGAAGAGAAAGAATCAACGATGGACGGTTAACGATGAACGTGGAAGGCGAAGCGCGAAACGATGAAGGAGGAAGGCGCAAGGCGAAGCGAAACGATGAATGATGAATGATGAACGCGGAAGGAGGAACGATGAACTGAAAGCAACTCGTCTTCAGTTCATCGTTCATCGTTCCTCATTCCTCATTTCCCAACTCTCGGCGCGAAGCCTTACTTCTGCGCGAGCGGCAGTTCGACGTGGAAGCGTGTGCCCTCGCCCGGCGCGCTTTCGACCGTTATCGCGCCGCCGTGCTGCTCCACGATCTTCTTGACGATGGCGAGTCCCAAACCCGTGCCGCGTTTCTTGGTGGTGTAGAAAGGCTCGAAGATGCGCGCGCGGGTTTTGGCGTCCATGCCGCGCCCGCGATCCGCGATGGTGATGCGCGCGCGGGGCGGTGCGGCCGCGCCGTTCCCGCCGGGAGCGCGCGAGACGAGCGCGGTCGTGATCGAGACGGGCGAGCGCTCTTCTCCGGCGTCGAGCGCGTTGGCGAGCAGGTTGACGAAGACCTGTCGCAGTTGGTCTGCGTCGAGTTCGCCTGCGAGCGGCTCGGACATGTAATGCCGCTCGATGGGCGCGCTCTTGACGCGTATTTGTTCGGAGACCAGTTCGAGGCTGGCGTCGAGCAGCGCGTGCAAATTCGTGCGTTCGAGCGAGAGTTGCTTCTCGCGCGAAAACTGCGTCACGTCAACCGTCAGTTTGTTCAAATGATCGATGCCGCGCTCGACGAGATCAATCGTGTCGTGCGCCTCGCCGGGCTGGGTCATGTCGCGCAGCATCGCCACGCCGAGGCGAATGCTGCCGAGCGGATTCTTGATCTCGTGCGCGACCTGCGCCGCCGCCTGCCCCACGGCCGCGAGCGATGCCTGGTGGCGCAGTTCGGTCTCGGCGGCCACCGTCTTCGACACGTCCACGAGCGACATGATCTGGCCGTGCCCGTCGTCGATTTCGAGCGGCGACGAGTAGACTTCAAAAGTGTGGTCTTCGTCATCCGCGTCCTTCAAAGTCCAGCGTCCGTGATACGTCACCTGTTCCACACGCGCCCCGCCGGCGGCCGTGGCGAACAACTTCGACGCATCACTCGCGCTTGTGGCATCCTGCAGGCGCGCGCCGACGGCGGCCGTGGGGAAGAGGCGGAAGAAGGCCGCGTTGGCGCTGCGCAGCGCGCCCCGCCCGTCAATCGCCGCCACCGCGCTGACCATGCCTTCGAGCATCTGCGAACTGAACTGCCGCTCGCGCCGCGACTCTTCGAGGCTCCGGCGCATCTGCCGGAAACGTCGCTGCACTTCCCAGATCGTCGCCGCCGCGATGAGCGCGCCGAACAACATGGCGATCCAGCGGAGCAGGCTGATCCGGCGCGCCGCCTGCGCGGCCAGATGCAAACGCTCGCTCTCCAACTGCGCCTGCTGCTGATTGTTTTGCGTGAGCAGGGCGCGCATCCCGTCTTCTACGGGGCGGAAACTTTTGTAGCCTTCGAGCGAATACCGCTCGGCGTCCGTCGTGCTCTCGACGTACTTCACCACGTCGGCGCGAAACGCACGCCCCTGCTCCGTCTGCGCGACCGGCAGGTGCTCGAAGAGATAAAGCTGCTTCTCCACCTCGCCGCGCGCGCGCCGCAGTTTCAGGTCGAACGGGTTGACGATGCCGCCGCCCGCCTCTTTCGCGCCGCGTTCGCGCGCCTCGTTATCGAGTTGCGTGAGCGCGCCGCGCAGCGCGAGCAGCATCTCCGTGCGATCCGCCGATTGATGATCGAGACGCTGCACTTCCGTGCTCACCGTCTCAACCTCTTTCACACTCAAATAGCCGAGGCCGAAGACCAGCAGGATGAGCAGGACGAAGGCGACGACGAGCGTCGGCAGCGTCGGCGCGAGCGGCTCGCGCACGAACGACGGCAAAACGGGCACGCCCCCACCGGCGGCCGGACGCCCCTGCCCCTCCTCCTCGGCGCGCGCCGCCTCTTCGGCCGAAGGCAGGCGGCTATACACCACGCGCCCGCCGCCCGCGTCCCTTTCGTCTTTCGGTTGCTGTTCTTCAGACATATCTTCGAGTGACAGGTGACGGGTGACAGGTGACAGGATTAAAAACCTGTCTTCATCCTGTCACCTGTCACCTGTCACCTGTCACTTTTTCACGTCCATCCAATTGCTGCCCGTGCCGACTTCGACTTCGAGGGGCACGTCGAGTTCGACGGCCGACTCCATCTCGCGTCTGAGGAGCGCGACCACCTGCGCGGCCTCCGCCTCCGGCGCTTCTATAAGCAACTCGTCGTGTACCTGCATCACCTGTCGCGCCCGCAAATTTTCGCGCCGCAAGGCGTCTTCAACTTTGAGCATCGCGATCTTCACGATGTCGCTCGCCGTTCCCTGGATGGGCATATTGATGGCCTCGCGTTCGGCGCGTGCGCGAATCTGGCCGTTGCGGTCGTTGATGGTCGGGAGGGGGCGGATGCGCCCGTAGATCGAGCGGACGTATCCTTTCTCGCGCGCCTCGGCCGGGATACCGTCCATGTATTCGCGCACGCCGTGATAGGTCTTGTAAAAATCGTCGATCACCTGCCGCGCCTCTTTGCGCGAGATGCCGACGCGCTGCGAGAGGCCGAACGGTTCGACGGCGTAGGCGATGGCGAAGTTGACGATCTTGGCGAAGCGTCGTTTCTCCTTGAGTTCCTCTTTGGTCTTCGCGCCGAAGACGAGCTGGGCGGTGCGCGTGTGGATGTCTTCGCCCTGCTGGAAAGCGTCGAGCATGACGGGGTCGCGCGTGATGTGCGCGAGCAGGCGCAGTTCGAGTTGCGAATAATCGGCGGAGACGAAGACCGCCCCCTCTTCGGGGATGAAGGCGCGACGGATGCGGCGGCCGAGTTCGGTGCGGATGGGAATGTTCTGCAAATTCGGCTCGCTCGAACTGAGGCGGCCGGTGGCCGTGACGGTCTGGTTGAGCTGGCTGTGGATGCGCCCGTCCGCACTGAGCAGGGCGGGGAGCGCGTCGGTGTATGTGGTCTTGAGTTTGTCGAGTTCGCGGTATTCGATAATGAGGCGCGGCAGTTCATACTTCAGTGCGAGTTCGTCGAGCACGGCGCGGTTAGTCGAAACCTGCCCCGTGGAGGTCTTGCGTCCCGAACTGATGTTCAACTCTTCGAGCACTTCGCCGACCTGCTTGGGCGAATTGATCTTAAATTCGCGTCCGGCCTCCTGGTAAATACGCGCGGTGAGTTTCTCCAATTCTCCGCCGAAGAAGGCTGACAACCCGGCGAGCACTTCCGTATCCACGCGCAAGCCCGCATGTTCCATGCGATGCAGGAGCGGCGCGAGCGGCAGTTCGATCTCTGCGTAGATCGCCTCGAGTC
>DASQLU010000031.1:0-32136 GCA_035645855.1 Pyrinomonadaceae bacterium
CGCAAATAGCGAACAGGCGCGCTAGCTTTTGGGAGCTAACGCGCCTGTTCTAGTGCGTGGTTACTGTCCTCACCCCAGCAACCACTTGGCATTTGGGTTCACCGCATGCCAGATGTCGCCTATCATAAACCATACCGGCGAAAATTGCGATCAGCCGGAGAAAATATTTTCACGGGCAGTTTTAAGGCGGCGGGACGACGCGGCGGCGGGGTTATGCGTAGAATAATGCCATGCAAGGATGAAGATGATGAACGCGACCAATATTCGTAAGCCTTCAAAGGAAGAGATTGCGGCGGCGGCCGGGAAGACCGTGCCGCCTGTGATCGCGCCGAACTTGCGCGTGCTGTTTTGCGGCATCAATCCGGGATTGTACACGGCGGCGGTCGGCCACCACTTCGCACGCCCCGGCAATCGTTTCTGGCCTGCGCTGCACGCCTCCGGCTTCACCGACAGGCTCCTCTCACCTTTTGAGGAGCACGAGCTTCTCGCGCAAGGGTATGGAATCACCAACGTCGTCGAGCGCGCCACCGCGACTGCCGCCGAGTTATCCCTTGAAGAATACGTCGCGGGCGGCCGAAAGTTGGCGGCCAGAGTGCGACGCTATCATCCCGCGTTTCTCGCGGTGCTGGGCGTCGGCGCATACCGGACGGCGTTCGCCCGCCCGAAGGCTTCGCTCGGACTCCAGCCCGAAACAATCGGCGACACGTCCGTCTGGGTGCTCCCGAATCCGAGCGGCCTGAACGCGCATTACCAGCCGAAAGATTTAGCGCGCATGTTCCGCGAGTTGCGTCTCGCCGTGGAGGCCGCGACGGACGACGCGCCCGCACGCTCCGCGAAAAAGTAAGACGCACGCTCGGCTTCCGCTATACGACGAGGGCATGCGCGAATGGGCGTGCGACTGAAAGACGAATCAGCTTTTGACTGAAACGCGAATCAGCTTTTAGCGCGCGGCTCGTTGTAGATGGGATGAAAGGTGCGCGTCGTGTGTTCCGTGACGCTGGCGGCCGGCAGAGGGTCGGTCGAAGCGGACATGTAGGCTTGCGTCGCCGGCGCGTGGAGTCCTCTCGATTCGGATCGTCCGGGCTGCGTTGAAAGGACAGGGGCTGCCGCCGGGAGTTGGACGACGCGCGACAGGATGCGAATCAGCATCACGTCAATGGTGAGAATGATCAGGAGACCGAGGACGCTGAGGATGCCGAGCAGCGCGGCCGGCAGCGGCCTCTCGGACGAAGCCAGGCCGGCCAGGGAGAAGAAGAGGATCATGAACCCGAACACGGTGGTCATCACGATGGCTCCGCCGAGCGAGCGCACCGGGCTTTTAATGTCGGCGACGGTCGTCTCCGGCCGGGTCGCCGGTGTTGAAACGGACGCATTCACCACCGCGCCGCAGCGGTTGCAGTAGTTGAGTCCCGTCTGAATTTCCGCGGCGCATGCCTGACAGTACATAGGCTCTCCGAAACAGATATTTGAGGTTAAGAGAAAACGCGCCCGCTCGAAGGTGGATGAAAGAGCGGGCGCGTCAGTAAGTATCCGATTGCGATCCGTCAGCGCATCAGGGCGCGTATGGCGACAAGCGCCAGGTAGCCGATGGCGACGACAACCGCGAGTTTGATCACGGCGACGGCCAGACCGATGATCATGCCGATGCCGCTCAGAACAATCCCCGCAGCAGCCAGCAACAAAGGCACGCCAATCACTAGCACTACCAAACCGAGTGCGATTATTCCGATAACTCTCAAGGTATCATTCATCTTTTCCACCTCAACTTCCGTCTCTTAAACTTCGTCCGCGCGCGTCGGAGAATTGTGCCCCGCCGGTTCGCGCCCGACCTCCTATACGAACTGCGCGCGGCCAACGTTCCATCCAAGTCTTCGGACGGGCGCGCTCACCAACGTGCCTGTAAATTGTGTTAAGCTATGATAGCAAATCTACTGTAAAGCGACAGAAATTTCAGGCCGGAACGTGCCCTCGCGGGCGTGAATTTCTCCGGCCGTAACCCGATATTGGAATGGTACACGGATGCCGCGACGTAAAACCGACAGCCTGTTTGACGAACCCGAAACCGAAGCTGCGGCCGAGACCGCCCCGGCCGCCGGCGCGCCGCTCGCCGAGCGTATGCGGCCGCAGACGCTTGCGGAGTTTGTCGGGCAAAGCCACCTGATCGGCGAGGGGCGCATCCTGCGTCGTTTGATCGAGGGCGAGGGCACGCTGCCGTCCCTGATCCTGTGGGGCGCGCCGGGCACGGGCAAGACGACGCTCGCGCGCCTGCTCGCGCGCCACAGCGAAGCGGAGTTCATTCCGCTCTCGGCCGTCTTCTCCGGTGTCAAGGATTTGCGCGCCGCCATTGCCGAGGCGCGCGAGACCAGACGCACCGGCCGCCGCACCGTTCTCTTCGTCGATGAAATTCATCGTTTCAACAAGGCGCAGCAGGATGCGCTGCTACCCGCCGTCGAAGACGGCACGGTGACGCTCATCGGCGCGACGACCGAGAACCCTTCGTTTGAAGTGATCAGCGCGCTGCTCTCGCGTTCGCGCGTGCTCTCGCTCGAACCTCTGACGGAGTCCGACATCACCGCGCTCATCCGCCGCGCGCTCTCGGACGAAACGCGTGGGCTGGCACACCTGCGCCCGCAAGTCTCGGACGAAGTGCTCGCACGTTTCGCGCGTGCGTCGGGCGGCGACGCGCGCGTCGCGCTCACAGGGCTGGAAGCGGCGGTCGAGTCGACCGCGCCCGACGAGAGCGGCGCGCGTCGCATCACGGACGAGATCGCGGTCGAAGCGCTGGGGCGCGCACGCTACGCCTACGACAAGGGCGGCGAGGAGCATTACAATCTCGCCTCCGCGCTCATCAAATCCCTGCGTAACTCGGACGTGAACGCCGCGCTCTACTGGCTCGCGCGGCTCATAGAGGGCGGCGCAGATCCGCTTTTCATCGCCCGGCGTCTGTGCATACTCGCCTCGGAAGACGTGGGGCTGGCCGACCCGCAGGCGATGGTGGAAGCGGCGGCGGCCGCGCAGATCACCGCGCTGATCGGTCTGCCGGAAGCCCTCTACCCGCTCTCGCAGGCCACGATTTATCTCGCGCGCGCGCCCAAATCGAACTCCGTCAAACGCGCCTATTTCGCCGCCGCCGAGGACGCGCAGGAGACGGCGCGCGAACCCGTGCCCCTGCACCTGCGCAACGCCGTCACGCCCCTGATGAAACGCTCCGGCTACGGCGGCGGTTATCGTTACGTCCACGACGATCCGCGCGCCAGAGATGAAATGGCCTGCCTGCCCGAACAACTGCGCGGCCATGAATACTATAAAGAAAACGATGAAGGAGGAACGATGAACGATGAGTGAAACGCAACTTGCTTTCAGTTCATCGTTCATCGTTCCACGTTCATACTTACAAGCATGAGTGAGAACAAGACGGACAAAGAGTTGGCTTTCCTGCACGACCTCTACGTCGCCACTGATTGGGGCGAGCGTTTTGCCGGGCTGATGGACGAGCATGTGCAGGTGCCGAAAGCGGGCTACGCGCTCTACGTCGCGGCGGGCACGGGCGGGCACGCGCTGGCGGTCAAGGAACGCGCCGGGAAGGACGTGACGTTGATCGGTGTGGACGAGAGCGAAGCGCGTCTCGCGCTGGCGCGGGCGAAGGCGCGCGCGACGAAGATGGAGGAGGTGACGGAGTTTCGCGCCGCGCAACTCGAAGCGCTGTCGTTCGAGGACGAACAGTTCGATCTCGTCGTGGGTGATGCTTCGCTCGTCGCGGTGGAACGCCTGCCGGAAGTGTTAGGTGAAATGGTGCGCGTCGCCGCGCCGGGCGCGATTGTGGCCTTGATGCTGCCGACGGCTTCGAGTTTCGGTGAGTTCTATTCAATTTACTGGGAAGCCCTGTTGAACGCCGAGATGCTCGACCATTCCCCCGTGGTGGAACAATTGATCGGCGAGCGCCCGACCGTCGCCGGACTGGAAACGCTCGCCGCGCGCGAGGGTCTCGATTTGGTTCAGACGTGGACGAACATCGAGGAGTTCGAGTACGCTTCGGGCGAAGAATTCTTGAGCGCGCCGCTCATCCGGGACTTCCTCCTGCACGACTGGCTCGAACCGCTCGGCGAAGACGAGACGGCGCGCGCGCGCGTGCTCTCGGAGGTCGAACGAATCATCGACGAGGAACGCAGCGAGGCCGAGTTCTCGCTCAGCGTCAAGGCAACGCTCGTCGTCGGGCAAAAGAGCGGATAGGCGATAAACGATGCGTCAGAAAGAGTCGCCGCCGTCGTTCACGTGAACGACGGCGGCGACTCTTTCTGTTATGGGACGACAGGCCGCGCGCGGCGTTCAACGTCGCTTGTCGGCCGTGTACTTGTCCGAGGAAACTTCGTCTTCTCTGAGCGTCGATTCGGCGTCGCGGAGGCGTTCGCGGCGTTTCGCGGCCTCAATTCGTGCCTCTTCGTCGGCTTCGTCCAGACCGTCTTTGAAGGCGCGCTTGCTCTGTCCGAGCGCCTTCGCCAGTTGCGGCAGGCGGCTCGCGCCGAAGAGGACGAATACGATCAGGAGAATAATCAGAAGTTCCTGCGTCCCGAATCCGATGGCTAGTATCGTTTCATGCATTCGCTAAAGTCCTTTACACGTGACCCGTCAATCTTGGCAAAACTTTCCCGGCAAAACTTTCGCGGCCTCGCCGCGCCGCCGCTGCTATCCGTCGCTATCCGCCCGACTCGCCGCTGTCGGACTCATAAAAAAGATACTTGCGCCACGTTTGATCCGCGCGCCCCAGATAGCGCATGATCTGGCGGCTGACGTGGAGCGAGAAGCCGCGCGGATGACGTGTGAGGTGCATCCCCGCCTCCTCCGGCGTGCGGCTGCCCTTGCGGTGGTTGCAGCGTTTGCAGCAGGCCACGAGATTATCCCACGTCGACTCGCCGCCGCGCGAACGCGGGTAGACGTGATCGAGCGTGAGGTCGGAGGGCGGCAGTTGCTTGTTGCAATACTGGCACGTCGAATGATCGCGCAGCAGAATGTTCTTGCGCGACAGCGAGCGGTTTTTAAAAGGGATGTGGATGTACTCGGTCAGGCGGATGACCGAAGGCGCGTGCATCGTCACCCGCGCCGAGTGCAGCATGTGCCCGTTGTGCTCTTCGACGCGCGCCACGCCTTTAAAGATCATCACCACCGCGCGCCGCTCCGTACACACGTTGATCGGCTCGAATGATGCGTTCAGGACTAAAACCCGTCCATTCATATTGCTTAAAGATAGTACAAGGGGGCGTGACCGGTGACAAGTGACAGGTGACAGGTTAAAACCGCCTGCTCTTCTAACCTGTCACCTGTCACTTGTCACCTGTCACTGCTTTGCGAAGCGATCCGTGGCTTCGACGAGCGCGCTGCGCGTGCCGGGTTCGAGGGCGGAGTGCCCCGCGTCGGGGATGATCCGCAGGTCTGCCTCCGGCCACGCGCGATGTAGCTCCCAGGCGCTCATCAGCGGGCACACCACGTCGTAACGCCCCTGCACGATAACGGCCGGGATGTGCCGGATGCGCCCCACGTTTTCGATCAGGTAGTTGTCCGTCTCGAAGAAGGCATTGTTCATAAAATAGTGACATTCGATGCGCGCGAAGGCGAGCGCGAATTGCGGGTCGCCGAAGTGCGCGATGAAATCTTCGTCCGGGTAGAGCTTCGACGTGCTGCCTTCCCAGACGCTCCACGCGCGCGCCGCTTCGAGGCGCACGGCCTCGTCGTCGCTCGTCAGGCGACGATGAAACGCGCCGAGCAGGTCTCCGCGTTCGGCCTCCGGTATGACTTTAACGTAGTGCTCCCAGGCATCAGGATAGACGGCGCTCGCGCCCTCCTGGTAGAACCAGCGTATCTCTTTCGGGCGACACAGGAAGATGCCGCGCAGCACCATGGCGCGCGCGCGGGCGGGGTGCGTCTGGGCGTAGGCGAGCGCCAGCGTGCTGCCCCACGAGCCGCCGAACACGACCCAGCTTTCGATCCCCAGATGCTCGCGAACTTGCTCTATGTCCGCGACGAGATGCCACGTCGTATTCTCTTCCAAATTCGCGTGCGGCGTGCTCTTGCCGGAGCCGCGCTGGTCGAAGAGCACGATGCGGTAGGCCGCCGGGTCGAAGAAGCGGCGATAGTCGGGGGAGGTTCCCCCGCCGGGGCCGCCGTGCAGGAAGACGACCGGCTGCCCTTCCGGGTTGCCGCACTGTTCGTAGTAAAGCGTGTGTACCGGCGACACCGGCAACATGCCTTGATCGTAGGGTTCAATCTCGGGATAGAGGTCTCTCATGGGGACATCATACAGAGGTCGGAGGCCGGAGGCCAGATCGTAGTTGGCGCGCGGAGGACGGATGGCAGTTGACGCGCTGCGCACTCGGCCAAATCCGGCGCGCGGCCGGGATGGCACTGCGCGCCGTCACGAGAGAAATTTTTATTGTTTTTTCCCTGACCCTCTGTTAAATTGCACGCCCTCGCGACGCTGCCCTTTCAACGTGCCGGACGATACAGTTACCTCTATCAACCGTCCGGCATTTCCGGTCTCTTCACCCACGACCAAAGGAGAATCTACAATGGCCGATTTTATTGTCAGACTCGAAGGTATCAAATTAAAACAGGATGCCGAGGATAGGATTTCGCGTGAGATACGCGCGGTCGTTCTGCGCGAACTCGCAGGCTCAGACTTTGCGAAAGGCGATCTCGGTGTGCGCCTCATTGATAAGGAATGGCTGGGCATCTACCTGCGGAAACTGGGGCGGGAGCAGTTCAACGTTCCCAACCTGCGCGTCAACGAATTTAAGTAGACCGCTTACCAACCATAACGATATGGATTCAGAAACTATTCTGTGTCCGAGCGCACGGTGCGAGGACGGCGCGATTCTGGTCGGCATCGTCATGTCGGACGGGCGCGTCGCCTTCACCAGCGGCCGGATGGAAATCAACGAAGAGTTCGTCCAAATCGCCCACCGCGGACGATCTCCCGAGAAACGTTTCCGCTTCGCCAACACCTGCGTCAAGGGGGCTTGCCAGCAATGGTCGGGTAGCCGCTGCGGCATCATCGACGCGGTGATGGAAGCGGTCAGACCCGCCGGCGAAACTTCCGAACTGCCAGCCTGCTCTATTCGCTCACAGTGTCGTTGGTTCGACCAATCGGGAGCGGCGGCATGCGCAGTGTGTCCGGAAGTGATCACCGACACGCGCGCCGACGCCTCTGTCGAAGCCGCTTCGACGGCGGTCGCCGTTTAGCCACTTCAACAAATCCCAACACTTAATCTTCAGGCGCGCGCGATTGTGAGTACAAACACATCTCGCGCGCCCGCGTCTTTGAGAGCTTGCGCGCACGCCGAGACGGTCGCGCCCGTGGTGAACACGTCGTCGATGAGCAGGATGCGCTCGCCTTCGATGAGGCGCGGGCGTTCGACACGGAACGCGCTCTCCACCGTTTCGCGCCGCGCACGCGCGTCCATCCCGGCGCGGTGGCGCGTAGCATGCATTGTGCGCACGAGACTCCATTCATCAAGCGGCAGCCCGGAAAGCTTCGCCAGCGAGCGCGCCAGCAGCGCCGCCTGGTTGAAGCCCCGCTCACGTTCGCGCTCGGCGTGGAGCGGGACGGGCACGATGCGCGTGGCCGCGTCGAGCGGCGGCCGGTTTTGCGCGTTTAGAAGCATCCGCCCCAGTCGCGCCGAGACGTGCGGTTCGCGCTTCAAAGTCAAAATCGACGCGCGCAACGCTCCTTCATATTTACCGAGCGCGCGCGCCGCAGTGAATTCGTCCGCGTCGCAGCGGCGACACAGCACGTCCGCACGCTTCTCCGGCGGCACGTCGCCGACGGCCTGCGCGCCGCACTTCCGGCAGCAAGTCTCGCTGCCGTCGTAGATTGTCGTCGCACGCCAGCATTCCGCGCAGGCGGGCGCACCGGCGCGCGCCTCCACGCCCGCCTCCCCGCACGCCGCGCAACGCAGCGGATAGATGAGCGCGAGCGTCGCATCATAGAGCGCGTCGAGTTGTCGTCGTACCGTCCACATCCGCGACAGTTTACCCGCGCGCGCCACGTTCGCGCGAGCATAAAAGGCGACAGCCCCCCGACTCGGACTTATCCGAGTCGGGAGGCTGTTCCGCTCCTTCAAACGTGGCGCGCGGTTATTCCTCTTCCGGGTTGAGCAAGCCGCGCTCCTGTAAGTCCTGACACTTGAGACAGAAGCGCGCCCACGGCACGGCTTCCAAACGCTTCTCCTGCACAGGCTCGGCGCAGTTGACACACTCGCCGAAGCCACCCGTCTCGATGCGCTGCAACGCCTCGTCAATCAACGCCAGCAGGCGGCGGTCGTTGGCCGACATGGAGATCAACAGTTCCTTCGTGTAGGCGTTGGCGGCCATGTCGGCGGGGTCTTGCGTGGCCTCCAGGTCGCGCTCGCGGCTCGACATCTCTGCCTCCGTCACCTGCCGGAACAAGGCCTCGCGCCGTTCCAGTAAACGATCCCGGTATGACTTCAATCTACGCTTATCCATTTTTATGCCCCTCTCTTAAACCCTACTTGTTCCGCCCGATTCCGATTTCAAATAAAACGCGAACGCGCGCCAAAGGTTTCAGCCCGCGCGCTTATTTCTGGTACGGCAGCCCGTGCATGATCGTGTACGCGCGATAAAGCTGTTCGACGAGCAGGACACGAGCCATCTCGTGCGTCAGTGTCAGCCGCGACAGAGACCAGCGCACGTCCGCCTTCGTTTTCAACTCCGCCCCGACGCCGAGATGCCCGCCGATGACGAACGCGATCTCCTTCTTCCCTTCCAACTGCCAACGCTCGACCTGCGCCGCCAACTCCTGCGAACTCCACTCGCGTCGCCCCTCGACATCCAACAGCACCGTCACCGTCGTGCCTTCGCCGCGCGCGAGCGCACCCGCGATCCGCTTGCTCTCTTCCTCCAACACGCCGCGCTCATCGTCGCTCGCACTCTCGCGCAGTTCCATCACCTCGCAACGCACGAACCGCCCCAGGCGTTGCAGATAATCGCCGACGAGGGAACGCACGTGCTCATTCTTCGTCTTGCCAACCCAGATGAGACGGATACGCATTGTTGAAACGATGAATGCGGAACGATGAACGATGAAGTAAAAGACTGTACTTTGTCAGTTGTCCATAGTCAGTTATTCAAGACAGTTTTCACCAACTTATGGGACAATCACGTGCAACTGACAACTGACAAAGAACAACGGACGATTAGCGGCTTTTACTTCATCGTTCCGCGTTCATCCTTCATCATTCCCCTTTTCGTTTCCCTTCTGCCGCGCCAGTCTCTCGTAGAGATTCTTGCGACTGATGCCGAGCAGGCGCGCGGCCTCCGATTTGTTGCCGCGCACGGCGGCGAGCGTCTCGACGATGTAAGCGGCTTCGAGTTCGGCGAGCGTCATGCGCGCTTCCCGCCTTTTTTGCAGCGAGGCGGCCGCGCGCACCGAGTCCGGCAGATGCTCAACTTCGACGCGCTCGCCATCGGCCACGATCACGGCACGCTCTAAGACGTGCGCCAGTTCCCGTACGTTGCCGGGGAAGTCGTAAGTTTCCAGCAGACGCAGGGCATCCGGCTCGATGCGGAGCGCGCGCCGCCCGTGTTTCGCGGAGTAAGTTTTCAAAAACCCCTGCGCCAGTTTCCGTATGTCCCCGCGGCGTTCGCGCAAAGGCGGCACATGTATGCGGACGACGTTCAGACGATAGAACAAGTCCGAGCGAAACGCCCGACGCCTGACGGCCTCGTCCAGATCGACGTTCGTCAAGGCGACGAGGCGCGCATCAACCCTGACCGTGCGCCTGCCGCCGAGACGCTCGAACTCGCGCCGTTCGATCACGCGCAGCAGTTTCGCCTGCGCGTCCGTCGAGAGGTGCGCGATTTCGTCCAGCACGAGCGTTCCCCTGTGCGCCGCTTCGAGCCGGCCGGGCTTCGCCTCGCTCGCGCCCGTGAACGCCCCGCGCTCGTAGCCGAACAACTCGGCCTCCAGCAACTCCGCCGGCAGCGCGGCGCAATCGATCTTCACGAACAATCCGGCCGCACGCTTCGATTGCCGATGGACGTAGAGGGCGAGCGCGTCTTTACCCGCGCCCGATTCGCCCGTGATGAGGACGTTGGCGTCCGTCGTGGCGACGCGGTCAGCGAGCCGCACGGCCTCGCGCATCGCCTCCGAGTGCGCCACGAGTTCGATCACGATTCTCGTCTCAGGGAACTACTGTCCGCGTCGCCTTCCCGCGCGCCCGCCGTGTCGGCCTGCAGGTCTGCGGGCAGCGCGACGCGCTTGCCTTCGCGCCACAACCTTTCGAGGTCGTAGAAACGGCGCGCCTTGTCTTCAAAGATGTGAACGATGAAATCGCCGTAATCAACCAGCACCCATTCGGCCGTCTGGTAGCCTTCGATGCGTTCGGCGCGCGTGCCTTCGCGTTTCAGACGCTCCGTGATCTCATCGGCGATGGCCTGCACCTGGCGCGCGTTCAAGCCGCTCGCGATCAGGAAGTAGTCCGTGAAGGTGGCGATGGGGCGCAGGTCGAGCACGACGAGATCGTGCGCCTTCTTATCGCTCGCGGCGCGCAGCGCGCTCTCGATGCGCGCGTCCAGACCTTCGTCACCCACAATGGCGGTCTCCGGCGCGGCCGCCGTCTCGGTGGCATCCGTGGCCGGCGGCGCGTCCGCATCGGCGTCGGCGGTCGCCGCAGTGGTGGCTGCCGCCGCTTCGGTCTCTCGCTTCAATGCCGCGCGCTTCTTAGTCGTGAGCGCGCCCTCTTCCGGCGTCGTGTCGTTCTGTTTCATGCGCTTCTCTGTAGAGCCTGTATTTTTTAATGTATTCCGCCACAGGCTGCGGCACTCCAATGCTTCCCTCTTGTCCCTCGCCCGCCTCACGCACGGCGCGACGTATGTCCCTCGAAGCGACCTCCATGTTCACCGCGTCGGTGAAATAAATTTTCGCCTCTCCCGTCTCCTCAAACGCGCGCGCGTCTGGAGTTTCCCCCGCCGCGCCGCGCCTCAGATCGACGATCCGTGCGCGCACCTCCTCCGACACGTGCGCCGTCGAAAGTTCATAACCCGGCCGCGTAACGACGACGTGCGCGACGAGCGACAGCAGGCGTTCCCATTCGCGCCACGTCGTAATCTCTTCCCACGAATCCGCGCCCATCACGAAGAAGAGATGCGCGCCCGGCATCGCGTCTGAGAGACGCGCAATCGTCTCCACCGTGTACGGCCGCTCCGGTTCGTCGAGTTCGACGGTGGAGACGCTGAAGCGCGCCTCGCCCTGTGTCGCCAGCGCGAGCATCGCGTAGCGATGCCACGGCGAGACGGGCGGAACGCCGCGACGCTTGTGCGGCGCGATGTGCGCCGGGATGAAAAGAACTTCGTCGAGCGCGAACAATTTCAACAATTCGCGCGCCACGGCGACGTGCCCGTCATGGACGGGATCGAACGTGCCTCCGTAGAGCGCGATGCGTGCGTTGCTGCTGCTGCTACTGCGGCGCTTCGCGTCCATACCTTCGCGTCCATGCTTCAATCGAAAGATGTCGCCCCGTTGATCTCGCTCGCGTCCGGCGCGGGCGGCGCATCGGCCTGCTGCGCCCGCGCCTCGGCGCTCGCCGCGCGCTCACGCTCGCCCATGGCATCCAATGCCTGAGAGACGGCATAGACGAGTTCGCGCACGCCCGTATTCGTCACCGAAGAAATCTCGTAAAAATCCCGCCCGTCTTCGGTGGCGCGCCGTCGCACGCTCTCCAGCCGCTCCGGGTCGTCGAGCGCGTCGAGTTTCGTCGCCACGACGATCTGCGGGCGTTCGGCGAGTTGCGGATCGTAGGCGCGCAACTCGCGGTTGATCGCGTCGTAATCGCCCACGGCGTCGCGCCCGGAGGCGGAGGAAACGTCCACGAGATGCAGCAGTAGTTTCGTCCGCTCGATGTGGCGCAGGAAGCGGTCGCCCAGTCCCGCGCCCTCGTGCGCGCCCTCGATCAGGCCGGGGATGTCGGCGATGACGAACGTGCGGAAATCGCCGAGGTCTACGACGCCGAGGTGCGGTTCGAGCGTCGTGAAAGGATAATCGGCGATCTTCGGCTTGGCGGCCGAGACGGTCGAGATCAAAGTTGACTTGCCCGCGTTCGGGAAACCGACGAGGCCGACGTCGGCCAGCAATTTCAGTTCGAGCTGCAACTCGCGCTCTTCGCCGGGGCTGCCCTCCTGGTGATAGCGCGGCGCGCGGTTGGTCGAGGTGGCGAAGTGCGAGTTGCCGAAGCCGCCCCGCCCGCCTTTGGCCGCCAGCCAACGCTGCCCCTCTTCCGCGAGGTCGCACATGAGGTCGCCCGTCTCCGCGTCGTAAACCTGCGTACCGACGGGAACGCGCACCAACACGTCTTCGCCTTCGCGCCCGGAGCGATTCGAGCCTTCGCCGTGTCGCCCGCGATCCGCGCTGTGTTCGGGGTTGTAGCGCAGGTGCAGCAGCGTGTTGACGCCCGTGTCGGCCACGAGCCACACGTCGCCGCCCTTGCCGCCCTCACCGCCCGAAGGCCCGCCGCGCGGCACGAACTTCTCGCGCCGGAAGGCCGTCACGCCGTTGCCGCCGTGCCCCCCGCTGACGCGAATTTTGACTCGATCAATGAACATGTCGATTGCGGATTGCGGATTGCGGATTGCGGATTAGAAGAAGCATCTCTCTTTCAACCCGCATCCCGCAATCCGCAATCAAAAATTGAAGCGACGCCCTACGCTTGTTCGTTCGAGCAGGCGCGGGCGTCGCAAAGTTACTGTTGAATGACTCCCCGGCTAAGCGGCGACCGCCTCCGGCGCTGCCGCTGCGCTGGCAGCAGCCTCCGCGGCGTAGACGCTGATAAACTTGCCCTGCCGCCCCTTGTCTTCAAACTTGACGATACCGTCAATCAAGGCGAACAACGTGTCGTCTTTGCCGCGCCCGACGTTCTTGCCCGGCTTCCATTTCGTGCCGCGCTGGCGTGCCAGAATGTTGCCGCCGAGCACCCGCTCGCCGCCGAACTTTTTCAGACCCAGCCGTTGCGAGTTAGAATCGCGGCCGTTGCGCGAACTGCCGACTCCCTTTTTATGTGCCATAACTCAAACCTCGAAGCAAAGTATGAAGTAGGAACGATGAACGATGAACTAAAAACTTCTTGTTTTCACTTCATCGTTCATCGTTCCTACTTCATCGTTTTATCCAATCGAATCAATCTTCACCGCCGTGTAATTTTGCCGGTGGCCTTGCGTGCGTTTGTATTGTTTGCGGCGTTTCATCTTGAAGACGATGATCTTGTCGCCGCGCCCGTGCTCGACGATGGTGCCCGCCACGCGCGCGCCGTCCACGATGGGCGAACCCACCCGCGTCTCGTTGTCGCCGCCGAGGACGAGCACTTCGAACTCGACGGTCTTCCCCGCCTCTTCGTTCAACGAAGGCAGGCGCACCGTCTCGCCTTCCGCGACGCGGAATTGCTTGCCGCCCGACCTGATAATTGCGTAAGACATTTCTCTGCTCTCCTCAGACGCGAAAATCCCCTGCGGGAAAGTCGTTAATTATAAAGGCTGCCCTCCGGCTGGTCAACGCGCCGAAAGCCCGCCGTGCGCGGCTTTCAGGCGTTGGCGGTTCTGACGTCGCCCGTGCCGTTCTGCCGCGCAAAAAACTCTTCCAGAAACTTGGTCGAAAAGTCGCCCGACTGAAACTGCGGATCGTCCATGATCTTCAGGTGCAACGGAATCGTCGTCTTGATGCCCTCGATCACCATTGATTCGAGCGCGCGCCGCATGCGCGCCACCGCCAGTTCGCGCGTGCGCGCGTGTACGATCAATTTCGCGATCAGCGAATCGTAATAGGGCGGCACGAAGTAGCCGGGATAGATGGCCGTGTCCACGCGCACGCCGGGGCCGCCGGGTATGTTGCAGGCGGTGATCAAGCCCGGCGAGGGCGTGAAGGTCTCCGGGTGCTCCGCATTGATGCGGCACTCGATGGAGTGTCCGGCGAAGATCACGTCTTCCTGTCGGAAGGCCAGTTCCTCGCCCTCCGCGACGCGAATCTGGTTGCGCACGATGTCGGCCAGCGTGATCATCTCGGTTACGGGATGCTCCACCTGCACGCGCGTGTTCATCTCCATGAAATAGAAACGACCGTCCTCGTCGAGCAAAAACTCGACCGTGCCCGCGTTCGAGTAACCGACGCGCTTGCAGGCATCGACCGCGACCGCACCCATCTGCTCGCGCAACTCCCGCGAGAGCGCGGGCGACGGGGCTTCCTCGATAAGTTTCTGATGGCGGCGCTGCACGGAACAATCGCGCTCGCCGAGGTGCACGCAGTTGCCGAACTCGTCGGCCATCACCTGAATCTCGACGTGGCGCGGCCGCTCGATGTAGCGTTCGATGTACACGTCGCCGTTCTTGAAGGCGGAGAGGGCTTCGTTCGAGGCCGTCTCCAACTCCCGGCCGAGTTCGGCCTCGGTGCGCACGATGCGCATGCCGCGCCCGCCGCCCCCGGCCGAAGCCTTGATGATCACGGGGAAGCCGATCTCGCGCGCGAGCCTGATCGCCTCTTCCTCCGATTCCAGAGGGTCGGGGCTGCCGGGCAGAATCGGCACGCCCGCCGCCGCCATCGCGCGCCGCGCCTCCACCTTGTCGCCCATCAACTTGATGACGGACGAGCGCGGCCCGATGAACTTGATGTTGCAGGCCTCGCAAATCTCCGCGAAGTAGGACGACTCGGCGAGAAAGCCGTAGCCCGGGTGAATCGCATCGACGTTCGTGATCTCCGCCGCACTGATGACGGCGGGGATGTTCAAATAGCTCTGCGCCGAAGGCGCCGCGCCGATACAGATGGACTGATCCGCAAAGCGCACGTGGAGCGAATCGCGGTCGGCCTGCGAGTACACGGCGACGGTCTGGATGCCCATCTCCTTGCACGCCCAGATAATCCGGCACGCGATCTCGCCGCGGTTCGCGATCAGAATCTTCCGAAATTTGCGCGGTGCAATTGCCATAAACAGTTCTCAGTTTTCAGTTGCCGGTTTTCAGTTTTCAATAATGGTTTAAAGCGTATTACTGAAAACTGAAAACCGGCAACTGAAAACTGTCTACTTCTTGATCCCGAACAACGCCTGCCCGTATTCGACGGGCTGGCCGTTCTCGACGTAAATCTTTTCAACCGTACCGCTGACCTCGGCCTGTATCTCGTTCATCAATTTCATCGCCTCGATGATACACACCACCGTCTCCGGCTCGACGCGGCTGCCCTGGCTGACGAACACCTCGGAGGTGGGCGAGGGCGAGCGGTAGAACGTGCCGACAATGGGCGAAGTGATCTTGTGCAGGTCTTCGGCCTGGCTCGGCGCGGCGGCGGCGGGCGCGGCAGACGGTGCCGCGGAGGCAGCGGCGGTGCCCGTCGACGGGGGCGCGGAAGCCGTTGGCGGCGCGGGGAACGGAATGACCGAGCCGGTCGCATTGCTCATCGGCGCGGGCGGCGTTTGCGAGTAAATGTTGCGACTGAGGCGCAGGCGAAAGCCTTCCTTTTCGATCTCGAACTCGGTGAAGCCCTGCGCGGCGATCAAGTCGGCCAACTCGCGCAACTCATCCATGTTGATCGAAGTCTCTGTGCGGCGCGGCGTCGCCGCCGCTCCCCCGCTCTCGCGCTCGCCGCGCTGGCGTCGACGCGAATTGTGCCGGCTACTGCCGCCGCCGGAACTACCTCCCGCGCCGGGGCTGTTGCCGCCGCCGCGACGTGCGTCGGCCGATTGCTGGTGCTGCGACTGTTGGCGTGTGCCGCCACCGCCGTCGCTCGACTGGTCGCCGCCCGTGGCGGATTCTACTGGTCTCTGTTCGTCGCTCATGTTCGGTTACACCTCCGCGCTGCTTGAGTTTCTGAGCGGTCTCTCCTGCTTGGCGTTGGTAGAGCAAAATCAAAGCCCCGTCCCGCTTGCCGGCTCAGGCCAAACCTGCGCGCGCGGGGGATTGGGGCTCTGGCGGTGTGGACGAGACGAAGGGCGCGCTCGCCGTTCACTAGCGCGAGCGCGCCCGTCTCCGCCTCTAATTATCCGTGTCTTTCTCGGCGGCCGTCGACTCGGTCTTCTTCGACCGGCGACCGCCGCTGCCCGCTTTGTCCGAGTCCTTCACGTCCTCGCCGCCGGTCTTGGCGCGTCCTCTCGCCTGGGTCGTCTCTTCCTTCTCGAAAGTCTTGTCGGCCTTCCGGCCACCGCGCCGGCCGCCTTCGGCCTCGCCCGACCTGGACACGCGCGCCGACTTACGCTTGTCCGACGTGACGGACTTGGCGCGTTTCTCGGTCTGCTTCGCGGCTTCGAGTTCGCGCGGGCTGCCGACGAGTTCGATGATGGCGAGTTCGGCGTTGTCGCCGTCGCGCCGTCCGAGTTTGATGATGCGCGTGTAGCCGCCCGGACGATCTCTGTAACGCTCGCCGAGTTCGTCGAAGAGACGTTTGACGGCGGCCACGCCCGCAGTGCGCACCGGGGGCACCACGCCGCGCCGTCCCGTCTCGCTCTTACGCTCGCGGTTGCCCGCATGGAAGAACGCCGCGGCCTGCCGACGCAGGTGAACGGCCTGCACCGCCGCGTCGTCGCCTTCCAGGCCTTGCGCCTTGCGCGACAGCGTGATCACGCGCTCGATGAACGGGCGCAGCTCTTTCGCCTTCGGCAACGTGGTGACGACGCGCTCGTTACGCGCGTTGATCAGAGAAGTCGCAAGATTACGCAACAGGGAGAGGCGGTGCTCGGTCGTCCGCCCCAGTTTGCGATGTGCTTTCAGATGTCGCATTTTAATAAACTATGAAGTATGAACGATGAACGATGAAGTAAAAGCGGGGTGTCTTCAATTCATCGTTCCGCGTTCATACTTCATCCTTCCTTATAGGTCGTCGTCTTCGTCGGCGAAGTCGCTGATGTCTGAGTCGCGCCCGCCGGTTCCCGGAATCGGGTTGCCCTGTTCGTCAAACTCCATGCCGAAATCCAGCCCCATGCCGTGCAGGATGTCCTTGATTTCGTTAAGCGATTTTTTGCCGAAATTCTTCGTCGCCAGCATCTCGCGCTCCGAGCGCTGGACGAGGTCGCGGATGCTCTTGATGTTGGCGTTCTTCAGGCAGTTATATGAACGCACAGACAATTCGAGTTCGTCCACCGAGCGGTCGAGTTGATCGTTGCGCGGCAGCGGCGGACGCTCTATCCCCGTGTAGGCGAACTCGTCCGTGTCCTCCTCGAAGTTGATGAAGATCGCCATGTGATCTTTGATCAGCTTGGCCGCCAGGCCGACGGCGTCGTCCGGCTTGACCGAGCCGTCCGTCCACACGTCAATCGTCAACTTGTCGAATTCCGTGTTCTGACCGAGACGCGCGGCCTCGACCGTGTAGTTCACCTTCTTGACGGGCGTGTGCACCGAGTCCACGGGGATGTAACCGAGCGAGAGGTCTTCGTCGAAGTTGCGGTCGGCGGGAACGTAGCCGCGCCCGCGCTTGAGGCGCATCTCGATGTTCAGCGAGCCGCCCTCGGAGACGGTCGCGATGTAGACGTTCGGGTCGAGCACTTCCACGTCCGCATCGGTCTCGATGTCGCCGGAGAGAACTTCGCCCGCGCCCGCGCGGCTGATGGTCAGCGTCTTGGCCTCCGAGCCGTGCAACTTGATCGGAATCTGCTTGAGGTTCAAGATCACGTCCGTCGCATCTTCCACGACGCCGCGAATGCTTGAGAATTCGTGCTCGACGCCCTCGATCTTGACCGCCGTAATCGCCGCGCCCTCGATTGACGAGAGCAGCGCGCGGCGCAGAGAGTTGCCGATGGTCGTGCCGAAACCGCGCTCGAAAGGCTGCGCGGAGAAACGCCCGTAGCGGTCTGTCAACGTTTCGTTCTCAACCGCCAGACGGCGCGGCATTTGAAATCCTGTCCAGAGATTATTTTGATCCATAGCCATAACTTTTTTTCGACCCTCTGGCTGTTATTGAAAGCCTGTGTGCGCGGGAGCGGCGGCCTCCGTTTCAGCATGTCCTGATGTCAGGCGACATGCGCGAAAACAGTCGGCCGCCGCGCGCCCCGCGCGGATGTTACTTGCTGTAAAGTTCGACGATGAGTTGCTCGTTGATCGAACGGTCGATGTCGTCGCGCGTCGGCAAACTCGCCACGCGCGCGCCCATCTCCGCGCCTTCGGCGGGCGCCAGCCACGAGGGGCGACCGCGCCCGGCGGCCGTCTGCCACGCGCCTTCGATGTGCGCGTTCTTGCGGCTCGTCTCGCGTACCGTCACCACGTCTCCGGCTTTCACCTGAAAAGAGGGGATGTCGACTTTGCGCCCGTTCACTTCGATGTGGCCGTGGTTGACCAACTGGCGCGCCTGCCGCCGCGACGTGGAGAAGCCCGAGCGATACACGGCGTTGTCGAGCCTGCGTTCCAGCAGGACGAGCAGGTTTTCGCCCGTGATGCCCTTCTGGCGGGCGGCTTTTTCAAAATAGTTGCGGAACTGGCCTTCGAGAATGAAATAGATGCGCTTGACCTTCTGCTTCTCGCGCAACTGCTGGCCGTAGCCGACGAGCGCTTTGCCGCGGCGCGGCGAGTTTCCGTGTTGTCCGGGCGGCTGCGTGCCGCGCGCTTCAATCGGGCACGAAGGCTTGTAGCACTTGTCGCCCTTCAAAAATAATTTCGCACCTTCACGGCGGCACAAACGGCACACCGCTGCTCTATACCTAGCCACTTCTTTCTGCCTCCGGTCTATTGGTTAAGACGGAAAAGTTTACAGGCCGCACGCGCCCCTCGGCGCGACCGCGACCCTTCATCCTTTGGGTTAATCGAATGCGGATTTCAGATTGCGGAATGCGGATTTAAAGCAATCGCCTTGTAATCCGCATTCCGCAATCTGAAATCCGCAATTGCTTAAACTCTGCGCCGCTTCGGCGGGCGACAACCGTTGTGCGGGATGGGCGTCGTGTCGCGGATCGAGGTCACGCGGATGCCCGCGTTGTTGATCGCGCGGATGGCCGACTCGCGCCCGCCGCCCGGCCCCTTGACGCGCACTTCGCACTGCTGCATCCCGGCGTCCTTCGCCTTCTGCGCCGCCTCGTAGGCCGCCTGCTGCGCGGCGAAGGGCGTGCCTTTGCGCGAACCGCGGAAGCCGCGTGCGCCCGAAGACGACTGCGCGACGAGGTTGCCCTCCAGGTCCGTGATCGAGATCATCGTGTTGTTGAAAGATGCCGCGATGAAGGCGATCCCGTTCGGGATGTTCTTCTTCTCTTTCTTGCGGAAGGTCTTTTTCTTCCCGCCTGCTGCTGTTCCTTTTGCCATAACTCAGTACTCAGTTTTCAGTTGCCAGTTTTCAGTTGCCAGTTCTCAGCCGCCAGCTTCCGGCTCATGCCGAAAGCTAAAAACTGAAAACTGAAAACTTCCGATTACTTCTTGCCGGGCGCTTTCTTCTTGGCGATGGTCGCGCGGCGCGGCCCCTTGCGCGTGCGCGCATTGGTGTGCGTGCGCTGGCCGCGGACGGGAAGACCGCGCCGATGCCGCAGCCCGCGATACGCGCCGATGTCCATCAGACGCTTGATGTCCATCTGCACGCGCTTGCGCAAGTCGCCTTCGACATCGCCCTGACCCTCGATGATCGAGCGAATGCGGCCGAGTTGCTCCTCGTCCAGATCGCGCACGTGCGTATCGAGATTGATGCCCGCCTCTTGCAGGATGGACTTCGAGCGCGAACGCCCGATGCCGTAGATATATGTAAGGCCGACCTCAACGCGCTTATTCACCGGGAGATCGACGCCAACTACACGAGCCATTTCTTCTCTCCAACTCTCAGAATTTCGGATTTCGGATTGCGAAATGCGGATTGAAAGACAAATGCCTACTGCTTAAATCCGCAATCCGAAATCCGCATTCCACAATTGAACTTAGCCTTGTCGCTGTTTGTGCTTCGGATTCGTGCAGATCACGCGCACCACGCCTTTGCGGTGGATGACCTTGCAGTTGTCGCACATCTTTTTAACGGAAGCTCTTACTTTCATATCCCGCCCACCTTTTCCACCGGAGTTTCCGGCCTCGACTCAAACCGGGGGCGCGTCGGCCGACCGATGCTCCGGCCAGACAAATTCGTCCCCAACCGACCCGCTTCCCGATAGATTTAAAATCGCCGGTCTCGGCAAACTGCGGATATTAACACAGCATTGACCTTATGCCAAGCCGGAGACGTGTCCGCCCTCTCATCAGGCCGGCATTGCCTGCGTCGCGCCGGAAAGCTGCAGCCTCTCAATCTCTTCCGGCACACGCGTCAACACCTGCGGGCCGTCTTCCGTGATCGCGATGGTGTGTTCGACGTGCGCGCTCGGCTGCCCGTCAACCGTTACCACCGTCCAGCCGTCGGCCAGCGTCTTCGTGTGGTGCGTGCCCATGTTGAGCATCGGCTCGACGGCGAAAATATAGCCGTTTTTGATCTTCGTGCCCGTGCCCGGCCGCCCGTAATTCGGGATGTGCGGGTCTTCGTGCATCTTTCGCCCGATGCCGTGGCCGCCGTAATCGCGCACCAGCGAATAACCTTCGGCCTCCGCATACTCCTGTACCGCCCAGCCGATGTCGCCCAGGTGCCTGCCGTGGCGGCACTGCTCTATAGCGCGTTCCAGGCTTTCTTCCGCCACTCGAATGAGGCGGAGTTTGGCTTCGCTGACCTGCCCGACGGGAACTGTGGTCGCCGTGTCGCCGACGAATCCGTCCAGCGTCGCGCCCACGTCAATCGAAATGATGTCGCCTTCGCTGAGCACGTAGTCGGACGGAAAGCCGTGCACGACCTGTTCGTTGACCGACGCGCAAATCGAATAGGGATAGCCGTGATAACCCTTAAAAGTGGGCTTCGCGCCCGCTTCGAGAATCATCCGCTCGGCGGCACGGTCGAGGTCGAGCGTGGTGACGCCCGGGCGCGCCATGCGCCGCAACTCCTCGCGCACCAACCCCGCCAGCCGCCCCGCCGCGCGCATCTTCTCCAACTCTTTCTTCGACTTCCCGATGATCATAAAACAGTGACAGGTGACAGGTGACAGGTGACAGGTAACCAGTTAAGACTCGGAATTTGTCTTAATCCTGTTACCTGTCACTTGTCACCTGTTACTACCTTTTCAATGTCCGCGTAAATCGCTTCCGGCGCGCGCGTGCCGTCCACGTGCCGGAGGCGGTGCGACGCTTCATAATAGTCGAGCAGCGGGCGCGTCTGTTCTTCATAAGTCGCCAGCCGGACGCGAATTTTTTCCGCCGTGTCGTCGGCGCGATGCACGAGCGGCGCGTCCGTGTGCAGGTCGCAGAAACCTTCAACCCGCGGCGGCTTGAAATAGACGTTATAAATCTCGCCGCACACCGGACAACTGCGGCGGCCGGTGGCGCGTTGTTCTAAAAGTTCAAAAGGCACGTCGACGAGAACGGCCTGAATCTTGTTGCCCTGTTCGACCGCCAGTTTTTCCAGCATCGCGGCCTGCGCCGTCGTGCGCGGGAAGCCGTCCAGGATGTAGCCGCGCTTGCAGTCTTCGCGCCCCGTGCGCTCGTGGACGATGCGTATGACGAGATCGTCGGAGACCAGCTTGCCCGAAGCCTGCACGGCTCGCACCTCCGCGGCCAGCGGCGTCTCTGCTTTGGCAAGCTCGCGAAACATATCGCCCGTCGAAATCTGCGGCAGATCAAGACGCTCTTGCAGCAGACGCGCCTGCGTCCCCTTGCCCGCGCCCGGCGCGCCCATTAAGACGACGATCTTTGACATAAACTCAGAGGTCAGAGGTCAGAGGTCAGAGGCCAGAGGTTAGTAAGAAGCAGTTCTTGTTTTTAAACTGACCTCTAACCTCTAACCTCCGACCTCTGCTTTTTACGTTCTACGTCCGCGCAGGCGGCTGCCGGAGCCGAGGAAGCCCTCGTAATTGCGCATCACGAGTTGCGCTTCGATCTGCGCCACGGTATCCATCGCCACGCCGACGAGAATCAGCAGCGACGTGCCGCCAAAGTAAAATTTGTAACCCATGCCGCTCGGAATCCACCCGAGACCCGGCGTGCTGGTGAAGAATTCATCGAGCCGCCCGCCGACGAACGGCAGACGCCCGACGTTGAAACCGCTCAGCATGATCTGCGGCACGAACGCGACGAGCGCGAGGTAGATCGCGCCGACGGTCGTCAGGCGCGTCAGGATCGTGTTCAAAAATTCCGCGGTGTTGCGCCCCGGCCGGATGCCGGGGATGAAGCCGCCGTGCTTGCGCAGATTGTCGGCCACCTCTTCCACGTTGAAGATGATCGTGATGTAGAAGAAGGTGAAGATGACGATGAGGGACAGAAAGACCAGTTCGTAATACGGGTCGCCGCCGTGGAACGACTGGAAGAACAGGTGGACGCGGCTGCGCCAGGAGTCGGGCGTGGCCGGGTCGTACTGAATGAACTGCAAAATCGTCTGCGGGAAGGCCAGCATCGAAGACGCGAAAATGACGGGGATGACGCCCGCCATGTTGATCTTGAGCGGCATCACCGTCTGCTGCCCGGCCACGAGTTGACGCCCGACGTGCCGCTTGGCGTAACTGATCGGAACTTTGCGCCGCGCCTGTTCGACGAAGACGATGAACGCGATGAGCAGCACGAGCATGACTGTGAGCGCGAGCACGCCGATCACTTCCATCGCCACGCCGCCGCGCAGGCGGGTAGCCACCTGTCCCAAACCGCTCGGCAGCCCGATCACGATACCCGCGAAGATCAGGAGCGAGATGCCGTTGCCGATGCCGCGCTCGGTGATCTGCTCGCCGAGCCACATCACGAAGACTGTGCCGGTCGTGAGCGTGATCATGGTCGTAATCAGGAAGCCCCAGCCGGGATCGCCCACGCCGTTCGCCTGCAGCCAGCGTGCGACGATGGAGGTCTGGAAGCAGGCGAGCACGACGGTCAGGTAACGCGTGTACTGGTTGATCTTCTGTCGTCCGGCCTCGCCCTCCTCCTGCAATTTCTTCAACTGCGAGAAGACCGTGGTCATCAGTTGCAGGATGATCGAGGCGGTGATGTAAGGCGTGACGCCGAGCGCGAAGACCGAGATGGTCTGGAAGTTGCCGCCGGAAAAGAGGTCGAGCACGCCGAGCAGGGTGTTACCCACGTCGCTCCAGACGCGCGCCAACTGATCTTTATTGATGCCGGGCGCGGTGACGTGCGCGCCGAGGCGGTAAATCGCGAGCAACCCGAGCGTGAAGCCGATCCGCCTGCGCAGGTCGGGCACTTGAAACATGTTGCGGATGGCGGCGAAAAACTTTTCCATAAGAGTGCTTCTTTCGAGAGACTTGAACTGACGGCAATCGCCCGTTAGCTTAAAACAGAATCGTCGCGGCGACCAACCGGCCTAGCCCTGTTTGCGCCCGCTGAATGTCTAATTAAACGCGCGCCGGCCGTTAGAGCGCGACGATCAAAATGCTTTCTCCGGAACGCTAAAGACGCAGGGCGGACGCCAATATCTCTCGGCGCACACGCTCTCTGCGTCTTCAGGCTTTGTGTCATTTGCTCGTGCCGCCCCAAGAGACTCAAGCGCCTGCAACTCGCGGCCGCCCGGTTATCACTGCTGCGGGGCGGAAGTCGCGTTGCCAGCGTCGGCCGGACGTTTCTCGATCACCGTGGCCGCGCCGCCCACCGACTCGATCTTCTCGCGCGCGCTCTTCGTGAAGCGGTGCGCCGAGACGCGCAGGGCTTTCGAGATGTCGCCCGTGCCGAGCACCACCACGTCGCGCTTGCCTTTGGCGATCACGCCGCGCTCGTGCATCAACTCCG
This sequence comes from Pyrinomonadaceae bacterium, assembly GCA_035645855.1. Classification (GTDB taxonomy): domain Bacteria; phylum Acidobacteriota; class Blastocatellia; order Pyrinomonadales; family Pyrinomonadaceae; genus JAIVJZ01. The sequence goes on from DASQLU010000031.1 coordinate 23,734, forward strand.
GCGTCACTTCCTCGTTCGCCTCGAAACTCTTCTCCAGCGACGCAAGGCTGACCTCGATCCACTGCTTCTTGAAGATGTTGGTGAATCCGCGTTTCGGCAGGCGACGCTGCAAGGGCATCTGGCCGCCTTCAAAACCGATCTTGGCCGAGTAGCCCGACCGCGATTTCTGACCTTTGTTGCCGCGCCCGGCCGTCTTGCCGAGACCCGAACCGGGGCCGCGCCCGACGCGCTTCTTCTTGTGCGTCGAACCGGCCGCCGCATGTAAATTATTAAGACCGATAGCCATGATCAATTCCTCGTGAAGCGTGACCCGCGAGCCGTGAACGAATTAAGACGAGCCTCATCCATTCACGATTTACGATGCGCTAATCTCCCTACTCAACAATTCGCAACAGGTGCGGCACTTTGGCGACGACGCCGCGCATCGAGGCGTTGTCCGGCCTCTCCACGATCTGGTTGATCTTCGTCAGCCCGATGCTGCGCACGATCTCTTTCTGCGTCTTCGGGAAGGCGATGAAACTCCGGTAATACTGGATGCGAATCTTGCCACCGCCGCCAGCCTGTTCTTGATTCTGCTCTGCCATAAATCCTCTCAAAGGGTTTCAAGTTTCAGGTTTCAAGTTTCAGGTTAAAGACCGAAGACCTTTTCAGTCTTGAAACCTGAAACCTGCAACTTGAAACTTAAAGTTCTTCCACCTGCTTGCCGCGCAGGCGCGCCAGTTCCATCGGGTCTTTCATGTTCAGCAACCCATCGAAGGTCGCGCGCACGACGTTGTGCGGGTTGGTCGAGCCGAGAATCTTGGTGCGCACGTCGTGGACGCCCACGGCCTGCATGATGGCGCGCACCGCGCCTCCGGCGATGACGCCCGTGCCTTCCGAGGCCGGTTTCATCATCACGCGCCCCGCGCCGTACTTGCCGATTAACTGGTGCGGCAGCGTGTTGTTGATGAGCGGCACGCGGATCAGGTTTTTCTTCGCCGATTCGATGGCCTTCTTGATGGCGAGCGGCACTTCACGCGCCTTGCCGCTGCCGAAGCCGACGTGCCCCGATTCGTCGCCGATGACGACGAGCGCGGCGAAACTCATGTTTTTACCGCCCTTGACCACTTTGGTCACGCGGTTGATTGAGATCACCTGATCTTTGAGGTCAAGCCCCTGCGCTGAAATTCTATGTGTCGGTTGTCGCATTACTGTTCCTGTCCTGCTGTTGCTGCTTCGGCGGCCTGCTGCTCTTGCCGCGCCGCCGTCTCGTTCTTGTTCAACCCGGCCTCGCGCGCGGCGTCGGCCAGAGCCTTGACACGCCCGTGGTAACGATAGCCGCCGCGATCAAAGACGACGCTCTCGATGCCGCTCGACAGAGCGCGCTCGGCAATCGCACGGCCGACGCGCACGGCGGCGTCGATGTTTCCGCCCGTCGCGCCGCGCAGGTCTTTCTCGGTCGTCGAGGCGGCGGCGATGGTGCGCCCCTGCTCGTCGTCGATGACCTGCGCGTAGATGTGGTTCAGGCTGCGGTAGATCGTCAGGCGCGGACGCTCTGCGCTCCCGGACACCTTACGGCGGATGCGCTTATGCACCGCCCGGCGAACTTCTGCTCTATCTTTCTGTGCCATTGTTAACTCCAACGATGAACTATGAACGCGGAACGATGAATGAAAAAAAGGGGTTCGCCTTCATCGTTCATCGTTCCGCCTTCATACTTATTTACCTGTCTTGCCGGGGCGCAGCTTCAGCGCCACGTCGGCGTAGCGCACGCCTTTGCCCTTGTAGGGATCGGGTTTGCGCAGGGAATGCATCTCGGCCGCGACCTGTCCGAGCCTCTGCTTGTCTATGCCGGAGAGCGTCAGCGTCAACTGGTACTGTTGGATCGAAGTTTTCGCCGGGACGCGCTCGCCCCGCACTTCGATGCCTTCCGGCAGCGGAAACTCGATGGGGTGCGAATAGCCGAGCGAGAAGATGATCCGCTTCGGCTGCACGTCGGCCTTGTAGCCGACGCCCACCACGTCCATCTGTTTCGTGAAGCCTTCGGTCACGCCGACGATGGCGTTGTTTGCCAGCGCGCGCGCCAGGCCGTGCTGCGCGGCGAGGTCGTCGGAGGCGCGTATCGCCTGCAACTGGTCGCCTTCCAACTGGAAGGTGATTCCTTGCGGGACGGGCGACGTCAGAGTCCCCTTCGGCCCTTTGACCACTAACTCGCGCTCGCCGACCGTGACGGTCACGTTCGCGGGCACGGTGATAACTTTCTTTCCAATACGAGACATAGCTTTAACCTTCGGTTAAAGAGAGATTAGAGATTAGAGGTCAGAGGTTAGTGAAAACAGTCTTTTTACTAACCTCTGACCTCTGACCTCTGACCTCTCAGTATATTTGTGCCAGAACTTCGCCGCCGACGTTTTCGCGGCGCGCGCGTTTGCCGCTCATCAGGCCGCGCGAAGTCGAAACGATGTTGACGCCGTAGCCGCCGAGCACTTTCGGGATTTCGCCCGAGCCCATGTAGACGCGGCGGCCGGGGCGCGACACGCGCGACAGGTGCGAAATGGACGAGGTGCCGCGCGCATCGTAGCGCAAAAAGATGCGGATCAAACGCTTGACGCCTTCGCCCTTGACGACGAAGTTGTTGATGTAGCCCTCTTCTTTGAGGATGCGTGCGATCTCCAGTTTCAGTTTCGACGCCGGGATGTCCACGCGCGAGTGCTTCGCTGAAATGGCGTTGCGCATCCGCGCCAGCATGTCGGCAATAGGATCAGTCATTACTCTACAGCTCCAGTTTACGCCGTCAGGTTTCAGCGCGCGCTCCGGAGGAAGCGCCGGGCTGACTGCTGACGGTCAATTTCTAATAATTACCAGCTCGATTTGACGACGCCGGGAATCTGACCTTGCAGCGCGAGTTCGCGGAAGCAGATGCGGCACAGTTGGAACTTGCGCAAATAGCCGCGCGGCCTGCCGCAACGCTTGCAGCGCGTGTAAGCGCGCGATGAGAATTTAGGTGTCCGGTTCGCCTTCGCGATTAACGATTTCTTTGCCATGAAAACCTCAGAGGTTAGAGGTCAGAGGTCAGAGGTTAGTTTCGGTCTTCTGCTGACCTCTAACCTCCGACCTCTAACCTCCGTTTTACTGTCTGAACGGCATGCCGAGCGCCTTGAGGAGCGCGCGCGCCTGCTCGTCGTTTTTCGCCGTGGTGACGATGGAGATGTTCATCCCGCGCGTCTTGTCCACTTTGTTGAAATCAATTTCGGGGAAGATCAACTGGTCGCGGATGCCGAGCGTGTAATTGCCGCGCCCGTCGAACGCTTTGGGCGAGACGCCGCGAAAATCGCGCACGCGGGGCAGGGCTACCGAGACGAAGCGGTCGAGAAATTCGTACATGCGGTCGCCGCGCAAAGTGACCATCGAACCGATGGGCATTCCCTCACGCAGTTTGAACGACGCGATGGACTTCTTGGCCTTCGTCGTGACGGGCTTTTGCCCCGAGATGGACGAGAGTTCGTCCGCCGCCGTGTCGATAATCTTGGAGTTGCCGATGGCCTCTCCGAGACCCATGTTGATGACGATCTTTTCGAGCCGCGGCGTCGCCATCGGGTTCGTGATGTTGAACTCCTTGGCGAGCGCGGGCGCGATCTCTTTCTGGTAACGCTCTTTCAGTCTTGCAGCCATTTCTCTCTCACCTCTCGCGTCTGGGTCTCGCCCGCATGAACGGCGTTTCCAGACTCTCTAGCGATTCTCCGACGATTTCCCAACCTACTTCTCGACGACGCGCCCGCTCTTGGTCGCGATGCGCTGGCGGCTTCCGTCGCTGCCCTGACCTGCGCGCACGCGCGTCGGCTTGCCCGATTCGGGGTCGATCAACTGGACGTTGGAGATGTCGATCCACGCTTCCTTGTCGATGATGCCGCCGCCGCGATTATTCGCCGGGTTGGCCTTCTGGTGCTTCTTGACGATGCCGGCGCCTTCGACTTTAACTTTGCCGTTCGCCGGCGACACTTCGAGCACGCGGCCACGCACGGGCGCGCGCTCGCCGCCCTTGAACGTCGCCCAGCCCCGACCCGCGATCACCTGCACGATGTCGCCCTTCTTAATTTTGGTGCGCTTCCTGGTTCCTGCCATGATCTTAAATCACCTCCGGCGCGAGCGAAACGATCTTCATAAAATTGAGGTCGCGCAGTTCACGTGCGACGGGGCCGAAGACGCGCGTGCCGATGGGCGTGTTGTCGTCTTTGATGAGCACGGCCGCATTCTGGTCGAAGCGGATGTAGGTGCCGTCCTTGCGGCGCACCTCTTTGCGCGTGCGCACGATAACGGCGTTATGCACCGTGCCCTTCTTGACCGCGCCGTCGGGCGAAGCCTCTTTGACGGTCACTTTAATCTTGTCGCCGAGCACGGCGTGACGCCCCGTCGAACCGCCGATGCTCATAATCATCTCGACCCGCCGCGCGCCGGAATTGTCCGCCACGTCCAGCGACGTCTGCATTTGAATAGCCATAGCTCACTCCGTTCGCAGTTTTCAGTTTCAAGTTTTCAGTTTTCAGTAAAGACCTGTCTGAAAACTGAAAACTGAGAACTGAGAACTATTTCTCAGCTTTCTGCACGATCTCGACGACGCGCCAGCGTTTTCTGGCCGACAGTGGTCTGGTTTCGACGATGCGCACCTTGTCGCCGATGGTCGCGCCCGTCTCGTCGTGCGCCATGAACTTCGACGTGCGGCGCACGTAGCGGCGATACTTCGGATGCTTGATCAGGCGGTCGACGCGCACCACGATGGTCTTCTCCATCTTGTCCGAGGCGACGATGCCGACCTTCTCGGCGCGACGCCCGCGCTTGCCCGCCTCCGTGCCCGAGGCGTTTCCGGCCTGCGAGTCGACGTTCGGCGCGACCTCGTGCGCGAGCGTCTCGCCCGCGTCGGTCGCCTCGGCCACGCGCGCCTCGTCCGTCGCGCTCGCCCGCTCTTCCTTCGGCGCGTCCCCGCCGGTGGTCGTCTGTTCCTGATTTTCTTCTGCCATCATAATCTCCAACGATGAACGCGGAATGATGAACGATCAACTCTTTACTTCAGCGTTCCGCGTTCCCACTGCCTCGTTACCACTAAGCGGCCTGCTCGTTTTGCCGTTCGCTCAAAAGCGTCTGCAAACGCGCCAGCGTCCGCTTCTCTTCCCGCAGACGCTTCACCGCGTCCGTCTCGCCGAGCGCGAGTTTGAAGTTCAAACGGAACAGGGACTCCTTGATGCGCGCGGCCTCTTCACGCAAATCCTCGTCCGACATGCCGCGCAATTTTTCCAACTCTTCGCGTTTCTTCATGACTAAACTGCGCCCCCTTCCTGCTCGGCGCGCGTGACGAATCTCGTCTTGATCGGAAGCTTCTGCGCCGCCAGGCGCATCGCCTCGCGCGCCGTCGGCTCGTCCACGCCCTCGATCTCGTAGAGTATGCGACCCGGTTTCACCACGGCCACCCAATATTCCGGCGCGCCCTTGCCCTTGCCCATGCGCGTCTCCGCCGGTTTCTTCGTGACCGGCTTGTCGGGGAACATGCGAATCCAGATTTTGCCGCCGCGCTTGATGTGGCGCGTCATGGCGATACGAGCGGCCTCGATCTGCCGGTCGGTGATCCACGCCGGCTCCAGGCATTTCAAACCATACTCGCCGAAGCTGATCTCCGCGCCGCGCGTGGCCGTGCCCGTCATGCGCCCGCGCATCTGCTTCCGGTGCTTAACTTTTTTCGGCATCAACATGATGTTTCGCTCCGCTCAACTAGAGAGGTCAGAGGTTAGAGGTTAGAGGTTAGTTAAGAATGTTTTTACTAACCTCTGACCTCTGACCTCCAGCCTCTGCTTTATCCTCTGTTGTCGCTGCGCGGACGACCACGGTCGCCCCTGTCGCCACGATTATCGCCGCGATTGTCGCCGCCCTCGCGTTCGCGCCGCGTGCGCGGGCGACGCTCTCGCTCGCCGCGTTCGCCGCGCGGTTCGTTGATCGGGTCGGTCGCGGTGCCGCGCGCCATGGCGGCTTTCGGGTCGAGAATCTCGCCGCGATAAATCCAGACCTTGACGCCGATGGTGCCGAACGTCGTGTGCGCCGTCGCCACGCCGTAGTCGATGTCCGCGCGCAGGGTGTGGAGCGGCAGGCGACCCTGCAAGTACCACTCGCTGCGTGCGATCTCCGCGCCGTTCAAACGACCGCCGACCTTGACCTTGATGCCCTGCCCGCCGAAGCGCAGCGTCTCTTCCACGGTCTTGCGCATGGCGCGGCGGAAGGCGATGCGCTTCTCCAATTGCACGGCGATCTTCTCGGCCTGCAACTGCGCGTTCAACTCCGGCTTGTGAATCTCCTGAATCGAGACGAGCACTTCGCGCCCCGTGCGCGAGGCGATGTCGGCCTTGAGCTTGTCGATCTCCGCGCCCTTGCGCCCGATGATGATGCCGGGGCGCGAGGTGTAGATGATGATCTTCAAACGGTTGGCCGCACGCTCCACGTCCACGTGGGAGACGCCCGCGCCGTTGAAGCGCGCCTTGAGCGTCGCCTTGAGCTTCAAGTCTTCGAGCAAAAACTCGCCGTACTGTTTCTTCGCAAACCAGTGCGAGTGCCAGTCCTTGTTATAGCCGAGGCGGAAGCCGTATGGATGAACTTTCTGACCCATTTATTCTCCGTTCAAACTTAACTATTCTTCAGTTGCCGTTTCCGTTGCGGGCGTCGTGGTGGCCGCGGCCGGCGCCTCGCTCGCCGCAGCCGTCTCAGGCTGCTTCGTCGCGGGCTTCGTCGCGGTGGCTTTGGCCGCCAGCTTCTTGCCCGGCTTCGTCGTCTTCGGCTTGCCCGCCTTCGACGGGCGCTTGCCCGCCGCCAACGCCGCCTGTTCCTCGCTCGACAAGAGGATGGTCACGTGATGGAAGTGACGCCGCTCCTTGTAAGCGCGGCCTTGCGGCGCGGGGCGCATGCGGCGACGATTCTTCGTCGGCCCCATGTCGATGAAACACGCTTTAACCCACAGATCGTCCGGGTCGATGGCGATGTTCGCCTTCTCCGCCGCCTCGGTGGCGTTCGCCACGGCCGAGCGCACGCACTTCTCGATGCCGTCCGCCGCGCGCTTGTTCGTGTACTGCAACACGGCCAACGCCTCGTTGACGTTCTTGCCGCGAATCATGTCAACTACGAGTCGCGCCTTTTGCGGCGACCCGCGCAGATACTTTGCACTCGCTCTCGCTTCCATAACTAACCTCAACGATGAACTGGGAACAGCGAACGATGACTGAAAACACCGCTTCTACTTCAGCGTTCCGCGTTCATCCTTCATCGTTTATCTTGCTACTTTTCCGCCCTTCTCAGCCTTCGTTCCCGAATGGCCTTTGAAGGTGCGCGTCGGCGCGAACTCGCCGAGTTTGTGTCCGACCATGTTCTCCGTGACATACACGGGTAGGTGGCGTTTGCCGTTATGCACGGCGAAGGTCAGGCCGACGAAGTCCGGCGAGATCGTCGAACGACGCGACCAGGTCTTGATCGCGGGCGGACGGGCGCCGCTCTCGCGAATCCGCTCCACCATCTTCAACAAATAATCGTCAATGAACGGGCCTTTTTTAACTGAACGTGCCATAACGTTTCGCTTCGCTCCACTTCGGTTTCAGGTTTCAGGTTGTAAGTTTCAAGTTAAAGAACTTTCAGACTTGAAACCTGAAACTTGAGACTTGAAACTTTATTTGACTCTTCTATCACGCACGATCATCTTCTGCGTGCGCTTGTTGGAACGCGTCTTGTAACCGCGCGTCGGTTGTCCCCACGGCGTCACCGGGTGGCGTCCGCCGGAGGTTTTGCCCTCGCCGCCGCCATGCGGGTGATCCACCGGGTTCATCGCCACGCCGCGCACGTGCGGGCGGATGCCCTTCCAGCGCGAACGCCCTGCTTTACCGAACGAGACGTTCTCGTGCTCGACGTTGCCCACCTGACCGACGGTCGCCATGCACACGACGGGCACGCGCCGCACCTCGCCCGAAGGCATGCGCAGTTGCGCGTAATCGCCCTCTTTGGCGACGAGTTGCGCGAAAGCTCCCGCCGAGCGCGCCATCTGTCCGCCTTTGCCGGGGCGCAGTTCGATGTTGTGAATCTGCGTGCCGAGCGGAATGTTGCGCAGCGGCAGGGCGTTGCCCGCCAGAATGTCCGCCTCGGGGCCGCTCATGATCGTCTTGCCCACTTCGAGACCGGCGGGCGCAATGATGTAACGCTTCTCGCCGTCGAGGTAGGTGATGAGCGCGATGTGCGCCGAGCGGTTCGGGTCGTACTCAAGCTGCGTGACGCGACCGGGCACGCCCGTCTTGTCGCGCTTGAAATCGATGATGCGATAGAAACGCTTCGCGCCGCCGCCGCGACGACGCACGGTGATGTGCCCGTCGTTGTTGCGCCCGGAGATACGCGTCTTCTTCTCCAGCA
>DASQLU010000032.1:0-53282 GCA_035645855.1 Pyrinomonadaceae bacterium
CGTCACGTCGTTCGAATTTAAGACCGGCAGCCCGTTGCGCAGCAGAGCGTTATTGGCTCCGCCGAAAATGGGATCGGTCGCGCGCACCGTTCTGCCACGCGTCAGTCCCGGCGCGCTCTGGAAGATGAACGACGAGAAGACAAACGTATTGGTGCGGTCGTAGGCGAGACGATAGTTGGCGCGAATCGAAGTCTTGCCCGTGCCGAACGGATCGTAAGCGAAGCCGACGGACGGTGCGAATTGTTTGTACTGATCGTCGTAGAGTTTGCCCTCGACGAAGCTCAACTGATTCGTCGGCGCTTCGCCGATGCGCACCGGGCGGTCGGGGCGCAGGATGATGTCGTTCGGGGCGCGCGGGCTGAGTCTCACCTCCCAGCGCAGGCCGTAATCAATCGTCAGATTGGGGCGCAGCTTCCAGGTGTCCTGCGCGTAGAAATCAAGTTCGGGATAGCGCGCGTCGTAGAGGAAGCGCGTGCCGGCCGGTGCGAAAGCCGTGCCGTCGTCGGTGGCGACGAAGCCCTGCGAGATCGAACCGATGCGCCCGAAGATGTCGTTGACGTAGCTCTCCAACCGCGAGAAATCGGTGGAGTTGATGCGGGGCGTGCCCGCCGTCGTGCCGAAGGAAGCCGGAACGGGGTTGCCCGTCGTGCCGCTGGTGGAGAGGGACACGCTTTCGCGCGTGTTCGTGCCCGCGACCGAACTGCGGTCGTCAATGTGTTGTTGCAAGCGAATGTTCGTGCCGAACTTGAACGTGTGCGCGCTGCGCGCCCAGCTCAAATTATCAACGAACTGACGGGTCGTGACCCGGCGCGCGTTGTTGACGCTCGGCGAGGCGTTGAGCGGGTCGGTGACGTTATTCAGGATGACCGGCGAATTGATGTTCGCGTTGGGGTCGGGGTTATTGAAGCTGAAGGTGAAGCGGTTGAACCCGGCGACGAACTCGTTGACGAGGTTCGGCGTGATCGTCGCGCGGTAGTTGACGGCGAGGTTGCGCGGCGAGCGGAAGGTGTCCACGATATTCGGCAATCCGGGGAAGGCCTGCAAGCCGACGTTGCCGTTGTCGCCGAGCGTGTTCTGCGCGCCGCGCGAGTAACGCACGTAGATGGCGTTGCGCTCATTGAACGAGTGATCGATCTTGGTGGTGAAGTCATACTGCCGCTCGGTCTGCGGCGCGACGAAAGTGAAGCCCGCCGTGTTGAGTCCGTCGCCGAGGGTAAAGTTATTCGGCAGCGGAGTCAGACCGATGAGGCGTGTCGTGGTCGGGTCGAACGAGAGGGGGATGTTGGGATTGTTGGCGACGTTGAACGTGGCGATGCAACGCGGCGTGGTCGAGGTGATGTTGGCCGGACAGGTCGGCAGAATCGCGTTGCCGGCCGCGTCGATTGCCGGCGTTGCGGCGAGCAGGTTTCCGTTCTGCCCGTTGGCGACGTAGCGATATTGCCCGGCGCGCGCCTGCGCGGTATAGACCGTGCGGTTTCTCAGGATGGTCTGGCTGGTGCGCAGGTTTTGCAGGTTGACGAAGAAGAAGGTGCGATTCTTGCCGTTGTAGATCGCCCGCCCGCCCTCGCCGAAGCGCGGGAGATAGACGGGGCCGCCGAGCGAACCGCCGAAGATATGTTGCACGAACTGCGGCTTGATGGTCGGCACGCGCTGCCCGTTGACGAGCACTGTGTTGATGCCGTTTTGATATTCATTCGCGTGGAAGCGCGGCGTCTGGTAGAACTCGAAGAGGTTGCCGTGAAACTCGTTCGTTCCGCTCTTGGTGATCAGGCTCACCTGCGCGCCCGACGAGCGTCCGAGTTCGGCGGTGAAGTTGCCGGTGACGACCTGAAACTGCGAGAGCGAATCGGGATTCGCGCGAACCGGGGTGAAGTTCGAGCCGCCCGCCGTCGTGTCGTTGATGTCGATACCGTCGAGGGTGAAATTGAAGGCGCGGTCGCGCGCGCCGTGGACGTGGACGCCGCCGCCGGTGTTCGCGTCCGGCGTGACGCCCGGCTGGAAGAGAATAAAGCTGAGCGGATTGCGACCGCGCGAGCCGACGATGGGGAGCGTCGTGAGAGTCTTCTCTTCGACCGTGTTGCCGAAGTTCCCGGAACTGCTTGTCTGCACGAGTTCGGCGGACGATTCGACCGTTACCACTTCGTTCAGGCCACCGGGTTCGAGCGATACGTCCACGGTCGCGGGCTGGTTGACGTTGACCTGATTGGAAGTCGAGACGAACTTTTTGAATCCCTGCTTCTCCACCGTCACGGTGTAGAGGCCGACCTGTACCGAGTCGAAGACATAGCTGCCGGTCGAATCGGTCTGAGCAGTGAGGGACACTTGCGTCCCTTCGTTGATGAGCGTGACGGCAGCTTCCGGCACGATGCCGCCGCCCTGGTCGACGACCGTGCCTGTGACGCGCGAAGCCGTGCCCTGCGCCAGCGCGCCGCCGACGCTGCCGGTCAACAGGACAAGGCACAGCAAAAATCGTGGGAGACAATTAATTTTCATAAACTTCGGCTCCTTAAGTATCCGAATAGCAAGGTTGGGCTTTCTGTGTTTAGTAGTTCGCGGGGCGGTCGTGCGGCGCGCTCACGCGGCAACCGCGTGCTGAAAGTATATTTTTCGCACGGCGGAAATTCCGGCGTGGTCGGTGCATTCGTGGATAAACTCCTCGCAAAGACCTGCCGAACGATTCATCTGAAAACACGATTGAAGGACGGGTACTGCTGAACCCTTGGGTCGACTGCGGGACATTGTAATTGAACTGTAAATGAACTGAAAGCTAAAAAAACTTATTATGCAAATAAGCTCACATGATAATGAGGCCTTATAAATGAGGGACGGCGCCCCTCACTCGCATGAACACGGGTACGCCGCCTGATCGACTCAAACCACAACTTTCGAATTTTCACTTGCTGTGGCTTCGTGCTCTGGCGGTGTAGGAGTTGCTGATTCAAGGCAAGTTGATTCTGCAAATCTTGTTCCAAGCGGCGACGCCCGTTTCCGCATAGATTTTCTCACAGCTTTTTTCAACTCCCCGCCCGCAGATACGAAAAATTGGAGACAGGTCTTTAATTTTTCGGAGACGGCGCGGCAGCGGCGGGCACGCCGCCCGCCGGAGTGGCCTTCTCTACGAAGAGCGAGTTGAGCAGGTTGGCGAGACGGTATCCGGCCAAAGCGATGCGCTCGCCGGAAATCCTCTGCGCCTCCTGCGTGTAGGCGGAGGAGGGCGCTTCGCCCTCGCGCATTTTGGCATAGACCACCTGTCGCCCAATCGTGTTGCTCTCTTCAATCCAGCGCAGCGGTTCCAGGTCTCGCGCAGCCGCCAGAGACACGGCCGGGTTGGCCTTCATGATCTCTTCGGCCTGCGCGACAAGGCGCGCGCGCGCCGCCGCATCCAGCGGGCGACGCGGACTCTCGAAACCGAAGCGGCCGCCGGCCGCGTCCCAGAAAGAGTGTAGATTTCTGATGCGCGCCTCGGGGGGCATCTGTACGGCGAAACCGTTTCCGCCCGCGTCGCCGTCCGGGTTTTTGGCCGTGTAGCGCGTGATGGTGTGGAGCGGTTGATGCACGTCGCCGATGAGGTGGTAGAGGAAGCCGAGCGTTTCGGCGTCGGTCTTGTCGCGCCCGGTTCCTTTGCGGAGCGTGTTGATGCACCAGTTGATGCGGTCGAGGATGTTCGTCGGCTCCGGCCCGACTTCCGGCCGCGCGGGGATGCCGTCGAAGAACGGGCGGTAGTTGATGTAATGCCAGTTCTCATACTCGTCGTTCAGAGAATCGCCCTTGAAGTCGTCCATCCAGACGGCGATGGTTACGGGGTCGTAAATCTTGTCGCACGCGGGCGTGTAATAGGTCGCGCACAGGTGTATGAGTGGCCGCCGCCCCTGCGGCGCGACGAGCAGTTTATCCACGCGCGCCTTCGCCGCGGGCGACAAATTCACATACGCGATCTGCGCGATAAGCATGTGCCCGGTGTCGTGCCACGCGAGTGCGGACGACTGCGCGACGAGCAGCAACGCGAGGAGCGACGCAACTCTCCAACCTTTGCGCATCCCTTTACGCATCGAATTTCTCCTCATAATTCCTTTAACGATAAATATAATTCCTTTAACGATAAATCAAAGCGCGGGCGCGGGCGCGGCGAAACTCTTCGAGTCCCGGCTGCCACGAGAGCGCGATCTGTTCGGGCGACTCGCCGCGCTTGAGACGTTCGAGCGTGTCGGCGTTGGCGAGCAGGCGGGCGTATTTTTCGACCTGCCAATCGTTCGGGTGCAGGCGGCGCAACGCAGCCGCGATCTCCAGACCGGCGTAGACCGGGCGCAACTGCATGCGATCCGTGACGACGAGATTGATACCGCCGCACTCCTCACCCTGAAACACCGAGGCGCGCGGAGTGAAGCGCACGGGCACGAAACGCACGCCCGCGATGCGGCGCTCGTTGAGATAACTCGCCAGCCGTTGCCCGTCAATCCACGGCGCGCCGACCACCTCGAAAGGCGTGTCCGTGCCGCGCCCGACCGATACGTTCGTGGTTTCAAGCAGCCCGACGCCGGGATACAGGGTGGCCTGCGTCAGGCTGCGCATGTTCGGCGAGGGGTTGACCCACGTTTGACCCGTGTTGTCGAACCACATCCCGCGCCGCCAGCGTTCCATCTCGACGACGCGCAGGTCGCAATTGATCTTGCGCTCCGCGTTGAACAGCCGCGCGAGTTCGCCGATGGTCATGGCGTGCCGGACGGGGATCGTGTGGTAACTGGTGAAGGAAAGTTTGTCGGCGTCGGCGATGGGGCCTTCCGTCTCGTTCGCGCGAATCGGGTTCGGGCGGTCGAGCACGAAGACGGGGATGCGCGCGCGCGCCGCCTCTTCCATGACGTTGCCGAGCGTGGAGATATAGGTGTAGAAGCGCGCGCCGATGTCCTGAATGTCGAAGACGATGGCGTCGAGCTCGCGCAACTGCTCGGGCTTCGGGCGGCGCATCTCGCCGTAGAGCGAGTAGATCGGCAGCCCGGTCTTCTCGTCCTTCGTGTCCGAGACTTTATCGTCCAGAAGGCCGCGGATGCCGTGCTCCGGCGCAAACAGAGCGACGAGTTTAACGTTCGCGGCCTCGCGCAACACGTCTATCGTCTGCCGGCCGCGCCGGTCGCGCCCCGTGTGATTCGTGACGAGGCCGACGCGCATCCCCGCCAACTGGCGGAAGTTGTCGCGCGCGAGCACGTCGATTCCGTTCAACACGTCGGCATCGAGCGACGCCGGAGTAATGACGCTCGCGCTCGCGCCGCGCGCGCCGTTCAACTGCGCGAGACTCAGCAACGTCTCGGACGCGAAGCGCGCCGACTCCGCGCGCGCCTGCTCGGCCGTCGTATTCGTCAGCGACGACGCGACGATTGATGCGACGCGCCCGCGCAGCTCGCCGACATCTCCCTTGCCGTCCGGGTGCACGCGGTTGCTCAGGAAAACGATGAACATCTCGCTCGACGGGTCGAGCCAGAGCGAAGTGCCGGTGAATCCCGTGTGGCCGAATGAGCCGTGTGGGAAGAGGTCGCCGCGATTCGAGGAGAAACCGCTCACCACATCCCAACCGAGCGCGCGCGCCGCGCCGTCGTCCGTCACGGCGCGGGGGCGCGTCATCGTCGCCACGCCGAGCGGACTCAAAATCCGCGTGCCCCCGTAAGTGCCGCCGTTCAGGATCATCTGGCAATAGATGGCGAGGTCGTCGGCGGTCGAAAAGAGTCCGGCATGCCCGGCCACCCCGTTCATGCGGAAGGCCGTCGGGTCGTGAACCTCGCCGCGCAGCCAGCGGTCGCCCTCCGCGCCCGCCGCTTCGGGCTTGCCGCCGAGGTAAGCGGCCTGCGCGCGCCGCTGTTCCGTCGGCGCGACGCGTGCCCGGAGCGCGGCGCGCGGGTTGAAAGTCGTGTCGCGCATGCCGAGCGGCTCGAAGATGTTCTTGCGGGCGAACACGTCGAGCGCATCGCCCGACACACGCTTGACCACCTCGCCGAGCGCGATGTAGCCGATGTCGCTGTAGATGAAACGCGTGCCCGCCGCGTGGCGCAGGCGTTCCGTGAGCAGGCGTTTCATCGCTTCGTCATAGCCCGTCCATTGTTCGCGCAGGTCGAAGTCCGGCGCATAGCCTGCGCGGTGGGTGAGAAGTTCCTCGATGGTGATGCGTTCGCGCACGCCGTCGGCCATCTCCGGCAGGTGGCGTGAGAGCGGGTCGCTCAAACGCACCTGGCCGCGCTCGACGAGGATCATGATGCTGGTCGCCGTGGCGACGACCTTCGTCAAACTCGCGGCGTCAAAGATCGTGTCGGTCGTCATCGCCTCGCGTTGCGGGGCGACGGCGCGCGCGCCGTAAGCCTTGCGCCACACGACGCGCCCGCGGCGCGCCGCGAGCACCACCGCTCCGGGCGTCTCCTTGCGCGCGATGGCTTCCGCGACGACCGCGTCGATACGCGCCAGCCGCTCGGCCGACATCCCGACGCTCGCAGGAACGGCGACGGGCAAAGTTGCCCCGAACGCCTGCGCCGCCAGAACGCAGAGCAACAGGCAGGCGACGAAGCGGCGACGCGCGGAGCAAGACATCGAGTTGCCTTGTTTGTTTGAAAGTTGGAGCGGCATCGAATTAGACAAATGATTTGCGGGCGCGGCGCGCTTGAGCCTGACGCTGTGTGCGATGTTCATTTACTGCCTGACGCATTCCCTTCCACTTGCTTCGCGCGCGGCTGCGCCTTCAACTGAATCCCCGTCCCGCGCGCGTGGAGCGCGGGCAGGCTGATCGGGAGTTTGCCGCTTACGTCGATCTCGCCCAGCAGGGCGAGGGCGGCGGCGCGCTGCAAGCTCGGCATGTCGCCATAGGCCACCATGTATGTTTTGAGTTCCGGAAAACTTTGCAAGAGGTACGGGTTGCCGAAACTGATACCGGCGACCGGGATTTTGCGCCCGAACAAAATTTTGAGCGCACGCATGCCCGGCTCGGGAAGTGCGCCGCTGTTAGATTGACCGCTTCGGACGCGCCCGTACATTGCAACGATAATTAACTTGGCTCCCTTCGCGCGGTCAAGCAGAAAATCAACTTCTTTCTCGGACGAGCGCTCGTCGAGCACCCCGCCGCTGATCTTCCGCCCGCGAAGCCCGTTCATCAGTGGACTCATGATCCACTGGCGATCCTCGCCGTTGGTGATACCCAGCACGTAGATGCTTTCGCCGGCCGGTCGATTGCTGATCGGCAACAGCCCGCCCTCGTCGCGCACGAGCGTGATCGCGCGCTCGCCGATCTCATTCGACAACTTCAACGCCGCGGCGCTTGAGACGACGCGGTCAATGTCTTCAATCGGCGCGATGCGCTGGCGCACGAGGCCGAGGTCGTACTTCGCCGCCAGCAGACGCCGCGCCGATTCCTCGATCCGTTTCTCGGTCAGCCGGCCGGCGGCCACCGCTTCGCGCAAGCCACGGATGGCCGCGTCCGCATCGGGCGGTTTCAGGAGCATGTCCGCGCCGGCGAGCGTCGCCCGCACCGCCGCTTCGCCCGGCGTGAAATAGATCGTCAGCCCGCTCATGTCCATCGCGTCGGTCACGACGAGTCCATCGAATCCGAGGTCGCGGCGCAGCGTCCCGCCGACGACCGGGGGCGAGAGCGTCGCCGGGAGCGTCGCGTTCTCGACGATCACCTCGCTGTCGGCGTAATGCGGGCGACGCTCGGCCGCGCCCTCAAGCGGAGCGATCTTGGTCGGGTCGAGTTGTGGCAGGCCGATGTGAGCGATCATGACCGAACCGACTCCCGCTGCTATCGCGGCGCGGAACGGCACGAGTTCCACGGCATCGAGCCGCGCGCGCCCGACGTTGATCACCGGCAGCCCGCGATGCGAATCAACGGCCGTATCGCCGTGGCCGGGAAAATGTTTCGCCGTTGCGATCACGCCGCCGCGTTGCGCGCCCTCGGTGAAGGCGGCGGCCATGCGCGCCACCTCCGCCGGGTCTTCGCCGTACGAGCGCACGTTGATGACGGGGTTCGCGGCGTTGTTGTTCACGTCCACGACGGGCGCGAAAATCTGCTGAACGCCGAGGGCGCGCGCCTCGCGTGCCGTCGCCTCGCCCATCCGCCGGGCGAAGTCCGGGTTTCCCGTCGCACCGACGGCCATGTTCCACGGAAAATTGATCGTGTCGATGAAGCGCATCCCAGACCCGGCTTCGAGATCGGCCGAGATGAGCAGCGGCCGCCGCGCGAGTTGCTGCATGCGGTTGACGAGGTGGACTGATTCGTAGACCGAGCCGCGAAACAGGATGATGCCGCCGATGTGGTTTCTTTCCACCTGCCGCCGCAGTTCCTTGAAGGGTTCGCTCTCCTGATTCAAAAAAGTTGCGTTGATGCCGACCGAGATCAACTGCCCGATCTTTTCGTCGAGCGTCATGCGCCGCAATTCCCCGTCCGCCCACCGCAAAGCCTCGCGCGACGCGCGGCTCGTGTAAGGTTTGTAGAGTGGAAGTTTCGCGTCCGGCTGGCGAGTCTCGCCCGTTGTGATCGCCACCGTCGAAACGATCTTCGGGGACGGCGATCCCGGCCGCGCCGGGGGCGCTCCCGCGTGTGAGAGCATCACCGGCGCGAACACCAGCGAAAAGAAGGTGGCGACGACCGCGCCGTAATGCGAGGTCGCGCGCTTGAATCCACTAAGGCGAAAATTATTCATCTTGATAATTCGTTTCCGCTTCCGGCTCAGATTAAAGATTCTCGACCGCGCCGCCGCCGGGCGCAAGTTCGTCGCGCTGCGCCGGTGTGGCGGGCGCAAAGGCGAAACTCACCGCCCAGGCCACGAAGAAAGTGATGCTGCTGCCCAGCAGCACGTACCACGTCCATGCGAGCGGCGTCATAAAACGAACGTACATCATGACACAGATGCTCACCAACATTCCGACGAGCGCGGGCGGTTCGCTCACGCGCCGCAGGAATGTGCCGACCAGAAAGATGCCGAGCACGGGGCCGTTGATCAATCCGGCGATGGACAAGGCCTGATCGAGCGCGGAGCGGTTCCGCTTCATAAAAAAGAGCGCGACCGCGATCTGCACGACGCCCCAGGCGAGCGTCAACCAGTGCGAGACGCGCAGGTAATGCTTATCGTCGCGCCCGCGTGCGAACGGCTTGTAGAGATCGTTGACGGCCGTGGCCGCAATCGCGTTGAGCGAAGAGGATAGGGCGGCCGCGAAGATCGCCGCGACGACCAGACCGGATAAGCCCGACGGCAGATGCTTCGTAATGAAGTCGGGGAAAACGCGGTCGCCTCCGGTAAACGGAAAGTTTGCGGTGGCGGCTTGAGCGAAGGCCGGGTCGCTCGCGCACCGCGCGGCCGCGTCGGGTTGCAAACGCGCGCAAGCCCCGGCGAAGTTCGCGTAGAGCGGATCATTGTGCGGCTGGTAGAAGGCGAACAGCAGCACGCCGATGAAGAGGAAGCCGATGAACTGCGCGAGCACGACGCCGCCGCTCGACAACAGCGCGGCGGCGGCGCGGCGCGGCCGGTCGGTGCAGAGATAACGCTGCACGAGATATTGATCCGTGCCGTGCGTGCTCATAGTCAGGAAGCAGCCGCCGATGAGTCCCGCCCAGAAGGTGTAAGTCTTCGTCAGCGTAAACGAGAAGTCGAACACGTCGAGCTTGTCGAACTGGCCGCCGAGCGCGAGCGCGCCGCCGAAACCGCCGTTAATGTTCGAGGCGAGCACGATGCCCGCCGCGAGCGCGCCCAGGATGTAGATGCCGAGTTGCACTACCTCGACCCAGATAACAGCCTCGATACCGCCGAAATAGGTGAAGACGATCATCACGACGCCGAGCAGGATGATCGAATAGATGATGATCGTCTCAGAGTTCGCCTCCGGCTGGAAGGCCGTGTAGACGGCGGCCAGCACGAAGGCCGTCAGCAGCAGCCGCACCCCGTCGGCGATGTTGCGCATGACGACGAAGAGCGCGGCGGCGAGCATCTTGATCTTGAGGCCGAAGCGGCGTTCGAGCAGTTGGTAGACGGTCAGCAACTCGCCGCGAAAGTAGGAGGGGATGAAGAGCAGCGAGATGACGATGCGCCCCAGCATGTAGCCGAAGACGAGTTGGAGAAACTGGAAATTCCCGCCGCGCGCGAACGCCACGCCGGGCACGGAGATGAACGTGATGGTCGAAGTTTCAGTGGCGACGATGGAGGCGGCAATCGCCCACCACGGCACGGTGCGGTCGCCGAGAAAATAGTCGCGCGTCGTCTCCTGCTTGCCGGAGAACCAGATGCCGAACACGGTGATGCCGGCGAGGTAGCCGAAGATGATAAAGAGGTCGAGCGCTCTCATAGTTTCAGGTCGAAGAATAGCCGTCAGTGGTCAGGTGCATACCGTTGTTAGGCGCGGGGTGGCTAGAACACGCAAGAAATTTAGCCTCCTTTCCGCTACTCGCACACAAAATGAAAGCCAGTTACTCTCGCATAGGCTTTCTGTCGCGGAAATTCCTCTCCTGCAGTGATGACGCGTAGGCGACTTCCATAAGCATCCTTAAAGAGAAATGAGCAAGCCGCTACCCCCGTGCCAGAGCACGATTCAACTTCCACATATCCTCTCTTCCAGAAATCACGTCCGTTTCCGTAGGCTATATCCGGGTCGGAATCGGCTTTATTGAAAGATTTTGTCCGAAGAGGTTGCCACCCAGCAGCCAGTAGCCTCTTTCTTGCCTTGTGATATGTCAGCTCCGCTACTGAAGGGAGTTTCGCGTCAGTGCCCGGTCGGCACGGCTTACCCTGCCCCAAAGCACTGCTGGTCGCAAAACCGCAAATGAGAATTGTAAGCCAAATTCTTTTCATCTATCTCATCTCCCAAAATCGGGTAGACCCTTAACGCCAGCATCGAGCTTTAGCAGACACGTTCTGCCCGCCAAGTCTATCTCGTGTTCCCTTCCGACATCACGCGTTCACTGCAAATATTCCCCTGGCTAACGAGTAGTGCTCGCCCTTTTCAAATAGTCGCGCGCCTCGGCGAGTGCGGCAGCCTGCGAGTCGGCGCGCTCCTGCGTGCGCAGGTAATCACTGTAAGCGCGTGCGGCGAGTTTGGCGTCGGTGCTTTTGGCGCGCGTGCGAGTTCCGGGCAGCGAGCGCGGGCGAAGGAATCGTAGAGTTCGCGAACCGCATCCACACTCCCCTGCGTCATGTTCGACTCCTCTTCCGGCACGCCGTCTCAGGATTTACGGGCGAACGCGCGGCGCACGCTCGCGGTGGCGAGATACCAGGAGATGCCCGCTTCAAAGACTATCTTCAAAAGGCCGCTCGCGACAACGCCGAATTGTCCACGGTAGACGCCCCACACGACGACCACGAACGTTAACGCCGCGACGACGGCGAGCACCACGCACACGGTCAGACGCGCCCACTCCCGCAAGTTGTATAAGCCGTAACCCACCAGTACAAAACAAACTCCCAGCACGAGCACGATCCACCCTGTCTGGTTAGCGAGAGGGCCGAACACTTGTGAGATCGCGATCCGGTCGGTGCCATAGCCGGCCGGGGTGAACAGCAGCCTGCTGCCGAGCAGCGTCGAAACACCGAGCACGCACGTCACGCCGCCGTTCAGCATTGCGAGAATTGACAGGATGACAACGGGAACAGGTTTCGCCATTCAGTTTCTCAGTTCTGATTTCGCCGTTCGATTTCACACTTAAGAATTTCGTCGTTCAATTTCCCTCCAGGTTAGCGTCTCAACGCACGTTGAAGCCAACTTTGTGACGTTAAGCGGATGCGGCAACCCGTCGATGTTAAGCAGCAGGAACGGCGTTTCACGCGTCCACTGCAAACGGCCGCTCGCCCTGGGGTTCACTTTGCCGGCAGGCTAACGCCCGCCCGACTGTTTCAAATAGTCGCGCGCCTCGGCGAGTGCGGCGGCCTGCGTGTCGGCGCGTTCCTGCGTGCGCAGGTAGTCACTGTATGCGCGGGCGGCGAGTTTGGCGTCCGTAGTTTTGGCGGCGCGTGCGAGTCCGAGCAGCGAGCGCGGGCGATTGGGCTGGCGCAGGAGCGCCGTCTGGAACTGCGCCGCCGCTTCCGCCGGGCGACCCGCGGCGAGCAGCACTTCGCCGAACAACTCGTGCGAAGGCTTGAGCATGTCGGGCGGCCCCGAAGGCGGCCGGAGCGATTCTTCCAACCTGGTCGCGCGGCGCAGCAGTTCGACGGCCTCCGCGAACTTGCCCGCGTTCGCACGCGCCAGCGCGGCCACTTCCAGCGCCATCACCTCGATCATGTCCGGGCTGAAGGCATAGTTGCCCGCCTTCGCGAATTCCTGCCCGAGCGCGCGCATGTCTGCGACGTGGCGATCCGCCTCCGCCACATTCTTCACAGAGGCGGCGGCGGCCAGGCCGCGCACATATGCGCCGTACACATGCCCCGCCGTGGGGCGCGGCGACGTTTGCGCCGAGAGCGTCGCGGGCAGAACGCTCGCGCTCGCGGGTTTGGACGCGGCGACGTGGCACGCGTCCGCGCCGACTTCCTTCTGCGCGTGGAGCGAGGCAGACTTCGCGTGCGGCGCGGGGAAGAGTTTGTCGATCAACTCCCAGCGCTCCGTCTCGGCGATGAAGACCCCGTAGATGTAGGCCGAGCCGCGAATCGGCGCGCCGAGTTCGGCGATTGAACGCTGCATCAGCGCGAGCTGCGCCTCGGCCTCGCGCACGCGCCCCTGCTGCAGGTAGACGTATTCCAGCCAGCTCAGGCTGTGATAATCGCGCCGCTCGATGGAATGTTTTTTGCGCTTCACCCAGGCATCCGAAGTCGCCCAGGAAGACTCGTTCGAGGCGGCGGCTTCCGGCCACATGCCGAGTTGAATGAAGATGTGCGAGGGCATGTGGCGGGCGTGGTGCGCGTCGGCCGCGATCTCCGCGTAGCGGCGCGCGGCCGGCAGCGCGAGGATGGCGTGTTCCGGGTCGTCGAAGGCGTGGATGACGTAGTGCGCCGCGCCCGGATGCCGCGGGTTCTTCGCGAAGACGTCGAGCGCGACCGCGCCGGCGCGCGCCTGCAAGCGATAACCCTTATCCGTCGGGCGCACCGCGCCGAGCAGCGAGAGCGCGTAGAACGTCGCCGCTTCCAAATCCTCCGGGTAATCTTTGTAGACTTTCTCCATCGCGGCGGCGTAGGCGAGATTACGCTCGTGCCTGTCGCCCGCGCCGTAGAGAATTTTCACGGCGTTGACGTAGGCCGCTTCGCGCGGCGTCAATTTCGCCGACTCGCGAATGTTGGCGAGCGCGCGGCGCGCGGCGTCCGCGTCCTGCTCGTTCCAGAGCGGGTGATTGTGCGCCATCGCCTCGCCCCAGTAGCCGAGCGCGAAATCGGGTTCGAGCTTCGTCGCCGCCTGAAACGCTTCCAGCGCCTCCTCGTACCAGAAGGAGTGCAACGCCGCGACGCCGCGCAGGAAATGCTCCTGCGCCGCGCGCGAGCCGGAGGTGGGGAAGTCGATTTTGCCGAGCGCGCCCCCCGCCTGCGTCTCTTGCGCGTTCTGCGGTTGTTGAGATAAAGCGGTTGCCGCCAGGCAGGCCGAGAGGCACAGCGATATGAACACCCTGTTGGAAGCACGAAGAAGTGACATGACTATTTCTCGACTTTCCGATTGTAGAGGAGTGCCGGCACTGCTTCTACGCTCAATTTCGTTGCGAGTCAAACGCGCGGTGCAAGCTGCGTGCGCGCGGCGTGGCGAGCTACTTCCTGAATCTCAAGCGTGAATTGATTCGTGAATCAAAGCGCGGCAAACGTTCCGCCCGATTCGCCCGCCGCCGCCTGCTGCCCGATCAACTCGCCGAGCGCGCCGATGCGCGGGCAGACGCTTTCGGGGTAGAGTCCGAGCGGGTCGAGCAGGATGCCGCGCATCCCCGCAGCGCGCGCCGCGAGCGCGTCGTGCGCGTATGAATCGCCGATGAAGGCGGCCTCGCGCGGTTCAAGGCCGAGGCGTGCGAGCGTCAGTTGAAAGATGCCGGGGTCGGGCTTGCTCAGGCCGACGACGTGCGAGTCTATCGACAGCTCGAAGTGCTGCTTGAGTCCGACCAGCTCCAGCAGTTCGTCGAGCCGTCCGTCCTCCGTGTTCGAGATGACGGCGAGACGCAAGCCCGCGGCCTTCAACGCGCCGAGCACGCGCGCTGCTTCCCCGTCGGGGGCGCACCACAGGTGACGCTCGGCGTGCGTCGCGTCTATCTGTCCGCTCAGGGATTCGCAGGTGGCCTCGTCAATTTCGAGCGCGCGATAGACGCGGCGAAAGACCCAGTTGCGTCGCTTTGAATCCTCCGGCGCGGGTTCGCCGCGTCCCATCGCCGCATCCACCGCGCACATCATCTCTTTGAACTTGCGACCCAGTTCCGCCGGGTCGAACTCGCGCCCCGCGCCCCTCGAAGCCAGACGCGCCAGCCGCTCCCAATCAGGATGCAGCAACGTGCCGCCGACATCGAACAGCACGGCGCGCACGCCCGCGAGGGCGGGATGCAGCATGGCGGCCTTCTCTTCCTCCCGCACCTTCGCGCCGCTCGCGTGCTCTTTGAGTTTGGCAGGTTCGATCTTTTCGTCCGGGGGCATTTCGAGTTTGGGCTCCGGTCTCAAGTTGAATTGATTCTACGACAAATGCTCGCCGCCCGGTAACAGTTGTTCGATTGCCACGCGCACCACGCCGCGCGCGGCGGCGAGCGCGGTCTCGGCCTCGGCGCGCGTGCGCCCCGTGCGCTGCATGACGAGCGCGGTCGGCAGGTCGTCGCCCGCCGCCGCGAATGCAGCGCGCGCTGTTGCTTCGTCGAGTCCGGTCTCCGCCTGAAAGATGCGGCGCGCGCGTTCGCGCAATTTTTCGTTGCGCGCCGAGACGTTCGTCATGCGATTGCCGTGAACGTAGCCGAGCCGGATCATGGTCGCCGTCGAGAGCATGTTGAGCACCAACTTCTGCGCCGTGCCCGCCTTGAGCCGGGTCGAACCCGCGATCACTTCCGCCCCGACCACCGGCACAATCGCCACCTCGCACGCGCGCGCGAGCGGCGAACCCGGCACACACGCGATGCCCACTGTGAACGCTCCCCCCTCGCGCGCGTGCTCGACCGCGCCGACCGTGTAAGGCGTGCGCCCGGAGGCGGCGATGCCGACGACCGCATCCCTGCCCGACACGCCGCGCACGTCCAAGTCGCGCCCGCCCGCCTCACGGTCATCCTCAGAGGCTTCCACCGCGCGATAGCAGGCCTCGTAGCCGCCCGCGATGATGCCCTGCACCAACTCCGGCGAGACGCCGAAGGTCGGCGGGCACTCCGCCGCATCCAGCACGCCGAGCCGGCCGGAAGTGCCCGTGCCCACGTAGAACACGCGCCCGCCTTCACGCAAACGCACGACGATTCCCTCCACCGCTCGCGCCACTTCCGTCAGGGTGCGCCCCACGGCCTCGGCCACCAGCGCGTCCTCTTCGTTCATCAAGCGCACGATGCCGCCCGCATCGAGCGCGCCGATGCCGGCCGTGCGCGGGTTCTCCTGTTCGGTGACGGGAAGGTCGTTCATAGGTTTCAAGTTTCAGGTTTCAGGTTTCAAGTTACAGAGCGAAACAGCTCCGCTCTCAAGCTTCAAGTTATAAGACCCGACAACCTCAGTCCTGAAACTTGAAACCTGAAACTTGAAACTCATCCCGCGAGCGCGAGGCGGCGTATCTGTTCGCGCGCCATCGCGGCGGCGGCGACGGCGGGCGAGAGTTGGGGCGGCGCGAGGAAGGCGTGCGGCGCGATGCGTTTGACGCCGGCGCGCAAGGGGGCGAGCACGAGTTCGCCCGCGCTGAATACCCCGCCGACGTAAGCGACCTGAAAATTATCGCGCTCGATACGCAACTTTCGGATCACCGTGGACGCCGCGACGGCCAACTCGCGCCCCGCGTCTCTGACGATGCCGATTGCCACCACGTCGCCGCCGGCGGCCGCTTCGATGACGTGGCGCGCGAAACCCGCGATGCGCTCGTTCGTCATGCTCGGCGCGTAGATGGCGAGCGAGAGATCGTCCGGCGTCGCGACGTTGAAATACTGGCACGCCGCATCGCCGAGGCCGGTCGCCTCGCCCCGCCCGTCCGTCGCCTGCGCCACGGCCTGCAGCGCGCGGCGCGCGATCCACGAACCGCTGCCCTCGTCGCCCGCCAGAGGCCCCCAGCCGCCGGCGCACACGTGCTTGCGCCGCGCGTTCTTCCCGCAGCAGATCGAGCCCGTGCCCGCGATCAACACGAGGCCGGGCTTGCCTCCCGTCGCACCGTAAAGCGCGATGTCCGCATCCGTCACGACTTCGAGCGAAGTGATGCCGAGCGTGTGCCGCAGGGCGGCCGCCATGTGTTCCTTCAAATCCGCGCGGCGCACTCCCGCCAGCCCGATCTCGGCCGAAGCGATATCGGTGCGGCGCACGTCTCCGGCCGCGCACGCGCGGTCAACCGCCTCGCGCACCGCCGCCGCCGCCGCGCTCACGCCCACGCGCAAGGGGTTGGAAGGCCCGGCCATCCCCGCGCCGAGCGTGCGGCCTTCTTCGTCCGTGATGATGGCCTGGGTCTTTGTGCCGCCGCCGTCCACGCCGAGGACGAAGAGGGGCGCGTGCAGGTCGCGGGGCGCGTGGGAGAGATTTGTCGGTTCGCGTCTGGCCTTCATTATCTGTGCGGGACTTGGAGCGCGCGGCTCCGGCCGCTCGTCCCTCTCGGCTATGATGGCCGGATTGTAAAAAGAGTTGACATATAATGGAAACTAAAAGATTTTATCTGCTTGATAATCAATTCTGATAGAGAGGTTTGGACTTGATGGAGATACGACAATTGAGGGCGCTGGCGGCCATCGCCGAGACGGGCACGTTCACCGCCGCCGCCGCGCGCGTCCACGTTACGCAGGCGGCCATCAGCATGCAGATTCGCCAGCTCGAACTCGAAACCGGCGCGCTTCTCTTCGTGCGCACGCCGCGTCGCTGCGTCCTCACGCACGCCGGCGAACGCCTGCTCGAACGCGCCCGCCGCATCCTGCGCGAACACGACTCCGCGCTCGCCGAGCTGGCCGAACTGTCGGGCACGGCGCACGGGCGCCTGCGCCTGGGCAGCGCGTCGGCGATGTTCAGTTCCGATCAACTGCCGCTGATTTTGAAAGAGTTGCGCGGGCGCGCCGAACACGTCGAGGTGACGGTCACGTCGGGGACGAGCGAGTCGCTCGTCAGGCAGATCACGGCGGGCGAGTTGGACATCGCCTTCATCTCGCTGCCGGTCGAAGCGCGCGGCGTGCAGACGGAGTTGCTGTTGAAGGATGAGTTGATCGCGATTGCCAATCCGTCCCACCCGCTCGCGCACAAGCGCGTCATCAGCGCGTTCGAGCTGGCGGAACAGAAACTCATACTCGGCGAGCGCGGGGGCAACACGCGCCGCCTGATCGATGAGTTCTTCGCGGAGGCGGGCTTGCGCCCCACGGTGGCGATGGAATTGAGCCGGCTGACTTCGATCAAGCGGATGGTGGAATCGGGGATGGGCGTCGGGATCGTGCCGGTGCGTTCGGCGTTGGAGGAGATCGCCGCCGGGCGGCTCGTGCGCTGGTGGATCGAGGGCGCGCAGATCAACTCGGAACTCGGTTTCGCATACCTGTCGGGCGGTTATCAATCTCCCGTCATGCAGACGTTCATCAATCTCTGTCGCGCGCACCTCTCGGCCGAGACCGAGGCCGACAAGGCGCGCAAACCGCGCTCACGCACGGCGCGCAGACCGAAGGCGAAGAAGCGTTGACTCGAAGCCGCGTGCAACTGCGCCGTGACATCAAAGACGCCACACGCGCGTCTCCCGACAGTAACTCGTTTTCTACATTGAACGCTGAAGCAGCCAATTTACCCTTCGGCCTGCCCGAGCAGGGTGCGGATGGCGGGAACGAGGCGGGCGGTGTCTTCGGGCTTGCGCAGGCACCCTTGCGCACCGGCGCGCCTCGCCTCCTCATGGTCGAGCAAAGGGGCGTAGGCGGTGAAGAACAGAATCGGCGTGTGCGTGTCGAACTCGCGAATCTTGCGGCAGAGAGCGAGGCCGTCCATATCGGTCAGGCCGATGTCGAGGAGAATCAGCGCGTAAGAATGTTCGTGCGCCTGCGTCAGTCCCTCTTCGGCGGTCGGCACGGCGGTAACGTGGAAACCCTCCTGCTGCAAACTCCACTCCACCAGAAAACGTGTGTCCGGGGTGTCCTCGACGTATAAAATTGTCGGTCGCTCAGTGGTCATTTTTTCGCTCCGTGAAAAAGTGACGGGTGACGGGTGACAAGTGACAGGTTAAAACAAAGATTCGTGTCTTTAACTTGTCACCCGTCACCTGTCACTCGTCACTTTTCGTGTATCTCTGCATAAGTTCAGGCCAGCGGCCTTGAGCTTTGAGGATCAGTTCGCAGACTTCGCGCACCGCGCCGTAGCCTCCGGGGAGATTCGTGATGTAATGCGCCGCGGCGCGCGTGTCGGCGGTGGCGTCCGCGACGGCGACACCGAAACCGCAACGACGCATCAGCGGAATGTCGGTTACGTCGTCGCCGACGTAAGCCGCATCGGCGGCTTCCACGCCGGCGGCGGCCAATACCTCCGCGAAGTCCTTAATTTTATCCCAGGTTCCCTGACGCACGTAGCTGATGCCGAGATCGCGCGCGCGTCTCTCGACGGCCGAGGAGGTGCGGCCGGAGATGATGCCCGACTGCAAACCGGCGCGATGCAGAAGCACGAGACCGTGGCCGTCGCGCGTGTGAAAACTCTTCTCCTCGTCGCCGTTCTCAAGGAGCGTGATGCGCCCGTCCGTGAGCACGCCGTCGCAATCGAGCAGCAACAGTTTGACGCGCGCGGCGCGTTCCTCGACGTTCAATGTTTCGGTTGTGTCCACCATTCAGCGCACCTCGAAGATGGGAACGTCAACGAGCCGCAACGCATTGCCGCCCGCGCGCGAGAAGATAAGGACGGCCGTGCCCGTCTGCTCGCGGCCGCCGAGCGGCTTGGCCGTGATCTGAACGTCTGCGGCGAAGCGATCCCCGCCGAGGGATTCGGTGCGCAATAGCCTCGTCTGCCATTGTTCGGGCTGGCTACTGATGATGCCTTTGGCGAACGAGGCGAGTTCGCCGGGCACGAGCAGCGCGTCGAGTTCGGTCTTGCGGCCGCTGCGAATGGCCTGGTCGAGTTGCGTCACGGCGGCGCGCACGCTCTCGTCTATAGTGGGCGCGGCCTCGCCCGGATTCGCCGTAGTTCGTCCGGCTTCGGCTTTCAGGCGCGCGGCGCGTGCGGCGAGCGTCGGCGCATAACCGCCTTCGGCACGCACCGCTTCGTTGAAAAACTTCGCGGCCTCGGCCGACTGGTTACGGCGCAGGGCAATTTCGCCCAACCCGAGGTTCGCCCAGGCGAGCGTGGCGGGCAGCGGCAGGCGTTCGTCGAGCGCGGCGCGAAATTCGCGCTCGGCGTCGGGCAATTTGTTTTGTTCGAGCAGCGCGCGCGCGAGCAGGATGCGCGCTTCCTGCATGAGCGGCGCGCGGGCGAGCATGTCGCGCGAAATCGATTCGGCCTGTGCGTGCTGCCCGGCTGCGAGCAGGCGCGTGGCGTCTTCGAGCGAATCTTCGAGCGCGGGCGCGCGCGGCGCGGCGTCGTTGGCATAATCGAGTTGGGGATAGAGTTTATCCGGGTCAACTTCGACGCGGACGATGCGCGCGGTGGTCTTGAAGCGCACGTCAGCGAAATCGCGCGCGGGGATGACGACCTGCGAAGTGATGCGCTCGCCGCTCTCCGTGACGGCGACGGCGGAGACGTTCGCCTCAATCGCGCCGGTGTTCCTGAGCGCGGAGACCCATTCGCCGCCGCGCGGTTGCGGCAGGCCGATAAGGAGATCGAGTTCGGTCGGCTCGTCGAAACCGGCATCGAGCGTGGCCTTTAGGTTCGCGCCGCCCGCCCCGCCCAGCGCGGCGCGCAGGAGGGCGAGCGTCAGTTCGCTTTCGCGGTTCTTTTGCAGTTGCTCGCGGAGCAGCGCGAGGAACGCTTCGCGGCCGAGCGTGCGCTCGGCGAGTCGCCAGATCATCGCGCCCTTGTTGGCGACGGAGAGGTAATAGGTCGGCTCAAGCGGCGTGGAGATGGAGAGCGGGGCGTCGCGGCGTGCGATGGACGAGTAGGCGATGCGCTGGCGCAGCCGTTCGCCGTCGGCCGCTTCGCGCCCGAGCTCCTTCTCCAGAAAGAGCGTGGCGAGATAGCGCGCGAGACCTTCGCGCACCACGCCCGAACCTTCGCCGCGGACGGGCGTCGCGCCGCCGAGCCAGAGGCGCAGGACGGCTTCGCCGATGAGCTGCGCCGCCTGCGCGTCCACCCTGGCGCGTCGGAAGACGGCCGTGTCGAGCAGGATCGTGCCGCCCTGATCGAAGCCCGCGCCGCGCGTGACGGCGACGAGGCGGAGCGGAGTTTCGGGCGACGCGCCGAACAGCCCCGTATAAAAACTGCGCGCCGAAGCGGCGAGGGCGATAAGCGTTTCGGCGCGCTTGCGTTCCTCTGCGGTCGCGCCGCGCGGCAGGTGCGCTGAAATGCCGCGCGACTCGTTCGCGCCTTCCACCGTCTCCCATTTGCCGGTCAGGAAAAACGGCTGGGTCGAAAGTTTTTGTTCAAAGGTCGCGCCCGTAACCGTGCCGGATGAGAGCACCGTCTCACCGCCCGGCGCGTTGACCGTCAGGCGCAGCGGGGCTGTATCCGCCCCGCGCGCCGCGAACTGCGAGTTCGGCGACGGATACCAGGCGGACAGGGGGAGAAACTGCGCGCCCTCGGGCGAGAGGGCCGCCAGCCCCGTGTTCGCGGCCAGGGGCAGGCGGTAATCGAACGCGACGTTGACGGAAGAACCGGGCGCGATTGCCGCCGGCAGCGTGACGGAGACCTGCTTCAACCCCGTGCGCGGCTCGGCGCGCGCGAAATATTGTGCGGTCGCGTCGCCCACGGTGGCCGACTTGATCTCGGCCGCAGAATTGAGGCGCACGGTCAGGCTGCGCCCCGCGCCCGTCCCGACGTTGCGCGCCGAGAGGATCGCGCGCGCTGCGAGCGCGCGGTCGGTTGATCCGTTGGCGGGCAGCGTGGCCGTCACGTCGAAGCGCGTGACCTGCCAGGCCGGGCGCGCTTCTTCCTGCGCGCGCGCGCCGGCGAAGGTCAACAGCAACAATGTGAAGACGAGTGCGAATTTGTGCGGACGAAAATTGTTCATACCTGAGCGAGTGTCTGATGTTCGGCGGCGACGTTCGGCCGGACGAGTTCGTGTAGGTCGCGCAGCACGTGCAGGAGCGGTTCGAGCCGCGCGAGCGGCAGCGCGTTCGGCCCATCGGAGAGGGCGCGCTCCGGCTGCTCGTGTACTTCCAGGAAAACGGCATCCACGCCGCAGGCCACCCCCGCGCGCGCGAGCGGTTCGATGTACTCCGACTGCCCGCCCGTTGCATGGCCGAGTCCGCCCGGCAGTTGCAGCGAGTGTGTCACGTCGAAGACGACGGGCGCGCCGAAGCTGCGCATAATGGGGAACGAGCGCATGTCCACCACGAGATTCCCGTAGCCGAAGGTGACGCCGCGCTCCGTCAGCAGCAACCGCTCGCAGCCTTCGGCGCGCGCCTTGCGCACGATGTTGCGCGCGTCCGACGGCGCGAGAAACTGTCCCTTCTTCACGTTCACGACGCGCCCCGTCCGCGCCGCCGCGACGATCAAATCCGTCTGCCGCGAGAGGAACGCCGGAATCTGCAACACGTCGGCGACGGCCGCCACCTCCTCAACCTGCGATACGTCGTGTATGTCGGTCAACACCGGCACGCCCAACTCTTCCTTTACGCGGCGCAACACTTCCAACCCCTCGCGCATCCCGCGCCCGCGAAAGCTCTCGTGTGAAGAGCGGTTGGCCTTGTCGTAAGAGGCCTTGAAGACGTAATCGAGACCTGCGGCACGCGCACGGTGCGCGCACTCGCGCGCCATCATCAAGGCGTGCTCGGGCGATTCGATCACGCACGGCCCCGCGATGATGGTCAAACGGCCGTCGCCGAACGTGGCGTTGCCCACTTGAAAAGATTGGACGTGTGTTGCGATGGACATAGACGATTCGTTAGCTGGCTCCAAAAGAATGTATGCGAAGTCCCGCGTGGAACATCATTGATTTTGGTGCGAAGTCCCGCGAAGGACGTAATCCTTGAAGTCCCGCGAGGGACGGTGAAGTTTCGAGAAGAAGACTCTCAACTCCACAACCAGTTTTAAAACGGGTTCAAAACTTTCTTTAATTTCTTGAAGGCCGAGCCGACCTTCGACTCTTTCTTTTCTTTTGGCCGGGTGACCGGACGGCTCGCGCGCCTGACGTTCGCGTTCCTGGCCGGCGTCGTTCTCTTGGTCGCGGCCTCGTCGGGCGTGGGCGTCGGCGTGGGTGTCGCCGCTTCCGGCGTCGGCGTCGCCGCGAGCGTCGCGTTCTCGACGGGAATTGCCGCGCTCTCGTTGCGCGTCCTGAAAAATGCCGTGAGGGCGACGGCCAGCGCGAGCAAACCTATGGCCGTCGCCAGCAGGAGGGGCGGCCGTGTGAGTTTTGAGAGCACCGTATGACGGTCGTGCAACAAGACCCTGATGCGCGTGAACGGGTGCGGCTCCTGTGACGTGTGCGCGGCGGCCGTGGCAGCAACGGCGAAGGCGTCCGTGGGCGCGGCGACGGCGACGCTGCCCGTTTGTGGCCTGTGCTTGCCGGTCGCATCCGCGAGCTTCGTTGTGTCGCTCGCTTTGCCGTTGTCCGCGCGCGGGGCGGAAGTTTCGCCGAGCACGAATCGCCCCGTCGCCTCCGCGCCGTTCGGACGCTCGTACTCGTCGGCCGAGAGATAATCCTGTGCGCGCGCGATGCCGGCGAGTTTGGCCGCCGCCAGCAGTTCACTTCTGAACGCACCGGCGTCGGGCGGTCGATTGTGTGGATTTTTTTCGAGCGCGTGCAGCACGACCCGTTCGAGTTCGGGCGGGATATTCGCGACCAACTCGGTCGGGCGGCGCGGCGGCTTCGACGAATGTTGCAGGGCGACGGCCAGCGGCGACGCACCTGTGAACGGCGTCGCGCCGGTGAGCATCTCGTAGAGGATGATGCCGAGGCTATAGACATCCGCGGCCGGCGTCAGGTGCGCGCCGTCGCATTGTTCGGGCGACATGTAGCGCGGCGTGCCGATCATCACGCCCGTCAGCGTGAGCGCGTGTTGCTCGGAGTCGTTGCCTGAATCGGCGGCGAGTTTCGCGATGCCGAAGTCCAGCACCTTGACGAGGGGCGGCGCGTTCTTCGGTTGCACGATGAAGATGTTGGCCGGTTTGAGGTCGCGGTGGATGACGCCGCTCTCGTGCGCCGCCTCGACGGCCGCCGCCACCTGCGACATCAGCGCGACGGCGCGCCCGCTCTCCAGCGGCGACTCGAAGGCGAGCAGCTCGCGCAGATTTCGCCCTTCGAGCAACTCCATGACGATGTAGACGCAGCCGTCCGAGGTGCGCCCGAAATCAGTCACCGTGACGGCGTTCGTGTGGCGCAGGCGACCGGCGGCGCGCGCCTCGCGCCGGAAACGTTCCTGCGCCGCCTCGTCCTCGACGAAACGCTGGTGCAAGACCTTCACGGCCACCGGCCGATCAATCAACAGGTGCGTCGCGCGATAGACCGTCCCCATCCCGCCCTCGCCGAGCCGGCTGTCGAGGCGATACTTATCATCCAGCACGCGCCCCGCGAACGGGTCTGACAGGGAGGGCGCGGCGATGGTCGTGTCGGCGCGCAGAGTCGCGCCGTCGTGCGGGCACGTTCGCACGCCCGCCTCGAACAGCCGACCGCATGTAGGACAATGAAGCATGATTCGCTCGTGAAACGGGAGTCGTAAATTGTGAACGGATGAAATCCGTTTCTTCTCCATCCACGATTTACGATTGGCGATTCACGACTTTTATTGTCCGGTTTCCCGGCCGAAATGTACAGCCATACGATTGCGGAATGCGGAATGCGGATCGCGGATTGAAAACACGCACCTGCTTTTCAATCCGCGATCCGCATTCCGCAATCCGCAATTCCTCAGTCGTCGCCGGAGACGCCGACGCGGTGCGTGGCGGCGGCGCTCAGTTCGGGGTCGCGTGCTTCTTCCACGGTCGCCTCGTTGCGCAGGCGATTGTTGAGCGCGGCGCTGACGAAGGAGGTAAAGAGCGGGTGCGCGGCGAGCGGCTTCGATTTGTATTCGGGGTGGAACTGGCAGCCGAGAAACCACGGGTGCGCTTCGCGCGGGAGTTCGACCATCTCGACGAAACGACCGTCGGGCGATTCACCGCTGAAGACGAGTCCGGCGCGCTCCAGCGTCTCGCGAAACTCCGGGTTGAACTCGTAACGATGCCGGTGACGCTCGTCGATTTCGGGCGCGCCCGCGTAAACCTCTCGTGCCAGGCTGGCGGGCGCAAGGCGGCATTGCCAGGAGCCGAGCCGCATCGTCCCGCCCAACTCTTCGACGCCGACGAGGTCGCGCAGTTTGAAAATGACTGGGTAGGGCGTCGCCGGGTCGAACTCGGTCGAGTCGGCGTTCGTCAGCCCGCACATGGCGCGCGCATATTCGATGACGGCCGTCTGCATCCCGAGGCAGATGCCGAAGTAGGGCGTGCGACTGCGGCGCGCGTAGGAGATGGCGCGGATCATGCCGGCCACGCCGCGCGCGCCGAAGCCGCCGGGCACGAGGATGGCGTCGTAATCGCGCAGGCGTTCCTCGAAATTCTCCTCCATCAACTTCTCCGATTCGACCCAGCGCACGTTCACGCGGACGTTGCTCGCCACGCCGCCGTGCGTCAGCGCCTCGCGCAGAGACTTGTAAGAATCTTCCAGCTCGACGTACTTCCCGACGATGCCGATGGTCACTTCGCCCGCCGCCGGCTCGCGGATGGTGGCGACGAGTTCGCGCCAGTGCGAAAGGTCTGCGTTCGCGGCGCGCTCGCGCAGGCCGAGCGATTCGACGATCAACTCGTCAAGCCCCTGTTCGTGAAAAGCGAGCGGCACGTCGTAGATCGTGTCCACGTCTTCGGCCGTGATGACGGCGCGCTCCGTCACGTTGCAGAAGAGCGCGATCTTGCCGCGCAGGTCGCGCGAGAGATTGCGGTCGGAGCGACAGAGCAGGATGTCCGCGGCGATGCCGATCTCGCGCAGTTCGCGCACGGAGTGCTGGGTCGGCTTGGTCTTGAGTTCGCCGGCGGCGGCGATGTAGGGGACGAGCGTGAGGTGTACGAAGAGCGCGCCGCGCTCGCCCGCTTTCGCCTCCTCGTTGCCCATCTGGCGGATGGCTTCGAGGAAAGGCAAGCTCTCGATGTCGCCGACCGTGCCGCCGATCTCGACGATGACCACATCCACTTCGTCCTTTTCGGCGACGGCGCGCACGGCCTGTTTGATCTCGTCCGTGATGTGCGGGATGACCTGGATGGTCTTGCCGAGATAATCGCCGCGCCGCTCCTTTTCGATGACGGAGAGGTAGATGCGCCCCGTCGTCCAGTTGTTGGCGCGCGTCAGGCGCGCGTGCGTGAAGCGTTCATAGTGGCCGAGGTCGAGGTCGGTCTCCGCGCCGTCGTCCGTGACGAACACCTCGCCGTGCTGGAAGGGCGACATCGTGCCCGGATCGACGTTGATGTACGGGTCGAGCTTCATGAGCGTGACGGTCAGCCCGCGCGCTTCGAGCAGACACCCGATGGACGACGCGGCCAGTCCTTTCCCCAGACTCGAAACCACCCCGCCCGTGACGAAAATATATTTAGGCATCTCTCTCCTCGGTGTTTGACGAACTCGACCTGCCCGCACCGGGTTCGATCTCTTCGTCGCCCTCGCCCGGAATTTTCTTCCTGTTGTAGTAACCGTGCTTCAAATCCTGCTGCACCTCGACGGCGCGCGCCGCCTTCGGGTGTAACAACTGCTGCAAGGCGAACATGCCCGCGCGCGTGTACGCGCCTTCCCTCGCGCGCCGCTCAAACTCTTCCTGCGAGATCTCCCCCGGCGGCGCGCCGAGCCGGGACGCCGCGCAGAGGCCGCCCAAAATAATCGACACGATAACCGCTAAACCCATCCAGTCTTTCATACACTTACCGCGCCGCGCGACCACGGCCGCTTCCGCGTCACACGTAAACAGATCAGGACGCGCCGTTGACGCCGCCGAGGTTACGTTCGAGCATCGCCGCCAAACGATCCAGCCGCGCGTTCGTGTCGGCAACCTTCTCGTCCAAACGCGCGCTCGACTCCGCGATCCTCGCGTCGCATCGTGCATTCGACTCCGCGATTAGCGCATCAGTGCGCTCGCGCGACTCCGCTATCTGCGCGTCGGCGCGCGCCTGAGCCTCGCCCAGTCGCTTCATGCTCTCGGTGACGATCTGGATGAACTCCGACTGCGTTTCCGCGTAAATCTGTAACTGCCTGCCCGTCTCGGCGATCTGCTGATCGGTTTGCTCAAACCGCGCGTCGAGAGCGGCCTGCCGTTCTTCATAAGCGGCCTGGCGCGCGTCGAAAGCGGCCTGGCTCTTCACCAGAAATTCGAGGGCGCGTTCCATCTCTTCATTAGTCATGTGAGGTTACCTTTCTTTCAAATTCTCCGCGGCGAACAGGGCGCGCACGCGTTCGAGGTCTGCGGGCGTATCCACGCCGATTGACCTCTCCTCGGTTTCCACCACGCGGATACGCGCGCCCCGTTCGAGGATGCGCAGTTGTTCGAGCGATTCGGCGCGTTCGAGCGCGGACTGAGGCCAGCGCGCGTATTCTAACAAAAAGGCGCGGCGGTAGACATAAAGCCCCGTGTGCTTGCGAAAGGCCGAGAGCAGCGCGGGTTCGGCTGCGAGCGCGGCGGCGAGCGAGCCGGAGCGGCGCACGGCCTCGCGCGGGTACGGAATCACCGACCTTGAAAAATAGAGCGCGTGCCCGTGCGCATCGGAGACGACTTTCACCACGTCCGGGCTGAGCACGTCGTCCGCGCTCGCGACGGTCTCGCAAGTCGTCGCGCAGGCGGCTTCCCCGTCATCCAGCAAGGCCGCGACGGCGCGCTCGATGGCGCGCGGGGAGATGAGCGGCTCGTCGCCCTGCACATTGACGATAATGTCGAAACTCTCTCCGAGCGCGAGGGCGACCTCGGCGAGGCGGTCGCTGCCGCTCTGGTGTTCGGCGCGCGTCATCAACGCCTCGTAACCGGCGGCGCGCACGGCGTCGCGGATGCGCTCGTCGTCCGTGGCGACCAGCACGCGCGAGACATTTGCGGCCGCGAGCGCGCGTTCGCAGACGCGCACGATCATCGGTCGGCCGCAGATGTCGAGCAGGGGCTTGCCGGGAAGTCGGGTCGAGTTGAAGCGCGCGGGGATGACGGCGATGACGGTATTTCTGGCTGGCGAGTCCGTGTGGTTCACGGGGTTGCACGATAGCCTGTCGCGCCCGCGAGTGTCAATGAAAAGCATGGTGAAAGGGTAAGGGGCAAGGGGGAAAGTAGGAAACCGCATGAGCCGTCGCATCCGCCGCCCTGTTCCGCTTTCCTTTCCCCTTTCCCCTTTCCCCTTTTCCCCTGTACCTGTAAACGGTTTGACACCGCACATCATGCGGGCTACGATGCGCAAAGTTTTTCAGCTATGATTTCAGGGTGAAAAGTGCGGCTCGTGCGGATTCGTCGACGGGTCTTCGCCGCACCGGCGGTTCACCGTTTACCATTCGCCATTTACTGAGTTTATGGGATTTCAAACTACGGCCATCCACGCGGGGCAGGAACCCGACGCGGCGACGGGCGCGGTCTCCGTGCCGATCTATCAAACTTCGACTTACGCGCAGGAAGGACTCGGCAAGCACAAGGGCTTCGAGTACGCGCGCACGCAGAACCCGACTCGACTCGCCCTCGAACAGAACATCGCCGCCCTCGAAGGCGCGCGCTTCGGTTACGCCTTCGCTTCCGGCATGGCCGCCATCGACGCGACGCTGCGCCTCGTGCGTGCGGGCGACCACGTGGTCGTCTCCGACAACACTTACGGCGGAACTTATCGCCTCTTCTCGCGCGTGCTCTCGAACTACGGCATCGAGTTCTCTTACGTCGATACCTCCGACGCCTCGAACGTCGAGGCCGCCATCCGCGACAACACGCGCATGGTCTTCGTCGAGACGCCGACCAACCCCGTGATGATGGTGACGGACTTGCAGGCCGTCTCGGACATCGCGCACGCACGCGGGGCGCGCGTGGTGTGCGACAACACGTTTCTCTCGCCCTACCTCCAACGCCCGATGGAGTTCGGCGTGGACATCGTGCTGCACTCGACCACGAAATATCTGAACGGACATTCTGACAGCGTCGGCGGCGTGGTCGTACTGAACGACGAGGGTGACGCCGAGTGGATCAAGTTCATCCAGAACAGCGCGGGCGCGATCCTCTCGCCCTTCGACTCCTGGCTCATCATGCGCGGCACGAAGACGCTCGCCCTGCGCATGGAACAGCATGACAAGAACGGCCGCGCCGTCGCCGCCTTTCTCGAAGAACACCCGAAGGTTGAAAAGCTCTATTATCCGGGGTCGTTGTCGCACCGCCAGCACGATCTGGCGAAGCGGCAACAGCGCGGCTTCGGCGGCATGGTGGCCTTCGATGTCGGCTCTCTGGCGAATGCGCGCGCCGTGCTCGAAGGCGTCAGGCTGTGCACGCTCGCCGAATCCCTGGGCGCGGTGGAAACCCTCATCTCGCACCCGGCAACCATGACGCACGCCTCCGTGCTGCCCGAAACGCGCTCCCGGCTCGGCATCACGGACGGCCTCGTGCGCATCTCCGTCGGCCTCGAAGACGTGGACGACATCATCGCCGATCTCGACCAGGCGCTTGGGAAAATTCAGTGACAGGTGACAGGTGACGAGTGACAAGTTAAACTCTTGCTTGTCTTAACCTACTGTCACCTGTCACCCGTCACCTGTCACTTGCTTATGTTCGTCGAGTTATACGCACAAACCGATGTCGGCCGCGTCCGGCAGGGCAACGAGGACAACTTCCTCGTGCTCGATCTCGCCTCGGGAGAAAGTTGGAGCGGTTCGGACGGTAAGCCGGAGCCGCCCGACGGCATCCTCCGTTTCGAAGTGGGCGGCGAGGGGCTGGTGCTCATCGTCTCGGACGGCATGGGGGGCGCGCTCGCGGGCGACGTGGCGAGCCGGATGGCCGTCGAGAGCGTCCGCGAAATGCTCACCGAAGACGACCAGCACAAGACGGACGGACAGGGTGCAAGCATCGCGCTCGTCGATTGCCTGCGTAACGCCACCGGCTACGCCAACTACGCCATTCATCGCAAGAGCCTCGAAGACCCGCGTTGCAGCGGCATGGGCGCGACGCTCACCGCCGCCGCCGTCGCCGGGCAGACGATGGATTTCGTCCAGGTCGGCGACAGCCGCGCCTATGTCATACGCGGCGACGAGATCAAGCTCGCCACCAAAGATCAATCGCTCGTCCAACAACTCGTGGACGTCGGCCAGATCACCGAGGAAGACGCCGAGACGCACATGTTCCGCAACGTCATCCTTCAGGCGCTCGGCGCGCAGAGCGATCTCACGCCCGTCCTCTCGCGCGTCCGCCTCCGGCGCGGCGACATCATGTTGCTGTGCAGCGACGGACTCTCCGGCAAGATGCGCGCCGAAGAGATGCTCCAGATCGTTGCGGCGGCAGACGGCAAACTTCCCGCCGCCTGCGACGCCCTCATCAAAGAAGCCAACAAACGCGGCGGCGAAGACAACATCACCGTCGTCCTCGCGCGCTTCGACGGCGAAGACCTCGAAGCCGCCGCCGCCCCCGAACCGATCACGGTCGAACTGGCCGCCCTCGAAGACGACAAAACCCTCCCCGGCATGGAAGACGACACTTCGCCGATTCCCTAAATCGCCGAAGGATCACAGATCGCAGCGGTCGGTCGTCCGCATGCGGGCGAGGTAACATGCGGGTCAGGCAAAAATGCTCTGCAATGATGTGTTGAACCTCAACTTAACCTGAGTTCCCCGCAAGCCTTCACTGTCGCCGCTCACGGGTGGCCGGCGCAACACTCACAACCCACTTGTCAATTCACACGCGCTCGAACCGGAGGTGGCATGCCCGAACCTATCTCTTTAGCAATCGCCGGAACTTTCGCGGCGGGTCTGGTGCAAACGGCAGGCGAAGCGATTGTCGGAAGCCAGGGCGATAAGGCTTTCAGTCAACTCGTCGCAGGCATCGCCGACAAATTCAAAACCAACACGCCGCCGGAGAATCGCGAACTGGAAAAAGCCTTTCGCCGCGCCTGCATCACGGGGATGCAGCATGCCTGCACGCGTAGAAAAATGGCGCTCGGCAGCGACACTTCCTCCGCCCTCATCAGCAGACCGAGAAACGCTCTGCTCGGCGACGCCCCGACAAGCCTCTTCGCGCAGGGCGAAAAACAATGGTTGAAGGATGCCGAAGCGTACCTGCAAAAAAGAATCGACGAACTGAATCAAAATGAGGTCTGGTTGCCCGCACTGCCGGGCGAGAGCTATCAGGCGCTCATCGTCCCGAAGGGCGGCGTGTCGAGCGCCGAGCGTGCGGACGAATTTCGACTGATGTTGATCGGGGACGCTGTGGCCGAATTGACGACGGAAGTCGGAGCGCCGCCCCCCGCGTTCGTCAGGGAAATGGAGATCGGCTGGTTCGATTTAGTGTGCGCCGAATTTCAGGACGCCATCGCGAAAAATCCGTTGCTCGCCAACAAATTCCAAAATCAAACGCTCGTCGAGATCAAGACCGACACGGGCGACATCAAATTTACGCTGGAGCGAATGTTTGAATTGCTGCGCGAGATCGCGGACAGGAAAGTGCAGACCGAGCAGTCGTTCGTTTTGAATCTGCCGAATTTGAAAGTTGAAGTTTACGACCGCGTGACGGAGACGGCTGAAGTGTTGCGTTCGCTCTGCGACGGCAGGGAGCAGTTTTATCTCGTCGTCGCGCCGAGCGGTTTCGGCAAGTCATATCTCCTGACCAAAGTCCTGCAAAACGTCACCGACAGCACGGCGATCTTCCCCGCTTACAGGGAACGTGTGCAGCGCATCGCCGTCTTCGATTGTCGCGGGACGAAGACGCTGGCGAAAGTCGTCGGCGACTTCGCGGACTTGCTCGGCGTTCGCCTCGAATACGCGCCGCAGCAGGGCGAGTCGCCGAAAGAATGGCTCAACAAACATCTCTTCGCCGCGCTCCGGCAGGCCGGAACCGTCTGGCTCGTGCTGGACAACTTCGAGGCGTGGCTCGACCCGGAACACGGCTACTCTCTCAAAGAACCGGAGATGCTCGTCTTCCTCAACGCGCTGTTCGAGGGCAACCACTCCCTGCGCGTGCTCTGTCTCTCGCAGGCCGAACCCGCGCCCGACATCAAGAAGTGTTTCAAGGAGCCGCAGGGCGTCGGCGCGGAACTTTACAAAGGACTGCCGGAACCGGACGCCCTCGCTTACCTGCGACAGGAAGGCGCGGGCGTCCACCTCGACCGCGCCGACGAAGAATTGCTCAAAGAATTCCTCCGCCGCGTCGCCTACATCCCGCAAGCCCTCAACTCCCTCATCGGCTATCTCGAAACCATCGAAGACTACGGCTTCGCCGAGTTCATGGCCGACACCGAACTCTGGGCGGGCTTCGACGACTACGAGCACGAGCGCGACGAACAGGACGAAGGCAAACGCCGCACGAAAGCCCTCGTCGCCCGCCAGATTTCCGCCCAATCCCCGGATGTCCAACTACTCCTGCGCGCGCTGGCCTTCTTCGCCCGCCCCACCCCGCGCGAAGCGCTGGAGATTTTCTTCGACAACAAGCCCAAAGCCGCGCAGGCCATCAGCCGCCTCACCGCCCACCGTCTCGTGACGCTCACGGAAGATTCCCGCCGCACAAAATACTACGAACTCCACTCCTACTTCCGCGAACAGACGCGCAAAGTTCTCCCCCCCTTTGAAAATCTGAATGAAAATGCGCTGATGAATTACGCCGACGAGATGTCATTTGTCAGAGGAAATGAGGCGGTCAATAAAACCTACTTCCGGCGCGGGATCGAACTCTACGAATGCGCAGAGCAGATTTACCGCTTCCTGCATAAGCACACAGCGCATGGCGATGTTGAAATCTCTATAGCTACGATATGCACGAACAAAGGTATCCCGCTTCGCAATGTAGGCAGGCTGTCTGAAGCGATTGTTGAGTATGAC
Organism: Pyrinomonadaceae bacterium; assembly: GCA_035645855.1. Lineage (GTDB taxonomy): Bacteria > Acidobacteriota > Blastocatellia > Pyrinomonadales > Pyrinomonadaceae > JAIVJZ01. The sequence goes on from DASQLU010000032.1 coordinate 32,137, forward strand.
AAAGCCATCACGATATTCGAGCAACTGGTTAACGAAGAAGGTCGTGGTGAGTTGGCAGACGACTTGGCAATGGCTTACATGAACAAAGGCAATGCACTCAACAATGCGGGCAGATTGCCGGAAGCGATTGCTGAGTATGACAAAGCTATCAGAATACGCGAGCGACTAGTTAATGAAGAAGGTCGTGGCGAGTTGGCGAACAACCTGGCGATGTCTTACATGAATAAAGGTAACGCACTCGCCGATGCAGGCAGATTGCTGGAAGCGATTGCTGAGTATAACAAAGCCATCGGAATACGCGAGCGACTAGTCAATGAAGAAGGTCGCAATGAGTTGGCAAACAGCTTGGCAATGGCTTACATGAACAAAGGCAATGCACTCAACAATGCGGGCAGATTGCCGGAAGCGATTGCTGAGTATGACAAAGCCATCAGAATACGCGAGCGGCTAGTTAATGAAGAAGGTCGTGGTGAGTTGGCAAACAGCCTGGCAATGGCTTACATGAACAAATCTCTGGCGTCGGAGAATATGTCGGACTGGGAAAATGCTCTCATCGGTTACACGGAAAGCGTACAACTGTGGAGAGAATGTGTTGAGGAGTTTGGCAGAATAGAAATTTTGCCGGATTTGATGCGGGGTGTCAGTTATAGATTCGAGACATTGTTTAAGCTCGAAAGATGGAACGACGCTGGGAAGGATGCAGCGACGGCGATTCGATTAGTTCAGGAGTATTTACAAAATCCCGACCTTTCCGAGCATTTCAAAGTTGAGACTATTCAACACCTCGGGAGGATCATAAACCTTATGCGCGGCACATCAGAGGATAATCGCGAACGGATTTACAAGGCGGCTGGCGTATATGGAGAGACTTTGCGGCAGTGGGTCGAAGGGGAAGGTTAGATTTGCGGGCGAGGCTGTTAGCTGTCTTCCCTTCCTTCCGGCAAGGCGCTCGGTCGCCAGTCGGGTTCCGAGGGGGCGCGGCGGACGTAGATTGATGCGCCGCGGACGCTTTCGACAATGACGCGTGAACCGGCCTCCAGTGGTTCTTCGCCGGCGGCGGGGTAGGCCGTCCAGGTCGTGCCGTAGACTTTGACCGCGCCTTCGGAGAGCGCGCCCTGGCTCGAAGCGACGACCGTGCCGACCTGTCCCGGCAGCGACTCCGCGCCGGATTTATAGCCGCCCTCGTCCGCGTCGCGCATGAGATATTTCGTGAAGATGGTGCGCGAGGCTGCGGTCAGGGCAATCGAGACGACGAAGAAGATGAGGAACTGGAAGGGGTAGCCCGCGCCGGCGAGCGCGGCCAGCGCGGCGGCAATCGCGCCCGCGCCGAACCAGAGCAGCACGAAGCCGGACGTAAAGATTTCGGCGACGATCAAAATCACGCCGAGCACCACCCACAATATCCACACGAAATCGCTCATGGCACTCTCGCTTCAGCCTCTCAACAAGTTCTTCAGGATGAACCAGACGTTGGCCGGGCGTTCCGCCAGCCGCCGCATGAAATAAGGATACCAGTGCTTGCCGTAGGGCACGTAGACGCGCATGTTATACCCGTCTTTCACCAGTTGCAGTTCCAGATCGCGCCTGATGCCGTAGAGCATCTGAAACTCGAAGGCATCTTTGGCGATGCCCTCGCGCGCGGCGTGGTCGATGGTGGCCTCGATCATGGCCGGGTCGTGCGTGGCGATGCCGTGATAGACGCCGCTCGACAGGAGCCGGCGCATCACGCGCACGTAGTTCTCGTCCACGTCGCGCTTGTCCGGGAAAGCCACTTCGGGCGGTTCGTTATACGCGCCCTTGCAGATGCGTATGCGCGCCGGAATCTTCAGGAGGTCTTCGACATCCGCTTCGGTGCGGCGCAAATATGATTGCAGGACGATCCCGACCGTGTTCAAATCGAACTCGGCGCGCAGCCGCTTGAAGATATCTATCGTCACCTGCGTGACGCTCGACTGCTCCATGTCCACGCGGACGAAATTGCCGCGCCGCGCCGCCTCCGCCACCACCTCGCGCGCGTTCTGATAGGCCAGCTCCGGGTCTATTTCCAGCCCGAATTGCGTCAACTTGATGGAGACGTTCGAGCGGATGCCCGTCTCGTCGATGGTCGCGAGCACGCGGTTATACTCGCGCACTTCTTCTTCCGTCTCGGCGCGGCTCGCGACCGATTCGTTGAGATGGTCGAACGAGGCGGTCGCGCCGCGGGCGTTGATCTCGCGAATCGCGGCGACCGCCTCGTCGATGTCTTCGCCCGCCACAAAGCGCGTGGTCATCTTCTTGAACGGGCTGAAGCGCGTGGCGAAGTCCTTCAATCCCTCCTGCCGCGCCAGATATAACAGTGCGTTTCTAGTTACCATTTTTAAGAGTGACAAGTGACGGGTGACGGGCGACAAGTTAAAGCAGCCTGGTTTTTAACTTGTCGCCCGTCACCCGTCACTTGTCACTTTTGTCTCCTATGATATGCTTGGCGTCGATCCGCCATTGCTCTCTCAAACAACCTCGCCAACAGACATTAAGCCGAGGCGGTTGAGTCAGGATATTTACGCCCGGTGCGTTGGAAATTGCTCATCATCACTTCGCTGGTCGTCGCCCTCATCAATACGGGCGGGATGCGCGCTCTCGCCTACTGGACGATTGACCACACGGCCTGCTTGCCGACACCCGGCCCCGCCACCATCTTCGTCGTCCTGGCCGTACCCATTTTCTTCATTACCCTCGCCTGCATTTTCGTTTACCGCCACACCGCACGGCGGCGCAAGCTGCAAGTAGCTTTGACGGCGCTGTTCGCGCTAATTCTGACCGGCACCCTGCTTGTCATTACGGCGAAACTTTTGCCCCGGTCTCCCGCGGAGGCACGCGCGCTGCCGGCCGGCGCGGCGCGCGTGTTAGCCTGACTCACACCGCATCGGCCGCCGCTGAACTATTCAACCCGATCTCTTTTTGCACGGGGCGCAGCGCGTCTATACAGAAGCGTATGTGCTCGTCGAGCGAGACGCCCAGCTCGGCCACGCCCTGTTGAATGTCTTCGCGGTTTACGGTGCGCGCGAAAGCTTTGTCCTTCAGTTTCTTCTTCACGGACGACACCTCCATGTCGTCCAGGCTGCGCGACGGGCGCACGAGCGCGCAGGCGACGAGGAAACCGCAGAGTTCGTCCGTGGCGAAGAGGGCGCGTGCGAGGGGCGGGTCGCGCGGCACATTCGTATAGGCGGCGTGTCCCATGATGGCGCGGATGAAATGATCCGGGTAGCCGCGCCCGCAGAGGATCGTCGCGCCCTTGAAGGGGTGGCCGCCGGCGTCCGGGTCTGGGAACATCTCGTAGTCGAAATCGTGTAGGAGTCCGACCATGCCCCATTCGTCGACGTCCGCGTCCGTGCCGCCGTAGCGCGGGGCGCAGGCGCGCATGGCCGTCTCGACGGCGAGCGCGTGGCGGCGCAGGCTGTCGCCCGTGGTGTACTCGCAGAGAAGTTTCCAGGCGTCGGCGCGTTCAGGCATGTTCCGTCACTTTCGACATGGAAGTCTCGAAATCAACTGGCGGCTTGCGGGCTGGCACGTCTCGAAGTTTCTCACGTCTTGCCGTTAGGTGACAACAGCGCGCCCCGGAATTGTCGGCTTGCGGCGGTTTTCAAACATCCCGTACAATGCCGCCAGAAGGTTTCGACTGAGTTTTACACCTCCGATGAATTATCTCCTGCTCGCAGCTTTAGCCGCCTACGTCAACGCCGCCGTCCACGCGATCCTGGCGTTCGCTTACAAGCGCCGCTCGGTGGAGCGCGTGGCGTTGATGTCGCTCGGCACGGGCTTCGCGCTGCACACGGCGGCCTTCCTCGCAGACTGGATACAGGACGGCCATTACCCCCTGTTCGGCCTGCGCGAGACGCTGTCTTTTCTCGCATGGACGCTCGTCGTCGCCTACGGGCTGGCGCACTTTCGCTATCAGGTCAAAGCGCTCGGCACGTTCCTGATGCCGCTCGTCGCGTTTCTGGTGACGGCGGCGATGCTCATGCGCGGGACATCGGATGCGCGCATCGGCACGGTCGCCACGGGCGCGGGCGGCTGGATTTTTCCCATCCACACGGCTTTTCTCATCTTTTCCTACGCCGCCTTTTTCATCGTCTTCGCCGCCAGCGCGATGTATCTCTGGCAGGAACGCGAGTTGAAGTTGAAAACCTTCTCCGCGCTTTTCCATCGCCTGCCGTCGCTGACGACCGTGGACGACATCGGCTCGACGGCCGCCGGCATCGGCTTCACGCTTTTGTCGCTCGGCATCGTCACCGGCGCGATCCTCTCTTCGCAACAGAAGGGGCGCATCTGGAACAACGACCCGAAGGAAGTCTTCGCGCTCATCACGTGGCTGCTCTACCTGACGATGATTCATTACCGCATCCAGTGGCGCGGGCGCAAATCCGCGCTCGTCGGCGTGGCCGGTTTCGGCCTCGTCCTCTTCACCTTTCTCGGCACGCGCCTGATGGGCGGCTATCACGTCTTCGGTTAGCAGGGTTTCAAGTTTCAGGTTTCAGGTTTCAAGTTCAAGAACCTCAGACCTCAGTCCTGAAACTTGAAACCTGAAACTTGAAACCTGTTTTATGTCAATCATTCTCGTCGGACTCAATCATAAGACTGCGCCGGTGGAGGTGCGCGAGCGTCTGGCCTTTACGGACGAGGCGTGCGCCGAGACTTTGCAGACGCTGGTTGACGGCGAATTGATTAGCGAGGGCTTGATCGTTTCCACCTGCAACCGCGTGGAGGTGCTGGCGGCGACGCGCGGCGTGAGCGGCGACGAAGGAACGGCGCGCATCAGTTCGTTTTTAAGCGAGACGCGCCGCGTGCCCAATAAGTTTTTCGGCGAGCACCTCTACACGCACGCCGACGAAGAGGCCGTGCGCCACATCTTCCGCGTCGCGTCTTCGCTCGATTCGATGGTCGTCGGCGAGCCGCAGGTGCTCGGTCAGGTGCGCCGCGCCTACTCGAACGCCGTCACGGCGGGCACGGCCGGGCGTGTTCTCCACCGGCTCGTGCATCACGCGCTGCGCGTCGCCAAGCGCGTGCGCACGGAGACCGGGATCGCCGCCACGGCCGTCTCGATCAGCTTCACGGCCGTCGAACTCGGCCGCAAAATCTTCGGCTCGCTCAAGGGCACGACCGTGCTCGTCATCGGCGCGGGCGAGATGGCCGAACTCGCCGCGCAACACCTGGCGAGCGCGGGCGCGTCCCGCATCCTCGTCACCAACCGCACCATCGAGACGGCCGAGCAACTCGCCAACAAAATTAAAGGCACCGCGCTCGATTTCTCAACGCTCCCCGCGCACCTGGCCGAGGCCGACATCATCGTCTGCTCGACGGCCGCCAACGAATACGTCGTGACGCAGGAGATGGCGCGCGAGGCGCTCGTGGCGCGGCGGCAGCGTCCGGCCTTCTTCATAGACATCAGCGTGCCGCGCAACGTCGACCCGGCGGTCGCCGAACTCGACAATTTGTTCGTCTTCGACGTGGACGATCTGGAAGCCGTCGTCGCCTCCAACATACGCGAGCGCGAACGCGAGGCCGAGCGCGCGGAGTTGATCGTGGAATCCGAGGTGATGCAGTTTCAACAAGCCCTGCGCTCGCTCGATCTCGGCCCGACGGTCGCCGCGCTCCGGCACAAGCTGGAGGAGATCGCGCGCGCCGAACTCAAACGCCAGCGCGGCCGTCTCGGCGATTTGACGCCCGAACAGGAGCGCGCCGTCGAAGCCCTGCTGATGTCCACCGTCAACAAAATTTCGCACCCCATCATCAACCGCCTGCGCCGCTCGCACGACACCGGCGAGGAAGAAAACCTCAAAGCGTGGCGCAACACTTTCGGACTAGAGGAATGAGAGGTTAGAGGTTAGAGGTCAGAGGTCAGTTAAATCAGTTTTCGCTTTAACTGACCTCTGACCTCTAACCTCCGACCTCTGCAAGTTATGAGAGATCATTTCGTCATCGGCTCGCGCGGCTCGAAGCTCGCGTTGTGGCAATCGGAATGGGTGCGCGCGCGGCTCGCGGAGTTGCGGCCGGAGGCGGAGATACGCATTGAAGTCATCAAAACTTCGGGCGACGTGATGCTCGACGTGCCGCTGGCCGTCATCGGTGGCAAGGGCGTCTTCACGAAGGAACTGGAAGAGGCGCTGCTCGCGGAGGAGATCGATCTGGCCGTCCACTCGCTCAAGGATTTGCCGACGACGCTGCCGGACAACCTCGCCATCAGCGCCGTCACCGAGCGCGAAGACGCGCGCGACGCACTGATTCTGCGCGAGGGCGCGGCGTGTGCGGAAGCGGCCTCGCTTCGCGGCCTGCCGCCGCAGGCAATCGTCGGCACGTCGAGCCTGCGCCGACAAGCGCAGTTGAAGCATTTGCGCCCGGATGTCTCCATCAAGGATTTGCGCGGCAACGTGGATACGCGGCTGCGCAAACTCGACGAGGGCGGCTATGACGCGATCATCCTCGCCTCGGCCGGCCTGCGCCGCCTCGGCTTCGAGCGACGCATCAACGCCTCGCTCGCCCACGCGGAGATGTTGCCCGCCGTCGGGCAGGGCGCGCTCGGCATCGAGACGCGCGCGAACGATGCGCGCACCTGCGCGCTCGTCTCCCTTCTCGAACACGCCCCGACGCGCGCCGCCTGCACGGCCGAGCGCGCGCTGCTCTTTGCCCTCGGCGGCGGCTGCCAGGTTCCCATCGCCGCGCACGCCTTCGTGGAGGGCGGCAGGATCAGACTCGACGCGCTCGTCGCCGCGCTCGACGGCCGACGCGTCATCCGCGACGGTCTGACGGACGACGCCGCGCATGCCGCGCGCGCGGGCGAGACGCTCGCCGGGCGTCTGCGTGCAAGCGGCGCGGAAGAGTTGCTCGAAGGGTTAACCGTTTGAAGGTTGCCCGTCAGAAAGCTATCCGTCAGAAAGTTATCTGTGTGAAAATTGGCCGTGCGAAAGTTGTCCGTGTGAAAGCTGTCCATCGGAAAGCTGTCCATCGGAAAGTTGTCCGTCGGAAAGCTGTCCGTCGGAAAGTTGTCCGCCTAAATTTCGTGTGCCGCGTCTCTCGATGACACCCGATCCAGGACAGATTCAGGAGCAACCCCTGCGCGGGCGCACCGTCGTTATCACGCGCGCTCTGGCGCAGACGGCGGAGTTCGCCGCCGAACTCGAACGCTACGGCGCGCGCGTCGTCGCGTGCCCCACCATCGAGATCGTGGAGCCCGAAAGTTTCGCGCCGCTGGACGAAGCCATCGAACATCTCTACGGCTACGACTGGCTCGTCTTCACCAGCACGAACGGCGTGGACTTCTTCATGCGCCGTTTGGAAGCCGCCGGGCGCGACGCGAGCGAGTTGGACGACATACAGGTCTGCGCCATCGGCACGGCTACGGCCGACCGCCTGCGGGATGCGCGCATCCACGTCGATGTCGTCCCCGGCGAGTTTAAGGCCGAAGGCGTCTTCGACGCGCTGGCGAACTACCTCGGCGGGCGCGAGCGGCTCGACCGTCTGAATTTTCTCATCCCGCGCGCGGCCGTCGCACGCGATTACCTGCCGCGCGCGCTCGAAGAGGCCGGGGCGCGCGCGGACGTGGTCGCAGCCTATCGCACCGTCCCGCCGCAAACAACCGACCGCGCGCGCGTCGAGGCGTTGCTCGTCGGCGGCGCGGTTGACTGCATCACCTTCACCAGTTCCTCGACCGTCTCTAACTTCGCGCAACTCTTCGACACGCGCGACCTCGGCGAATTGCTGAGAGACATACGCGTGGCCTGCATCGGCGACATCACCGCCCGCACCGCCGCCGACTACAATCTAGTCACACACATCCAGCCCGCCGAATTTACGACCCCCGCGCTCGCACGCGCCATCGCCGACTATTTCGCGCAAAAAAGCGCTCAGGGAAACGTTGAACGTTGAACGTCGAATGCGGATGGACGGATTGAAAGCAAGGCTTCTTTACTTCAACGTTCATCATTCATCGTTTCGCATACCTCCTTCAACGCTTCGCATTCCTTCTTCATCGCTCGTTCTTTACGCATTCCTCGTTTTCCCCTCTCTCTTTCTCCTGAAACTCAAAGCGGACACCGTATGCTAAACTGCGGACATGTCTAAAGGACGGGTGTTGGTCATTGACGACGAGCCGCTCGTGTCGGAAACCTTGCGTGCGATGTTGACGGCGGAAGGCTTCGAGGCGGCGGTCGAGACGGATGCGCAACGCGCGCTCGAACGCATCGCGCAATATCTGCCTTCCGTCATCGTCTCCGACATGAAGCTGCCCGGACTCGACGGCTTCGAGTTGCTGCGCGAGTTGCGCACGCGCCACCCGGAGATCGCCGTCATCGTGTTGACCGGCGAGGGTTCGGTCGAGACGGCTCTGCGCGCGATTCAGGAGGAGGGCGCGTATCACTATTTCGAGAAGCCCGTGGACAACGAAAAATTGTGCGCCGTCGTCGGGCGCGCGTTGGAGGAAGGCCGCGCCGAGCGCGACAGCCTCGCCCTCCGGCACGAACTCCTCGGACGCGGCGCGTTCGGGAAATTGATCGGCAACTCCGAGGCGATGCAGCGCGTCTACAAGCTCATCGAACAGGTCGCATCCTCTTCGGCCTCAGTTCTCATCACGGGCGAATCCGGCACGGGTAAGGAACTCGTCGCGCGCACAATTCACGATCTCAGCCCGCGTCGCGAAGGCGAGTTCGTCGCCATCAACTGTTCCGCCATCCCCGAAACCTTGATGGAGTCGGAACTGTTCGGCCACGAGCGCGGCGCGTTCACGGGTGCGGCCGCGCGCCGGCAGGGTTGTTTTGAACTCGCACACCGCGGCACGCTCCTCCTCGACGAGATCGCGGAGATGCCCCCGCTCCTGCAAGCCAAGCTGCTGCGCGTGCTGGAGGAACGCTCCGTGCGCCGGCTCGGCGGCTCGCAGGAGATACCCGTGGACGTGCGCGTGCTGGCGGCCACCAATCGCGAGCCGCACGAAGCCGTGCGCACCGGCGCATTTCGCGAAGACCTGCTCTATCGCCTGAACGTCATCACCATCGAACTGCCCCCCCTGCGCCAACGCCGGGAAGACCTGCCGCTCCTGACGCAACACCTCGTCACACAATTATCCGAACGACACGAGCGCCCCGCGCGCCACCTGAGCGCCGCCGCGCTCGAAGTGCTGCGCTCCCACTCCTGGCCGGGCAACGTGCGCGAACTGCGCAACGTTATCGAGCGCGCCGTCATCATCTGCTCCGGCGAAACCATCGAACGCCACCACATCGCGCCCTACCCGCTCGATCAACGCGCCCGCGCACGTGTCGAAGACACCATCACCCTCCCCGTCGGCACGCCCATCGAGGAGATGGAGCGGCAGATGATCATGCGCACCCTGCAAAAGACCGACAACAACAAAACCCGCGCCGCCGAACTCCTCCAGATCAGCCTCAAAACCCTCCACAACAAACTTCGTCTCTACCGCGACCGCGGCCAACTGCCCGAAGCCGAACCTGCGCGCGCCACCCACGCTCAAGCCGCACGCAAAGCCCAAGAATAGAGAGCGGCGGTCTCGCACATCGGACGCGTGACAAGAGGAGACCGCGAGCCCACACGAAACCACTCTAAAATTATTGCGTTCCTTTTCAGGCCGCTTCGGTATAATCACCGCAAGACGATCAAGGCGTTTTCCCACAGGTGAAATTGCGGTCGAAATCTATGTTAGGCGCTTCGCATTCCCGGAGGCCGGCATCATTCAAGGAGCGCTATTTAATGAGACGCATCATCCAATTCATCTTCCATATCCTGCTTGCCTGCATTATCGCACCTGCTATCTCCCGTGGCTGCTCTTTGGCGGCGACGCCCGTGAAGGGTTTTGATCCGGCCGAATACATTTTCACCGGAGAAGTAGTCAACATCGTCGGCCCGTTCGAGTCGAAAAAGTTTAAGGGCAAAACCTGGGGTCTGAAAGTGAAAGTCGATGAAGCAATCTACCTGCCGAAAACGCCCGCCGGTTATTTCGAGGTGTTCCCGTATGAACTGGGGGCTGATTGTTTGACGGGCGGTACTTCTAAAGAAAAGTTGGAAAAGTATTACCCCGTGGGCACAAAAATCAAAGTCATAGCTAAAGAGGCGAAGCTTCTGCCGGTCAGCCCTAGTGGGGGCAACATCAGGCTGGAAGATTTGCCGGGCAGCCCCGGCAGCGTTTCGAGAAACAATTATGAAGACGGGCGGCTGATGGCTTCCGCCCGACCCGTCTTCGATTACAAAAATTACAGGCAGGTTACGCCGGCGGATTACGTCGGCGGCTTCATGCCCTTTCTCGACGCGCGCGTGCGGCTCCCGGAGTTCGAGTTGAGAAAAGATTTGCTGAGGTTGAGGAACGCCAAAACCGAGTCCGAGAAATTCAGGATTCTGGAGAGGCTGTTGTATTACCCGGAGCGTTGGAGTTTGGACTTCGCCAAAATTGCTCAAGACTATGTGAAAGAACCCGCGACCCTGAAGACGCTGAATGATCGCAGAGCAGCCTGGGATAACAGGTATGAATCTCCTGAAACAAAGTAGAGCAAGGTGGCCGCGGCCGGTTGCCGTGATAGGCAGGCTGACGAGTCAGTGCCAGCGGACACGGATGAAAAGAGGTCATCATTGAATGAAAAAATAACAGCCTCGGCCGAGCTTTTTCGCCAGCTCGCCTTCATCAGCGCGCTCATCGCGGGGTTCTCGCTCACGTTTCTGGTGCAGCTTCTCACGGCTCAATCCACACGCCGCGTCATCGGCTGGACGATTGGCTTTTCGCTGGCGGCCACCGCCGCCATGATCGTGTGCGCGCTCGGATGGACTTTAAGCGCGGCGGTCGCGGTTGACCCGCGAACGCAGGCTGATCTCGCGCGCTGGTCGGGAATCTTTTCCCTTTTGCACCAGCGCTTATCCCTGACTTTCATTTCCGGCATTTTCCTGTTTCTTGTGGCGCTGGGATTGTGCGGGTGGGTACGCTCGCGGCTGATGGGCATTGTCTCAAGCACGATAGCCCTGCTGGCCGCCATCAGCGCATTCATGATTTTAAAATTATTCGTTCACTGAACATCCATTGCCTCTTATTTTTTCAGCAGACGGGCAGGTGGAGGAGGAGAAAGTCTTCAGGAGCAGGATTGCGTGCGGAACGTTTGAAGTGAAGTTGAGTCCGCAACCGGCGTTGGAAAACGTCGGAGACCCGACGGTGAGCCGGATGTCGCTTGACAAGTAGTTTCACAGCGATTTGGAAGCCGTGAGTCGCGGCGAGATGCTGGCCGCGCTCACGGAGACGAAAGGCTCGGCCGATTACGTCGCGTTGGAGCGAGTCGCGGGCGCGCTCGACGGCCGTCACGGAACGTTCGCGCTGCAACACAGCGGCACAATGATGCGCGGCGCGCAGCAACTCCGCATCGCGGTCGTGCTTGATTCGGGAACCGGCCAACTCACGGGGCTGGCCGGTCAAATGCAGATCAATATCGAGGACGGCAGACACTCCTACGACTTCGCAGACACGCTCGCCGACGTGAGCCACGAATCAGATTTGACAGAGGGAGAAACAGCAATGCGGTTCAACAGGGCATTGATTTACGGTGTGGGATTATTGTTGCTGCTGATGTCTTCAACTCGTGCGACGCGCGCGCAGGCAATTTACGAGATGCCGGAGGGCGTGGAGTCGCGCTGGTCGAGCGGGGAGAATCAGCGCGGCGAGCGTGGCAAGGGCGGGCAGGCGAACGGGGGGCGCAAAGGCTCTCCGACCGTGGCGATCAAGGCGGGCGAGAGCCGCGTGCTGGCCGAGGCCGTGGGGACGAGCGGCACGGTGCGGCGCATCTGGATGACGTTCCCGGATCGCAGCCCGAAGATGCTCCGCAGCCTGCGTATAGACATGTACTGGGACGGCGCGAAGACTCCGGCCGTGAGCGCGCCGCTCGGCGACTTCTTCGGCATCGGGTTGGGACAGACGACCGTCTTCGAGTCCGCTCTCTTCTCGAACCCGGAAGGCCGCAGTTTCAACAGCGTCGTCCAGATGCCGTTCAAGACGGGCATGAAGATCGTGTTGACGAACGAGAGCGGCGCGAACCTCGACGAACTTTTCTACGACGTGGACTACACGCTCGGCGACCGCCACGGCGCGAACATGCTCTACTTCCACGCACACTATCGCCGCGAAAACCCGACGCGCCTGCAGCAGGACTACGAGTTGCTGCCGCGCGTCGAAGGGCGCGGCCGCTACCTCGGCACGAACATCGGCGTCATCGTCAACCAGAAGACATACTTCAACACCTGGTGGGGCGAGGGCGAGGTGAAAATCTATCTGGACGGCGACCGCGAGTTTCCCACTCTGAGCGGCACGGGCGCGGAAGATTACATCGGCACGGCCTGGGGACAGGGTCAGTTCGCGCACGCTTACCAGGGCAGCCCCGTCGCCGACGAGCGGAACATGCGCTGGTGCTTCTACCGCTACCACCTGCCCGACCCCATCTATTTCCGGAAAGACATCCGCGTTACGATCCAGCAGATCGGTTATCTCGCCCCGCACAGCCGCGAGGCGATTGTGAAAGCCGGGCGGCGGCTCTACCGCGCCGGCCCCGGCCTCGTCGAGATGGACTTAACGAAAGACGGCAAGTTTGAACGCGAAGACGACTATTCGAGTTGCACCTACTTCTACCTCGCCACGCCGGAGAACAAATTGCCGCCCCTCGACCCCGTCAACAAGAGAATCGAAGGGTTGTGATCTTCGGGCTCACTTACGGCGGCACGTAATTGAGCGTTAGGGGAATCATTCGCCGCCGCAGATGCTCAAAGAGCACAGAGGGGGCACAGAGAAAAACATCGGGCGATTTCAAATCTCAAATTTGAGATTTCAAATCTCAAATTTGAAATCGCCCGATCTTGAACTCTATGCCCCCTTCCGCAACTCTGTTGTGCCCCCTTCCGCAAATCTGTGCCCACTCCGCGTCCTGTGTGCCCGCGGCTGTGAGCGTCACAATCCCGCATCGCCGCGAATTCTTTCAGACCCTCCGGGCGAAGAGGTTAATCAACTGAGTGATGCGTGCGAGGTGGTGGTCGTCGTGCTCGGCGATAAAGTAGGCGAAGTCAATGACGCGCATCGGCACGAGCAGGCGCGGGTGGAGCGCGGTGCGCGCGATGAATTCCGCATCGAAGTTGTCCAGACGGCGCACGAACTCGGCGCGAAACGAGGCGAGAATGTGTTCGATTGAATGGGCGTTGTGGTCGGCCTCGTGGGTCTTGCGATTTCCGAGGTCGGCGGGGCGCAAGCGTTCGAGTCCGGCCGCGTAATCATCGAGGCGGCCGAGGTCGAGCGTTCCCAGGTCGAGCAGGTGCCCGGCCTGTTCCTGCATTGACCAGTCTTCGCCCGCGCGCCGCGTCAACGCCTCGCGCGGCAAATTCAGCAGCCGGTCTTCGAGCCGGGCGGGCGTGCCGCGCACGCGCTCCACAACGTTCGGGTACATCGCGAGCGGCAAATCGAGCGTAAACTTCCGTTCAAACCAGACGGTGCGCGGCATCATCCTTCACACTCCTCTCCGCATCATCCTGCAAGCTTTTCTCCGTCTCACTTCGCGGCGCGGCCGCCGAGTTGTTTGAGCAATTCGCGCACGGCCGTCTCCAGTTGCGAATCGCGATCCGTGTATGTCTCGCCGATGGGGCGCGAGACAGGCACGTCCACCGGCCGCGGGTTTAACTCCATGTTCGTGCCGTCTGCCGCCTGCACTTTCATGCGCGGCAGGCGCACGCTCGAACCGTCGATCAACGTCTGATTCCAGGTGTAGATGATCCAGCCGGAGGTCGGCTCGCCGACCACTTTGCCGAGCTTGAGCGTGCGGTAGCCTTCGGCGAAATCCTCCGCGTCGGAGAGCGAGTGCTGGTTGGTGACGAGGATGGTGGGCGATTCGAGCGAGCGTTGACCGAGCACGGTGCGCGCGGGCGCGGCCGTCTGGCCGCGCGGCGTCATCGTCAGATAACCCCGGCGCGCGAGCACGTCAATCGCGTAGACGTTGACGAAGCCCCCGTTGTTGTTGCGCACGTCCACGACGACGCCCTCGCGCGCATGGTTCTCCACGTCGAGGTCAACGTAGAGTTGCGAGAGCGAGGACGAACCCATGTCGAACATGTGTACGTAACCGAGCCGCCCGTTGCTGATGCGCGCGACGTAGGCGCGATTGTCCTCGACCCACTTGCGATAGAGCAGGGCTTTCTCCGTCGCCGCGTTCACGGGGCGCACGGCCAGTTCGCGCCGCCCCGCCGCGCCGTCCGCGCGCGAGCCGATTGTCAGGTTCACGCGACGGTTGATCTTGTAACTCAACAACTCGTCGAGGTTCGTGCGAGATGTGATCTCCCGCCCGTCTACGGCGAGCAGGTAGTCGCCGGGTTTGACCTCGCGCGCCAGCGCGGCGGGGCTGAGCGGGATGATCTCCATCACGCGCAGGCGTCCCGCCGTTTCATACTCGTGTCGATCAAAAAGCAGGCCGAGTCGCCCCGTCGTGGCCTGCCCGCCGGTGAAGGGCGCGCTGACGCCGGAGTGCGAGGCGTTCAACTCGCCGACCATGAGTTGTAACAGGCGACGCATTTCGTCGGGCGTGCGTGCGCCCGCGAGGCGTGGCTCGTAGGCGGCGCGCACGCCCTGCCAGTTCACGCCGTGGAAATTCGGATCGTAGAAATGTTCGTTCAGGTACGACCAGACCTGTTGGAAGACCTCCATCTTCTCGCGCGCGAAATCCACGTCCATCTCGGCCGTGACGGCGAGCGGCCGCGTCTTGCCTTCGAGATTGACGACGTTGATGCGTCCCTGCTCAAGGTAGAAAATCTCTTTGCCGTCGGGCGAAAACTGCGCCAGCCCCTTGAATCCGGGCGTGGAGGTCAATTGCTTCGGCACGGCCGGCTCGCGCGCGAGTTCGTCGAGCGAATAGGCGTAGAGGTTCTGCTGCCCGGCCGCGCTCGCGATAAAGACGACCCACTTGCCGTCGGGGCTGATCGCCTGGTAGTTCACGTCTATGCCGACGGGCAACAAACTCAAACGCTGTCGGATGCCTTCAAAAGTGATCTCGACCTTCTTATCATTCGGCTTCTTCCGCTCGTCGGCGGCGACGCCCGCGGGCGAGGGCGAAGGCGACGGGGCGGGCGAAGGCGTTGCGGCGGGCGCGGGCGACGGCGACGGGGTGGGCGGCGTGTCGCGCTGCTGCGGCTGCGTCAGGTTGCGCGGCGTCTCTTCGCGGAAGAGTTCGCGAAACTGGTCTTCGCGGAAGCGCGGCGTGCGCGGGATGAGATCGACGCGCGCCACCTGAAAACTCTCCGTGCGCTGCCCCGTGTCGAACAGCATGAACGTGCCGTCCGGACTCCACGAGACCGTGTTGCTGAAAACGTTCGCCAGAAAACTCACGGGCTGCGCGATGGGCAGAACCGCGCCCGCGTTGCCGTCCACGCGCACAACGTGCACGTTGCGAAACAACTTCGACGCCACGGGCATGTAAGCGATCCAACGGCTGTCGGGTGACCAGATGAACGAGCGGTCTGGGTTGATCGGTGGGCGGTCGAAATTTCCCTGCGCCACCACGCTCTCCACCCGCGTCTCGATGTTCAGCACGCGCAGTTCCCTGCCCCCGCGCTCGTAGGCGAGCAGTTTCCCGTCGGGCGAGAAGCGCGGCGTCGCATCGGGAGAGGCGGCGTGGGTCAACTGCGTCTCGGTGTTGCTCCCGAAGTCGTAGCTGAAGAGGTGCGGCGTGCCGTCGCGGTCGGAGACGTAGACGAGTCGACGGCTGTCGGGCGACCAGGCGACTTGCGATTCGTCGGCTGGGCTAACGGTGATGCGCTGCGCGTCGCCGCCCTCCGCGCTCGATGCGGCGAACACCTCGCCGCGCACGACGAACGCGACCTTCCGGCCGTCGGGCGCGAGCGCAAATTCGTCTATGCGATCCGTCAGGCGCAGGTGCTCGACGATTGGCTCGGCGGGCGCGCCGCGCCGCGTGATGGCAACCTCGCGCGCCTCTCTGTTCGACGTGTCCAGTTTCCAGATGCGGAAGTCGCGCTCGAAGACGATCACGCGCCCGTCCGTGGAAATGCTCGGCCAGAGCACGCGCCCGTCCCTGAACTTCGTGACTTCGCGCGCCGCGTCGCTGCTCGCCGCGCGCCCCTGCCCGAGGCCTCGCTGCCAGATGTTCTGCGCGCCGCCCCGGTCTGAGACGTAGAAGAGGCCGCGCCCGTCTGCCTGCCACATCGGCCACATTTCTTTCGCGCCGCCCGGCGTGATGCGCTCGTAGGCGGAAGGTGCGGGCGCGCTCGCCCCGTCGTTCACGCCGCGCAGCAGCCAGATTTCGGACTCGTCGATGTGGCTGCGCCCCTTGCGCCACCACTGGCCGGAAGCGATGCCGCGCGCCGTGAAGGCCACGGACGCGGAATCGGGCGAAGGCGCGGAGAAGAATTCGTTTGTGTAGCGATCCGCGCTCACACGCATCGGCGTGCCGCCTTCGGGGCTGACGCGGAAGATGTCGTTCATGCCGGAGATGTCGCGGCTGGTGGAGGAAAAATAGAGCCAGCGGCCGTCGCGCGACCAGGCGTCGAGTTGATCGTTTGAGTCGTCAAAGGTCACGCGGCGCAGTTCGCCCGTGTCGAACGTGAGCACGTAGATGTCGCCGCCGCCAGTGCGGTTTGAAGTGAAGGCGAGATGCCGTCCGTCGGGCGCATAGACCGGGCGCGACTCGTTGGCGGCGTGCGAGACGAGGAGACGCGCTTCGCCGCCCGCGAGCGGCACCGTCCAGATGTCGCCGCCGGAGACGAAAGCGATCTCGGAGCGGTCGGGCGCGACGGAGGGTTCGGTGAAATACGGGACGCCCTGCGGCGGCGCGGTCTGCGGCGCGGAGGTGCGCGGCGGCGCGGTCTTCGTCGCGGCCTTATCTTCCTCCTGCGCGCGCACCCTCAAGGCGGGCGCGACGCCGAGGACGAGCGAGAGCGCGGCGACCAGCGAGAGCGCGGGCGCACACAGATTTCTACACAATGTCATTCGATCCTCCGGCGTTGGGACTAAAAAAGTTTGGACGGCAATTTCAGCGTGCGGAGACGCGCGCCTTTGAAACGGGATTGCAGGCTTTCGGCTGCCAATATAACAGAATTACGACGCGGCGCGGCAACCCGGCGACGTGCTAATATCTCCCGCGATGCGCACGCTACTCATCTTCGTGGACGGCCTCGGCATCGGCACGCGCGGGGCGCACAATCCGCTCGACCGCCTCGGCTCCACGGCCTCTCCGCTCGCCGTTTTCACCGACGAAGAACCGCCACCGCTGCCCCACGACGGGCTGCTCGCGCCGACGGACGCCTGCCTCGGCATCGAGGGGCGGCCGCAGAGCGCTTCGGGGCAGACGACGATCCTGACCGGCGTCAACGCGCCCGCCCTGCTCGGCTATCACAAGCAGGGCTTCCCCAACACGGCCATGCGCGAGATCATCCGCGAGCATTCCATCTTCCTGCAACTACAACGCGCGGGCATCGCACCGAACACGTTCGCCAACGCTTACACGCCGCGTTTCTTCCAGACGCGCCCGCGCTGGGTGTCGGCCACCACCGTCGCCGTCGAAGCGGCGGGCATGAGTTTTCGCCGGCTCGAAGATTTACAGCGTGGCGAGGCAATCTTTTATGACTTCACGAACGAACTCGCCATCGAGGCGGGCCTGGACGTTCAACCGCGCACGCCCCGGCAGGCGGCCGCCGCGCTCGCCGCGCTCGCGGCCGCTCACCGCTTCACGCTCTACGAATATTTCATCACTGATCGCGTCGGCCACGCGCAGGACATGGAGGGCGCGCTTCGCGTCATCTCGAACCTCGCGGCGTTCGTCCGCGGCGTGCTCGATTGCGTGGATTTGTCCGAGACGACCGTCGTGCTCACGAGCGATCACGGCAACGTGGAAGACCTGAGCCTGCGCAACCACACGCGCAACCTCGTGCCCACGCTCGCCTGGGGCGCGCGCCGCGCGGAGGTGCAGCGCCGCGTGCGCACGCTCGCCGACATCACGCCCGCCATCATCGCCACCCTGACCGCCGGAGAGGCCGCCCACGCATGAGCGAAACAATGCGAGACACACCCGCCGGGAGCGCGCCCCAGCAATTTCATCCGCGACCCGGCGGCAAAAACGACCGCCGCGAAGTCTTCGGCTGGATGATGTACGACTGGGCGAACTCGGCCTTCTCGACCACCGTCGCAGGCGTCATGCTCGGCCCATACGTGACCCGACTCGCGCAGGACGCGCTCGGCGAGAACGGGACGCTCGTCAGTTTCGGCGCGCTCGGCGCGGTCACGGCCAAATCCTTCTTCCCCTTCTGCATCTCGATCTCGGTCTTCCTGCAGGTTTTCCTTCTCCCGATACTCGGCGCGATTGCCGATTATTCAAATTTGAAAAAGCGTCTGCTCGCGCTCTTCTGTTATCTCGGCGTGGCGGCCACCTGTCTGATGTTCGCCGTGACGGGCAACCTCTACATCGCCGGCGGCGTGCTCTTTATCGTCGCCAACCTCAGCTTCGGCGCGGCGCTCGTCTTCTACAACGCATTCCTGCCCGAGATTACGACGGAGGACGAGCGGGACAAGGTTTCGAGCCGGGGCTTCGCGCTCGGCTACGCGGGCGGCGGTCTGCTGCTCGCGCTCAATCTCCTGCTCGTGCAGGCCGCGCCCGCGCTCGGCATCTCGACGGGCATGGCCGTGCGCCTCTCGCTGCTCTCGGCCGGACTCTGGTGGGGCGGCTTCTCTCTGTTCGCGTTCGCGCGTTTGCAGCCGCGCGCCGCCGTGCGTTCCCTGCCCGCGGGCAAAAACTATCTCAACGTCGGCTTCAGCCAACTCGGCGCGACCTTCCGCGAACTCTTACGCCTGCGCCAGACGCTCCGCTACCTCGTCGGCTACCTGCTCTATAACGACGGTATCCAGACCGTGATCAGCATGGCCGGTGTGTTTCTGGCGCAGGAGTTGTTCGTCTCGCGCGGGTTGGAGGGGAGCGAGTCGTTTCTGATCAAGATTTTTCTGCTCGTGCAGTTTCTCGCGGTGGGCGGCGCGCTTTTGTTCGAGCGCATCGCGCACGCGGTCGGCACGAAGCGCGCGATCATGCTGTCGCTCGCTATCTGGGCGGGCATCGTCATCTACGGTTACGGGTTTTTACAGACGACGGGACAGGCGTGGGTGATGGCGGCGATGATCGCCATCGTGCTCGGCGGCTCGCAGGCGCTCTCCCGCTCGCTTTTCTCGCGCATGATCCCGGCGGGGCGCGAAGCTTCCTTCTTCGGACTCTACGAAATCTCCGAGCGCGGCACGTCGTGGCTGGGGCCGCTCGTCTTCGGCGCGGTCGTCGGCGCGACGAACTCTTACCGGCAGGCCATACTCTCTCTGATCGTCTTCTTCGTCGTCGGCCTCATCATCCTCTCAATCACCGATACCGACAGAGCCGTTCGAGAGGCGGGCAACGCGCAGCCCGAAGAAGTTGGCCGCGAGGAAGCGTTGAGTTGAAAGTTGCCGGGCGCGCTTCGCCGTCGGTCAGTCTTCGATAGTCGTTTGTTCAAGCTGGTCTTCAGCGACTCGTGCGACGGGCACACGCAAGCGGACGACAGAGCACGGACAAACGACGGCGACCAACTGACGGCGGGCAACTGACTAAAGAGCAAACGGTCACCGGCAGACGACCACGGGCAGCGAACTTTTTCCCATACATCACTACTGCGCGCTCATCCTACGCCATTTCTTTTCAGTGCCCGCCGCCCGCCGCGCGCCGCGTGCCGGAGTCTCCGGCGGAGCGTTCCATGCAGGCGTGTGAGCAGAAATCGGATGAGGTCGCGCGCAGCTTGAGGGCGCGAGATGCTGGCAGCCACGTGCCGCAGGAAGCGCAACGCACGAGACGCTCCCCGCCCGCCTGCTTTCGTCCCGCCGCCTCAGCGCCGCCCGGCACGCTTCCCCCCGCGCTCATGCCGCGCGCTTCGCGGACGACGCCGAGCACGCGCCGCGCGAAACCTATGTAGGGGCGCAGCCGCAGGTAGATGAAGGTGAAGAACGCGCAGAGGATGAGCGCGACGATCAGGTATTTCACTTATTCTCCTTCGCGGCGTTTTTGGCCTGCGCGAGCTGTGCGCGCAAATTCGAGAGCGCGACGTTCGCGCCGTTGACCGCTTGCAGTTCCTCGATGCGCCGCTGGGCTTCATCAATTTCATTCAACGCGATCAAGGCCGACGCGAGGCTTTGCAAAGCCATCTCGTGTCGCGGCTCCGAGGCGAGCGTCTTGCGATACTCTTTGACGGCGCGCTCCGGGTCTGAAGGCTGGCCGAAGTAATACGTCAGGCCGAGCAGCGTGTGGACGTTCGAGTCTTCCGGTTTGACCGCGAGCGCCTTGTTGTAATAGACGCGCGCCTCGCCATACTTCGATGTGTCCCCGGCCTGTGCGAGCGCGAAGAGAGAGTTGCCGACGAGCACGGTGGTTTCGTAATTGCGCGGGTCGGCTTCGTGCGCGCGTTTCAACAGGCGGACGGCTTCGGGCAACAGAGCGGGCTTGCCCGTGCCGAGGGCGTACATGTAAACGCCCTGTCCAACCTTGCGTTGATATTCCGCGTCCTGCCGGCTGGCGTCGGCCTTCGTGATGAGTTCGCGCATCTCTTCGTCGGTCGGCATGCTGGCCGAAGGATCGTTTGCGCCCGCAGCCGGGGTCGCGCCCGCCTGCTGCCCGTTCGCGCCGCCGCGCGCGCGCGCTAACTGCCCGCGCAACTCCTCCAGTTCTTTGCGATCAATCGAAGTGGCGAAGAAAAACCCGATGACGCAGCCCGCGATGAGTCCGGCGAGCGCATAAAGAATTTTGTGAGTGTTCACAGCGAAGCGTGTTTCAGGGAGACGGGATTTGCAACGGTCGAACCGATGCGCGAGTTTATCAGAACCGGCGGCGAAAGGCGACGCGCTCCGGTACGCTCGCGTACTCAGTCCGGTATAAGCCTTTGTCGGTTTCCGTACTGAAAAATTCGGGGGGGGGGGCATATAATGTTCGCTAACATGGGGCAACAAATAACCACCCTAGAGCAAATTTCATTTGCGTGAGACACGATAGCCGCAATGCTTGAACCATGCTTGCGCGTTCTCGACCGTGATCTTTGACAACGCTTCAGTGATCGCCTCGTCTAGTGCCTCGTAACTGCGCGCCGCACGTGAGCGC